>JACDEI010000022.1 GCA_013816485.1 Planctomycetota bacterium
GCGGTGCCGCCGAAGGCGGCACCATGAGCGGCGACAAGAAGATCATCGTTCCGGGCACGGATCATCCGGGCTCGTTGCAGAAGGTCCTCGAAGTCCTGGTCGACCAGCAACGCGTCGCCACCGTCATCGTGCGTCGTGGCGAACGCTTCATCATGAAGCTGGTCGAGATCCGCAAGGAAATCGTCATCGGTGAAGTCCGCTGCCTGCACTGGTCGGCGGAGATGAGCCGCAAGATCTACCAGGGCTCACTCAAGAAGGGTGGCGAGTTCGGCGACGAGGGTCGCCGCGAGATCCTGCTCGCCGATGCGATCGACAAGTTTGGAAAAGAGGCGCACAAGTACCGCATCTATATCCCGGTTGATGAGATCACTGCGGTCTATGAAGACCTGGATGATCGCTTCGACCAGACGCCGTTTCTTCCTCTGCCCTAAGCCCGGCGGGGCCGGGCTACCGCGCTGCGCGCGGTGACGTGCTACGCACGTCAGGGCAGGTTGCTCCGGGGGGATCGCTTCGCGACTCCCCCCGGTCCGCTCGGCTCCTTCGCTGCGCTCAGTCACCTCGCTCCCCCCATAACGCGAACGACGTTGGTTGTGCTTCGTGGGCGGGATCACCGCTCCGCTCCACTCCACTCCACGCCCGCGCGATCGCTGCGCGATCGGCCGTGCTGCGCACGGCTGGCCGGCGATGCCGGCCCGTGGTCTTCACTCCTCCCTGGGACCGTGGGCCACTGGCCAATGCTCGAAAGCTAACGAAATCAGAAGGCAAGAAATCTAGCCACAGAGCCCACAGAGAGCACAGAGAGCACAGAGGAGAAGAACAATGCCTTCCTCTGTGCTCTCTGTGGGCTCTGTGGCTAGGTTTTTTCTTGCCGTCGAGTCTTCATCTTCGCTTTCCTGCATTGGCCGCTGGCCCGCAAGAGGACGAACTGCCAGCCAGTGGCCCACGGTCCCATGTGCAGACGCACGCCGTGCTGTGGAACGTTGCGATCAGCCCCATCCGACTTGGTGCGATCAAACATCCTGGTATCACCGTCATCCCACCCACCGACAGCATCCCGCGGCACGGCGCAGTCCCCACGCGGCCGTGATCCAGGGTTGCCTCCCCACTGATCCGTGTGCATGGTGGGGCTGCAGTATCCGGAAAAAACCCACCCGGACCTGGAGGCTTCATGACTGATCCTGTCCGCACCATCGACGATCTGCTCGACCGATGTAACCGCTCCACCCTGCCGCGTATTGCTATGGTCTCGACCCACGGCTACGTGGCGGCCCAACCGCCGCTCGGCAAAGCCGACACCGGCGGTCAGGTCGTCTACGTGTTGGAGTTGGCCAAAAAACTGGCGGACATGGGTTATGAGGTCGACATCTGGACCCGGCGGTTCGAGGACCAGCCCGAGGTCGATGTGATGACCGAGCGCGTGCGCGTGCTGCGTGTGCCGTGCGGGGGCAAGGACTTCATCCCCAAGGAGTATATTCACCGTTCACTGAAGGAGTGGGCACGCAAGGTGCTGGCCACCATCCGCAAACACGATGTATCCTATGTCTTCATCAATTCGCACTACTGGGACGCTGGGTATGCCAGTCAACTGCTTGCCGAGCCGCTCGCCACGCCGCACGTCCACACGCCGCACTCGCTCGGCCAGTGGAAACAGAAGCAGATGCGCGACGACTACCCAGGACATGACGACGAGTTCGAGAAGCAGTACAACTTCAAGGAGCGCATCCACCACGAAACGCTCATCTACAGCGAGAGCGATCTGGTGATCGCCACTACGCCGATCCAGACCGATCTGCTGGTGAAGGATTACGGCTTGCCACGTGACCGCGTGCGCATGATCCCACCCGGCTACGACGACAACCGTTTCTACCCGGTGTCCACCGCGACGCGTCAAGTCGCACGCGAACGGCTCGGCTTCAAGGGGCCGACGGTGCTGGCGCTCGGTCGCCTTGCCCGCAACAAAGGCTACGACTTGCTGATCCGCGCCTTTGCAGTGGTGGCCAAACGCATACCGGAAGCACGCCTACGCATCGCTGCTGGTGGCGAGCAGCTTGGCGAGTTCGAACAGAAGCTCATGAACGAACTCACCGCACTGGTGGACGAGATGGGATTGCGTGAAAACGTGGTATTCGACCACTTCATCCCCGACGCCGATCTGCCGGATTGGTATCGCGCCGCCGACTGCTTCGTGCTGTGCAGCCGCTACGAACCGTTCGGCATGACCGCGGTGGAAAGTATGGCCTGCGGCACGCCGACGGTGGTGACCTGCCATGGTGGCCTGTGGCGAACGTTGGTGTTCGGCGTGCATGCGCTGGTCGCCGATCCGTTCGACGCGGAGGACCTTGGCATCACCATCACCAAGGTGCTGCGTCTGCGTGGACTCGACTATATGCTGCGCACGCGTGCGCCTCGCCGTGCGCGCGCGACCTTCACCTGGACTGGTATCGCTCAGCAGTTGCTGGGTGCGGCCGAAAACCGCGGCCTGCGCGGCCTGGAGTCGCCTGACTTTGCCGAGGGTGCAGAAGGCGCCTTCGTCGATTTCCTGTGAGACGAGTCATGCCGCAAAGACCAATCCGTCTGTTCGTCAGCGACCTTGACGGGACACTGTTGCCCTTCGACGGCGACCAGCCGACGGTCGACCGCTTCAGCACGTGGTGGAACGCGCTGCCGCTGAACGATCGTCCATTGCTGGTCTACAGCAGCGGCCGGCTCTACCACGACGTGCTGGAGGTGGTGCCGCAGGTGCGCCTGCCGCCGCCCGACTTTGTCATCGGCGGTGTCGGCACCAGCATCGTTGATGGCGCTGGCCGTCCGGTGGTCGGCTACCGCGAACGGTTCCGCGAAGGCTGGGACCGTTCGCTGGTACACGACGTCATGGTCGGCGTCACCGGCGTGCAGCCGCAACCAGCGCGTTATCAGAGCCCGTTCAAATCGAGTTGGTTCCTGTACGACGCCGACGAGGCCGCCGTCGCGCGTATCCGCGTCGCACTGGCCGAGGTCGAATTGCGGGTGCGGGTGATTTATTCCAGCCGCCGTGACCTGGATGTGCTCCCAGAGGACGCAGATAAAGGCCGCGCGGTGTCCTGGGTGGCCCATCACCTGCACGTGTCGCCAGAACACGTGGTGGTCGCCGGCGATACCGAGAACGACCTAGCGATGTTCCAGGTCGACGGTGTGCGCGGGATCGTGGTGGCGAACGCCACGCCCGGTCTGTTGGCCGGGGTACGTGGGCTCGGTGTCTTCCGGGCAAAAAAATTCGCCAGCGACGGCGTGATCGAAGGGCTGACCGCGTTCGGCCTGGGTACACCCGCGACCCGCGCCGCCCGTCGCCTGATCAGGAAACCATTATGAGCATCCGGCTGTTCTCCACGCCACTCGATGGCTCGCTGGTTGGCAATCCGACCGCGACCGCGGCCTTCGCGGCACGTTGGGCTGGGTTGTCATCCCGCACTCGTCCGTTGCTGTGTTACAACACCGGTCGCCTGGGCGACGACGTGTTGGCGTTGGTCAACGCGGGGACGGTGCCACGTCCCGATTTCATCATCGCTGCGGTCGGCACCGAGATCCTTGATGTCGCCGCTGGTGGACGCATTGACGGTTACGCCCGACGTTCGGCCGAGGGTTGGGATCGCGCGGCGGTGGAACTGGTGGTGGCGGCGGTCCCTGGGGTCACACGTCAACCCGACAACTTTCAGACCCCGTGGAAATCGAGTTGGTACCTGCCATCAGCGGATGAGGCGGCGATCAACGGCGTCCGCCATCAACTCGCCGAGCGCGGTCTGGCGGCAACAGTGGTGTACTCCAACAGCCGTGACCTCGACGTGGTGCCGTTCGGCACCAGCAAGGGTCGTGCGCTGGCGTGGCTTTGTTCGCACCTCGGCCTCGACCCAGGTGAGGTGCTGGTGGCCGGCGACCGCGGCAGCGACTGCAGCGTGTTCGCACTCCCAGGGGTGCGCGGCATTCTGGTGGAGAACGCCCAGCCGGAACTGATCAGCGCAACGGTTGGGCGCGAGGTGTTCCACGCCACGCGTCCGTTCGCCGAGGGTCTCAACGATGGCCTCGCACATTTCGGTGTGTTCGGTCCGGTCCAGGCTCCTGGGGCCGGTACGAGCACCGGTGATAACGAGATGCACCTGTTGCTGAGTGCCGACGCGCAGACGGCGATTAGCGACGAGGAACGTAGTCTTATCACCGAGGGTTACCGCCAAGCGCTGGTGTGCATCCGCCGCAATCTTACGCCGCGCGGCTTTTCTGCATGCAGCCTCGACGATAATGAGGTGGTCGGTACCGACGCGAACTACCGCAGCGTCTGGGGCCGCGACGCCGCCATCACCATCATGGGCACCCTGTGTACCGACCAGCCGGACATCATCGACGGTGCGCGCCGCAGCCTGGAGACGCTGTTGTCCAACACCACCAGCGATGGCCAGGTGCCCGCCAACGTGCGCATCGCCGATGGCGTGCCGGATTACAGCGGCGTTGGTGGCATCGCCGCGATCGACAGTGCGCTGTGGCTGGTGATCGCGGTGCATGGCTTCGTCCAGCATACCGGCGATCAGGAGTTCCTCGTCCGCCATCGCAGCACCTTGGTTGCGGTGATGCGTTGGCTTCAAGCGCAGGACTCCAATCGCGATGGCCTACTGGAGATCCCCGAGGCCGGTGATTGGACCGACCTGTTCGGCCGCAGCTACAACGTGCTCTACGACGAAGTACTGTGGTACCGCGCCAAGGTCTGCTGGGGCCACCTGCTCATCCGTCTGGGACGCGACGACGAGGCCATTGCCCAACTCGGTGATTCGCAGCGCATCCGTGGCCGCATTCTCCATGTATTCTGGCCGTCGACGTCGGTGCCGGAGAGCGGCCCACTGTCGACCACCTTTGCCGATCGCCAGTTTTCGCTCGGTGATGCGCGTTACCTGCTGGCGGAGGTCTCACCCTTCAGCTTCAACTGGCGCTGTGACGTGCTCGGCAACGTGCTGGGGTTCCTCTTCCACGTGCTCGACGTACCCAAGGCGCGCACCGCGCTCTCCTTCATGTGGGGCGTCGGTGTCAATCAGCCGTGGCCAGTGACCAACCTCTATCCCGTGGTGCAGGCCGGCGATCCCGATTGGCGTCCGTACTACACCGTCAATCTGCTCAATTTGCCGCATCATTATCACAATGGTGGTGCGTGGCCGTTCGTCGGCGGCTTGTGGGTGCGCTTCATCCATCGCCTCGGCCAGGAGAACGCCGCCGCGCACGAACTCGCACGTTTGGCGCGCTGCAACCAGCAAGGCCGCACCCACGCCTGGGAGTTCAACGAGTGGTACCACGGCACCACTGGCAGACCGATGGGCAAGGCCTTCCAGGCGTGGTCGGCGGCGACCTACCTGGCGGCCTGCCACGATCTGGGTTTCACCGGCGACACGGCTGCGGATGCTGGCACCAATGCTCATCCCGCCGATCCACGCGCGTCATGAAACCGCGCGTAACAAGTTCTTCACCACCATCGCCGAAGACCTGACCGCGCCGGACGGCAACCCGTACACCTACCACTTCATCGACACCACGTGGGATGCGGTGCTGGTGGTGCCGGTGCTCGCTGATGGCCGGTTGGTGTTGGAAAAAATCTACCGCCATCCCTACCGCGCGTGGGTGCATGAATTTCCCGCTGGTGGCATCGATCATGGTGAGGATCCCTGTGCCGCCGCAGTGCGTGAGCTGGAAGAAGAGACCGGTTACCGTGCTGCCCACACGCGGCTGCTGACCGCCTTTGAGCCGGTGCCGGGTCTCTGCCGCATGCGTTTGCATGTGGTGTTGGCTGAAGGTCTGGTGCAGACCGGCACGCGCACGCATGAAGCCATGGAGCTGATTGAGGTCATCGAAGTCAGCCGCGATGAAGCGTGGGCGTTGGCGAAGCAGCCGCCGGTGAGTGGTTTCCTGCTGAATGGTTTGGGCCTGCTCGGACAGTGAAGTGGCGATCAGTCACGAACATCAGTGCATGCAAATTGTCGGCTATCGGGAATGAGATTTATTTTGGTTCTTCGGCGAGGCGAGTGGGTGATACTTGGGCAAGGGCCAGAACAAAGGCAAGACAACCTGCCACAGAGGCCACAGAGGCCACAGAGGCCACAGAGAAGAACTGGTTTTCCCATCTCAGTGGCCTCAGTGGCCTCAGTGGCCTCTGTGGCAAGCCGTCATGCCTTCCCTTTAGAGGACTGTCGGGCCGACTTGCATTTGGTTCACCCACTCATCTCGCCGAAGAACCTTTATTTTACTGTAAATTATCGCCCTTTTGCTAGGATCGAAATTCCAAACGGGACATGCTCCCGTGGGCAACGGTAGGCCACCGCTGCCGTTACGCGATCCCAGGAGAACCAGCCATGCCAGAGAAGACCCCATCCGAAAAACGTACGACGCGCAGCGAAAACCTCGAGGTCGCAGCGATGATCGTGCGGCGCACGCCTGGCGCCCTGGTCTATCAACGTGCTCTGCTGTGTGAAGAATCTGTGCATACGACCACTCAACTCCTCGGCGAGAAAAAACCGCCCGTATCGGCACTGCGGAAGGCATACCTGCTGGTGATGGCACAACATGCCAAGGATCGACCGCTCGATGTGTTGTTGGAGCGTCTGCGGCAGTCGATGTTGCCTCTGATTGCCGGTGGCGCCGATGTCGAGGCGGCCAAGTCCATCCAGGAATTGGTTGCCGAGGCGACGCAGGATTTTCCGCAGTTGCACGTGGCCGCGATGGTGATCGCACCGTCCTACGGTTTCGCCTGGATCCACGGCAGGCACCGCATCTTACTGGTGCGGCAGGGCCGGGGCCAGGTGCTGATGTCGCGTGGAAAACCGTGGTGTGGACGGGTTAAATTCGCTCCAGGCGATGCTGCCATCATTCTGTCGCCGAGCGCGGTTGCCGCGGTGCCTAGTGAACTGGTGTCGTTGTTGGCGCGCACCACCCTTGGGGCCATCACCAAACGCATTGCTGAACTGGCGGTCGTCAACGAACCGCTCTCCCACCATGCGGTGGTGGCGTTACGCATACCTGGGACAACCAAACGGACGGCGTGAATAGACCGGGGCTTGGCCAGCGCGGGGGATTATTTTCCTGCGTCGGTGAACCCAGGGCGTGTCCCCGCCGCCGTGCGTAGAGTGGTGAGCTGGGCTTTCATTGCGTCGCGTCGTTCAGCCTGCTCCACCGGCGTGCGTTCCCCAGGGTCAGCAGCCAGATCGTAGAGTTGGCCAGGATCGGCAATGGATGCCGTACTGCGGGTGATGATGTCGTCACGGGTCTTCTGCGGCAGATGGTACTTCCACTGGCCAACGCGAAGCGCGAGGCCAGTGGCGTGTTCGATCATCCAGGGGCGTCCGACGCTGTCCTTGCCAAGCAGCGCATCCGCTTGCGGCAGGCTGTCGGGACATTCGTTCGCGGTGGGAACCACTCCGGCAAGCCCAGCGCAGGTGGTGGCAAGGTCGATCTGGCTGACCAGCGCGTCACTGACACCGGGTTTCACGCCAGGGCCCCACACCAGGAACGGCACACGGCAACCAGCCTCGAATGAACTGTATTTACCGCCCCGCAGTGGGCCGCCTGCGCGGTGATCACCGATTTTTTCCGCCGCCTGATCTTTGTAGCCGTCGTTCAGCACTGGGCCGTTGTCACTGGTGATGATCACCAGGGTGTTCTCGGCCACGCCGTTGGCTTTGAGTGCATCCATCAAGACGCCGACTTGGAAATCGAATTCGACAATCGCATCGCCACGCGGGCCCATGGTGGTGGCCCCGACGAAACGTTCATGCACCACGCGCGGGACGTGAATGCTGTGCGCGGCGTAGTAGAGGAAGAATGGCTGGTCCTTGAACCGCGCGATGTAGGCCGCGCCCTCACGGGCAAGCACGTCGGCCATGTCTTCGTCCTTCCACAGCGCCGCGGTGCCGCCCTTCATGTGGCCGATGCGGCCGACGCCGTTGACCACCGCCTCGTTGTGGCCGTAATCCCAATCCATTTTCAGCGTGGCGCGCGCGGTGACGCCGGTTGGTACGCCCGGGAATGCTTCCTTGTACGACACCGCGATCGGATCCGCCGGATCGAGTCCGACCACACGACGATCACGCAGGTACACACATGGTACCCGATCGCCGGTGGCGGGCATCAGGAAGCAGGAATCGAAACCGATGTCGAGTGGTCCTGGGCCGACGTCGCCATTCCAGTCGACCGGATGTTCTTTGGTGCCCAGGCCAAGATGCCACTTTCCCACGACAGCGGTGGCATAACCCGCACGCTTGAGCTGCGCCGGCAACGTCGCACGTCCGGGTTCGATGATCATCGTCGCATCGCCGGGCAGGATGCCGGTGCCCTTGCGTCGCCATGCGTACTCACCGGTGAGCATGCTGTAGCGTGAGGGGGTGCAGGTCGCCGAGGTGCAGTAGCCGCTGGTCAGGCGCAGGCCCTCCGCCGCAACACGATCGCAGTGTGGGGTCTTCACCGCGGTCGCACCATAACACGACAGGTCGCCGTAGCCGAGATCGTCGGCGTAGATCAGGACGATGTTGGGGGGCCGTTCGGCCGATAGGGCCAGGGCGATGGACACAGCCAGGAGCAGGAAGGAGCGCATGGCTCCCTCTAGTCGGGATCGACGCGGGGATTACAGGGAATCCCTGCGACTCACGGAGCCTTCGGCTCTTCCTTGAGCACATGCCCTTCCGGCATCGGTGTGCCAGTGATGCCGCCGACCTTGGGTTTGGTCTTCTTGAGCAGCTTCATGTTGATGAACTCTACCGCCAAGCTGAATGCCATGGCGAAGTAGATGTAGCCCTTGTTCACGTGACCATCGAAGCCCTCGACCATCAGCATGACGCCGATGAGGATGAGGAATGACAGAGCGAGGATCTTGATGGTCGGGTGCTTCTCAACGAAGTCGCCAATCTTGCCGGCGAACATGATCATCACGATGATCGAGAGCACGACGGCGATGATCATCACCGCCAGTTTGGCCTGACCGTCGGCGTTCAGTACCAGGCTGCCCGCAGTCGCCGCACCCGCCGCCGGATTGACCATGCCCACCGCAGTGATCACCGAGTCGAGCGAGAACACGATGTCGATCAGCACGATCTGGATCAGGATGCTGCCCCACGAGGCATGGCCGCCTCCGCCACTCGCATGCTGGTCGATGTCGGCGCTCTCCAACTTGTGGTGAATTTCGTGCGTCGATTTGGCGATTAGGAATAACCCACCGAGGATCAGGATCAGATCCTTGCCACTGATGTCCTGCCCCCACACGGAGAACAGCGTATTGGTCAGGCTCATCACCCAGGTGATCGACAGCAGCAAGCCGATGCGCGCGAACATCGCCAGACTCAGGCCGATGAGACGTGCTTTGGGCCGTTGTTCCGGCGGCAGTTTGGCGACCAAGATCGCCAGGAAGATCACGTTGTCGATGCCGAGCACGATCTCCAGGCCGGTGAGGGTGGCCAAGGCGATGAGATTCTCGGAAGTGCAGAGAGCGGCGAGGACGTCGTACATGGGGGCGGGATGCTGTCGCTCGCCGGCGGAGGTCCAGGGGAAAGCGGAGGGCCGACGACGGAATTACCCGAGCGGGCGTTCCATGAGTTGCCAGCGCAACAGGTCGGCGAAACGTTGTGGTGGGATCGTCTTGATGACACGTCCAGTGGCGAGTGTCGAAAATCCCAGACCACGCGCATCGCGATGGAACAACACGCCGATGCCCGGCGTTCCTGGAATACACGCCGCGTGATCGACGCCGATCACGCGTGCACCGAACCACGATTCACCTAGCGGAGTCGCACCTGCATTCGCCACGACACACGACGCCCATACACCCGCGTGGTGGTTGCCGAGTTGTGCGCGTGCCAGTCGTCGTGGCAGATGGCCGAACCACGACATCGAGGCGGAGAGTTTCACCAAGCCGTCGGCGGCGATCCATTCACGATGCGCCTGCTTCAGATGATTGGCGGCAGCGACCAGATCTTTGGTCGCCAATCCGGCGGGCACACGCAGGAAGCAGTAGCCGTGACAGTTGGCGAGCAGGCGTTTTTCGCCACCTTCGCGCAGATCAACGGTCAGCGGCATCAACACGTCGCCATCAACGCCACGCGCCGCTTCGAGCGCCGCGGCGACGCAGGCGAGCAGGAAGGGGGTCTCGGCCATCCGTCCGGTCGCCTGACGCTGGCGTGCCGTATAGGCCTTGGTGCCCTCGTCACCGAGTACGGTAGTGCAGGTGGTGATCGGCGAGGCCGGATTTGCCGGCGAACGTGTCGGCTTCGCCAACGGCCGCCAGAGCGGCACCAAGCGGTGTGGAATGAGCAGCGGCATCGCCTGCTGCGCCATCGGCCCACGCACGCGTGCGGCACGCGGAACACCGGGCACCCAGCGGTAGTCGGGTGTCCACCACGGTTCTCCCAGGTGTTGTCCGATTGCGAGTCGCGGCAACGCCGCGAGCACGCCAGCAGCGCCACGGGCATCGCACAGGCGATGATCCCAGGTCAGCACCAGTCCATCATCGACCAACGCCAACCGCATCGCGACGTTACCGGTGCCTTCACGCAAATGCTGCGCAGCGACCACATGCGCATGATGCGCGTGTTCCAATTCCAATTCGACCGGACCAGCGGTGTGCAGCGCCGCACCGCGCAGTCCACGACGGAAGCGCGCGCCCAAGGTCCAGGCTTCGTGTCCGAGCGCGCACCATGCCCGGCTCAAGGCCTCGGCATCAATCTTGCCGTCGAGATGAACGCGCAACTGCCCGACGTTCCCGCTGCCACCCTCATGCCGGATGATGCCATCGAGCAAATCAGCGAAGATGTCGGCTGGTCCAAGGGGCTGGCGCATGCAGGGGGCGGAGCATCACACCGGTGTCCGGCTTGCCAACCACGCGGTGTCCGCTGGGCATGTCTTCCGTACGTGGCACGGGCGTCTCGCCCGTGGGTGGGGGACTTAGATCACGGGCGAGACGCCCGTGCCACGAAGGAGATCACTTCTCCGGCACCGCCGGGCGATCCACCTCGGCCTTGATCTCGCGCTCTTTGCGTTCGGCGGCTTGCGTCGGGGTTTCTAGCGGACCGTCCAGGACGTTGAAGACATCGCCGGTGACTTGCGCGTTGGCGAGTTGTGCCTGCGCGTCTTCACGCACCAGTTGCAGGCTGATGCCATCGGCATCCGGACGCGCGGTGATGCGGATCCAGCCGATGATCCAGGTCAGCGAGTTGGCGTCCTCTTGCTGGGGGATGCCCCAGCGTTGCAGGAAGCTGGTGCGTGCCTGTTCCTTGCTCAGGCCTGGGGCGCGCAGCAGGGCTTCGCCGAAGATGCCACCGGTGAAGATCAGGGTCAGGTTCGGCTGCGGGGTGATCAAGGTGCGCTGACCGTCGCGTTTGACCTTGCTCTCGTCGACGCGCGTGCGCACTTCGTCGAGCGTGCTCGACCAGTGGAAGCCGCCAACGCCAGCAGCTTCACGCGGCAGTTCCGAAATCTTGCCGGCGATGATGAGGTTGGGTTTGACCACCACCGGCGCGAAACGCGCGACCGTGTTGCCTTGCAGCCAGGTGATGGGGATGTCCGGCAGCGACACATCGCCGGTGGTGCGCGGCAGTACATGGAAGACCACGGTGATGGGCTTCGGGCGTTCGCGCGCGGGTTTGTCGCCCTCCGCTGGTGCCGCCGGCGAGGGAGCGCCGCGCAGGACCTCGGTGGCGGTCGGTTCGCCGACCAAGCGCCAAGTGGTGGTCGCGCTCAGGCGCAGACTGTTGGCCACCGATTGGGCGACATCGACACCTTCGATGTCGCGTGGCAGGGTGGTGAACTCGACGCGCACGGTCTCATTCAGGCAGATCTCCTTGGCCGACACCCGCGCATTGATGAAGGTCGGTCGCGCAGCTTCGCCAGCGATCAGCGAGGTGGCAGGCAGCGAGAGGACCAGGGCGAGGAGGGCGGTGCGCATGGACGGCTTTCTAGGTTGGCGACCGAAACAGTCATGCGGCGTTTTCCGCGAGGTTCCGCGGTGTGTGGGGGAGGGAGATGATTGAGGGGTACGAGGGGTACGAGGAGTACGAGGAGTACGAGGAGTACGAGGAGTACGAGGAGTACGAGGAGTACGAGGAGTACGAGGAGTACGAAAAGTGCGAAAGGGTACGAGCAGTGGGAATGGCACGACTGGTTCAGCCAGGAGGTCGTCGTTTTCGGGATGCTCCGGTCGCGCGTGTCTTTGGACCTTTCGTACCCTTCGTACCCTTCGTACCCTTCGTACCCTTCGAACCTTTCCATATCCCCCTCCGCTCTGCGGACTTCGCACACCCGCTATACGCGCCGTCGCGCTTGCCTCCTTGGCCGCCGCCCCACAGTCTCGGCCTCCACAAAATCACTGAAGAAAGAGCAGATCCCATGGGAGTTGAACTCGCCGCCGCCGCCGCCATTCCGCCGGAACAGCGCTACCGTAAGGGCCTGAGCTATCCGAACCCGCTGGCGGGCAATCCTGGCAAGCCGAAGTTCGCTGCGACGGTCAAGCGCGCTGACGGCGGTAGCGAGACGGTCGCCTGCCCGGTTGCGACGCGCACCATGGTCGCCCTGATGGACATGAACGCTGTCATCGGCGGTGCCGCCTGCCACTGGGGTGGTCCGGCCGCGCTCGCGGAACTGATGTCGGCGATCCACGCCATCATGTTCAGCACCAGCCCGTGGCACCAGCGTTTCAACTTCGTCAATGACGCCGGCCACACCGAAAACGGCGTCTACGCGCTGAAGGCCAACTACGGCTTCGCCGACGTCACGGTGAACGACCTCAAGGCCTTCCGCTCGATCACCAGCAAACTCACCGGCCACGGCGAGTCGCATCTGTTCCCTGAAGGTGTGATGGTATCGAACGGCCCGCTCGGTTCGTCGATCCCCATCTCCCAGGGTCTGGCGATGGCCGACGTGCTGGCGAATCACCAGCGCACCACCATCTGCGTCATCAGCGATGGCGCGATGATGGAAGGTGAAGCAAAGGAAGCCGTCGCCGCCATCCCCGGCCTTGCGTCGAAGGGCCTGCTCGCGCCGTTCGTCATGGTCGTCAGCGACAACAACACCAAGCTCTCCGGTCGCGTCGATGAGGACGCGTTCTCGATGCAGCCGTATTTCAATTCGCTCGAGAGCCAGGGCTGGAAGATCATCAAGCTCGCCAACGGCAACGATCTGCAGGCGGCGTACAGCGCCGTTGAATCGGCCATCGCCACGGTCGAAGCGCATCCCACCCAGCCGGTCGCCATCTGGGCCAAGACGGTGAAGGGCTTTGGCGTTGCCAGCACGGTGAAATCCGCCAGCGGCGGCCACGGCTATCCGCTCGGTGGCGGTGATGTCGCCGGCAAGCTGCGCGCGTTCGTGGTCGAGATCAACGGCGGCAAGGCCATCGCTCCTGAATTCGAAGCCTGGCTCAAGGAGATCGAAGACGCCGCTGCGGCGAAGGCCGCCAAGGCCGCTGCTGCTCCGGCACCGGCTGCTCCGGCCGCGCCCGTAGTGAAGAAGGACAAGATCCAGGCCGGCTTCCCCAAGGCGATGATCGCCGCGGCGGAAAAGGGTCTGCCCGTGGTCAGCGTCAGCGCCGACCTCCAGGGTTCGACCGGCGTCGCGCCGTTTCGCGCCAAGTTCCCGCAGCTGTCGTTCGAGGTCGGCGTCGCCGAGTCCAACATGGTTTCCACCGCCGCGGGTTTCTCCAAGCAGGGCTATATTCCGGTGGTCGACACCTTCGTGCAGTTCGGCGCGACCAAGGGCCTGCTGCCGCTGACCATGGGCGTGTTGTCGCAATCGCCGGTCATCGCGGTGTTCAGCCACACCGGTTTCCAGGACGCTGCCGACGGCGCGTCGCACCAGGGCCTGACCTACCTCGCCGCCACGGGATCGATCCCACACGTGCAGCAGTACTGCCCGGCCAGCGCCGAAGAGGCGGAGTGGGCCATGGGTCACGCCATCGCGACCTTCGCCAAGGACCGCGCTGCCGGTCATCACCCGGAAGCGACGTTGTTCTTCTGCGGCCGTGAAAACTTCCCGGTCTCGCTCAAGCCCGCCGGGGTCGACTACGCCTGGGGCAAGGCCATGACCGTGGCCGACACCACCGCCGGAAAAACCAAATTGGTGGTTATCAGCGCCAACGGCTCGCTGGTCACCCATGCGATCAAGGCGGCGGAGAAACTCGCCGCCGACGGCATCGGCGCGATCGTGCTCAACAATGCCACGCCGAACCATCCGGATGTAGCCGGCCATCAGGCAGCGCTGGCCAAGTGCGGCGGCAAGCTCGTCACCGTCGAGGACCACCAGGCCCTCGGCGGCGCGGGTGCGATGCTGCTGACCAAGCTCGCTGCGGACGGCAAACTGCCGAGCGCGGCGAAGGTGCTGGGCGTGCAGGGCGAGTTTGGCCAGAGCGCGTACACCGCTGATGAGCTCTACAACAAACACGGCATCGGCGTCGCGGGCATCGTTGCCGCAGCCAAGGCCATCGCCTGAGCATGACTGATCAAGGCGATCCCACGACCACAACTAACCGGGTGCCGCTGCGCGGCACCCGGTTGGCGTTGTACGTGATTTTTGCTGGTTTCGTCGGGTCGATCATCTTTGCTGCCAGCGCGATGATGTTGCACCTGCAGAGCATACGTTTCTCAATCGCGGTCGGCTTCGTGCTGCTGTTCTTCGGCCTGTTCAAGGTCTGCATCGCCATCGACGCGGTCACTGCGCCGCCAGCAGTGGCCCCGCAGTCTGATCGTCGGCAAGAGACCGGCTCCCCAGGGGTCTTCCGTTTGTGGGTGGGCTACAAGCTGACCCCGGCAGCACTCGCCATCGTCGCGGCGATCTACCTGTTCGTGGTTGGTTCCGCCGCCCTCGACGCCCTGGTGACCACTCGCTGAGGGCACCTCGCAGTGGCACGTGCGTCCCGCCAATGCTGGAAAGCTAAGGCGATGACTCGACGAAAATGCAGTAAACCTAGCATTCAGGTTTCGTTAGCTTTCCAGCATTGGCGGGACGCCCGTGCCACGGGGGCACCACCCAAGGGCGTAAAGCTAACGAAACGGATTTTTCGCCACGAAGGCACGAAGACACGAAGACGAGAGAGGAAGAGTCGTTTCGACCGCTTGTAAGGTGATTCCTTCGTGCCTTCGTGCCTTCGTGGCGGAATTTTCCTGGTAGCCGGCTTAGCTTTGTGCCATTGGGCACCACCGCGTGGTACGCGGGGTGGCTATCTGCCGATGCAGCACCCACTCGGATGTTTGCAAACGGCAAGCAGCGATACCCTCCGCCGCTAGTCGGGGGGGTCATGTCGCGCTGCATGGTGCTGAATGCCAGCTACGAGTTCCTCGCCATCGAGGAACATTGGATCGACGCGCTTGGTCTGGTGCTCTCTGGGAAAGCAGTGCCGCTCGAGGAATATCCCGACGTCGTGCGTGGTCAGCGCCACAACTTCCGTCTGCCCGCCGTCGTGCTGATGCGTTACCAAGTGAAGACCCTGCGTCGTCGGCAGGTGTTCAACGTCCCGACGCGCAAAGCGGTGTTCATCCGCGACGCCTTCGAGTGCCAATACTGCGGCACCAGGATCAGCATGACCACCGGCACGCGCGACCACGTGATCCCACGCAGTCGCGGCGGCCCCGACACCATGATCAACGTCGTCACTGCCTGCCGCGGTTGTAACGTGCGCAAAGACGACAAGCTGCCGGATGAGGTCGGCATGGCACTGCGTAATCGTCCGCGTGCGTTGACCGAAGACGAAAAAATCCAGTGCCTGATCAAACTGGTGCGGGCCAAGGAACGTAATGCCTGGATGGGATGTCTGCGTCGGCTCGGCCTCGGGTTGTGGGCCGCCTGAGACGAGGGCGAAAAGTTCCACTGCATTTCGCAGTGCTGAAGAAAACCAATGAATTCGGCGATTTCCTATTAGCATGACAGGTGAAGGGAGAGTGATCGGGCGAACGCTCTCCTCGCCTTAGTCCTCGCCTTGCTCCTCGCCTTGTTCCTCGCCTTGTTCCTCGCCTTGTTCCTCGCCTTGTTCCTCGCCTCCTTCTCGCCAATCATCCTCGGCTCACAGCCACAGGAGGACGTCATGCATCATGAGCGCATTATTCCCCTGGAACGGTTCCGCGCCATTCTCGGGGAACTTGATATCGATCATCAGACCTATGGCGACGCATTCTGGATGCGCTTCGCTGCCCAGGCGACGATCTATCATCCAGAAGAACCACCGGTGGTCGCACAGCGGTTGTATTCCCTCGCAGACAATCTGCATCACCACGTGTCATGGTTCGCGACCGCAGGTTCGTCGATGCGCTATGTCATCGCCGCACTGCTGCTCAAGACCAACACCTCCCTGCACGATTTCTCCGCGGAGTACCATCGCATCGGCGACATGCTGGATCAGGTCGGCCTCCGTCATGGCGGACGTTTTGAGCCGCTCACCATCCTCATCCTGCATAATGCCCCAGGACACAACAGTTTCAGCGTCCTGGAAGCGGAACGGCTGAAGGCCATCCATCGGCGCATGAAGTCATTCCACTGGTGGTTGACCGGCATCGATGACCTGCCGGCATGTGCCGCGTTGGCACAGATCGACGAAACCGCGGAAAACATCGCGATCAAGACCGAGGCGTGTTATCAGCGCCTGGCCACCAGCGGATGTCTCAAAGGAAATCACCTGCAGACCGCAGCGAATCTCCTGCCGCTCACCGGGTTGTCCGCTGAGGAGGCTTGTGAGCGCTGGATGTCGCTGATGGAGCTCATGGCGATGATGGGTGAGGACCTGCGGCCGGTGCATTACGATGCGCTGTCTGTGCTCAGCCTGCTGGTGCAGCCACCGCAACTGGTGGTCGATCGTGTAATCGCAACCCGTCGCGAACTAGACCTCACGCATCCAGATCTGGCGGGCGATTCATCGCTTATGCTGGCGGCCGATCTCACTGCGCTGGACCTGGTGCGGTGTGATACCGCGGGCGCTTACCTGAGCTCCGCCGATGGCATGGCGATGATGCTTCAGCGCATGCACACGCTCACCCTGGCGACCATGGTGCAGATCAGTCAGGTGGAATTCGATCTCGGCGCCGGTATCGGCGTCAGTTCTCCGTTGGCTTGGCCTTGAGCAGGTCATGCGGGGCCGTCGCGGTCCCGCGCTCCGGCTGGATCAGGAATCAACCCAGGCCGGAACGTTGGGAACCGTTCGAGAAAAGATCAACCTCACATGCGCGGAATGCCGTCCGTGCCAGCGGTGCGATCTCCATGTTTTTCACCGGTGGCCGTGAGCCCCGATACCCATCGCCACATCCCCCACGGACACTTCCGCGAGATCCTGGGCAGTTCGAGCTAGACCATCAGTCGTTCACTGACGTGTTCTGTCTGCGCTTCGCTGTGCAGGCCGCGGATGCTATTCCGTGCTTGATTAGGACAAAGACATCCGAATATGCTGTTATGAGGACCTCGAACCCCGCTCCCATGGTGCCCGCCGGCCAAGCAGAGGCCTTCCCGCCCGCCGGCGGGGGGATGTCCGCAGGATCCTGGCGGCGTCCGCTGTTGGCGTTGTGCGGATCCGATGACCCCGTGCCGGCGGTGTTCCCTGAACCGGTCCCGTCGGCGCTGCGTATGCTTTCCGCCGGGCAGCAGCGCATCGCCGCCGCCATCTTCGCCCACTTGGCCTGCTCCGCCGCGGACGTGATGACCAGGGTGGAGGCGCAGCGCGAACGTCTGCGTCGTGGTGGCCAGCGTCGTAGCGACGATATCGAAACCCTCACCGCGCTGGTGCGCCTGCTGCTGGAGCAGCCGTTGGATGACGCTGTGGCGGTGGCCGACATCCAGCGTGCGTACCTTTGCCTGCGCCACTGCCATTGGTGGCCGACGGGCCCGGAGGATCTGCCGCTCGCTGCGCTGCTGGTCGCCGGTTCGTCGGGCTGCGATCAGGCGATCAATCAAATCGAAGCGCTGCACCTGGCCTTGTCCGAAGGTGATGAGGTTCCCGGTGATCCCTGCGCCCTGGTGGCGTTGGGTGGTGGTGTGCCGGAACCCTCCGCGGTGCAGGTACTGGAGCGCCTTGGCGCTCTGCGCACGGAACTGTTGCTCAGCGGCATCGCGGTGCAGGAGGACGACCTCGCGGTGCTGCCGGCATTGGCCAGCATGGCGCTGGAACCTGCGATGGTGATGCAGGAATACATCGCCGCGCGCAAGCTGGCCACTGGCCCAACACTCATCCCGCCGTCGTCGCTCGTCATCGGACTGGCGGCGGATTCCGTAGTCCTGCGTCATCTGGCGGGCAAAGACCGCAAGCGTTTCATCGCTGCGCTGGTCATCCGCGCCTGGATGGACCACCGTCAGCAGTCACCGCATCCGCCATCCTGATCAGCCGGTGTGCAGCGCTGATCCCATCACTGCCTGGAGGTAGCCATGAGCCACGACATCCATCGCCTCATCCCACTCGAACGCTTCCGTGAGATCCTCGGTGAGCTCGATCTTGATCATCAGTCCTTCACCGATGCGTTCTGGTTGCGTTTCGCCGCGCAGGTGGCGGTTTACCAAACGGAAGCACCGGCATTGCTGGCCAAACGTATCCGCTTGATTGCGGATCACCTGCTGACCCACGCCGAGTGGTACAAGCCATTGGCGTCCCCACTGCGGTTCGTGATCGCGGCCCTGTTGCTCAAGCAGCACGCCCGACTGCATGACTTCCTGGGCGAATACCACCGTATCGGTGAGATGCTCGACAAGGTCGGCTTACGCCACGGCGGTCGTTATGAGCCACTGACGGTGTTGATCCTGATGTCGGCTCCAGAGCACGACGCCTTCAGCCTGCTCGAAGCCGAACGGCTCAAGGTGCTGCACATCCAGCTCAAGAAGTTCCATTGGTGGCTGACCGGCAAGGATGACCTGCCGGCGATCGCGGCCTTGGCCCAGATCCCTGGGAACGCCGAGGTCATCGCTGCCAACACCGAGGCGATCTATCAGCGCCTCAACGCCGCTGGCTTGATCAAAGGGGATCACCTGCAGACCGCGGCCCACCTGCTGCCGCTCACCGGCCTGCGGCCGGATGATGCCGCCAATCGCTGGTTGGCGCTGATGCGGGCGATGGAGGCGGCCCACATCACGTTGCTGCCCACGCACTACGATGCCTTGGCCATCCTCAGCCAGCTCGAACAACCGGCTACCATGGTGGTCGAACGGTTGTTGGCGGTGCGTCGTGAACTCGACCTCACTACGCCAGATATGGCGGGCACATCGAGCCTCAGTCTGGCCGCGGACCTCACCGCGCTCGACCTCATCCGTTACCGCGCGGATGGATCCACGCCGGTATTGGCCGAAGAACTTCCGCAGCGACTACATGCCCTCAGCCTTGCCACCATGGTGCAGGTCAGCCAGGTCGAGATCGACTTCGGCGTCGGCGCGCTGCCGCCGGTGGCGTGGCCGTATCTGTGACGTGATGTCGGTGTCGGTGTATGGCCGCGCGCGACGTTGCGTTTCCTTGACGGCACCATGATGCCCGGCCATGGACGCTTGGTGGACTCTGCTGTTGCTCGCACTCGGTCTAGCGTCGGACGCGGTGGCGGTGGCGATCGCGACGGCAATCCGGGCGCGGCACGTGCCGGTCGGTGGTGGCGTCGAGTTCGGGCTGTGGTGCGGCACGTTCCAAGGAGTGATGCCGGCACTCGGTTACGCCGGGGCGTTGGCGGCGGGTGCGTGGTTGGCGGCGGTCGACCACTGGATCGCCTTCTTCGTACTCGGTGCTATCGGTGTGAAGCTCGCCATCGAAGGACTGAGAGGTGATGAGACCCAGACGCAATCGCCGTGGCCCGGACTGCGCATCCAGATGTCGCTCGCCTTCGCCACCAGCATCGACGCGCTGGTCGCAGGTGTGACGCTGCCCGCACTCGGGCTCGGCATCTGGTGGCCGTCACTGGTGATCGGTGGCGTCACGCTGGTGTTGGTACTGATCGGCGCGTTCCTCGGTCGTCACCTGGGCGTTCGCATCGGTCGGCGGGCGGAGGTGGTCGGTGGCGTGCTGCTGATCCTGATCGGCACGCGCATCCTGGTCAGCCATCTGATGGCAAGCTGATCCGCCTCGCACCTCGCACCTCGCACCTCGCACTCAACCTGGAACGATCGCCACCTTCGGTTGATAGACGCACGTTGGATCACTAGCGAACGGATCACCAGTGAGTCCATAAGTCCGGCTGCGGCTGCCACCACAGCGATCGTTGAACTCGCACACGCCGCATTTGCCACTGAACGTATGCGGTTGGCGTAGACGCGTGAACAGCTCGTGGTGGCGGTAGACCGTTGCCACGTCGTGCGTGCGCACGTTCCCTGCCGCCAACGGCAGAAAGCCCGACGGACAGATATCGCCGGTGTGGCTGATGAAACAGAAGCCGTTGCCATCGTTCACGCCACGTGGGGCGCGCAGGGAGCGCGTGGCGACCGCCACGCCGCGGCGCGCACGTTCCTGCGCCAGCACGCGGTAGTAGGGCTGACCGGCAGTGGTCTTCACATCGAAGGTGGTGGTGGGATCGAGCGCGATGTTCGCCAAGCGGCGGTACAGCAGTTCGTGTTTCGCCGCCGAGGGCACCACCGCTTCGGCATCGCCCACCGCGCGACCGGTCGGCACCAGGATGAACACCGACCACAACGTCGCATCCAGCCAACTGACGGTTTTCGCGAGTTGTTCGACCTGCGTCAGGTTGTGGCGCGAGATCGTGCTGTTGATCTGGATCTCCATGCCCAGGTTACGTGCGGTCTCCAACGCCCACAGCGTGCGGCGGAAGGTGCCCTCGACGCCGCGGAAATGATCGTGGGTCTGCGCATCCGCGCCGTCGAGGCTCATGGCCACGCGGCGGATGCCACTGGCATGCAGTTCACCGAGGGACTGAGAGGTCAGCAGTGGCGTGACCGACGGCGTGATGGTCATGCGCAGGCCGATCGCGGTGCCGTGGCGTATCAGTTCGTGCAGGTCAGCACGCTTGAGCGGATCGCCACCGGTAAGCACGAACAACACCGGACCGAACTCCTCGCGCACGCGCGACAGCAGACGCAGTCCTTCCGCGGTGGTCAGCTCCTGGGCATCCGGCGTCGGCTGCGCCTCGGCGCGGCAATGCCGGCAGGCGAGATCGCACGCCCGCGTCACCTCCCAGATGACGATGAACGGCGCGTGGTTGAAATCGACCACCGGACGCATGGTCATTCGCCCTTGGTCACCAGTGTTTCGTTGGCCGATTCTTTTTCGCGCAGGAACTGGGCGATGGTGGTCGCACGGTAGGTCGCTTCGACCTGCGCGCGGGTGTCCTGCAAGTGACGACCGAGGGCATCGCGTGGCACGCTCTGCCGACCCGAGACCTGACCGTCAGCGGCGACGATCACGTCCATGAAGGTCAGCGCGGTGGGAGCACGCGTCAGGACGAAGCCGCCGTTGGGACCACGTTGCGAACTGACCAGCCCGGCGCGGTTGAGTTGTTGAAGCACCTTGGCCAGCGAACCCGCTGGGATGCCGGTGTGTTTGGCGATGCAATCGACCGTGCAGCAGTTCCCAGGATGGCTCGCGAGGTAGACCACGGCACGCAGCGCATGTTCGGCAGTGAGTGAGATCATGGGGAACGTCCTCCTAGGGTGTCGATGATGGTTTTGGCTGCGAGGCGTTCGCCGTCGCTCGCGCTCAGACGCAGGTCGAGTCGCCAGACGCCCTGGCGGCTCAGGGGAATGGTGAGCGGTTGGGCGACATCAGCCCACACCACGGTGCGATCGGCACCGGGCGCGTCCGGGCGGTAGAGGCGCACCTCGCCCGCACCACTCGCACCACTCGCGCCACCGCTGATGCTCAGGTGCAGAGTGGCGGGATCGGGCGCACTCACGCTTAGTTTTAAGCCACGTGCGGTGAAGGCCTCGGCAGCGGCCTTGTCGGTGTCGAAGTGCATGCTCGCGGCGTAGGCCTGTTCCTCGACTTTCTGCGGACTGACGCGTTTGGCGACCAGGATGATCGCAGTATTGGCGATCACTGCCGCGCCGATGACGAATACCGGCAGCCAGGGCCAGAAGTTGAAGGAGCGGGCGGGTGTGTTGGTCATGGCAGTGGTTCAGTAGGTGATCGGCGCTTCGCGTTCGCGTGTTGGATCGGCTGATTTCCCGCTGCGGTCGCCCTGACGGGCCAGGCTCACCAGGTGGATCGTCAGGTTGGCGATGTCCTGGTTCGACAGCTTGCGGCCTTGCGCCGGCATGGCGTTGTTGTTCGCGCCGTCGCGGATGATGCGCGCGATATCTTCCATGGTACTGCCGTGGATCCACCAGCGGTCCCGCAGGTTGGGGCCGGAGCGATTCGAATCGCTGGTGCCGTCGGCACCGTGACAGGTGACGCACTCGGTCGTGGCGTAGAGCGCCTCGCCGCGGGCGATGCGTTCGGGTACGTTCGACAACGCGCGCATGGCGGCCTCGTCGAGTGGCCCCGTGTCCTTCGCCGCACGCAGTTCCGCCAGTTCAGCGAGGTCGGCCTGGAGTTTTTCCGGTCCCAGTTTGGCTGCGACCGACAGGTGCATGGTCAGCAGGTAACCGATGCCCCAGACCATCGAGAGGATGAACGTCGCCGTCAGCCACAGCGGCGGATCGTTGTCGTATTCGACGATGCCGTCGTGGATGTGCTCCTTCGGCACGTTCTTGCCCGGCTGGGTGTCGCTCATGGCTTGGTTTTTTCATCCTGCTCATCGCGTTTTACCGGTGTGCCATCATCAAGCGGCATGGCTTCCATGCGGCTGCGGTGCTGCTTCCGTCGATCGGTGGCGATGTAGAGGATCACCAGCAAGGCGATACCGAAGAACAGCACCAGAGCGATGAGAGGGAGCACGCTGCCGGTCGGGGTAAGGATCTCTTTGAGCATATCAGCGTCCTGACGCGGAAGTGGTCGGTGCGGGATGGTGCAGGTCGCGGCCGAGACGTTTGAGGTAGGCGATCACGGCGATGACCTCCTTGCGCTCCAGGTCGGCCTTGTTGGCGAGCGCCGGTTGCTGGCGCAGTTCGGCGGCGATCAGCGCGGCTTGCGTGCGCGCATGGGCCTCGGCGTTGGCGATTTCCGTCGCGCTGTAGGGGGTGTAGAGCGGTGGCGCAGCGAGGACCGCGAGCTTGCGCGAAACGGTGGAGAGATCCATCTCGTCACGCGTCAGCCAGACATACGACGGCATGATGCTGCCGGCGACCAGTGCCTGGGGGTTCTCAAAGTGGCTGTAGTGCCACGCCGCGCCTGGACGGATCAGGCCTTCGCGTGCCAAATCCGGACCGGTGCGTTTCGAACCCCACAGGAACGGACGGTCATAGATGTGTTCGCCCATGCGGGTGTATTCGCCCTGGTAGCGTTCAGTCTCGGCGCGCAGCGTGCGCACCAGTTGTGTGTGGCAGCCCGAGCAGCCTTCGCGGATGTAGAGGTCGCGACCGGTGAGTTCGAGTGGGGTGTACGGTCGCACGTTGGCAATCGGCGGGGTCAACGCGCCCTGCACCAAGCTCGGCACGATCTGGAAGAATCCACCGATGCCCATGGCGATGGCACTGAGCACGATCAGCGCCAGGGGCCAACGTTCGACCAGACCATGCAATGCCGAGGTACGCGCACGCATGGTCGGCTCGGCCATGGCTTCCTGCACGGCGGGCAGGTGGGTGGTCTCGGGCACGAAGCGTGTGGCCTGGGCGTCTTCGTTGGCGAGCAGCGTTCCCGCACGCGCCGTGCGCCAGACGTTGATCACGCACAGCACCATACCCAGCAGGTACAGCGCGCCGCCGGCGGCGCGAACCCAGTACCACGGAATGGTGGCGCGGATGATCTCCATCCAGTCGGCGTAGGCCAGACGCCCGTTGTCGTCGAAGGCCAATTGCATCAGCCCCTGCATGATACCAGAGATCCACATCGCTACGAGGTACAGCAGGATGCCGAGCACCGCGATCCAGACGTGTACGTTGGCTAGGCGCACTGACCACAGTGGGGTGCGCCACATACGCGGCACCAACCAATAGATCATGCCGAAGGCTAGCAGGCCATTCCAACCGAGCGCCGCGCCATGCACGTGGCCGATGGTCCATTCGGTATTGTGCGCCAGCGCGTTGACCGAGCGCAACGACAGCAGGCAGCCCTCAAAGGTCGCCACGCCATAGAACGCGATCGCGGCGACGAAGCATTTCAGCACCGGATCAACGCGCACCTTGTCCCACGCGCCGCGCAGCGTCAGGAAGCCATTGGCCAGCCCGCCCCATGATGGCGCGATCAGCATGACGCTGAACACCACGCCGAGCGTCTGCGCCCATTCCGGCGTTGCCGAATTCAGCAGGTGGTGTGGGCCGGCCCAGATGTAGAGGAACACCAGCGACCAGAAGTGCACGATCGACAGGCGGTAGCTGTAGACCGGCCGCTCTGCCGCCTTGGGCAGGAAGTAGTACATCAGGCCAAGAAACGGCGTGGTGAGGAAGAACGCCACCGCGTTGTGGCCATACCACCATTGCACCAACGCGTCCTGCGCGCCGGCGAACAGCGAGTAGCTCTGCGTCAGCGTTACCGGCAGCGCCAATGAATTTACCACGTGCAGCATGGTGATCGCCAGCACGGTGGCGATGTAGAACCAGATCGCGACATAGAGGTGGCGCTCGCGGCGCTTGAAGATGGTGCCGAACAGATTGGCGGCGAACACCAGCCACACGACGGCGATCAGGATATCGATCGGCCATTCTAGTTCGGCGTATTCCTTGCTGGTGGTGATGCCGAGCGGCAGCGTGATCGCTGCCAAGACGATGATCAGTTGCCAACCCCAGAAGTGGATGGCTGAGAGTTTGTCGCAAATCATCCGCGCCCTCAGCAGGCGTTGCGACGAGTAGTAGATGCCGGCGAAGATCGCATTGCCGGCGAAGGCGAAGATCACCGCATTGGTGTGCAGCGGCCGTAGACGGCCGTAGGTCAGCCAGGGGATTTCAAAGTTGAGCGCCGGCCACGCCAGTTGCAGCGCGATGACCACGCCCACCAGCATGCCGACCACGCCCCACACCAGGGTGGCGACAATGAAGTTGCGGACGATGCGGTTGTCGTAGGCGAACGATTCAAGGGGGCCGGCGGCGGCTGTGGTCTGGCTCATGGAGTCTTGGATGGCTGTTCGCTGGGGGTGGTCGCAGGCGGCGGGGCGGGTGGACGCGGGGCCGCGTCATCGTTCAACACCCGCATCGCCGGGGTGTCGAGGTCGTCGAGCTGGCCCGAGCGGATCGACCAGATCAGCGCCGCGACCGCGCCGATGAACAGCAGCAGGCCGAGGCCGGTGAAGACGAACAACATGCCCATCGCTGTGCTCCGCTGATGGGATAGCACCGGCGCGCATAAAAAGCAAACAGATATTCATGTCCGAATAGTCGTTTTAGTACTTGAGCCAGACCTCCAGGGGCCACACTGCCCCCGATGCCCGACCCGCTGCCCTGGTGGTACCTGCTCGCCTATGGCCTGGGTTTGGGCCTCGTCTGGACCTCGGCCCACTGCGCTGGCATGTGTGGTCCGCTCATGTTGGGACTGGGGTTGCATGCGCCGGAGCTGGCCGAGGCCGGCACCGCGCGGCGCAGTCTGGGCATCGCCGCGCGTCTGGGTGGCTACCAGCTTGGACGGGCACTGGTGTACGCGCTCGTCGGTTTCGCGGCTGGTTGGTTGGGTGCGGGAGCCGTCAGCTGGGTGCAATCCGGAACTGAAATTCTTGGGGTGCTACTGGGCGTGGGCTTCCTCATCGCCGCGGCCATGCACCTGCGTCGTGGTTCGGTCGTGGTCGGTGTTGGTGAGCGACCACCATTCAGTGCACGGATGGGCATGTGGGTGAATGCCCACGCGCCGCGTCAACCGTTGTTGCGCTCGTTGGTGCTCGGCATCGGCATGGCGGCGTTGCCGTGTGGCATCGTCTTCTGGGCCGTTGGTTTGGCGGTCGCCACTGCTGATCCGTGGTCGGGTGCGATCCTGATGGTGACGTTGGTCGCCATCACTACGCCGGCGCTTGCTGGCGTGGCGTTTTCACCGCTGGCGTTGCTTGCGGCGCCGGTGCGTTGGCGTGCGCTGTTGGCCGGTTGGGCTGGGCGGTGGTTGGCGCCAGCAACCTTGGCGCTGTCGGGAGTCGTGATCCTCGGCACCACCATCGCACGCCACTATGGCATGATGGGCGCCATCTGCCCGCACTGCGGTTGACGATGTCAGCAACGGTCCCTTGTGCGCATTGCGGCATTCCGGTCGCCAGTGATCAGCTCGATACGACGTTGTTCTGCTGCAACGGTTGTCGTGCCGCGCACGCGATGATCACCGGTTGTGGCCTGCAGGATTATTACCGCCTGCGTACCACCGTCGGCGATCGGCCGGGTGATCCCGCGGGCACGGTGGCCTACGACTCACCGGCGTTCGCTGAGCGGCATGTGCGTCTGCGCTCTGACGGACTCGCGGAGATCGCGTGGTTTGTCGAAGGTATCCACTGCACCGCCTGCCTGTGGCTGCTCGAACACCTGCCGGTACTCGATCCTGGCGTGAAGCAGGCACGTCTGGCGTTTGGTGAATCACGCTTGGCGGTGGTCTATGATCCGGCGCAGACCACGCCGGCAAAACAAGCGTCGGTGCTGGTGCGTCTGGGCTATCCAGTTCGGCCCTTCGCCGACGATGATGCGCAGGGACGCGTGGAAGTGCGCCGTCTGTTGCTGCGCGTCGCCATCGCTGCGGCGTCGGCAATCGGCGGGATGCACCTGTCGCTGAACCTCTATGCCGGCGAACTGACGCGTGACCTGGATGATGTCGGGGCACGGTGGTTTTCATTCAGCGCGTTGCTCGTCGCGACGCCCGCGTTGCTGTGGAGTGCGTTGCCACTCTACCGCTCCGGCCTCGCCGCGCTGCGTCTGGGGCGCATGAGCATCGATCTGACCTCGACGCTGGTCATCGCCATCGGCGTCATCGCCAGCGTCGCCAACCTGCTGCGCGGCTCGCGCGAGACCTACGTTGATGCCTTGGCGATGTTCATCGCGTTGTTGCTGGGTGGGCGACTGGCGGTGCTCGCTGCGCGGCGTCGTGCGCGGGCACAGGCGGCCTCGCTCGATGGCGTCCTGCCGCGCACCGCACGTCGGATGGTCGATGGGAAAGAGGAGATCATCGCCAGTGATCGCCTGCGCACCGGTGATGTGGTCGCGGTTGGTCGCGGCGAAGTGCTGCCGTGTGATGGCACCGCCTTGTCTGCTTTCAGCGTCGATGCCGCGGTATTATCCGGCGAATCGCGTCCCCGTCCGATGGTGGCAGGTGGTCTGGTGTTTGCCGGCACCACCTGTCTGAGCGATGGCGCCCGCCTGAGTGTGTCGGCCATCGGTGCAGCGACCCGCCTGGGGGGTCTCATCCGCGAAGCCGGGCGTGCGGCGGATCGTCCGACGCGGCTGGTGGCCGACGTCGATCGTTGGCAGACTTGGTTCGTCGCCGTGGTGGCGCTCGTCGCCGTTGGCGTGTTCGTCGGCTGGTGGCTGCTCGGTGGTGGTCTGGCCCGCGGCATCGATCAGGCGGTGGCGGTGGTGTTGGTGAGTTGTCCCTGTGCCTTGGGCTTGGCCGCACCATTGGTACAGGCGATGGCCACGGCGCGTGCCGCCGGGCGTGGGATCGTGCTGCGTGATCCCGAGGTGCTCGAAACGCTTGGCCGTCCCGGAGGTGTCGCTCATTTTGTCTTCGACAAAACCGGCACGCTCACCGAGGGCCGCATGCGCGTCACTGGTTGGACGTGGTTGATGGAAGTCGATGACGCCAAACGCGCGGCCATCGAAGCGTTGGTGCTCGCAGCAGAAGCACCGTCAGCACATCCGGTGGCTCTCGCCATCGTCGCATACCTTGCTGGTCGTGAACCAGGCGCCTTCACCGAACGTAGGGAAATCACCGGCCAAGGTGTCATCGCCCGCAGCGTCATCGGCGAATTGCGCATCGGTAATGAACGCCTGAGCGGAATCGCGCCAGAAGCACTCATCGCCAATGATGCGGCAGTTGGTTCGGTGGGTATCAGTCTGGATGGACAGCCAGTGGCGCGCATCGCCTGTGCCGATCCGCTGCGCGCTGGCGCTGTGGCCCTGGTGAAATCCTTGCGCCAGCGTGGCGCGGAAATCCACGTTCTGTCAGGCGATGATCCGCAGATCACCGCCGCCGTCGGCGTAGTCCTTGGCCTGTCTCCCGTGGCCGTGCGTGGTGGGCAGTCACCAGAAGAAAAAGCCGCACGCATCACCGAATTGAAACGTAGCGGAACCGTGGTGGTGATCGGCGACGGCATCAACGACGCACCCGCACTGGCGACCGCGGATGTCGGTATCGGTCTGCGCGGTGGCATCGAAGCCGCCCTTGGTAGCTGCCGCATCGTCTTGGTGCGCCACGATGGCATCACCGGACTCGGCGAGGTGATAACGGGGGCCACCAGTGCGCGCAATTGTGTGCGGAGGATCTTGACGGTGTCGCTCGCCTACAACGTGGTCGGCGTGATCCTGGCCGCCGCTGGAGTCTGGGGCCCGCTGGTGTGCGCGGTGGCAATGCCCCTGAGTTCACTCACAGCAGTACTGATGGCGGGAAACGGGCGGTATTTCCGCCACAAGTGATGCAGTTGCTGCGGAGGCCCGATGCCTTCACGAAACATTCTTGCGGAGTTCACTCGTCGGGGTCGTGGGCTTCCGCATGCTTCCGGCATGTCCGCCCCCGCCGCTCGTGCAGCTGCCCGTGCGCCAGCCAAGCCGGAACATCGCACACGACGCCTGCTGCACGCGGTCGAACGTCTGCGTGACCAACTGCTGAAAGCCGAACAGCTGGTCGAAGAGCGTCTAGCCGCGATTCCTGCCCGCAGGCGTCCCAGTGCTCGCAATCTGATCCACTACCTTGCCCTGCGGCACCAAGACCTTCGGCGGCTGCAAGCGGAGTTGGCGCTCGAAGGCCTGTCCTCGCTCGGGCGTTGTGAGGCGCATGTATTGGCGAGTGTCCAACGTCTCCTTGCCGCCTTGCGGGCGATGAATGGTCAGCTGGTCGACGCAACATTGGAGAACGTGCCGGTCGATCACCACAGTGGTCCGCGTACACTGGCCCGGCAGGCAGATGTGGTGTTTGGACCTGCGCCCGCGTCGCGCGACGCGCGCATCATGGTCACGCTCCCAGGCGAAGCGGCAAACGACCCGGAGCTGATCGAACGCCTGCTCGCGGCCGGCATGGACCTTGCCCGCATCAATTGCGCGCACGACGACGAGACGGTCTGGCTCGCCCTCATTCGGTTGGTGCGCGCTGCCGCGGCCGCGCGTGGACGTCCCTGCCGCATCCTCATGGATCTTGCCGGTCCCAAGCTGCGCACCGGCGACGTCGGTCATGGCGAGGCGGTGGTGGCCTGGAGTCCCGAGCGTGATCATCGCGGTCGCGTGTTGCGTCCCGCGCGTGTCGCGTTGGTGCATGGTGGCATCACCCCGTCGCAGACGGTGCAGACGGTGGTGCCGATGATGGGCGACCTAGCCCAGCAGGCACGCATCGGCGACCTGGTGGTGTGCAACGACGCGCGCGGCAAACGCCGGCGCATGCGCGTAGTCCATGTCGGGGTCCACGAGGTCATCATCGAGGCCACCACCACTGCCTACCTGGTCGCCGGTATCACCTGCCAGATCGAACGCGACGGCCGTTGGGTGGTGTGCAGCGAAGTCGCCGAACTGCCACCGGTCGAGGAACCGGTGGTGCTCAACATCGGCGACACGCTGGTGGTCACTGCCGATCCGGTCGCTGGACACCCAGCATGCCGTGGTGCGGACGGCACGGTGAGCAAGCCGGCGACGGTGCCGTGTTCACTGCCCGAGGTACTTGCGCAGGTGAAAGCGGGCGAGCGCATCTGCTTCGATGACGGAAGAATCGACGGCGTGGTGCGTCAGGTCTCACCAACGCATTTGCAGGTGGAGATCACCCGCGCCCGCGACGGCGGGGCGAAACTGCGCTCCGACAAGGGCATCAACTTGCCGGACAGTGACCTGACGCTGCCGTGCCTGACCGCGGATGACCGTCGGCACCTGGCGTTTGCGCGCGAACACGTCGACCTGATCGGCTTGTCCTTCGTGCACCGGGCCACCGACGTGGCGGAATTGGTCGACGCCCTGTTGTCGACGCCTCAACGTCCAGGCGTGGTGCTCAAGATCGAAACTCCGCAGGCCTTCAGCAATTTGCCCGACATCCTGCTTGCCGCGCTCGGGCGGGTTCCGATGGGCGTAATGGTGGCCCGTGGCGACTTGGCGGTGGAGGTCGGCTTCGCGCGTCTGGCCGAAGTGCAGGAGGAAATCCTGTGGTTGTGTGAGGCCGCGCACCTGCCGGTGATCTGGGGCACGCAGGTGCTCGAAACGCTGGCTAAAAAAGGCATGGCGACGCGCGCCGAGGTCACCGACGCGGCGATGAGCGTGCGCGCCGAATGTGTGATGCTCAACAAGGGGCCACACATCGTCGAGGCGGTCACCTTCCTCAACGATGTGCTGGAGCGTATGCAAGAACACCAGGCGAAGAAACGCACCCTGTTGCGGCGATTGTCCGTGACGGGGGAGCTTCCGGACAACCTACGGAAATCCCATGCGTGAACACTCCAACAAGGTCCGGGTCATCTGCCTCGACCGTGAAAACTCAGCCCGCAGCCAGATGGCCGAGGCCTTCCTGCGTCACCTCGATAGTGAACGCTTCGAGGTGTGCAGCGGTGGAATCGAGCCCCTCGACATCCATCCGCTCACGCGCCAGGTGATGACGGAAATCGGCGTGCCGTTGCTCGATCAGGCCGGCAAGTCCGCCCAGCTCTACTTCGGCAAGGAAGCGTTCCAGGTGGCAATCATGATCTCGCACCCGGACGAAAAAGAAAATCCGCGCTTGTTCCCGGGCGCATTACGAGTCGAGCGTTGGCCCAATGAGGATCCGCTTGCTAGCAAGCTGGATGAAACTGCGCGACTGGACTTGTTCCGCCGTGTGCGCGATCGTATCCAGGTCCAGGCACAGACGTGGATCACGGCGCAGAAGGATGCGGAAACCGGGGTGTTCTCGGCCAAGCGGATGATGGCCGGCGCGCATTGATCACCCCGGGGGCGCGGACTTCAGTCTGCGCTGCCTTTGAAGAAATGTCGCTGCGCAGACTGAAGTCCGCGCCCCCAGGGAAGATTACGACAACTCAGCCAGCATTTTCGTCCCGAACCCCACCGGTTTGGGCATCGGTACGCCGGCGCGCGCGAGGATGCCGGTCAGCAGGTCGCCCTGGTTGCCGGTGACTTTGGGCACGTAACGCCCGCTGCGGATGGTCCCGCCGCCGCCGCCGGCGATGATGGTCGGCAGGCGTTTCCACGCGTGGTTGTGGCCGTCGCCGAGTCCCGAGCCCCAGGTGAAGATGGTGTTGTCGAGCAGCGTGCCGCCGGCTTCCTTGAGGCTGCGCATGCGGCTGACTAGGTAGCTGAATTGCTCGATGTTGAAGCGGTCGATCACCGCGATCTTGTCGAGTTTTTCCGCTTTACCTTCATGGTGACTGAGGTCGTGGTGGCTCTCGCTGAAAGGCAGCTCGGGATAGTTGATGCCGTGGTTCATCGAGGCGATCAGTGTGCCGACGCGGGTGATGTCGGCCTGGAAGGCGAGGATCAGCAGATCGCCCATCACTTTGACGTGCTCGCTCCACTTCATCTCGCCGGTGGGGATCTTTACTTCCAGCGGCGGTGAACGCTGGACGCTCGCCGCGCCTTTGCCAGCGGCCTGCATCTTTGCCGCTTCGGCCTGCTGACGTTCGATGGCGACCACGCGTTTTTCCAGCGAGCGCACGCTGTCGAGGTAGTCGTCGAGTTGGTGCTGGTCGTCGGCGCTCACGCGTTTGCGCAGGTTGCCGGCGCTTTCGCGCACCAGGTCGAGCATGCTGCGGTCGAGCGAGGTGCCGTCATCGCCCGTGCCACCGCCGCTGGCGGCGAACTGCTTGGCATCGACCGCGGGGCCGCCCTTCTTCTGCGGCGTCGACTGGCGCGAGGCGAACAGGCGTTTGTAGACTTCACCTGGGCTGACCTCGACCGGCAGCGGCTGAGTCGCGGTGCGGTAGTTCCCGGTGGTGTAGTAGCGGTTGTTGAGGCCTTCCTGACCAGTTCCGGTGCGCTCGTTCTTGCGCGTGCCGAGTTCGAGCGATGGCAACACGGTGTAGAGGCCGAGGTGACTGGCGGCGATCTGGTCGGCGGACGGAGCGATGTTGACCTGATCGCGTTTGTCCGCGTTCGGCTTGGTCGCGGTCAACCAGGTCGACAGTTCGATCGCATGCGCCGCGCCGTCGAAGGGCGAGCGTTCGACGTTGTCGACCCCATCGAGCAGCAGGATCTGATCGATCACCGGCCGCAACGGTTCGAGCGTCGGCGACAGCGTGGTCGGCCAGGTCTTGCCGTCCTTCGGCCAGAAGTGCCCCTGGCTGACGCCGCAGGGCATGAACATCCAACCGAGTCGCACCGGTGCCTTGTAACCGCCGGCCTTGGGCGTCTCGGCCCAGCCCATGGTTTCCAAGAGCGGCAGGGCGAGAGCGACACCGAGGCCCTTCAGGGCGGTGCGGCGATCGATGAGCCAGTTCTTAGGCATGGGATGCTCCTGGGGATGAGCTACGAGCTACGAGCTGCGAGCTTCGAGTTGGGGAGACGCTTCGCTCCAAGAAAAATGACAACGAGCCACGAATCTCCAGCTCGCAGCTCGCAGCTCGCAGCTCGCAGCTCGCATGTTCATCGCGAGATCCGCCGATTCAGGAACGGATAGCTGGTGGCGATCTTCACCCACACGGTCTGGAACTTGTAGCCATCCTTGGCCACGGCCTCGGCGATCTCGTCGGCGATCACTTCATCGTAGCCAGTCAGGCTGCGGCACAGGGTGTAGGCCAGGATGCGTTGGACGAGTGAACGACAGAAATCGTCCTTCTTGGCTGAAATCAGGCGTTTGAGATCGGCGGGAGTGCTGAAGCGTTGTTTGCCCGGCAGTTCACCAGCGGCATCCACTGGCGAGCCGGTGTCGTCGCGGTCGCGCCATCGGCCGAGCACGTCGAAGTTCTCCAGGCCGAAACCGATCGGGTCGATGGCTTGGTGGCAGCTCGTGCATGCGGGGTCGGCGCGGTGACGTTCGGTGCGTTGGCGCAGGTTGAGCCCGATGCCGGCGTTGGCGTCCTGCTGTTCCAAGGCGGGCACGTTCGCCGGTGGCGTCGGTGGTTTCTGTCCCAGCACCCGGTCGAGCACCCACGCGCCGCGTTTCACCGGGCTGGTGCGGTTCGGCAGCGAGGTGACGGCGAGCACGCCGGGCATGGTCAACACACCGCCGCGGTTGCGATCACTGAGCGTCACGCGCGTCATCTGCGAACCTTTCACGCTATCCTCCAGGCCGTAGATGCGTGCCAGGGTGCTGTTCATGAAGGTGTAGTCGTTATCGATGAACTCGACCATGCTGCGGTCGTCGCGCAGGATGGTGTCGAACAGCATCGCCGCTTCTTCGAACATCGCCGCGCGCAGGTCCTTGGTCAGCAGGGGGAACTTCTTCTCATCGACCGCCAGTTCGTCGATGTGGTGCAGTTCCAGCCACGGTGCGCCGAAACCGTTGAACAGGGCACGCGAACGCGGGTCCTTGATCAGGCGGCGGACTTGCTCGGTGATGACCGCCGGATCACGCAGTTTTCCCGCATCGGCAAGCGCACTCAGTTGGTCGTCCGGCATGGTCGACCAGAACAAGTACGACAGCTTCGACGCCAGCTGATGATCGCCGAGTGCCACGACGGCGCCATCCTTGCCACTGATCGAGCCGTCATCCGGCGTCAGGTAGAGGAATCCTGGGGAGACCAGCACCGCTTTCAGCATCAGCTTCACCGAGAAGGCAAACACCTCGTCCTGCTGATCCGCGAGGTCGAAGACCTTGAGCAGCGTGTCGAGCTCATCCGTGGTCGGTGGCCGGCGGTAGGCGCGGCGGGCGAAACTCTCGGCGATCTTCTTCGCCGCGTCGCGCTTCGACAGGTCCTTGCCCGGCGTGGCGATGAACAGCTTACGTTGCAGTTCGGATTGGCGCGCGGCGGGCGGACCGACGACCTCAATCGATTCGAGGATCACGCTGCGCAGGTCGGGCTCGTTGCTTGGCGGTTCGGGCTTGGCTGGTTCGGGTTTGGCCGGTTCGGTATTTTCTCCGGGGTTGGTCGGCGGCGCGACCGGCGCGGGCGCACGTTTTGGTTCCGGCGTGACCCCTACCTGGATGACGGGATTGGTCATCAGCAGCGAAAGCTTGGCTTTACCAGCCGTGAGCTTGGCGGTGACGGTGTAGGTCCCTGGGGTCTTGGGTGGCGCGGTGACCTTGATTTCGCCAACCACTTGGCTGTCGATGCGCAGGGCGAGCCGGGTCGGTTCCTTGCCGGTGTTCTTCTCGGTCGCGGCGCGGATCTTGAAGGTGTAGGTGCCATCGACCGGGGTTGAGAGCATGGTGCTCACTTCGCCGGCGCCGGTGATCCTGCGCTGCGTACCAGCGGGTTGTCCGCCTTCCGGTTTTCCGGCGATGATCGCGTCGAGCTGACCGGCGTTCCAGGACATGGTCAGGCGGTCGGGCACGATCGTTTGGTCAAGGATCTCGTCAGCCACCAACAGGTATTTCTCCATCAGCAGCGGCGAAATCGAACTGCTGAAGCCTTCGCCCACCGCGTCCTGCGGCACTTGGTCGGCGACCTTGGGATCGACGCCGAGCAGATCGCGCAGGGTGTTGGCGTATTCCACCTGCGACAAGCGGCGGATGGTGCCGCGTCCGGGATCCTTCGGCGCGAGGTGTTTGAGGTTGCGTACCCAGGTGATGAACTGCGTGCGTTCGGCCTCGCTCGGTTGTTTGAGTTCCTTGTCTTTCGCTTTGGCCGGTGGCATGTCCTGCGCATGCACGCGCCCGGCGGCGTCCTTCCAGATATCGATCTTGGCCAGCGCCGAAGTGCCGCTGGTGAAGGTGCTGAGGTCGAGGTCGCCCTTGGGCTTCTTGCCGCCGTGGCAGTCGAGGCAGTAGGTACCGAGGAATGGTTTGATCTGAGTGTCAAAGGCCTGCGCGAGCTGCGACGGTTCCACCGCTAGCAGCGGGCTGCCCAGGGCGAACGCCAACGCCCCCAGGATCGCAATGCGACCACGCCGTGGACGAAGATAGAGGGTGGCGATCATCATCGGATAAGCGGAGGGGGCCTCAAAGCATTACAGCACAGCCGCGGGCGGCGCTGAAGTGCTGGTGGCGAGTACTGCCAATGATGAGTGACCCGGGTGGTAGGATGTCTGGAAATCTTTGCCCATCATTTGGTTGTGACCGCCCAGGCGGAGCGTCATCGTACCCCCGATCCACCTGTAATGCCGTTTCCCCAGGCCGTTGATCCCCCACATGAGCGCGCTCGCGACCATCGATGCCCTCCGCAGCCTAGGTGGCCCCCAGGCCCAGGCGGGGTGGCAGACCTTGGTCGAGCGCCACGGCCCGGATGTCTGGCGGCTGATCCTCAGCCGCAGCCGGGACGCCCACGAGGCCGAGGACGTCTATCAGGACTTCTGGATGGCCCTGCCCAAGTCCGCCGCGTCGTTCCGACCGGGGGGCGAGGACCAGGAGCGCTCCGCGCGCGCGTGGCTCATGCGAGTCGCCTACACCACCGCGATCGATCGCGTCCGCCGCCGTCGCCCCGTGACGGTGGACGTCAACGCCGATGCGAAGGGAGCCAGCATGGATTCCCAATCCGCCACCGCCCGTCTGGTTGCGCAAAACCAGATCCGCCCAGGAACGGAGGACCTCTCTGACCGCGAGTTCCTGGTCGCCCGCGTCCAGGGCGCGCTCAAGGATCTGCCGGAAAATTATCGTCGACCATTGCTGCTCTACGTCGTCGGCGGGCTGTCGTACGAGGAACTCGCGGCGGACCTGCGCTGCACGGTGAACAACGCACGCGTGCGCGTGCATCGCGGACTGAAACGCCTGCGCGAAGTGCTGGGCGGCGATGCGCGCCTCAACGAACGTGCGCTCGCCGGTCTGATCCTGCCGGTGATGTTGGCCATGCCGCCAGTCCCGACGCTGACGGCGGCGCTGAGTTCCGGCACGGTCGGCGTCGGAGCTTCTGTGAGTGCTGGCAGTGGCGCCGCATCCGCAGGAACAGCAGTCGGCACCGGCATAGTGGTTGGGGCGACCGGCGTTGTCGCTGCGGGCATCGGCTTGACCGTGATGCTCGCCAGCGCACCGGAGCCCCAGGTTCCGATCGTACCGCCGGCTCCGACGCCAGTGGTGCGGGTGCTCGATGATTTCGAACGTGCCGCCGCCCACATCATTGGTCATTCCTACGTCGGCACCCCGCCGGAGATATCCTTGGCCCCCACGCCAGCAGGTGGTGGCGGAGGTACCGCCCTGCGATGCGGCTGGACCACGGAGCACAAGAACTGGATCGATTGCCATTACCGCGACGGTGACCGTCAGCTTCTCAGCGGTGTGACCGCGACGGCGGCGACGGTGGCCACCATGCAGGTATGGGCACCACAAGGCACCCGCCTGCGTCATCTGGCGATCCGTTTCATGGACACCGATGGCGAGATCTTCGAATGGCGCCACGCCTTGCCCGACCAGGGCCTCACCGGTTGGCGCACGGTGGAGTTCCCGCTCGACCCGTTGACCAGTGCGACCTGGGACAAACGCCCGATCGCCAATCGCATGGTCGACCATCCCATCCGTCTGCTCGGCTACGCCGTCGACATCTTCCACGAGAACCGCCGAGACGGCGTGGTGATCATTGATGAGGTGCGGCTGCGGGAGCCGCAGGCGCAGACAGTTGCGGGCAGGGAGTGAAGCGGGGAGCGGAGATGAGCAACGTTGCCCTGAGCTACCTTCACGCCGCGCCGTTGGCGCATCACGAATGATGCGGAGCGTTAAATGAAGGAAAGGAACTGAAAATACGATGAACAAGTACCTGGGCCGTCGAGGATTCAACGAACGCGGTTCTCAACGACGGGATTCCGGAAGTAACGAATCCGACCCAGGTTCGTCGAGAGGCTGAAGAACATGAATATAAGCACGGCCAGCACCCACCAGTCGCCACCGGTGAACCAAAGCCATACCATGGTGGCACCGAGTATGAGATTGGTGAGTGCGGAGATAATCCAGAAGGTGAGGTAGAGACGGAAGAACGTCATGACGAATAGCACCAGACTCATGGCACCAAAGCTGAGGAGCCCAAGAGCGTAGATCGACCAGTCGGTGAAGATGTGCGTGTTCAGCGCGGTAAGGAATAGGAACAATGGACCGGTAATACCATGGATTATCCGCATGGTCCTGATGTCGTGGCATTTGAATCGCTCTATCCCGTAGAATTCGAGCACCTCGCGGAATTTCGCCTCCGATATCGCGACGGAGTAGAGTCCGAAGGGCTTGAAGCTGATCCGCTTGGTCCTGGTGAAATGCATGAGGACGGTGGCGGCGAATTTTGCGGACGGGATGTCCTTGCGGACGTCGCCAAACACCAGGGTGATCGCCTCACCTCGCCGCTCCAATCGCACCGGACCCTTGGCCGAGTCGATGATTACCGAACCATCGATCGGCTCATCCGTGGTCGGAGCCGTGAGCGGAGCACTCGGGGGTTGGTACGGATTGTCCATGGCGTGCTAGTGGACATGTCACGGAACGTTTGGTGATCAAGGACGCACCGGCGGTTACAGCCCCAACCGCGACCGCAACAGCTCCCGCTCATAGACCAACTCCTTCGGCATGCGACTGGAGAGCCGTTCGAACAGTTCAGATTGCAGTTCCAGTTCGTGGCGCCATTCGTCGTTGTCGATACGTTGGGCCGCGGCGAATTCCGGCTCACCATAATTCTCCATCCCCGCCAAGTCGATACCGCCGGGTTCCGGCATCCAGCCGAGCGGGGTCTCTTCACCGATCGCGCGGCCGTGGCAGCGGTCGATGATCCATTTGAGCACGCGCATGTTTTCGCCGAAGCCCGGCCACTCGAAATGGCCGTCGGCACCTTTGCGGAACCAGTTGACGTGGAAGATGCGCGGTGGGTGCGCGAGTTTCTTGCCGACGTCGAGCCAGTGGCCGAAGTAGTCGCCCATGTGGTAGCCGCAAAACGGCAGCATGGCCATCGGATCGCGGCGCACCTGGCCGAGCGTGCCGGCGGCGGCGGCGGTCATCTCGCTGCCCATGGTCGCACCCAGGTAGACGCCGTGCGCCCAGTTGAAGCCCTGCATCACAACCGGATACGTCGAGGCGCGGCGGCCACCGAAGATGATCGCGCTGATCGGTACGCCGGCGGGATCGTTGGCTTCCGGCGCCAGCGACGGATTGTTGCTCATCGGCGCGCAGAAACGGCTGTTGGGATGTGCGGCCTTGGTCTCGCTCCTCGGCGTCCAGGCATTGCCGCGCCAGTCGAGGCACGACATCGGCGCGGTGCCGTCCTTGCCCTCCCACCACACGTCGCCATCGGGTGTCAGCGCGACGTTGGTGTAGATGGTGTTGTTGCGGATGGTCGCCATCGCCATCGGGTTGGTCAGGCCATTGGTCCCTGGAGCGACGCCGAAGTAGCCGTTCTCCGGATTGATGGCGTAGAGTTTTCCATCCGCCCCAGGACGCATCCACGCGATGTCGTCGCCCACGGTCCAGATCTTCCAACCGTTGAAGCGCTTCGGCGGGATGAGCATGGCGAAGTTGGTCTTGCCGCACGCACTGGGGAACGCCGCGGCGACGTAGGTCTTCTCGCCCTCGGGCGATTCGACGCCCATGATCAGCATGTGCTCGGCCAACCAGCCTTCGCGATTTCCGAGCCACGAGCCGAGGCGCAGCGCCAAGCACTTCTTGCCCAACAGCACGTTGCCACCGTAGTTGGAATTGGTCGAGATCACTGTGTTGTCGTGCGGGAAATGCGCGATGTAGCGTTGTTCCGGGTTGATCGTCAGCATGCAGTGCAGGCCACGGCTGAACTGCCCGTGTTCGCCCAGTTCCTTCCAGGCCAAGGCACCCATGCGCGTCATCACACGCATGCTTAGCACCACATAGATGCTGTCAGTGACCTCGATGCCGACCTTGGTCAGCGGCGATCCGGCCGGACCCATCAGGTAGGGAATGACGTACATCGTGCGTCCGCGCATCGCCCCGCTGGTGAGCGTGCGCAGGCGCTCGTACATCGCCGCCGGCTCCATCCAGTTGTTGGTCGGGCCGGCTTCGTCCTTGGTCGGTGTGCAGATGAAGGTGCGTTCCTCGACGCGCGCGACGTCCGAGGGATGCGAGCGGTGATAATGACAATTGGGCAAGCGGCGTTGATCGAGTGCTGTCAGGATGCCGGTTTTCACCGCCTCCGCGGTCAGCGCCGCGCGTTCGTCCTCGCTGCCATCGCACCAGTGGACACGTTGCGGGGTGCACAGCCGCGCCATGTCCGCGAGCCAATGCAGCGCGCCCGCATGACTGGTCGGCGGCGCGGAGAAATCCACCCGGTTGCTGCCATCGTCGGGAGGTAGGCTGGCAGGACGGGGATCATTCATCGGGACCTCGGTTCACACAGCAGCGCCGGGTCGTCAGGAGTCAACCCGCTCCATGGCCGGTTTCATCAGGGGCGTTGTGGTGGGTGGTGACGCGCCAGCAGTTCGCAGGCGAACAAGCCGGCGGGCAGCAGGATCTCGTTCTCGATGGTGGTGTGTACGCGCAGATCCTGTTCCATCGCCGACAGGGCGCGGATCACCAGACCGGCGTCTGGATCGTTGGTCAGCCCAGCACGTAACGCGAGCTGCCCCAGGCGGTCGAGATCATCACCGGTTTCGAGATGACCGGCCGCCATGAAATGCAGCGGTTCGGCCAAGGGCGCTTCAATGGTGCGGGTGGTGGCGAGCTTCAGGGCCTCCAGTTCCAGACACAGAGGGAAGGCGTCCATCTCCTCTTGCAGCAGATGCACCAGCAACGAGTCGCGCAGCAGGGCGAAACCACTGGCGAGTGCCTGGATGTCGCGTTGGTGTTGGTGTGCTCGTGCGAGATGACGGATAAGCAGCGACACGCGGTTCAGTTCGCAGCGCAGTGGCTGGTGGTGGCACCGCAGCAAGTGGTCGACCAGTTCCCCCAGGCTGGCAGAAGCGAGATCTTCCTCGGTACGTGTTGGCGGCGATTGGGCGGCACGCGCCAGTTCGAGCATCACCCAGCCGCTGTCGCAGTTCCAATCGGCGACCGTATGATCCCAGCCGAAGCCGATGCGTTCGCACAGCGCGTCCAGTTCTGGATAAGCGGCGACGAAGTCCGCACGTTTGTCGCGCTCGCTGAAGGCGAAGCCGATGCGTCTCCCTTCGGCTTGACGGGCAGTAAATGCGGTCAGGCGATCGGGCTGGGGGCAACGCAGAGCAACCAACGGCGCGCCGTGCTGGCGGGTAACGGGAGCACGTTCGGCCATGACGTAGTCCTCCGCTGGTGATGCTGCGGCGGCCATATCAGAGTAAAGAGATATTTATATCCTATTATCTTCCTGACGGGCAGACCCGGGTTCAGGCCTCCGGGGGCCTGAACTCACCACAACCGCCTTTCACCAGCGGCAGGGTGCGGAACACGCTGGGTGCATGTCCGACGGCGCGGGTGAACTGGCGGGTGAAATATCCCTGGTCGCGGAAGCCGGCGAGGTGCGCGATCTGCTTGATGCTGAGCGCGCTCTGGCGCAGCAGGTCGCGGGCGCGTTCCAGGCGCAGGTGCATGACGTACTGGATCGGCGTCTGGCCGAACTCGTCGCGGAAGCAGCGCGTGAGGTGGTTGATCGACAGGCCGGACACCCGTGCGAGATCATCCAGCGCCAGGTCGGGATCGGCCAGGCGGTCGCAGATGAGGCGTTGAGCGCGACGTACGCGTTCATCACCAGTGGCGGCGAGGTCGTCGCCCGAGCACTCGGCATACGTCGCGGCGATCAGCCGCAACAACGCCGCCTTGCGTTGGAATCCAGGCAGGGCGCGTGGCGGTGCGCGGTGGATCTGCGCCACCTCACGCAGGTGCGGCAGCAACGTGGCGGGATCGCCCGCGCGGCTACGCAGCAGCACCGGATGCTGGCCATCGACGACATCCGCCAGCACTCGCGGCACGATGAACGAGATGCAGGCATAGCGGTTGCCGACCTGCGTCGCTGGTCCGTGGTTGCCCTGATGTGCGCTGACCAAGGCGACCTCGCCCTGCGCGATCACCTGCGTCAGCGGCCGGATGCCCGGACCGCCGTACACCGTGAAGGGCTGGTCGCCGCGGATCGCCAGCATCAGTTCGATCAACGGTTGCGGTGCGGTCTTGATCGGGGGGATCAGGTCGGTCTCGGCGAAAAACAACCCAGCATCTGGTGCGGCGTTGATCCAGTCGCCCAAACGGCGCAGCAAGGTGGTGAATTTATTCATGGCCGTGGTGGGATTGTTCTAGGGAGGTTTGTTGTCTGATGCCGTTCGGATTGCATGTACTGGACGTCTGATGCCGGCCATCCGGGCCGGTCTTCACTATGCGGCGGTGATAAAATTACCTCCGTTCCTCGTCCTGCCCAGGTACGTCATGCCGACCACCGTCCAGCGTCTCCCTCACCTGCTGCTCCTCTGTGTCCTGGGTGGCACGTCGCTGCCGGCAGCGGACACTAGGCCCATGGTGCAGGTCGCCGCTGGTTGCACCGTCGACATGGTCGCTGGTCCGCCGCTGGTCCAACGACCGGTCGCCTTGGCGCTCGACGAGCAGGGGGCGCTCTACGTCACTGACTCTTCTGGAAAAAGTCCGCGCGGCAAAGAGGTGCTGAACGACACCGGCAACCGCGTGCTGCGGCTGGTCGATGACGATGGCGACGGACGCTATGATCGTGCGACGGTGTTCGCCGACGGCCTGACCTTTCCTGAGGGCTGCCTGTGGTTCGACGGTTCGTTGTACGTCGGCACCACGCCGACCATCACCCGGCTGACCGATGGTGATGGCGATGGGGTCGCCGAACGGCGCGAGACCTGGTACGATGGCAAGACCCTGACCGGCTGCGCCAACGATCTGCACGGCCCGTACCTGGGTGCCGATGGCTTGATGTACTGGTGCAAGGGTGCGTTCGACGAGCAGATTCACACCGTTGCCGGACAACCGTGGCGTAGCCGTGCCGCGCACATCTTCCGCAGTCGTCCGGATGGCAGCCGCTTTGAGCCGGTGATGACCGGTGGCATGGACAATCCGGTCGACGTGGTGCAGACCAGTCGTGGGCAGCGCATCTTCACCACCACGTTCTTCCAGCATCCAGAAGCCGGTCGGCGCGATGGCCTGATCCACGCCGTGCACGGTGGCGTGTGGGGCAAGGACCACGATGTGCTGCGTGGACATCGGCGCACCGGCGACCTGATGCCGGTGCTGACGCATGTCGGAGCCGGTGCGCCCTGTGGTCTGGTGGTGCTGGAGTCGTCCGCGTTCGGCGCGGACGCCCCCGACAGCCTGATCGCCTGCCAGTTCAACCTGCACAAGGTCAGCCAGCACCTGCTGAGCGATCACGGCTCAACGCTGCGTACCCGTGACCGTGATCTGTTGTGGTCGAGCGATATCGACTTCCATCCCACCGATGTGATCGAGGACGCCGATGGCAGCCTGCTGATCGCCGACACCGGCGCGTGGTACAAGATCTGCTGTCCGACCTCGCAATTGGCCAAGCCGGACGTGCTCGGAGCGATCTACCGCGTCCGCAGCACCAGCGCGGTGGTGCCGAACGATCCGCGTGGACTGGCACTCGACTGGAGCACGGGCGATCCGCACATCCTGGGACAACGTCTGGCGGATGTCCGTCCGGCGGTGCGTCAGCGGGCGCAGCAGGTGCTGGCGCGGCAGGGGGCACGTGCCGTGCCGGCGTTGTCGGCGTTGCTCGATCAGGCACCGACCGCAGCCACCAGACGCCTGGCGCTGTGGACCCTGGCCCGCATCGATGACGTGACGGCACGGGCGGCGGGCCGGCGTGGATTGGCTGATGTCGATACCAGCGTGCGGGAGGTTGCCTGTCACGTCGTTGCGTTGTGGTCGGATGCCGATGCCGGCGCTGCACTGCGTCCGTTGCTGCAACATCCGCATGCCGGCTTGCGGCGGGTCGCGGTCGAAGCATCTGGTCGGTGTTCGCCCGCCACGCCTGAACATCTGCGCGCGGTGGTCGCGGCGCTCGGTCCTGACAGCGACCGCTTCCTGGAACACGCGGTGATCTTCGCGCTCCAGGAGATGCTGCTGCGTCTGCCGCCAGCAGCGGTGGAGGGACTCTGGAGCACCTGGCCGTCGCTCGACGCGGCGGAGGGACCATCCGCCTGGCGCGCTCTGCTGATCGCTGTCGATCAGGCATTGCCGCAGCATTTGGCGGTGGAGCGCGTGCTGCCGCTCCTGGACCATTCACAAACGCCGGTGAACGAGGCGGCACGGTGGATCATCAGTCATCGTCCCGACTGGGGCGCGGCGCTGACCGGACATTTTTCCGCGCGCCTGCGTGATCCAAAGCTTGATGCGACGGCGCGGACCCAGCTTCAGCACCTGCTGACCCGACTGGCGACCGCGCCGCATGTCAGCGAGTTCTTGGCCGTGGCAGCGCGCGACGGCGATCTGCCACTCCCCGCCCGTGTCGCCGTCGTGAAAGCGATGGCCGAGGTCAGTGTCTCCCGCACGCCGTCCTCGTGGGCGCAGGCGCTCGCCGACGTGTTCACCAGCCGCGAGCCGACGTTGCTCGCAGAGGCGTTGGATGCGGCAAGTCGCCTGCCATTTCGCGCGGGCAGCGATCAGGTGTTGGCTGACGCCCTGTCACGCGTTGGTCGCGATACGACCTTGGCAGATGCGCTGCGGGTCCGTGCCTTGGCCGCCGTTCCAGGCGGTGTCGGCGCGATCGATCAGGCGCTCTTCGATCTGCTGACCGCCCACGTGCAGCCGCAGGGGGCGGTGGCCACGCGTGCCGCCGCGGTGCGCGCCATCGCTGGGGCGGCGTTGACCGCCGGTCAGCAACGCATGCTGCTGGCGACGTTGGCGACCTGTGGCCCACTTGAACTCGGTCGCCTGTTGCCGGTCTACACGCGTGGTACGCAGACAGACGAGGAACTGGGACTCGCGCTGATCGCAACGCTGCGCAGTGCGAAGGCTGGCCCGGCGCTACGGGCGGAACAGATCCGCACGTTGGCGGCGGTGTTCCCGCCTGTGGTGCAGACCGCCGCGCAGGCGTGGTTGACGACGCTGCACCAGGACGCCGCCACGCAGGCGGCACGGCTCGACGACCTGCTGACGACGTTGCCCGCCGGCGACGGACGCCGCGGTCAGGAGGTCTTCACCAGCCCACGCGCCGCCTGCACCACCTGTCATACCATCGGTTACGTCGGCGGTCGCATCGGTCCAGACCTGACCGGCATCGGTAAGGTGCGCAACCGCCGCGATCTGCTCGAAGCGGTGATCTATCCCAGCGCCAGCTTCGTACGCAGCTACGAGCCGTGGCTGATCACCACCGCCGACGGACAACTCCACATGGGCACGATCAGCAACGAAGGCCCCGACTTCATCGTGCTCACACTCGTTGGCGGGCTGACCCAGCGCATCGCACGCCAGGACATCACCGAGGCGAAACCATCACCCGTGTCGCTCATGCCGGCCGGTCTGGAGACGTTGCTGAGCGCGCAGGAACTCGCGGACCTCCTGGTGTTTCTCCAGGAACGTCGTGGCTGATCCGTTGCTGCCTGCTCAGCCCGCCGGTTCGTGGCGCGGGAACGCGCACAGCGGCCGGTTGGACTGCGGCTGGTTGAGCACGTGGTGGATGGTCAACTTCTTGAACGCCATTTCGACCGCCGCCATCGCATTGTCGAGACCGCGATGCAGCGGGCAGAGGTTCGGGCCGTGGCCTTCGAGGCCAAGCGGACATTCGGTGATGCGCACGATCGGATCGACCGCCTGGATCACGTCGTAGACGCTGAGCTCCTTCGGAGTGCGGGCGAGCGTGAAGCCACCGTAGAGCCCACGCTGCGAGGTCACCAGACCGCTGCGTGCCAGACCCTGCATGATCTTCGCCAGGTAGCCGACCGGCACCTTGGTGCCTTTGGCGATGGCCTCAGCGGTCTGGGCATCGGTGGGATTGTCGGCCAGGTAGACGATGGCACGTAGCGCGTACTCGGCGGTCTGGGAGATCATCAGGACTCCGGATTAATCAGAGAAAAGCAGCGAACCTCCAGACGTGGATATCCAGATATCCATGGGTTGCAATCTGAGGCGGCCCAGACCTATGGTGCCGCCCCAGGGTGCGCGCCATGCCGACAATAGCACGACGCATCTGGATCGCCGACGGCTGCATTCATTGCTACTGGTGCCAGAACCTTGCGCCGTTGGTGTTCCTGGCCGACGAACAGGGGACCTGCATCGCGGCCGAGGTCCGCGTCGACGGTCGGACTTCTGATAACCGTCGCGAGCACAGCGCGCTGCGGACCGACGTCGTGTCCGCTGATGATTTCGCCTTCCTGCCCTTCATCGCCGATGGCTGTCCCGTGCAGGTCATCCGGCTGGAGGGCGGTTGGAACCACCTGGGCGTGGCGGATCCAGGGCTGGTGGTGAAGGGCTGAACGGTTCGCGACCTGCGGGTTCGGCACCTGACCGGATAGGCTCCAGTGAGCTCCTTGGAATCCTGCGCGCTTCCTGCAAGAGCCGTCAATGACCTTGAGAATGCTGGAGCGGATATGGGTGCGCGTGCAGGCCCTGACCGCTGTATGTCAATAGAGTAAAGGAGTAAAAAACTGAGAGCCTCGACCCTACTAATCATGAATTTACCGACTCATACATGAGTCTTTGACTTTTATTGCGACTTATCTATAAGTCTTTACATGCGATCGGCCGTTAAAGATCTCCTACCACCTCAGGTGCGACGTTCCCTGGCGAAATTCGGTGCAGATCTCTCGCTCGCCCGGCGCAAACGCACGCTAACGGTGAGCATGATGGCCGAGCGCCTCGGGGTCTCACGTGCCACCTATACCCGCGTCGAAAAGGGCGATCCGAGCGTGGCCCTCGGTGCCTATGCCCAGGCACTCTTTGTTCTTGGGTTCGGCGCCATCTTCGGCGACTTGATCGACCAACGGAAGGATGATCAAGGTCTGCTCCTAGATTCTGATCGAGTCCCAAAGCGAGTACGAATCAAGCCGATGAAGTTGTCGCCATGAAACGGATCATTCAGGTTTTCCTCGGTAATGATGCGCGACTGGTCGGTGAATTGCGGTACGACCAGCAAGGCAGCCGTGAGTCTGCAAATTTCGCTTACGCACCGGAATGGTTGGCATCTGCCGATCGCTTCCAGCTCGATCCAGCTCTGCCATTAGTGACCGGGTTCCAATATCACAAACGTACTGGCGATGGCTCATTGTTTCATGGTGCATTCGCTGACTCAGAACCTGATGGCTGGGGCCGTAAGGTCATAGCACGCGACCACGCGAAACGCCGGGAGTCAGCTCGCAGTTCAGGTGCAGGTTCACTACCACCGGTACTTGGCGCTCTAGATTTCCTGCTCGCGGTCGATGACAGCAGCCGCATGGGATCGCTCCGCTTCCGTGATGAAGACGGAGTTTTTCAGGCAAGTGCGATCGAGGGCCAGCGGCGAACTCCTCCACTGCTTGAACTCCGGCATCTCATGAACGCATCGCGCGCAGTGGAATTGAGCACCGAGACCGAAGCCGATCTCGCCTACTTGCGCGGAAAGGGAACCTCGCTGGGCGGCCTGCGTCCGAAATGCTCGGTGCTTGATGATGACGGACACCTTGCCATCGGGAAATTTCCCAGCGTTTCCGATCAGCGAGCCGTGACCAAAGGAGAGATCCTGGCCCTCAGCCTGGCGCGTTTGGCGGGTATCAATGCCGCGGACGCGCGGCTCATCGACAGCGATGGTCTGCCGGTCGCGGTGATCCGACGTTTCGATCGTCTTCCAGGCGGTGGGCGCATCTCTTACTGCTCGGCAGCAACCATGCTTGGCGTGAGCGGCTACGATACGGAGCACCACACCTATGCTGAACTCGTCGATGTCATTCGTATCCATGGCGCTGCGGCTCAACAGGACATTGAAGAACTCTGGCGACGCATCGCTTTTTCGATCCTCATCAACAACGTCGACGATCATCTGCATAACCATGGCTTCCTCTATGCCGGCAATAACCATTGGCGTTTGTCGCCAGCCTTTGATCTCAACCCCTTTCCCGATCGCGCACGTGAACTCAAGACCTGGATCTCGGAAGAGACAGGCCCCATCGCTTCACTCGCGGCATTGCGCTCGGCCGCTCCGTATTTCCATATCACCAAAGCTCGGGCGAATGACCTGATTGCAGGCATCCAGAGCGTCGTCGGTTCGTGGCAAACGGTTGCCGCCGATCTCGGCATGACCGCAGCGGAGGTGAGCCAATTTGGTGATGCCTTTGAGAACCACGGATAGCACTTCTACCCTTGGTCGCCTTCAAACGCGGCACCGATCTGAGCCTGACCGACGAAGAGGTGGCCTTCTATGATGCCATCGCCGCCAACGAGAGCGCGGTGAAGGCGATGGGCGATGCCAAGCTGCGGCTGATCGCCGCTGAACTGGTCACCCAGGTGCGCAAGAGTGGGTAACGGAAAATCCGCCCTGAACCCGATCGCAGGGCGGGGCGACTTCGGAAAAAATTGTGGCGACCCCGGCGTGACTCGAACACGCGACCTGCAGTTTAGGAAACTACCGCTCTATCCATCTGAGCTACGGGGTCAGGTAGGCGCAGCCTAGGTGGTCCGCCAGCGTGGGAATAGCCGACCGTAGGGTACGCTGGTCGCGTCGCGTCGGGGCGGTCGGGATTGCGCTGCGGGTCATCGGTCGGGGCTGCGCAGTCATACCTGATCAGGTATAGAGTCCGCCGTTCACGCCCAGCACTTGGCCGGTGATGTAGCCGGCGTCGCGTGAACAGAGGAACGCCACCGTCGCGGCGACCTCGTCCACCGTGCCCAGACGACCGAGTGGTACGGCCTGGAGCATCTGCTCCAGCGGCAGGCCTTTGGTCATGTCGGTATCGATCAGCCCCGGCGCGACGACGTTGGCGGTGACGTTGCGTTTGGCGCATTCGCGCGCGAGCGCCTTGGTTGCGGCGATCAGTCCGCCTTTCGCGGCGGAGTAGTTCACCTGCCCTGGGTTGCCCATCTGCCCGCTGACCGATGCCATGGTCACCACGCGGCCGATACGGGCTTTCAGCAGCGCCCGCACCAACGGACGGACGACGTTGAAGAAACCGCCAAGGCTGGTGTTGATCACGTCATCCCAGTCCTCGTCGCCCAACATGCCGAACAGCCCGTCGCGCGTGATGCCGGCATTGACCACCACGGCGTACGGGGTGCCGCGGTCGGTCAGCATGTGCTCCAGCGCGGTGCGTGCGGTCACGCGATCAGCCACGTCGAAGGGCAGGAACCACGCTTGGCGTCCATGCGCGCGGATAGCGCTGGCGACCGTGTCCGCGGCGACCTGGTTCGAACGGAAGTTCAGCACCACGTCGAGGCCGTCGCGCGCCAACCGGGTGGCGATCGCCGCACCGATGCCGCGCGAGGCGCCGGTGACGAAGGCGTAGGGGGAACGTCCGGGGTCCGGGGTCTGGGGTGCGGAGTCGCGTGCAGCGTCGGTCATGCGTGTGACCGTGCGTTGGTCGCTACCCTGTCAACCACGGCTCCCCGGTTTCACTTCAAGGCGCTGCGCGCATCATGCCATGACCCTGGAGCCTGCGTGAGCGCCACCAAGACGAGCGACCCCGGACCCCGGACTCCGGACCCCCGACGCCTCAAGACCACCTTCGACATCTTCCAATGGTACCGCGACGTGCGCGCGAGTGGCAAGCCGGTGGCGTGGTGTTCCGCCTTCGCGCCCGCCGAGGTACTGGTCGCGCTCGGCATCGTGCCGGTCTATCCCGAAAACCATGCGGCGATGCTCGGCGCGCTGTCGGAGTCGCGGAATCCCGATCAGCCCTATTCCCGTGAGGCGATCACGGCGTCGGAGAACGCCGGCCTGGCGACACCGCGACTGTGCGCCTACGCCCTCGCCGACATTGGTGTGCTTCACGGTGGAGCTTCTCCGATCGGCGGTCTGCCGGATGCCGACCTGTTCTATGCCTGCGACAGCCAATGCGCGGTCGTGGCGCGCTGGGGTGACGATGTGCAGCGCTTGTTCCGCGCACGCGGGAAGGAGATCCCACATTACGTGCTGAAGGCACCGCCGCTGACGCGCGCAGAAACGCACACGCCAGAGGAACTCGCCGGCTTCAAGGCCCAGCTCCTGACGCATGTGCGCGATCTCGAACAACGATTCAGCACGCGTCTGGACGAGGCCAAGCTCAGCGCCGTGGTGGCGGAATCGGCAGCAGCGAATCGCCTGTGGCAACAATGCCTGGAACTCGGTCGCGCACGTCCGACGCCATGGACCAACCTCGATGCCTTCACCGCCATGGCACCTATCGTCATCGCGCGTGGGACGAAGGAATGCACCGACTTCTACCGCCGTCTGCTGGCGGAACTACACCAGCGCGTTCGCGATGGTGTCTCGGCTGTTTCCAACGAACGCGTGCGCTTGCTGTGGGACGCCATTCCCATCTGGCCACGCAAGAACTGGCTGGCGAAGTTCTGCGCCGAACGCGGCGCGACCTTCGTCGCCAGCACCTACACGCATTCCTGGTGGTTCGAGTTCGACGCCACGCGTCCGCTCGACACCTTGGTCGAACGTTATGCCTGGAACACCATGAACCGCTCGGGCAAATGGGTGCTCGACTGGACCCTCGGCCTCGTGCGCGACTACGCCGCCGACGGCATCGTGGCGCACTGGAACAAGAGCTGCGGCATCTGGAACAGCTACGTCAAACGGCGTCTGCCCGGGTACACCGCCGCTGGCGTACCGTGGATGCAGCTCGACGCGGACATGGTCGATGCCCGGCAATTTGATGAGGCCAAGGTGGCGGCGCAGTTGGACGCGTTCATCAGTGGATTGGCTGCCGCCCGGGTCAGACCATCCAGCCGGGCTATGCGTCCGTGAGCTGGCCACCGGATGCATGCTTCATGCTGCTGGCGCTGCCGTGGGAAAATGAGGAGGAAAGGTGGCGTGTCTAAATTTTCGGTGGGCAAATGAGGAGGAAAGGTAGTGTGTCTAAAGCTTCGAGCCTGTCTAAATTTCCGACCAAAGTGATTTTAGGAAATCCATGCGCAGATTAGCGATGATGTGTATTCTGGTTCTCTCGATGAGCCTGCATAATGCGTGCCAGCCCTCATCGGTGAGAAGGGAGAAGGAGGTCATTAGGTACGTCTCTGCTCAGGATCTCGGGGTGGACGCAGCGATTGTTATTTCTCATAACTCGAAGTTTATCGATGAGGTAATCTATCCCGGCAAAGAGAAAATAACTCCGATTAAGGACGAATTGAAGCAGATCATGATATCTCGCTCTGGCGAGCAGGTCTACCGGAAGAGTACAGAGAAGTTCTATTTGGAACCGCACCCCGTCATCATCGATGCGGGTGTTATCGGAAACGAAACCTACCTTCTTGATCTCGACGACGGGAAATTCAGTGTAATCATGACTGCCGCAAATGGGGAAAGGAAGAAAATTCCCATTGGGATGGCACGTATGGTATATTACTAAGAGCAAACAGATGTCTTGTATGTGGATGGAGTCGAATTGAGAATATTGAACCTGAAAGACGGATCCGTGCGTCCAATTCCGAAAAACGACCTTCCGGCGGTCGAGCGTGCTGGTAAGATTGCAGTCGGCATGCAATTTTCTCAGGCCATTTGTATACCGAAAGGGAATGCCTACTTCGCATCAATCAAGAGAGATCAGAGGGGGTCTTGGAGGGTATCCGTAGTCGACCTCGCCGACACAGGGAAGTTAGTTGCTGCCTGTGTGTTGCAGGGAAAATATACCGACCCGAGCGTCAAGCTGATCCCCTATGAAAAGGGGAAGCTGACATTGAGTGTTTACGGGCCGACCGATGGTCAGAGGTTTAGATTCGAGTCGTTTCGGATTGTCAGAGGATTCGACGAAGGTCGTGTGGAAGTGCAGCCTGCCTTTGATCTAGAATTATGACCCGAAGACGAGAGGAAAGTAGACACGGTGCGCCGGAAAAAGCCGTTGTGAAACACGGGGTGAAAGTCCCTGACATCGAAAGGAGTAGCGAACTACGATGACCGCGAGTGATGCGTCGACGGAACCCCCGCCCTACCAAAGACTTTCCACCATTCCCATCGCCCGTATGCGTCTGATCGACCCGACTGCGCCCTCGCCATGGGGTATTGCACGTCGCGCTGTGTGCGGCGGGCGTTCTTGTGCGGCGGACGGTTCGATCACCGGCGGGCATGGGTCGAAGATCGGCTCCAGGCGCTTGCCCGCTTATTCGCGGTGGAGGCGGCGGGGTACGAGGTGATGAGCAATCACCTGGACAGCCCTGCTGTTGTCCAGTTGTAAGGACGTGTCGTAGTCGACGACCAAGGTTACGGTCTGCGTCCCAACCACTGTCCGGCATCATTGAGCCGACTGGCGGACCTGATAGATCCTGAGCCGGGAGTCCGCCCATGCCTGCACGCGCATCACTGCTCACCTCGGTCCTGGTCGCCGCATCGTTACTCAGCGCCGGTTGTTTCGGCCCGCGCGTGGTCCACGACGAGTGGCGTCCGGGTGTGCCCAAGCGCCACGGTGAGACCGTCCTCGGCAAGCAGCAGGGGCAGTGGCGCTATTGGTACGACACCGGGGCGAAGCAGGCCGAGGGTGCGTGGCACAAGGATTACCAGGATGGTCCGTGGACGTGGTGGTACGCCGATGGGCGCGTGCGTCAGACCGGCGCCTATGCCGGTCAGGGTCTCGATCCGAAGAAGCTGTCGAGCAGCCCACGCACCGGCCACTGGCGTTTCTGGTACGACAACGGCCAGCTTCAGTGCGAAGGCGATTACGCCGAGGATCGTCAGGTCGGGCAGTGGCGCTTCTTCACCAAGGACGGCAAGCCGCATGCCGTCGGTTCGTTTACCAAGGGCGTGAAGGACGGCGCGTGGACGTGGTGGCATGCGAACGGGAAACGCAAGGAGAGCGGTGCGTTCGCGAGTGGCCTGAAGGTCGGCGAATGGACCACCTACAACGACGCGGGCGAGATCGCGTCGCTCACCAGCTACACCGTCGATGGCAAAGTGGTCGAGGCCAAGCCGATGGTGTTGATCGCACCCACGCCGCCGCCGCCGGTGCCGGCACCGAGCGAAGCCGGGGTCGCGGCTGAACCGCCACCGCTGGTGGCGCAGACTCCGGTCGCCGCTGCGCCGGTCGATGCCGCGCCGGCTAAACCGGCGCATGTCGAAACCACGGCGAAGCCCGCCGAGCCCGAGCTGACCCTGCCGGCGCAGGACGCGCCGCCGCTGTCGCCCACCATCAGCGCCCCGGCCTTGTGGACCGCATCCCAGGAAGGCGTCGCCGCCAACCTCGTGCGCATGTACGAACGCGGTGAGGTCAAGATCCGTGGCTACGAGGAGGACATCACCGGTACACCCGCGACGCGGCAGAAACGCGATCTGCTGGGCAAGCCGCTCAGCCAGACACGTTACCTCTCGGCCACCGGCAGCGTGCTCGACCTGGCCAAGCACAAGGGCAAGAAGCCGGTGCTGATGGTGATCCTGCGCGGTTTCAGCGGTCAGGTGTGCCTGTACTGCGCCGCCCAGACCACCGCGATCAGCAAGAACATCCAGAAGTTCAACGACCTCGGGGTCGAGGTGGTGGTGGTCTATCCCGGGCCGGTGGAAGCCGTCGCGCCCTTCATCGAGGCGGTGCGCTCGTTGGCCAAGGAACCGCCGCCCATGCCGGTGGTGCTCGACGTCAGCCTGATCGCGGTGCGCAAGCTGGGGATCGAGGACAATCTCGCCAAGGCCAGCTCGCTGATCATCGACAAGGAAGGCATCGTGCGCTACGCCTACGTGGGTAAGACCATCGCCGATCGTCCAGCGGTGAACGATCTGTTGAACGAGCTGTCCCAGTACGTGAAGTGAACCCATGACCAGCGAACGGACCGCCGTTACCCGCATCGACCCGAACTCGCAGAAGACCATGGCGAGCACGCCGGAGGTGGCGGCCGGCGCCGCCGTTCCGCGTCCGACCATCCCCGAGGTGGAGCTGGATACCGAGATTGGTCGCGGTGGCATGGGGGTGGTCTATCGCGGACGGCAGACCTACCTCGATCGCCACGTGGCAGTGAAGCTGCTGCTGGTCGACCGCGCCGCCGCCGACGACGAATACGTCAAACGTTTCCAGCGCGAGGCCAAGATCCTCGCCGGGCTGTCGCATCCCCACATCGTCGCCTGTTATTCCGCCGGTATCACTAGCGACCGCCATCCCTACCTGGTGATGGAGTTCATCGACGGCCCCAACCTCAAACACTGGGTTGCCGAACATGGTCCACTCAAACCAGCAGAGGCCCTGCGGGTGGTACGAGAACTGGCGCAGGCGCTCGGTCATGCACATCAGAACGGCATCATCCACCGTGACGTGAAGCCTGAGAACGTGCTGCTGGCCAAGCGCGAAGGCGACACCAGCGACTTCCCCTTCCAGGCCAAGCTGGTCGACCTTGGGCTTGCCCGGCCGCAGGGCAGTGGCGGCGACATGAACCTCACCGGCACCGGTCAGGTGATGGGCACGCCGACCACCATGGCGCCCGAACAGTTCGATGATCCGGAGGGCGTCGACTTCCGCGCCGACATCTACGGTTTGGGTTGCGTCGCCTACCATGCGCTCATCGGTCGCCCCGCGTTCGAGGGCCGGACCCTGGCGGCGATCGTCACCGCAAAAGTTTCGGGTGCGGCACCGAATCCCACCGCAGTGGTATCCGGCCTCTCACCGGCGATCGGCACGCTGGTGGCGGATATGCTGGCAAAGAGCCGCGAGGCGCGGCCGCAGAGCTACGACCTGCTCATCGCGCGTTGCGATGCGTTGCTCGGTGGCAAGGCGGCTGCTGGTGGCAGCAAGCTGCCGTGGGTGGTGATTGCCGGCGTGGGCATCGCCGCAGCGGTGATCGTCGCGTTGCTGGTGTTGCCCGGCAAACCGGCCGCATCATCGACTCAGTCGACGGCGGTCGCTCCACCGCCGGTCAACACGACCGCACCGGTGGCGACGCCGGTGTCGACGGCACCGGTCGCGCTGGGTCCACCGACGCCGCTCTGGCGTCCGGATATCGCCTCCCGCCTGACCGACTGGACCATCGCCAGCGGAGCGCAGTGGGGCCATGCCGAGGACCACGCCGACGGCATCATCGGTGTCGGCGGGATCATCAGCCGTCCGTTGGAAGCGGGACCGTGGGCTATCGCGGCGACCCTCGTTCCTGGACCGGATGACGACGCCGAACCGGACGAGGTGCGGATCGGCGTGCGCTTCACGAGCGGCGACTCGGTCTTCATCAAGGTCGGAAGCCTGGGCGCGACCTCCACGGTCCAGGTTGCCCGTGGCTACGCCGATCCCACGGCGGAGCCGGCGATCGAGATGGCCGGTACCGTGCCGACTGGCAAGCTGGCATTGGACTTGGTCTACAAGGACCGCTTCCTCTCGGTGTCCTACAACGGCATCCCGTTCAAACAGCCGGTGGGATTGCCGGGCGAGCCGAGCGGATTGTTCCTCGACGTGATCGGCGGATCGCCGCTGTTGGTCGAGAGCTTGACGATCAGTCGCGCCAAGCCCTGAGATCAGTCACTTCGCCAACCATTTTTCCAGAAACGCCAGCACTGCGGCACGCATGGTCGGCGTCTCCAGGTGGCCGACGTCCTCGCGGATGAGTTTCCAGCGCTCGGGTACGCCGGCAGCGGTGTAGAGCCGGGTGAGGTTGGTGTCGATGGTGTCGAGGCCCGCCACCGGGGTCAGCTTGTCCTGCGTACCGGCCAGCGCGAGGTGCGGGCGCGGCACGATCAGCGCATTGATATCGGTGGTGCTGAAGTGCTTCAGCAGATTCGGTACGTAGTAGTAGATGCCGTGTCCGCCGAGGCCCTTGCTGTCGATGAGCGCGTGGAAATCCGTCAGGCAGCAGAGGTCAGCGCAGGCGATGATGCGTTCATCGAGCGCGGCGGTGTACCACGCCATCGTGCTGCCCATCGACATGCCCAGAGTGGCGATGCGCTTGGGATCAACATCAGGACGCGAGACCAGGTAGTCGATCGCCCGCAGGTTGTCGTAGACCATCTGACCCCACACGACTTTGCCGTTCCACAGCATCTCCTTGAACAGGTCGATCTCCGCACGGCCGCTGCGTTCGCCGAACAGCCAGTGGTCGATGGCGAGCACCGCCCAACCACGCTGCAATAGGTCATCGGCGTAGGGCGTCAGGTAGGGGGCCGAGCCCTTGAATAGTTCGTCTTTGCCGAGGGTGTATTTGCCGCCGTGCGAATGGTTGTAGAGCACCACCGGGATGCGGCCGCTGGCAGTGGCCGGCCGGACGAAATACGCGGGCACCGGTTGGCTGCCGTTGAGGTCGAGGCGGAGTTTCTCCACTACGTAGCCATCGCGTTGCTCAGTGCTGAGCGTCTCCACCGTGATCGGACGATCGCGTGGCGGCAGGTCGCCGAGCAGACCGTAGAGTTGCGCGCGACGGGCTGCGGGCGTCATGGTCGCTCCTGAGGATTGTTCGGCGGCGGTCAGCAGCGTGCTCAGGAACAGGGCCATCGCCATCAGGGTCGCACGCATACCGTCCTCCGGGAATGGAAGGATTGAACCGCCACGCCGCCACGACGCAGCGGAAAGGCACCAGGACGAGGGGGGACGTGTACCCGCCACTCCGCCTGCCGACGCGGCACGATATTTCTGATTCCGTGGCGTCGTGGCGGCGTGGCGGTTCAATCCGCGCGCGTTGTGCGCATCAGTCCTTGGCGATGACGGTCTTCGCCGTCGGACGCTCAGCGATACGTGTGCCACGCGCAGCCATGCCGCAGATTTCCAGCGTCGCGAGGTCGAAGGTCTCCTCGGTCACGCGCAGGCGCGGCACCGGCACCATCTGGCTGGTGATCTTGCCCTTGGTGCCGTCCTTGCCGAACAGCAGGTGGTCGACCTTGCCGGCACCATCCTTGATCAGTTCGTACTCGCGGTCCTTGATGAAGGCCTTGATCTGCACCTTCTTGGCCCAGGGGATCTTCTGTTTGTCGCGGTAGATCACCACCAGGTCGATGCCCTTCTCGGGATTGAACAGCTCAAGGTAGATGAGCTTGCCTTCCAGCAGGATCTTGTCGGTCGGCGCCATGATGCGGTAAACGCCGTTGCCCATGATGGCGATGATCTTGTCGTACTCGCTGCACTTGATCTCGCGGTCGTAGACCTTGACCGACTTGCCGAAGAACCCCGTCGCCTGGTCGTAGCCCAGGCGCAGGTTGGCGCGCGCGACGGACTTCTGATCGATCTCTTCCATTGCCTTGAACTTGCTGCGGCGGGGGAAGAACTTGGCGTACTTGTCGTGGAGGTATTCGAGCCAGTCGACCGTGGTGCCCACCAGGTTCTTGAGCTTGGCCTTGGCCTCCTTGATCGCTCTTACGATGTCGTCGATGTCCTTGCGGTTCTTGTCGATGTCGAACTGCGAGATGCGTTTGATGCGGATCTCCAGCAGGCGCGCAACGTCGGCGTCGACCATATCGCGCACGAACAGCGCTTTGAACTGCTCCATGCCCTTCCACACCGCGTTGTTCACGCCGTCTTCGGTGGTCTGGTTCTCGATCTTTTTGTAGACGCGGTTTTCGATGAAGAGCTGTTCGAGGGTCAGCCAGTGCTGCTTGTCGACCAGGTTGGCCAGCAGGTGTTCCAGTTCCGCCTTGATGATGTCTTTCAGGCGATCGGCGCAGGACTCCATGATCTCGCGCACGCCGAGTTCAGCGGGCTTGCGATCGCGGATGACCACGATGTTGGAATTGACCTCGACCTCGCAGTCGGTGAAGGCGAACAGCTGCGGGATGACCTCGTCGGTGGTGACGCCACGCGGCAGGTTCAGCTCGATGCGCACTTCTTCGCCGGTCTTATCAAGGATTTCGCCGATCTTGACCTTGCCCTTGGCGACCGCGGTTTCGATCGACTCCATCAGCGATTCGGTGGTCTTGCCCCACGGCAAATCAGTGATGACCACACGTTTCTCGCCGTCGGCTTCGATCTTGGCGCGCACCTTTACCTTGCCGCGGCCGTCGTTGTAGTCCGACGTGTCGATGATGCCGCCGGTGGGGAAGTCCGGGCGCAGGCCGCGGTACTGCTCACCCTTGAGGTAGCGGATCTGTGCCTGGAGGAGTTCGCCGAAGTTGTGCGGCAGAATGGTCGTCGCCATGCCGACGGCGATGCCTTCGGTGCCAAGCATCAGGATCACCGGCACCTTGGCCGGCAACGCCTCGGGCTCCTCGCGGCGGCCATCGTAGCTCGGCAGGAACTTGGTCAGCGCTGGATTGAACAGCACTTCCTTGGCCAGCGGCGTCAGGCGACATTCGATGTAACGCGCGGCGGCCGGGCCGTCGCCGGTCATGATGTTGCCGAAATTTCCCTGCTTCTCGATGAAGTAGCCGAGGTCGGGATTGCCCAGCGCGCGGCCCTTGTTGGCCAACACCACCAAGGCGTCGCCAATGGAAACGTCGCCGTGCGGGTGCAGTTTCATGCACTCGCCAATGATGTTCGCCACCTTGGTGAATTTGCCGTCGTCCATCGTCGAGATGGTGTGCAGAATGCGGCGTTGCACCGGCTTGGCGCCGTCACGGATGTCGGGGATCGCACGATCCACGACGACGTAACTGGCGTACTCCAGGAAGTTCTGGCGCATCAACGAAGAGAGGGTGTTCATGGCGTCAGGTCCAGGTCAGGCGAGGTCGGCGATGAGGTTCTCGACGATGAAACCTTTGCGCTCGGGCGTGTTCTTGCCCATGTAGAATTCCAATGATTTGCTGACCTCGGACATGTTCTCGATGCTCACATCCATCAGCTTCATGTCGCTGCCAATGAACTGACCGAATTCCTTGGGACTGATTTCACCCAGACCCTTGAAGCGCGTGGTTTCGGGGCTCTTGAGTTCGGCCTGTGCGGCGTCGCGTTCGGCTTCGCTGTAGCAGTATTTGGTGGTCTGTTTGTTGCGCACGCGAAACAGCGGGGTTTCCAGGAAATAGATGTGGCCGTTCTTGACCAGGTCTTCGAAGAAGCGCAGGAAGAACGTCAGCAACAGATTGCGAATGTGCATGCCGTCGACGTCAGCGTCGGTGGCGATGATCACGCGGTTGTAGCGCAGGTTGTCGAGGCCGTTCTCGATGCCGAGGGCCGACATGATGTTGTAGAGCTCTTCGTTCTTGTAGACGGTCTCGCGGCCCAGTCCGTAGCAATTGAGTGGCTTGCCCTTGATGGTGAAGATCGCTTGGGTTTCCACATCGCGGCACATCACCAGCGAACCGCCGGCAGAGTCACCTTCGGTGATGAACAGGCTGGTCTCCATCCGACGATCCTTGCCCTTCTTGGGCTCGGCATCGACGCGGTGGATCTCGCAGTCACGTAGCTTGGGAATACGCAGGGCGACGGATTTGGCGCGGTCACGCGCCTCTTTTTTGATCTTCTGCAGTTCGGTGCGCAGGCGCTCGTTCGCCTTGATCTTCTCCATCAACTTGGTGGCGGCGTCCGGGTTCTGGTGCAGCCACTTTTCGACGGCGTCCTTTACCGCGGGCACGATCGTCGCACGCACGTCGCTGCCGAGTTTGTTCTTGGTCTGTGATTCGAAGACCGGGTCCTGCAACTTGATCGCGATCGCGCCGCAGATGCCTTCGCGCACGTCTTCACCGGCGTAGTTCTTGCCGCTGAATTCGTTCACGCCCTTGAGCAGGCCTTCGCGGAACGCCGCCAAGTGTGTGCCGCCGTCGTTGGTGAACTGGCCGTTCACGAAGCTAAAATAGGTCTCGCCGTAGGTGCCGGTGTGGGTGAAGGCGAACTCGATCTTGTCGAGCGACTCATGGAAGACGTCGTAGTGAGTCTTCTCTTCACCGATCTCGGCGGCGAGCAGATCTTTCAGGCCGTTCTTCGACTGGTAGGTCGTGCCATTGTAGGTGATCGACAGGCCGGCGTTGAGGTAACAGTAATACTGCAGGCGCTTGGCGATGAACTCGTCGTGCCAGGCGAACTTCTTGAATATCTCGGGATCAGGTTCGAAGCAGACGTAGGTGCCATTGGGCTCCTTGGTCTTGCCGCTTTCCTCGTCCTTGAGCTTGCCTTGTTTAAAGGTCGCACGTTTGAACTGACCGTCGCGATGGCTGACGACTTCGAAGGTCGCCGACAACGCGTTCACCGCCTTGGTGCCGACGCCGTTCAGACCGACCGAGAACTGGAAGACGTCATCGTTGTACTTGCCGCCAGTGTTGATCTGGCTGACGCACTCGATGACCTTGCCGAGCGGGATCCCGCGGCCGTAGTCGCGGATGGTGACGACATTGTCCTCGCGGGTGATCTCGACCTTCTTGCCCACGCCCATGATGAACTCGTCGATCGAGTTATCGACGATCTCTTTCATCAGCACGTAGATGCCGTCATTGGGGTTGGTGCCATCACCGATGCGCCCGATGTACATGCCGGTGCGCAGACGGATGTGCGCCAGCGCATCCAGGCTCTTGATGGATTTCTCGTCGTACTCGACCTTCTGCTTCGCCATGCCATCTCCGATGGGACGGAAAGGGTGGGGAGCAGAACGAACCGTCAAGGAGTTGTGGTTCTGGCCCTGTTCCCTACGGCGGATGGGCTCTAAGGGACCGTGGAGGCCGGAATCGGACCATGGTGGACGGCCTCGTTCCAATTCTTCAGTCCGATCAGGGGCAGGGCGAAGGCGCAGGCTTGGTCCTCGTCGCGGGTGCCCAGGGCGCGGTAGACGTCCCACACCGGCTTGGTGCCGAGTGGCTGTTGCTCGTCGTCGGGGAAGCGTCGCAGGCCGATACGCAGGCCACCCTCGTGGCGGTTGTCGATCCAGTTGTGGTACTGGAAGCCCAGGATGCTGTCGAGGCGCGCGATCTTCTTCCACACGTAGGCCATGGCCGCGGCCTGCTCCTTCAGCGACTGGTCGCTGTAGTCCGGCGAGTTCGGCCCCTGCTCGCTGAGGTGGATCGCGCGCACGCGACCGTTGAACCGGGCATGCGGTTGACGCGCCCAGGCATCGAGCACCTCGATGTTGCGGAAGGTAATTTTGGGTGTGTCGAGGCGGAACTCCGCGCCCTGGTCGAGCCAGGTCTTCGGCTCCAGTAACGATGACGGATACGGATGGTAGGCGATGCCCCAGTCAAAATCGCCTTCCGCCTTGGACAACGCCAGCAGATGGCCGAGCAGATTGCGTGCGGGGAAACACGTCGACGGATCGCCGGTCATGGCCCAGTGATGCGTCAGCGAGATGAATACCTGCGCGTTCGCATCCTGTCGTTTGAGGATGGCATTCGCCAGGCGCATCGAGCGGTAGTACTGCTCGAAAAACAGCAGTTCGGGTTTCTTGCCACAGTTGGTCCACACGTAGCCCATGTCGACTTCGTTGTGCATGATCCAGTGGTGCATGCGGCCGTACTTGCCGTCTGCACGGCTGTAGCGTTTCGCCAGCAGGTCGAGGGCGAGGGTGTACGCGGCGGTACTCTCCGCGCTCGTCAGGTTCGGCATGGTGAAGATGCCCGCCTGTTCGTAGTCGGGATGCTGCAGCAACGCGCCAAGTTCCTGCGCGCCCCACGAGCGTGCCGGTGGCACCAGGATGATGCCGAGCACCAGGATGTTCCGCTTCGCCGCTTCGAGCATGGTCGGGTCCAATCCGTCGAACGCTTTTGCCCGGATAAACCAGGTCTTTCCACCAGCGGTCACTGCTTCCGCGCCATCCCCAGGTCCAGCCTGGAAGAACGACGACAGCGTGACGTTCACCGTGATGCTGCCGATGCCAAGGTCGTCGAGGTCGCTGACCGGACGCTTTCCGCCGACCGAGAAACCGCCAAGGCCCTTCTTGTTTCTCGGTGTCCCTGCGGGCAATGCCGCGGTCGCGGGGATCACGTCGACCCAACGACCGTGCGAAAGCGGTTGGTGTCCATTGGCGGTGGTTTCCACCAGCACGAATCGCGACAGCGCACGATCACGGCCATCAGCGGAAAACCGCGGCACGGTGCTGGTGAACTCCGCCGTCGACAACGGCCAGAGGTCGGTGAGTCGCATGGTTGGAACGAGGGGTTGCCAGACCGGCCATTCGGCAAGCATCACCCGCTGATGGTCGCGGGGTGCACGTCCGCGGATGACGAGGTTCTGCGCATCAGCGACGATGTTGTCCAGGTGGCATAGCGGCTGCAGGTTGAGGTAGTCGGCAAGCTTCTGGTCGGCGACCAGATCCTGGTGTCTCCGCCGTTCACGTTCGGCGAATCCCCGCGCCTCATCCGCCGTCCGCGCCCGCAGGCGCAGGTTGCGCAGCTGGATCACCTTGCCCGGCTGGGTACCCAGGTCGATGCGCCACGACGTCGGCTTGCTGGCGGCGATCTTCGGATTGGTGCTCACATCAATGGCGAACGGCGACCAGCCTTCGCGTGCCGGAACCCGCTCGGCACGCACAAGACGCTCCCCCGACCACCCAGGGCCGGCGAACACCTCGATGAGGTCAAGTCCGCTCACGCAGAGGTAATCGAAGGTCAGCACCGGTGTCGTGGTCAGATCCACCACCTCGCCGGCGTTGGTGGTCAGGTAGGGATCGTTGCCGGTGGTGGTCACCTGCCACACGTCAGGTGCGGGCGTGGTGAGGGTGAGGTGGTGATGGCCTTGAGCGGCGATGTTCAGCGGCACGTCACCGGAACAGAGCAGCGTCGTCGTCAGCGCCAGCAGCAGCGTGGCGCGCCAAGGTTGCGAAATCCTATCCATCCTCTCCATCATCGCCGCCCCCGTCGTCCGACTGGTCTCGGATGCTGGTTTACCTACGCGTGTAACCTCAGGCCGTTGCGCGGATTCTTCACAGCTACCCGCCGCACTTCTGGGATGGTCAAGCGCGCCCACGTCGGGACGCCGAAGCGTCACTTGGCGGCGGCCACTGGTGCGCCGGCGCCGGAGAGCTCGGTCAGCTTGAGTCGGAACACCGCCACCTGCGTGGTGCGTGTGCCGATGCCCATCACGTGACCCTGGGGCAGCTTCCAGCTCTCATCCAGGCTCAGCGTCGAGCCGACTCCCGGTAGCGAGCAGATCTCGTTCTCACCGATGCGGGCGCTGACTCCGCTACGACGTACCTGCACGGTGATGGTCAAGCGTTTGTCCGTCCCCAGGGGTTCGGGAATCACGTGCAGCGACCGGTTCTCGTTCAGTGGCTTGCCCTCGACCAGTTCGAAACCGATGCGCGTGTCGGCATCGCCGCTGACCACCAGCGCGCACTGCCGTCCCCCGATGTCGAACACCAGCGATAACGAACCGCTGGGGTAGATCCGTTTGAACGAACAGGTCAGGTCGTACTCCGCCGGCGGCAGCCAAGCGATCGGCAGCAGGTGCTGGGCACCGCGTGGCGACATCAACACGTCCTCGCGCAGCAGCCATTCGTGCTGCTGCATGAATTTCGCATCGAGCTTGGCCAGCAGATCGATGACTGCGCCGACCGGTTTGGGTGCTGTCGGTTCCTCGACCACGGGCGGTGGCGGCGGTGGCGGATCTTTTTTGGTCAGCAGCATCACCGTGAGCACACCCACGCCGATGACGATGACGCCGGCGGCGATGAACAATCCCCACGGTGTCGTCCCACGGGTGGTCAGGCGCGGCCTGGTCGTCCTATGGCCGGCCTTGCCGTTGTCTGCACGTCGACGTTTATGGCTGTCGCTGGTCGGCTCCTTGGTCGGCTCCTTGGCCGGCTCCTTGGCCGGCGCTGCGCGTTTCTTCGAGCGGTCGGAGGTCGGTTCCTTGGCGTACTTGCCCAGGTCCTGCGAGCGCGTGCCGGGCGGTCGTGCCTGGGCGCGGTTGCTGCGCGGGGTCAGGGTGGTGGCCTGCGAGGACTTCGCGCTCGATGGCATCAGTTCGGCGGTGCCGCTATCGCGCGTCTGCACCTGGACCTTGAGCGGCGCATAGGCTTGTTCCGGCGTCAGCGCCAGCGCCAGCGGCCGTTCGCCGGCCTGGATGCGCCGCACATCGGTGATCGCCTCGGCGGCGTTGGCGTAGCGGTCCTCGGCGCGTTTGGCCATCAGCTTGCGCACCAGGGCGCCGGTCGCGGCGCTGACCGAACGGTTGATGGTCGGCACTTCTGGTGGCGCGTGGTTGAGGTGCTGGTTGATCACCTCCAGCGGATTCTTTTCGACGAAGGGCGGCGAACCGGTGAGGGCGAAGAACAACGTCGCGCCCAGGCTGTAAAGATCGGCGCGCACATCGCTCTGCTCGTGGCCCATCGCCTGCTCCGGAGCGATGAAAGCTGGCGTGCCGGCGGTGCGATCGCGTGGCCCGCCCAGGTTACCTTTGATCGCCTGCGCCAGGCCCATGTCGGCGAGCCGCGGCGTGCCACGTGCGTCGTAGAGTATGTTCGCCGGCTTGATGTCGCGGTGCAGCAGGCCACGTGCGCTGGCATGGTCGAGCGCCTGGAGCACCGCCACCGCCAGCACCAGCGCATCGGCTTCCGCCAGCGGCCCGTTTATGCGTACGCGGTCGCCGAGCGTGCCATTGGGCATCAGTTCGCAGACCAAGTAATAGCAGTCGCGCGTGGTGCCGAAGTCGAGGGTGCGGACGATGTGCGGATGGTCGAGCGCCACACCGGCCTGCGCTTCGCGTTGGAACCGCGCGAGCGCATCGACATCGCCTGGGCGTTTCTGCGGCAACAGTTTGAGCGCGACCACCGGTCCGTCCTTCTTGCCGCCCAGCTGCACCGCGCGGTAGACCGTGCCGGCGCCGCCGCGTCCCAACAACGATTCCAGCCGGTAGGGACCGACCAGCGACTGGGCGAACTGCTCGCGTTGGAAGCCCAGGGCCTCAGCGATCTGTTCACGGGTGACGAGCCGGCGTTCGACCAAGATCTCGCCGAGGAAACGCGTCTCGCCGCGTTCGCGTTCCTCCTGGTCCTGCTGGCGGAGTCCGGCGTCGATTCCGTCCGCCGACAACTCGTGGCGGTCCATCAGAATCTGGCCGAGGAGGAGGTGGGCGAACTGCGGCACGGTGGTGTCAGGCGCAGTGGGCGCTGCGCGTGCACGTCGTAGGCGCTTGGCCCCACTGGCGCAACCGCGCTTTCACTCGGGGGCAAAGCCCCCGACAACGCGCCTTCGGCGCTGCCCTCGCTGCCGCTGGGATGCAGGTTCCATGTGGAGGAGCCCAGGTTGTAGCCACTGGTGCCGCAGACGGCAGGTCTACGGTCAGGCCATGCCGTTCGTGGCCAATTACCACACCCACACCTTCCGTTGCGAGCATGCGACTGGCGATTGCCTGGATTATGCCCGGGTCGCGGCAGCGGCCGGGCTAGCGATTCTGGGTTTCAGCGACCACACGCCGCTGCCTGATGGCCGCTGGGACGACATGCGCATGTCGCTCGCACAGTTCGACGAATACGAAGCGGCGTTCGCAGCGGCGCAGCGGGCGTTCCCGCAGATGCGCATGCTACTCGGCCTGGAGTGCGAGTTCGCGCCCGAATACGCCGGTTGGTACCGCGACGAGATCCTCGGTCGGCGCGGCTTCGATTACCTCATAGCTGGCTGCCACTACACGCCGCACGATGGTCGCTGGATTCAATCATTCGGCCGCTTGAACACGCCGACGTACCTCAAGGCCTACGCGCGTTACACCATCCAGGTGATGGAGACCGGCCTGTTCGCCTTCATCACTCATCCAGACATCATTGGCTGTTCGTATGCCGATTGGAACGACGACCTGACTGCGTGTGCCGAGGATATCTGCGCGGCATCGGCAGCGCTCAAGGTCCCACTCGAAATCAACAGTTACGGTTTTCGCAAACCGTGGGTGCCGTCAGCGGGCGGTGAACGCCCGGCGTATCCGTGGGAACCGTTTTGGGCCATCGCTGCGCGTCATCGCGTGCAGGTGGTCCTCAGCAGTGATGCGCACCAGCCGGAGGATGTGGTCGCCGGATATGATGACGTGGCGGCGATCCGCGATCGTTTTGGTTTGGTCGAGGCGGATCTGTCGCATCTGGGGAGCACGTCCGGAGTCCGGGGTCCGGGGTCCGGGGTCGCCTGAAGCCACACACGGGGGCCTACATCCGTTCGGGTGCCTTGAGGCCTATCAGGCGTAGGCCTTCGCCGAGGCTTGAACGTGCGGCGCGCACCAGGGCGAGGCGCGTGGCCGACACGCCGGCGTCAGCACAGAGCACCCGCGCATCGTGATCGTGATTGCCAGCCGTCAGCCACGAAGCGACTTCGCCGGCGAGTGACAGCAACCCGGTAGCGAGGGCACTTGGCTCATCGGATTCCACCGCCTTTTCAAGCGCCAGACGCAGGCGGGCGATGGCCAGCAGCACGGACTTCTCATCCGGGCGGGTGAGCCTGGCGAAGTCGGCGATAGGCGCCGTGGGATGGGCCTCGATGAACTTGCGTTCGATGGAGCACAACCGCGCATGCGCGAACTGCAGGTACGGGCCGGTCTCGCCGTCGAAACGCAGGGCTTCCTCGAACTTGAACTTCACGTCGCCGGTGCGGCCGTTCTTGAGGTCATTGAACACCACCGCCCCGATGCCGACGGCGCTGGCGATACGTTCGCGTTCCTCGCCGGCGATGTCGGGATTCTTCTCGGCAACGACCGCGCGGGCGCGGTCGACGGCTTCTTCGAGCACTTCGCGCAGCAGCATGATCTTGCCACCACGGGTGCGGCCCTTGGCCCAGGCGTTCTCTTCATCATTCCAGATCAGCACCACGCCGAAACCGATGTGGCGCAGGCGATCAGCGTAGGGCCGGCCCATCAGCTTGGCGCAGGCGAACCATTCCTTGAAGTGCAGTGACTGGCCGAGGTCGACGACGTAGAGCGAGCGGTCGAAGGCGAAGTCGGCGAAACGGTCGTCGCACGCGGCGAGATCACGCGTGGCGTAGAGCGTGCCGCCGTCGGCGCGTTTCAGTAGCATCGGTTTCTTGAAGCCGAGCGCTGACAGGTCGACCACCGTCGCGCCCTGATCGATCTTCGTTAGCCCCTTGGCCTCCAGTTCGGCGAGCACCGGCCCCATCTTGTCCTCGTAGTACGCCTCGCCCTTCCACGAATCGAAGGTCACGCCGAGCAATCCGTAGACGCGCTCGAATTCCTTCAGGCTGGCATCCTTGAAGATCTGCCACAGTGAACGCGCCTCGGCGTCACCGTCTTCGAGTTTCTTCGACCAGGTGCGCGCTTCCTCCTCGACGGCTTTGTCTTCCTTGGCGGCTTGCGAGATGCGCACGTACAGATCGTTGAGGAAGGTCACGCGGTCCGGCGCGGTGTCGAGGCTTGCCAACGTCAGGCCTTCGCGTTTCCAGCCAGCGATCAGTCGACCGAACGCCGTGCCCCAGTCGCCCAAGAAGTTGATGCGCTTCACGCTCCATCGGGCGGCGGCGTAGCAGTGTGCCAGCGCGTTGCCGATCATGGTCGAGCGGATGTGGTGGAAGGCGAGGTGCTTGGCGATGTTCGGACTGCTGAAGTCGATGCACACGGTTTTGCCGGCGCCCACGGACGAACGCAGTGCGGCCGTAGCGTCCGTGGCCAAAGTCGGCAGCAGCGCGGCGGCGACGCCAGCGGTGGTGAAGGTGAGGTTGCAGAACGGGCCGGCAGCAACCGCCTGCACGCCGAGTCCACTGGCATTCAGTACACCGGCGATCTCGCTCGCCAGCGCCGGAGGCGGGACACCCTTGGCCTTGGCCAGTTGGAAACACGGCAGCGCCAGATCAGCAGCCACACCCTTGGCCGGTGGCATCAGCAGCGCCGACACGGCGGACTCCGCCACACCGAGGTGGTTGGCGAGGTGTCGGGCGATGGGAGCGGTCAACAAGTCGAGCATGGGCGCCTCTAGCAGGGCGCGGCAAAGCGCACTGCGGGGGTAACAGGGGGGCGTCTGCCCCCTTGGACAAAGAGCCACTGCGGATTTTTCCGGGGGCGATTTCAGGTCGACCAGGGAAAGTCCGCAGCAGCAGGCTGCTGTTCTTCAGCAGCCTGCTAGGAAGGCGCGCAGCTTGGTGGGGTCATCCGACCCGCAAGGGCGAGGGGATCGCCAGTTCGCGGGCGGTGACGATGCGTTTGCGTCGCACCGCACAACGACCGATCACGTCGTGTACGCTCCGGCGGTCGAGTCCCAGGGCGAGCGGCGCCAACGGCCACAACAGGGCGAAGGCGAACCAACGGGCGACGGCTCGTCCCCAGGTTGTTTGGTAACCGCTGGGATGCTCGACGATCTCCAGGCGCAGCAGGCGATGCCAGAACGGCGCGCCGCGCACGACCGTGGCAGCGATCAGGTAGATGATCCCGCCGACCATCGCGAACAACACGCCGAGCGTGCTGGCGACGAACAACGTGAGGAACGGTTGCTGTGCCTCGGCGTGCATCAGCTTGTTGGTGAGTTCACCAGCCCGCGTCAGACCGCCGACACGAAACAGCGAGCGCACCACGTCCTTGCCCGTCGCGCTCGTCGCGCCTGGGTTGCCCGGAGTGGCGGACAACTGCGGCAGCCCGTTGTCGATCACCACGCCTGCCTGGGTCAGCGACCAAGCGTAACCGCCCATCAGCAGGGGCAGCGACAGCAGAGCCATGAGCGCCAGTGCGGTGAGCCCATCAGCGATGCCCGCGACTGCACGTTTCCAGGCGGGTGCGGGTCCACCTGGTACCGCGGTGACGAAGTCCGGTTGCAGGGCGACGTTGTCCGATGGCGCGAGATCGGCGGGGATGAGGCCGGTCGCATCCATAAGATCGCTGGCCTTGCGCTGCGGTGGCGGCACCGGCGGTGGCGCGATCGGATGTCCGCGCGGAGTGGTGTCCCCACGGTGGATCAACGGCCCGGTCTGCACCTTTGGTTGTTCATTTGGTTTGAGGGCATCGGAGCTGGCATCGCTGCGGCCGAGCGAGCGCGGTTTGAACACCCGCGAACTCTCATCACCGAAGACTTGTTCGCCGCTGGCCTGTCCACCGCTGACTGCTGCGGCATGGGGTACGGGCGGAGTCGCTTCGTGGTGCGGATTGTGGAATGGCACCCGATCGGAACCGGGCAGGTTCAGCGGATCCATCTCGTCGGTCTTGCGCGGATCGGGATTACGATCGGTGCCCGGCAGCAGCTCGCTGGCCGAGGCGCGCTGGGTCGGATCAAGCGCCACGGTGAAGACGCACGGTCCACACACCACGGTGTCGCCCGAGATCAGGTTCTTCTTGCCCTGGATGCGTTCGCCGTTGACCAGCACGCCGTTGGTGCTGCCAAGGTCTTCGATGATCAGGGTATCGCCGTCGTGCAGCAGCCGCGCGTGATGACGGCTCAGCCGCGGATCATCGATACGCAATCCACAATCCTGTCCGCGACCAAGGATGTTTGATCCGGAAGGGACGGGAAAACTTCCATGTTGCCCGCTGAGGAACGCCCGCATGTCGGATGAGTATGTGTCGTGCCGGAGGGTTTGTCACCGGTCACCCCCTGAAGGTTGGGTCTGGCGGTCACGGACCCGGATGGGCTTGAGCGGTATCGCTTGCCCGGAAACCAGTTCGACCGATGCGCCGCCCAGCTAGGCGCTCACCAGGGCGAGCGGGCGTACGGTGGTAGTGGCGTGGAGGTGTCGCCGGGAGCCGAGCGATCAGTGCTCATGTTGCCAGCATCAGGGAGCCTCCCAGCATGCCATCCCATGCTTGGCGATGTCCATCCGACCTTGCAGTGGCAGTTGCCGCACGGCGTGCACGTGGCGTACAGCACGGTTGCCGACGGCGACCAGCGCGATCGCGACGCGCGTCATGCCTGGCTGGCCAGCCGGGGCGTCAGCCGCTGCGTCGTGCCGCGCCAGATCCATGGCACGCGCATCGTGCAGGCCGACGCCGATCATCACGACCTGGCGCAGGCTGATGGCGTGGTCAGCGCATCCTTCGCCACCGCGCTCGGTGCCTTCGGCGCGGATTGCCCAGGGCTGGTGCTGGTGGCCGGTGATGCCCTGGGGGTCGCGCATTGTGGCTGGCGTGGCGTGGCTGGCGGCATCGTCGCGCGTCTGGTCGCGGCGATGCGCACGGTCAGTGCCGGTGATCCGGCGCGCTGGCATGCCTTCATCGGTCCAGGGGTCAGTGGCCGACGTTACGAGGTCGATCAGCCGGTGCTCGCAGCGCGCACCTGGCCGCCGTCGGCGCTGACTCCGGCCCGCGCCGGCCATGCGTTGCTCGACGTGGTCGAGACCATCGCCGTCGACCTGGCGGAACTCGGCATCACCACCGTGCAGCGCTGCGGCATCTGCACCCACGACGATCCGCGTCTGTGGAGCTACCGTCACCGTGGCGCCGGGCAGGTGCAGATGTTGGCGGCGTGGCGCGGATGATCGTCACCGTTCCCAATACCACACCGTCACCACCGCTAGGTCCTTGTCCTCGGACTGGGAGATGCAGATCAGGTCCTCGCGCCCGATCCGCGAAGCGAAGGCCGCGACCTCAGCGAACATCGCATCCCAGGTGGTGAACGAACCGGCTTTGAAGAACTGGTAGGCGACGCGCATGACGGCTCCTTGGCAGTGGGACGACCGGCAGCATGCGCTTGCCGTCGGCGTGAGAAGCATGGATGGTGCCGCCCGTCACCCACGCCATCACCATTCCCAGGAGCCGGCCATGGCCAGCATCACCCTCAAAGGCAATCCCATCACCACCGTCGGTTCGCTGCCTGCGGTCGGCGCTAAAGCGCCGGACTTCACCCTGGTGAAGACCGACCTCAGCGCCGTGTCGCTGAAGGACCTCGCCGGCAAGAAGATCGTGCTCAACATCTTCCCGTCGGTCGACACGCCGACGTGTGCGACCTCGACCCGCCGCTTCAACACCGAGGCCGCGAAGCTCTCCGGCGTCGAAGTGCTGTGCGTGTCGAAGGACCTGCCGTTCGCCTTCAAGCGCTTCTGCGCCGCGGAAGGACTCGACAAGGTCCAAGGCGTGTCCGACTTCCGTGACGCCGATTTCGGCAAGCGTTTCGGCGTGACCATCACCAGCGGTCCGATCCAGGGCCTGTTGTCGCGCGCCGTGGTGGTGATCGATGCCAGCGGCACGGTGGTCTACACCGAGCAAGTCGGCGAGATCGCCAACGAACCGGATTACACCAAGGCGCTCGCGGCGCTGGGCTGACCCCGGGTTGTTGGATGCCTGAGAACCGGCGGTGCCTTGCAGGCACTGCCGGTTTCTTTTTTCACCATCCCCCACCGCCACCGCGTCCGGAGGAACGTCCGCCACCGGATCTGCCACCGGATCTGCCACCGCCGAAACCACCGATGCTGATGCCGCTGCGGTTGCCAGTCGATGGACGGGTCTTCTGCGGCGTCGAGCGAGTGTAGGTGTTACGGTAGTCGCAGGCGACGCAGGCCTCGTCCACGCGGACCTGGCCACCGTGATCGTAGGTGGCGGCGATCAGCGTGGTCTCGTTGCTGCTCTTGGTCACCGCACGGCAGCGTGGGCAGCGCGCATAGCGGGTAAACCACGCGCCGTAGCGCAGCTTCACCACGTTGGAACAGGCGGTACAGCACCAGATGTCGTAGTCGACGCTGCCGATGCGTTCTTCGACCACCTGCCCATGATCCAAATGCTGGTCGTCGGCGTGTTCGCCCAGGCGCACCATCGGTTGCTGGCAGCGCTCGCAATTCCGCGGACGGTTGCGCAACCAACGACGCCACATCAAGAATCCGACCACGCCCCCACCGCCGGCCCCGGCGAGACCGAACCATCCCCAGCCCGGCTCCGACTGCGTGGGTGCGGACGGCGCGGACACCGGATAGGTCGTCGGTGGGGATACCGCCGGACGCAGCGCGGTGGCGGTGGCGGGATCACGCTCCACCAGTGGTTCCTCCACCTTCACCGGGTCAGCGACGATCCGCGGTTGTTCCCGCACGCTCACCACGTCAGCGGCGACTTGCGGCGTGGCGATGACGTCGGGTAGACCGAGCAGGCGACGTGCGGCGGCGCGCGCGCCGGCTAACACCGCACCGTTGGGATCGCCGCGACGGAAACGCGGCAGCATGTCCTGGTCGACGATCTCCTGCGAGATCGCCACGTGGCGATTTTCATCGACACCGTCCCCCAGGATGAACTCCACCCGGCGGTCACCGAGTGCGACGAACAGCAGCACACCGTCGTGGCGCGCACGGTTGCCGATCTCCCAGCGGTTGAACAAGCGCATGCCAAGCTTGCGTTGGCTCTCGCCATCGGTCGAGGTGACCGCCACCACCACCAGTTCGTGGCCGGTGTCGCTGCGCACTCGCTGGCCGAGTTCGTCGAGCGCGTTCAGCGTGGCCTGATCCAATTGGCCGCTGTGGTCGAGCGACCAGCGGCTTGGACGCGGATCGCCGAGGCTGGCAATATCCAGCGCATTGGCGTCGGTGAACACGACGAGCAGGAGGAACAAACCAGGGAACACCGGCGCGAAACGCATGGCGAACTCCGATCGGTCCGGACCGTAACGAATGTATGGTGGGGGTCCACACCTTCCTGGGCTGCGTGTGGTTGTCCTCGCAACGCTGAAGTCCACGCGGCAGTAACGTGTGCCTTATTTCCCAGGAGTCTTGGCGGTGAACTCCGCCACGCCGATCACCGTGGGCGTGGTGGTGGTGGTTTCGATCGCGGAAATGCAGCGGTCGAATTGTCCCAGTTGGTCGGTGTTCACCTTTTTTCCGCCGCGGGCGATGAATTGGGCGCGGATCTCCTTGAGCTCTGGCAGCAGTGACTTGGCGTGGGTGCCGTAGCGAGGCAGGTAGTCCAGGCAGCTCTTAATCCGGTTCCCGGCGCCCCAACGACTGGGCTCCATCACCGAGACGCAGAGGGCCATACCTTCGCGGATGTGCAGGCGCGATAGCAGATCGAGACCAGCCAGACGGATGCCGTCGCCGAACATCTCGTTGCTGGGGGCGAGCTTTTCTACCGCACGGATGATCGCTGGCAGCAGCACCACCAGATCGGACTCGTTCAGATCGTCGAAGACCTTCTGCACCGAACTGCGGACGACACTGTCTTCGTTCTGCAGCAGGGATTGCACGGCGGGATAAAGCAGCGCCCGGTCTACGCCAGCGAGCGAATCGGCGAGGATGCTTTTGGGCGTGCGTGAACCTGGGTAAGGCGAGAAGAGCGCTGTCGCTGCGATGCGCTGGGCCATGCGCCGAGGATCGGCGGGATTGGGTCGCACGACGACGCTGAGCAGGTCGCTCACGCTGGCTTTGCGCACGTCGTCGCTCAGCAAAGGAAGAGCTTCGCAGGCGAGGCTCTGGAGCCATGGGTCCGGATCCTTGAGCAAGGCCCGCAACTGGGGCGCTGCCGCGTCCGCGCGTGGCCCAAGCGCGCCTAGTGCCTTGCAGGCACCATAGCGTCCATCACGGCCCGGCCCGGCCAGCAGCGTGAGCAGTGTTGGAACCACATCTGCATTTTGCTGCCCCAGCGCCGCTGCGGAACGATTGCGTACCGACGGCGACCAGCTCGACAGACCGGCGAGCAGTTGAGCGGTGGTGCGTGTGGCGTAAGCATTTTTTCCATTCTTATAAGTGAAGTCGCGCCCTGCGGCGATGACGTCCTCCACCTGTGCGGCGGTGAGCGGCGGCACGCAGCTCGGTTTCTTACCGGTCAGGCGAAGGCTTTTGCGCGCCATGGCATACGCCAGCAGGTAGCTGCCCGAGCAATCCCAGCCGGTGTATTTCCCATGTTCTTCTTCGCCGACCGGCGATCCCTGATACAGGAAGACGCCATCCCAACCGCGGGCGAGATCATAATACCAAGCAGTTTCCTGCAGGTAGGCACCGGTTGCCAGCGGACCGCTGCGTGCGACGCCAAACAAAGCCCACAGGACGTTGAAGTAATTGCCGGTGTGGCCGCGCTCACGCTCGCTGTAGGCAGCGGTCGCCATCTTGGCGAAGAAGTCCGTGGCGTCGCGGTCGCCGAGCAAGTCGTAGAGCACCGCCGCGCTGGAACATTTGCCGTTGTCTTCATGCGCTGGGAACGGCTGGTGGTCGCCATAGGGGACCGCGCCCTTGTTCAGGTACCAACGCACAAAATCGGCCGCCTTGGTGATGGCGCGATCCAGCACGGGATCCTGCACGCCGGCTTCGCGGGCCAACACCATGCCGATGCACAGCGTGATCCCCGGCTGGTTCATGCAGCCGTAGCCGTTGAGGTTGCCGCTGGGCAGAGCGAACTTGTGGCCCCACGTACCGACCGCGCTTTGACCGTTCGCGGATTCGAGCGCCAAACGGGTGAGCCCAGGCATCGCCGATTGGTCACCGGTCGCGATAACGTATTCCGCCAGGAACATCATGACGTAGCCGTAAGACCACGTCTGGAAGGAATCGGCCGAGAAATCCGCCGCCCAGCGCGCTTCGTTGCGTAGCAGCGGCAGGTGGTCGGCATTGCCACCGGCCAGCAAGGCGAGCGCGTTGCATGAGCGGGTAAGGGGATTCAGGCGGCGGGCGTAATCAGGCGCGCCCATCCGCTTGGCGAGGGCCTGACAACCCAACGCGAGGATGCGTTCGGATTTCGTGCACGTGTAGGGTGCGGTGGCGCTGTAGCTGCCGAGGACAGGCAGCGTCACCACGACGTCCTCTGATTTTCCAGAGCGCCAACAGAGCAATCGCAGTTTGCCGGCACCGCGGTCGCTCTCCGCCGCCGTCACTGCTTGAGCGAAGCGGATGCGCGCGTCGTCGGTGAAGCGCTGGCCATCGACACCCACGATGACGTCGCCGGTGCGAATCACGCCATCGGATGGCGAGCCGGTCGCCACCGCGGTCACCAGAATCTGACGTGCGGCTGCGGAGTATCCGTCGTTGGTGTGGATCCAGCCGCGCGCTCCGGTCGATCCGAGGGTCCAGTCATGCGCTTCGCCGGGTTTGTCACCTTTGGTAAAATCGGGAATCGGTGCCGGCGCTGATTGCGCTGCGCAGGCGATCCCGCACCACGTCATCAGCACGGCGACCAGGAGACTGCGGATCACGGCCCCGGCGGTTTTCATGGCGCGGTCTTCGTGAGGTGTTTCAAGTCGGCCATAGCCTCGGCCATGCCTTTGCCGATGCCGCCCAGGATTTTCGCCGATCCCAGGTAGTGGTATTCCGCGTTCGAGACACCGGTGTCGAGCACGGTGCGCTCACGCTCCGAGAGTTGTTCGCCGCGCAGCTTTTCGAACGCCGCCCGCTCCTCGGCCGGAGTCGCTTTGCCACCGGTGGCATTTTTCTTGGCCGCTTGGCGCAGCGCATTCTCCTTGGATCGCAGCACGGTCAGTTCACGGTCCCAGAATTTCTCAGTCAGCACGGCGGCGACGTTACGGGAGAATTCCGGCAGCTTGGCTGAAGCGGCCATGGCATCGCGGAAGGCTTGGTGGCTGGTCGCGTAGCGTTGCTGGTCAGGAAGGTAATCCGCCACCGGACCGCCCACACCTAGGACGCCGATGACAAACGGCAGCTTCGGGGCCGACAGATCCTTGCGCACGTCGCGGATGAAATGGCCCATTACCTCGCTGTAGGCAGCGTATCCGTCCGGTTTGTCACGCTGCGGGTAGGTGTCGCCGTCGACCAGGTCGTTCCAGCCTTGGAACCACACGAAGCCGGCCAACTCATAACCATCTTTGGCATCGTAATCCGGAACCACGCGTTTGAGGTCGCCGAGGACCTGCTTCACGTGCTCAAGCATCATCCGGTAGTACGCCCCGGTCTGCTTCGCCTTTTCCGCTTTCATTGTGGTGACGTCCTTGCCCTGCTTTTCAAACTTCGCGAGCTGCGCGTCGTTGAACACGTAGGGCCCGGCGCTGGGCGGACGGAAATCGGTGTTCAGGCTCTTGCCGCCCCAGGCGGTTTTGATGATCAGAATGCGGCCCGGCACGTAGTGCTGAATGTAGAGGCCAAAGGTGAACTCCGGCCCGATCTTCGGTCCTCCGCCTGCCGCACCAAAGCCGGTGGTCAGCTTGCCGGTCTGCTCCTGATCGGCGCTTCCCAGGCACGAGATCCACACGCGCTCACAGACCGTGGGCGAACCGTCCGCGTTTTGCATCGCTGCCAGCATCGGAGCGGTGGCCGGATCCATGCCGATGTGCGGGAAGGTGCGCACCTGCGCATGGCCCTGCATATTGGATTGCCCGGCGAGGATGAATACCTGCAGAGCCTCGGCATGGGCCGCCGTGGTGAAGGCGAGCAGGCACAGCAGGTGGGCGAGTGGTTTCATGGTGGGTCGCAGTCGGTGGGCTGGTTGCCCATGCAAGAGGACGGGGACGAGCGGGGACGCGGAGCCGGAATCACTTTGGATGATTCCCTGCTGACCTCCCAGCGTGGTGGTCAATGAACTGTCTATTTGGGACAATACCGCAGAAACCACTGGGATGACAATCCCAAGTGGAGTGAGAGCAGGAGTGCTGGCAGGCGTTGAGTTCCCGGAGTCAGGCTTCCAGGCGCGCCTTGATCGTCGCCACCACTTCGGCGATCGGCAGGCGGACTTGCAACGTGGTGTCGCGGTCGCGCAGGGTGACGGTGTCAGCCGTCAGCGTGTCGCCGTCCACCGTGATGCAGTAGGGCGTGCCGATCTCGTCGTGCTTGGCGTAGCGTTTGCCGATCGACGCTTTTTCGTCGTACTTGGCATTCACGCCGGCCTTGAGCAGCGCCGCGATGATCTCGCGCGCCTTCTCCGGCATGCCGTCCTTCTTCACCAGCGGCAGCACCGCGCATTTGATCGGCGCGAGCTTGGGGTGCAGCTTGAGGACGGTGCGGATTTCCTTCTCGCCGGTGGCGGTGGTGCGCTCTTCTTCGTGGTAGGCATCGATCAAGAAGCACAGCAGCGCGCGCGTCGCGCCAGCGGCCGGCTCGATCACGTAGGGCTTGTACTTCCACGGCTTGGCACCGGTCTTGGGATCGGCTTTTTCCTGGTCGACGTACTGCAGCGTCACGCCGCTGTGTTTTTCATGCTGCGTGAGATCGTAGTCGGTGCGGCTGGCGATGCCTTCGAGCTCGCCCCAGCCCCAGGGGTACTTGTATTCGACGTCGTAACAGTCGTCGGCGTAGAACGCCATTTCGTCCTTGGCGTGCTGACGGAAGACGAAGTCCTCGGGATAGTTGGCGAAGCGGCGCCACCAGCTCATGCGCGCTTCTTTCCAGAACGCCATCCACTCCTTCTGCGTGCCGGGCTCGCAGAAGAACTCCATCTCCATCTGCTCGAACTCACAGGAGCGGAAGATGAAGTGCTCGACGGTGACTTCGTTGCGGAACGACTTGCCCATCTGCGCGATGCCGAACGGCGGCTTCATGCCCGACGAATCCATGACGTTCTTGAATTGCACGAACATCGCCTGGGCGGTTTCGGGGCGGAGGTAAACCGAGCTTAGTGAGGTGAAATGTTCGATGAAGCTGCGGATGAAGTCTTGATAGCGGTTGGGGTCACGAACGGCGTCGAGCGCCTTAAGCATCAAGCTTCCCGCTACTGCAGTCTCAGTTGGAAATGTCTGAGTGAGGTAATCAGCTCGCTCAGGAGGCGGAAGCGCACCAATTTTTGCCAAGTGAACGGCTACTTCCTGCATCGGATCCACCGCGCCCAGCGCGGTGCGGAACATCAGGTTGAACTGCTTCTCATCCGTCAGGAACGGCGAGCCGAACGTTGGGCCGACGTAGCCGCGCCATGGCCAAGTCTTGGTCGGCGCGCTGGCGCCCTTGGGCACGAAGCCGAACTCGCTGGCGCTGATGGCGACGAGTCCATTCAGCACGTTGGCATCGCGCTCCAACTCGACGCCGTACTCCTTGGCGATGCGCTCAGCCCACTCCTTCGCCACGCCCTTGTCGGCGCAGGTGATCGGCAGCGGGCTGCCGACGGCGGGACGCGGCGCTTTGTCGGCGCGGAAACGTTCCTTCGAGATCTTGCAGTCGACCAGCGGATCGCTGAAGCCGGCGGCGTGACCGGAGGCGCGCCAGACGTTCGGGTGCATGATGATGGAGGCGTCGATGCCGACCACGTTCTCACGCGTGGTGACCATGTCCTTCCACCACTCGCCCATGAGGTTGCGCTTCAGCTCGGCGCCAAGGGGGCCGTAGTCGTAGGCGCTTTTCAGACCGCCATAGATCTCCGACGACTGGAAGACGAAGCCACGCTGCTTGCACAGCGCGACGAGCTTCTTCATCACATCGGCGGGACGCTTGGCGAGGGAAACGGCGGGAGCGACATCGGACATTGGGGCAACCTCGGAAGGCGGGGGAGGTTAGGTCGATGCCCCTGGGGGCAATAGGTAGCTCGCAGGGGGAAGGGCTACGAGCTACGAGCTTCGAGCTTCGAGCTTCGAGTCTCGGTTCCTGGCAGGAGTGGGCCATGTCGTATTGGTCAGGCGTTAGGTTGGCGGAATAGACCGAGAGGCACCAGGGATGAATTCGTAGCTCGCAGCTCGTAGCTCGCAGCTCGTAGCTCGTAGCTCGCAGCTTTGTCTTCGTCCCCGGTCCCCATAAATTAACTTGGAATTCGCCAAAGCCTTGCCATCTTCCCCGCCCGGTCTGCCATGTGGTCAGGCCAGTTTTGCGCCGCCACGGCGCCCGTATCGACGCCACCAGCAACCAACAAAACTGCGCGCGGCGTTCTTCTTCGAGGTCAGTTTGGAACTCTACGTCGGAAATCTTCCCTGGTCGACCACTGAGGAGAGTCTCACCGCTCTCTTCGCTGCGCACGGCACTGTCGATCGCGCCAAGATCGTCACCGATCGCGACACCGGCCGCAGCCGCGGTTTCGCTTTCGTTACCATGAACAACGATGCTGAAGGTCAGGCGGCGATTGCCGGTCTGAACGGCAACAAGATGGACGGTCGCGCAATCACCGTTCGTCAGGCCGAACCGCGTCAGCCCCGTGCTGGCGGCGCCGGCGGCGGCGGTGGATTCGGCGGCGGCGGCGGTGGTGGTCGCGGCGGCGGTGGAGATCGTGGCTGTTTCAAGGTGCGCACACACGCTCTCTCTCTCTTTCGAGCTCACTTCAGCTTAGTTCCGCATCACCGCCGCTCTTAAATTTTTGTGAAAAGATCAATTGAACCGGTAGGAAAATGCAATATTTTCTCACCGGCCGTTTTCTCGACGAAATTACACTCACACGTCACTGGTG
>JACDEI010000001.1 GCA_013816485.1 Planctomycetota bacterium
AACGTCAAGCGCGGGCGAGCCGCCCACGCCCCCAGGGGAAGACGTCGAGCGTACCTGACGAATTGGTGGTTGTCCGCCGGTCGTTCACGGCTTGGCGTAGAGGGGGAAGACGCGGTCGACTTTGTCGCGTCCGCCCTGATCAATACCGTCAGTGTCGACTGAATACGCGGCGATCACCCGTCCATCGTGCGCGATCGGACGCAGCACCGCGCCGGTCGGATCGAAGTTGTCGATCGGCCAGGGCTGTCCTTGGAGTTCGGCTGCGAGTAGACGACCGTGCAAGGCGGTTCGTTGTCCACTGCTGACAACGGCGATCCAGGCCGGCATGAAGAGACCCTGGAGAACGAGCGACGGATAGGTAATGCCCTGTCGTGCCGTGTCGAATTTTTCTTCGGTGGTGCGTGCCCAAGCCAGGCTCCCTGGTTCATCCAGTAGGTGGAGTTGTTGGTGGGCCTCAAGGACCGCCAGCAGTGCTCCCTGGCGTCCGGCGCGACAGATCAGCGGCATATACCAGCCATCCTTATAGGTATCCCTACTAGTAAGTAGGTCGAGCTCCATGAGGAAATCGCCGTCGATCGCATGAAGCAGGTCAGGATGCAAAGTTTGCGTCGTCGTCAGGATGTCGGTGGCGATAGTGGGATCGGTCACTTTGATATCCGACAATCGCCGAGAAATGGCGCCGAGTGCTATTGTCATAAGGGAGACACGCACCATATGTGGCACGACGGAATCGCCAGAATACCTACGGCACAACGCCAGCATGCGTCTGCCCCAGGTAACCACCTCATCACCTTCAGCGAGAAGCATCCGTTCCTGCATGAAACGCATGAGTTCACGAGCCACACCGATCTCTGGCATCCGTGTTGCGAAGGTTACTTCGTCATGAAGCACCAAGATTTGGTCGCCGAGGCGATCCAGGAGATCGATGAGTTCTGCGATGGCTGTGGCATCCATCGCCTGATGGTGCTCGCGTAATTCCTGCGGGATAGGCTCCCAGGCTTTCAACAACGGACCATCCTTCCGTTGGGAAGAAGGGATCATCTGATAGCTCTTCACTTGTGCTGTGAGTTCAGTGATCCGCTTCCACGCCTGCAACCGCTCTGCATCAGCAAGCTTCAACCCCATGTCGCCCCAGGTCAGCGGTCGGCCTTGTTGTCGCGCCTGTTCGCGCACGACCTCCAAATCCCCGTCATCGTAGTACCACCAGAACCCACCACCGATCGTCAGCAGTACCATGCCTACCACGATCAGGCCAAGGATGCGCCAGCCGCGGCGTCGTGGTGATAGAGGTGTTTCGGTCATGGCCATCCTGTCGTGGAAAATCGTCGCCGGCGGTCGACACCTCACAAGCATCCGATCGCCCCGCTGTGTGGTTGCGTTGGTGTCAGGTACCGGACGCTGCCAACCCATGCCCACCGATCCCCGCCTTGCCGACCTCGCCCGGATGCACGCCGACCTGGAGCGTCATGACCGTCTCTACTACGCCAAGGCGGCGCCGGAGATCAGCGACAGCGAGTACGACGATCTGAAGGATCGTTACGAACGCTTGGCGGATGACCTGGAGGTTCTCGCCGAGCAACGTCATCAGAAGACGCCCGGCAGCGATCACAGTGAGGGCTTCCAGACTGTCCGTCACGATCTGCCGATGTTGTCGCTGGAAAAAGCCAACACCGAGGCCGATGCCTTCGTGGTGGCCGGTGAGGACGTGGCGATCGATCGTCTGCCAACCGATCGCGACGCCCGCAAGCGCACCTCGTGGGGCAAGCTGGAGGCGTGGGAACGTGCGCGGCGCAAGGATCTGGCGTTGGCCGACAGCGCGCCGCTGCCGCTGGTGCTGGAGCCGAAGATCGACGGCATGTCGGTCAGCCTGATCTACGACGGCGGCAAACTGATTCGCGCGGCGACGCGTGGCGATGGCGTCGAAGGCGATGTCATCACCGCCCAGGTCGAAGCCAGCGGAGCGGTGCCGGTGACGGTGAAAGAGCAGGCACGTTTCGAGGTGCGTGGCGAACTCTACCTGCCGCGTGCGGCGTTTGATGCGCTCAACCGCGACCTGCTTGCTGCTGGCGACAAGGTGCTGGTCAATCCCCGCAATGGCTGCGCCGGGATGATGAAACGCAAAGACGCCGAGGCGCTGCGCGGCAAGGGCGTGAAAAGCTTTCTCTACTTCGTCCCACCGGGACTCCACCGCATGACGCTGCCGGCGTCGCAATTCGAACGCCTCGCGTGGCTGACGGCGCAGGGTTTTCAGGTGCATCCTGGATCAGTGCGCGTTGACGGCATGGCGGCGGCGTATACCCAGTGCCTGTCCTACACGCAGGTGCGTCCGACGCTCGACCACGACATCGACGGCATGGTGATGAAGCTCGACGACACGGCAGCCGGGGAACGCCTGGGCGAGACCGAACACCACCCGCGTTGGGGCATCGCTTACAAGTTTCCTCCTGAGCGTCGTGCGACCGTGCTCAAGGCCATCACCGTGCAGGTCGGAAAAACCGGGCGCCTGACTCCAGTGGCAGAATTGGAGCCGGTGCTCATCGCACAGAGTACGGTGTCGCGCGCGTCGCTGCACAACTTCGCCGAACTTGCCGCCAAGGACATCCGCATTGGTGATACCGTGGTGGTGCAGAAGGCCGGCGAAATTATTCCGCAGGTGGTAGCAGTCGACCTCACCAAGCGCCCGAAAAACGCCAAGCCAGTTCCGTGGCCAACGCACTGTCCGACCTGTGCTACGGCGGTGGTTGAGGAACGCCGACCGGATCCCAGCGGCAAGGAAAACGTCAGCCATTACTGCCCCAACCCCGCGTGTGCCGATCAGGTGCGCGAACGCCTGCGCCACTTCGGTTCACGCGATGCGATGGACATCCGCGGACTGGGATCGGCGGTGGTGAATGTGGTGGTCGACAAACTCGGCGTCACCCGTCCGGACCAGTTGTTCGCCTTGACGGCGGCGCAGCTCGCGCCGCTCGAATTGGAGGCCGATGTCAACGACACCAAGCGCACCTTCGGGAAGAAAAACGCCGACAACCTCATCGCTGCGCTGAGCACCGCAAAACCGCAGGGGTTGGCCAAGGTCCTTGCCGGATTGTCGGTGAACGGCCTGGGGTCCAAACTCAGTGAAGACCTTGCCGGCCGTTTCGGCGACTGGTCAACGTTGCTGGCGTTCGCTCGGGCCTACGTCGCGGGCGAACGCGCGGCGGTGTTGGCGGTGCGCAAGAAACTCAAGGCCGAGGACAAGGCGGAGATGGCCAAGCTCGGCGTGGTGCCGCTCGCAGGCGTTGATGACACCACCGCCGACACGGTGTTCCGTCAACTCACCGCAGCCCCGATGGTCGCGGTGCTTGATGGTTTGGCGACGGCGGGCGTGTCGCTCTCCGCGAAGCAGGTGGTGACCAACGCAGTCGCTGCGGTGGCGGGCAAGTCCTTCGTGTTGACTGGCACCATGCCATCGCTTGGCCGCAGCGAAGCCGAAGGCCTGATCAAGGCCGCCGGCGGCAAGACCAGCGGTTCGGTGTCGAAGAAAACCGACTACGTGGTCGCTGGTGCCGAAGCCGGATCAAAACTCGACAAGGCCAAGGAACTCGGCGTCGCGGTGATCGATGAGGCCGAGCTGAAACGCATGCTCGGTGGCTGAGCGCGGAATCTTCCGGAACGTCTCACACCTCTGAGGACCTTGACCACGATGCGCCTTATCACCCTGCTTCTGCTGGCCTTCTCCTGCACCCTGACGGCTGGCGACAGCATGATCGATCGCCGCCTGCGCGAAGCGGTCATGGCGATGGCGGCCAACCAGGTCCCAGGCGCACCCTCGCCGCTCGAACGTGGAGTGCGCCTGCTGGTCACTGATGGCGCGATGGAGGATCAGTTCGATGCGGTGATGAAGGCCTTCGGCGCGGCCTTCACCTTGCTCGGCACACCGCAGGCGGTCGAGGAGGTCGCAGTGCGTTCGTACGGCACACGCAGCGAACTCGCGTACTTCGTCATCCCGTGCCAGCGTGGCGTGGCGTTCGTGCGCATCGCTTCGCTCAAACGTGGTGACAACCAACGCATCGTCAGCAGCCTGACGGTTGGTGTACGGCCCGAGGCGGTTTTCCCGCCGGCGTTGCTGGAGCCGGAAATCAAACGCTGAGGTTCACGTGCGGACGGGCTGCGGTTTCGTCCGCGCTCCCTGACGCAAAGCATCGATCGGCCACGGCTCCGGCAGGGGACCATTGCCGTAACGCGCCGCCAAGTGCGCGTCGAGGTGGCGGTCGAGCACGACACCAGTGCGGCGTTGCAGGGCGTCGGCGACCTCGCTGATGGTGGTGGCGGGTGTGACGTTGACGCCGAGCGAGACGGCGAGGCGCACCAGATCATCGTTGCGCCGTTGCAGCTCCGCCAATCTGGGATCGAGCTTCTGACCGTGGCGACTGCGGCGCAGGACCACGACCACCAGGAACACCAGCACTACGGCGAGCGGGAGCAGCACCGGCCACCACTGGCGGGCGAACTGTTCGACCGCGACTTCCACCGGCACGGCGACGGGCGGCAGCTCCAACGGTTGTGGTTCCCCCTGGCCCGACGCTTGGCGTTCCGGGCCGAAATTGACGCCGATTTCACGATCCCGGATGTAGGTCGCCGGAGTGGGATCGAAACGCTGCCAGCGGCCCTGGGCGTTCACCACTTCGATCCAGGCATGGGCATGCAGGCCACGGAAGACCACGCTGCGATCATCGATCTCGTCGCTGGCGAAGCCGACCACGCAGCGTGCGGTGTGGCCGGCGCGGCGCAGCAGCAACACGGCGGAGGTGGCGAAATACTGGCAGTGTCCGCGGCGGTCGGAGGCTTCGCGACCGAAGAGGAAATTGCGGATGACGCCGCCGGGGCCTTCGAGCTTGGTCGGCAGTTTGGTGAGATCGTAGGAGCACCGTTCCCACAAACGGTCGCGGATCAGCACCGCGGCGCGTTCAGGACTGACCAAACGCCAGCGGCCATCTTCGATCTCGTTCCACGGCAGGACATCGAGGCGGGAATCAACATCGCGGTAGCGCAGCATCGTCGCGGGATCGGCTTCGAGTTGTCCGTCGTCGAAGTCGGCGCGGTAGCTGCGCAGGGCCTCACCCATTTGCGGACGGTAGCGGTTGCCATCGTAGTCGACCACCAAGCCATCGAGGTCCACCGCATCGCCACCGTCCGGGCGCAGCACCACGTCGTCGTAGCTGGGCATGCGCAGTACTCGCGCCCAGCGGGTCGGCTGGTGCGTGGCTGGCGGGGCAGGCTGGAGTTCGCCCACGCGAGCAGGTTTCCATGACAGCGTCGAGTCCTCCAGCACCAGCTCCGACAACGCCATCGCCCGCAGATACACCGTGCCGGTAGGATCGGCACCGGTCTCCCAGGATAGCCGTGCGGCCACCTTGGGATCACGATCGACGTTCTCATGTTCGCCGATGCTCATGCTCTGCTGCAAGCCGTTCACCACCATCGGGCGTCCGGTGTTGCGTGGATTGTTCGGCTGGGATGCGGCGTGGTGGCTGATGGCTTCTTGCACGACCCAGGTGCCGGCGCTGATCGACGCCATCACCACCACGGCGGTCGGCACGAGCGCCCAGCGGATCAGCGAGGAGCGTGATTGCGCTTTCAGTCGTGCGCTGGCGCGCGCGGAGATCGCACCGCACAACCAACTATCGATGCCGAGGGCGGCGAGTCCGATGGGGATGCAGATCAGCGACGACAGCGCCACGTTCGGCGTGCGCGATTGCAGCAGCAGTTCGACGATCACCAGGCTGAGGACCCAGCGCAGCATGCCCAGGCGGCTGGGTATCAGCAGCCAGTAGCTGATGGCCATGCCGGCGGCGGCGTGGATCGCCTCGGTGTTGTCGTGCGGGACCAACCACAGCCAGCATGCAGCGATGCCGAAGATCAGCAGCAATTCCGGTACGAAGATCCGGCGCAGCATGCGCGGCAGCAGTTCGGCCGTCACGCCGGTTACCAGCAAGGCGATGACCGCTGCTGCGCCAGCTCCGTGGAAGGAGCAGAGGTAGAACGCGATCACCGCGAGGAAGCCGAGGTGGGTGGTCGAGAGGGGGGTCATGATTGCCCCCAAGTGCAGCATGATGAATGCGGAGGGCAGAACGGGACAACCACATTCGGCATTCGGCATTCGGCATTCTGCATGGTGGCAATCATCGCACTCTCCGCGGCAACCATACCAGTTGTTCGCATTCGGCGAGCACCAGCACCAGCGGCTTCGGCAACAGCGCCGAGACATCGAGTGGACTTAGCGCCAGCACGATGGCCGTGCGGTTCGTCGGGATGACATCGAGCAGCGACCCATTGGTGGCGCCGGCCAGGGCGAGGGTCTCCAGCAGGCGCACGCGGGAGCCCTCCACGCCCTGCGGTGCGAAGTGGCCGTGCAGGCTGACGGCCCAGCCTTCGCCGCAGAAGTGATCGATCAGCGTCGCGGCGACGCAGATCAGGCGTTCGAGTTTGCGCGCATCGGTGCCGGCGCTGGTATCGACCACGAGCGCGAGGCGACGGCAACCCGGCGCGTGGCGCTCGGCTACCAGCAGCGTGCGATGACGCGCGCTAGCCTTCCAGTGGATGCGCAGGGGATGGTCGCCAGGGCGGTAGTCGCGCAGACGCGCCAGTTCGTCGTCGCCCGGATCGGTGGTGATCGCCTGCGATTCCACCCAGCGGTTGAGGCGCGTGCGCAGTTCCTTGCGCACGCGTCCGAGTGCGGGCAGTACCAGCAGTTCTGTTCCCGGACCGATCTGCATGCCGGCGGAGACCAGACCGAACGGCTGCACCGTGCGCGCGATTAGCGGCGGCAGGCGGTTGAGTCCGCGGCGGGGAAAACGCGTGGACCACGAGGGTCTTGTCGGCAACGCATCGAGGCCGGTCAGGCGCGCCATCACCTCATGCCGGCGCAACAGCGGATCCCACGCTTCGAGCACCAGGGGTGGCGCGCCGTGCGAAGCGAGCAGCGAGGCACCGAGCGTGACCTCGTCGCCGGCGTGCGCGACGGCCGGCAGCACCCAAGTGCCGCGCACGCCAAGCAACGAACGTGGTGTGCGCCAGACGCCCAGCAGCAACGCGGCGAGCAAGCCGAGCCCGAGCGCGGCACCAAGCGGGCGCGGTTGCACGCTGGGTAGGAACAAGGTGGCGGCGAGCAGCACGGCTTCCGCCAACACCAGCCAACCGAGCAGGGTGAAGCGGGCGCGCGACGGCATGCCCGGCGCAGAACCCTCCGCCTTCACCACCGGCACGGCGATCATCTGGGCACCGGCACCGATTCGAGCAGGCCGTGGATGATCGCATCGGCCTGCTGTCCAGCCCGCGCGCTGACGCGGTGCGACAACGCCGCGACGCCGAGCGCTTGCACGTCTTCCGGGATCACGAAGTCGCGCCCCTTCATCATGGCGCGTGCCTGCGCGGCGCGTTGCAGACCGAGGCCGGCACGCGGGCTGGCACCCTGGACCAAGCCTTTGGTCTGGCGCGTGGCGCGCACCAGGTCGAGCAGGTAACGCCGCACGCTGTCCTCCAGCTTGACCTGCCGCACCAGCGTGCGCAGGCGCGTCACGGTCGGGGTGTCGAACACCGCCTGCAACCGCGCGAGGCCGCCTTCGGCGCCGTCATGGTTCAGCAGATCGAGTTCGGCATCGATTTCGGGATAGCCTAGGCGGAAGGCGAGCAGGAAGCGGTCGCGTTGGCTGTCGGGCAGCGCGTAGGTTCCGACGTGGTCGAGCGGGTTCTGGGTCGCGACACAGAAGAAGCGCGCTGACAAGGCCCTGGGACTACCTTCGACAGTCACCTGGCCTTCGCTTAGGGCCTCCAGCAGGGCCGCCTGGGTGCGCGGCGGGGTGCGGTTGAGCTCGTCCGCCAGCAGCACATCGCAGAACACCGGCCCGGGATGGAAGGTGAAGGTGCGGTCGCGCTCGTCGTAGACCGACACCCCGGTGACGTCGGCCGGCATCAGGTCCGGGGTGCATTGCAGGCGCCTGAACGAGCCCCCGATGGATACAGCTAAGGCCTTGGCCAATGTGGTCTTACCGACACCCGGGATGTCCTCGATGAGGACGTGGCCACCAGCCAGGAAGGCGGTCATCAGGAGGTCGATAGTATCGCGTGATCCGCGGTACACCCCAGCGATGGCGGTGGACAGGCGGGCGATCTCGGCGGGGGTGGGCATGGGGTCCCTGAAAGGGGGGTGCTGGGCGTGCGGTGGAGAAGGGCGTTTGGCCTGCCCACTCAAACGCGAATCGCGCCTCCAGGTTCACCTTGCCCTGTCGCCTGCAAGGGCTTATAAGGTCGATCAGTCGCAACTGCATGAGGAGCTGTCATGTCACGCGAGACCATCGCCAAGCGCACCATTGCCGAGCGTATCGCTGAGCGCCTGGGCCTGGGACAGGTCCAGACCCTGCAGGTCGTGCAGGCCTTCCTCGACGAGGTGGTCGACGAGTTGTCGCGCGGCAACCGCCTTGAGTTCCGCGACTTCGGTGTGTTCGAGACGGTCACGCGCAAGGCCCGCACCGCACTCAATCCCAAGACGCTGGAAAAAGTCCCGGTGAAGAGCCGGGTGGTGGTGAAGTTCAAGGTCGGCCGTCTCCTGAAAGAGAAAGTCGAGCACCTCGCGCTCGATGGCGCGCCTGCAAACACTGGTGACGTAAGCGGTACCAACGTCACCACTCCAGTATCGTGAAGTTTTTTCCGCGGCGTCCGCCGCAGTGGCCCGTCCTGATGCTGACGGCATTGGTGCTCAGCACGTTGATGCCGTTGTCCGCTGGCGAGGCGTCGCAGCCGAGCGACACCGTGCCCAAACCAACGGTCGCACCGGCTGGTGAAGTCACCCCAACCAGCGACGTCAAACCCACCGATCCCACCCCAGCATTGCGCCTGCAACCCGCGCTCATCAGCGTGGCGGCCAAGCAGGGGGGGATGGTCAGCTTCAACGACCAGGAACCGAGCAAGCTGCTCGGCGGGGTGCGCCTCGGGTACGAAGAGGTCTTCGTCCTGTGCGATCATGTGCACTACTGGCAGTCGAAGCTGCCGGGCATCAAACGCGCCGTGCTCGATCACGCGTTGATCAGCAACGGCCCCGATGCGGAAGAACCCGCGCACGTGGTGTTCGATTCGCGCGCCAGCAAGTTGCCACAGATATCCTTCCGTGGCGTGATGCGTCCGCGCGAAGTCGAGATCATCCGACAACCGCTCAGCAAGGAGGATCAGGCGCGGTTGGCGGAACGCATCGCACGCGACAAGGCGCGCGCAGCCAAACCCGCGGCGACTGATGCGGCAGGCAAACCCGCGACGACCGATAGCACGACCAAACCGCAGGATGCGAGCGGCAAGCCCGCGGCGACTGGCACTGCCGATCCGGTGGCGCAAGAGCCGCCGATCCTGGTGCGCTTCCGTGTCCTGCTGCACCAGTTCGGTGAGTTCACCGGTGATCTCAAGACCACCGACGGCTGGTCACCACATTTCGGCTGGGCGGAAGAGGCCGAGGTGACGGTGGTAGGTGATGTGTTGCCCGATGGCATCGGCAATCCGCGGTTTTCCGCGATCGATCTGTTCGGGCGCCCAGCGGGTGGTGGCCAGGACAAACGCCCGGCACGTCTGGGACGCAAACACATCCCGCTGGTCGGGGCAGCGGTGCAGAAGGAGTTCGACGCCCAGGCCTATGACTGGTGGGCCGAGAGCAGCCGCATCACCATCGAGTTTGATGACCAGGGGCGGGTCCTGCGCATCAAGACCGGTGCCGATTATCGCGGCGAAGGTACGCCTAGTCTCGATACGCCGGTGCAGACGCTGGACACGGCGCCTCCGGCCCAGCCCTGATAGCGGATGCTGCGTGAACGTCCTGCGCTTCCTGCACCCGGAGTGCATCAAGCTTGATCTGGAAACGCATCCGAGCGAGGCGGTCGAGGGCGAAAGCGAAGCCCAACGCGACAAGCGTCTCCAACGCGACAAGGAGCACGTATTGGAGGAGTTGGCGAACCTGTTCGACCGCAGCGGGCTGGTGGTGAACCGTTCGAAGTTCCTGCGCGACCTCACCAATCGTGAACGCAAGGCGACCACCGCGATTGCCCCAGGGATCGCTATCCCGCACGTGCGCACGCTCCAGGTGCGCGCCTTCGTCATGGGATTCGCCCGCGCTCCCGGAGAGGGCATCCCCTTCGACAGCCTTGATGGCGAACCAACCAAGCTGTTCTTCATGCTGGCCAGCCCGCCCTACGACGACCGCACGTACCTGACGGTCTACAAGGAGCTGGCCCAGTTGATCCAGGACGAGGACACCTTCGCCGCCCTGCATGACGTCAAAGTGTCCCAGGACGTGTTCAATGTCCTGCGGGGGTTCTTTGTGCGCTAGGCATGAGCAGGAGTTAGGGGCTAGGGGCTCTAGGGGCCAGGGGCTTAGGGTGGTGGCAGGACGGGATTGTCCTGATTTTAGCCCGTCTGGACCGACGGCATCACCCGACCCTAGCCCCTGATTATCGACCGACGCCGACGAGGATTTGACACCTACGTCCACTTCATACTCTCCCGCCCCTCCAATGGTTCTCCCCAGGGGTGTTCCCTGGGTGGTCCACTTGGCCACCAAGACCGCCCTGTCGGTCGCAACTCCACCATCTGACCCCGCCTTCCCGCAGCCAAACGCTGCCACGGACGGTGCGCGGAAACGGGTGCGTGGTTTCAGCAAAGAAAGCACAACGCATGTCTGCACGTCTCGAACGCATCAGCGTGGTCGATGATATTCTGATGGCCAGCGAACTCGAATCCGCCCTGGGCGTCGAGTACGAAAAGCTGCTGCTGTCCAGCCTGGATGGCGACAAGAACCGTTTTGAACTGCGCGCCATCGTCACCGGCTTTATCGTCGGCGAACACGGCGACGACGTGGTCATCGACATCGGTTACAAGAGCGAGGGCTACGTGCCCCGCGAAGAGTTCAACGAAGAAGAAGCCAAGGTCGGCAACAAGTGCCAGGTGATGATCGTTGAGATCATGCCCAACGGCGAGATGAGCCTGTCGAAGCGCCAGGCCGATCTCGAAATCGGTTGGTTCAAAGTCCTCGGCGACAACAAAGAAGGCGACGTCGTGCGCGGCAAAGTCCTGCGCAAGATCAAGGGCGGCCTGCTGGTCGACATCGGCGTTCCCGTCTTCTTGCCCGCCTCGCAGGTCGACCTGCGCCGCGCGCCGGACGTCGGCGAGTACATCGGTCAGATCGTCGAAGCCGAGATCATCAAGATCGACGCCGAGCGCAAAAACATCGTCGTGTCGCGGCGCAAGGTCCTCGAAGAGGAGCGCAAGCGCAACCGCGAGAACCTGGTCAAGGAACTGCACGTCGGCGATCTGCGCGAAGGCCAAGTCAAGAACATCACCGACTTCGGTGCGTTCATCGACCTCGGCGGTCTCGACGGCTTGCTGCACATCACCGACATGTCGTGGGGTCGCGTCAACCACCCGAGCGAAGTGGTCCAGATCGGCCAGAAGATCGACGTGGTCGTGCTCGATTACGATGCTGAGCGCAACCGCATCAGCCTCGGCCTCAAGCAGAAGACCAAGAACCCGTGGGAAGATATCAGCGAGCGCTACCCCATCGGCAGCGTCCACGGCGGCGAAGTCGTCAACCTGATGACCTACGGCGCCTTCGTCCGTCTCGAAGACGGCATCGAAGGCCTCGTCCACGTCAGCGAGATGAGCTGGACCAAACAGGTCGCTCACCCCAACGAAGTGGTCAAGACCAGCGACAAGGTCCGCGTGATGATCCTCGAGATCAACCACGACAAGCAGGAGATCTCGCTCGGCATGAAGCAGGCCGAGAACAATCCTTGGGACACCATCAAGGATCGCTTCCCGGTCGGCAACAAGGTCAAGGGCACGGTCAAGAACACCACCAACTATGGTGCGTTCGTCGAGATCGAGCCGGGCGTCGAAGGCCTGCTGCATGTCAACGACATCAGCTGGACCAAGAAGCTCACCCACCCGAGCCCGGAAGTGAACAAGGGCGACGTGATCGAGGCCGTGATCCTCGAAGTCGACAAGGAACGTCAGCGCATCAGCCTCGGCATGAAGCAGATGTCTGAGGATCCCTGGATCACCGAGATCCCCGAGAAACTCAAGAAGGGCGTCGTGGTTGACGGCAAGGTCACCAAGATCACCAACTTCGGCGTGTTCGTCGAGATCCTCAACGGACTCGAAGGCCTGCTGCACATTTCCGAGATGGACGACAAGCCGGTCGAAAGCCCGGAATCGGCCCTCCAGGTTGGTCAGGAGATCAAGGTCAAGGTCCTCAACGTCGACCTCGAGACCCGCAAGATCGGCCTGAGCATGAAGGGCGTCTGAGCCCTGCCCGTCCAGATCCTGCGATCTGAACCGTACGACGCCCAGGCAACCCGCCTGGGCGTCGTCGTTTGTGGGCATCGCTGACTGATGGGTCATAACAAGCCCCTGTCCCCTGACGCGACTACGGCGCAGCTCATCCATCTCACACTCCGGATGAAGGCTGTCACAGTCGCTGGCAGCAAGCCCCGTCCGGTGGTCTAGAGTCACCGCCGCCGTGACGAGTCTGGTCCCACGTTGTGTGAGACACCGGTCGTGGACGGCCCTCCGGTCGGTGGTTCGACATGAACCTGCCGGCCGGTGCATCGTTTATCGGTCCAACACCCACGAGGAGGAGCAGCCATGGCCCGCGACGAAATGGAAGATCAGGATCCGGAGAACCTCAACGAAGAGCTGCTGGAGGGTGAGGGCGAGGAAGAAGACAAGGAGCCGTCAGGCGCGCCGGGCTGGTTCATCAGCATCGGCGTCCACAGCCTCTTTGCGCTGATCTTCTACTACGCTGTGTGGGCGACCGCCGAGGAGGACACCGAGCTCCCCCCGATGAAGGTCACCACCATCGATCCTCCGCCTAAGAAGGAGGAGAAGAAGGATCTCGAGCGCAACATCGAGAACACCGTCGAAATCAACGTCGCCACCGAGGCTGACGTGGCTGCTCCGATCACGGCGCTTGATGTGCCGGTCGAAGAGAAGACCACCAGCGAAGACGAGAACGAAGCCGAAGTCGCCAAAGGCCGTGAAGAGGCCGTGTCGACCTCGGAAACCGGCTCGACCGGTGCCTTCATGGCGATCGGTGCGGGCGGCGGTTCGGCCGGCATGTTCGGCAGCCGTAACGGCGGCGGCAAACGCCGTGCGCTGGCCAAGGGCGGCGGTACGCGGGCGAGCGAAAGCGCGGTCGACGCCGCGTTGCGCTGGTTCAAGCGCCACCAGAGCCCGAACGGCATGTGGGATGCTGAGAAGTATCCCGTCAACTGCACCGAGACCCCGAAGTGCGAACCGGGCCAGGGCCACGGGTCGAGCGACGCCAACGTCGCGATGACCGGCTACGCCGTGTTGTGCTTCCTGGGTGCTGGTTACGACCACAAGACCCCGAACAAGTACAAGGCCACCGTGGAAAAGGGCCTGGAATACCTGCGCTCGATCCAGACCGGTGACGGCAACCTCGGGCCGCGCAACTACGAACACGCGGTGGCCACCATGGCCCTCGCCGAAGCGTACGCGATGACCAACGATCCTGATCTCAAGCAGCCGTCGCAGAAGGGCCTCAACGTCCTGATCGCGCGTCAGGCGAAGGACGCCAAGGGCGACAGCGCCTACAACGGCCTGGGCTGGGACTACGTCGAAGGCAAGGCCGAGCGTAATGACTCCTCGGTCTCCGGCTGGGCGGTCATGGCCCTCAAGAGCGGTCTGGCCGGTGGCCTGAACGTCGGCAATGCGATGGACGGCGCCAAGAAGTGGCTCAAGCGCCACTGGGAAGCGACCAACCCGGATTGGAAGAAACTGTCCGATCCGTACGCCGACACCTCGACCTTCGCCTACACCTGGGACGCCACCAGCGACAAGGTCGAAGTCGGTGCTCCTGGCCAGAGCCACGATCTGGCTCCGGTGGGCGCGCTGTGCTCGGTGTTCCTCGGCCACCACGCCGGCGACATCATGCTGGAGACGCTCTGCAACCACGTGATGAAGTACCAGTTCCCGGCCAAGTACCCCTGCAACACGTACTTCATGTACTACAACACCCTCGCGGTGTTCCAGGCAGGCGGTCAGCGTTGGGACAAGTGGAACAACACCGTGCGCGACATGCTGGTGAACGCTCAGCGCAAGGGAGACGGCTGCTTCGATGGTAGCTGGGACTATGCCGGCACCATGTTCCACGGCCACGAAACCGGCCGCGTGCTTAGCACGGCCTACTGCTGCCTGAGCCTGGAAGTCTACTACCGCTACAAGCAGGTTGGCGGCAAGTAAGCCTGCTTCAGACCGGTTTACGCCGTGTCGGCAAAAGCCCTCCGCTCTGCGGGGGGCTTTTGCGTTGGCGGATGGGCGCACCGATGGCTCGGGGTTGAGCCGGCGGAATTGCACAGATAACAGCCGCCCCGCGCCGTTCAGGCGTTCGGGAATCGAAGGAGTTGCACGTGGGATTTTTGGGTTGGCGCAAGCCGAAGTGGAAACATGCCGACGCTAATGTGCGTCTGGCAGCCATCAACGAACTAACCTGGGAACACCAGGGGGTCTTCGCCCAGTTGGCGACCAGTGATCCCGATGCCCGGGTGCGCGCCACCGCCGCGCGGCGGGTCAATGAACAAGCGCGACTGGAATCCCTGCTGACCAGTAGCGATGCCGAGGTTGTGCGCATCGCCCGCGAGCGGCTGTCGACGGTGGCGGTAAAGCTGGCGCGCGAGCGCAGCCTCGCTGCCTGCCAAGCGTTGTTGACCACCATTACGGATCAGAAGTCGCTCGCCGAGCTGACTCTCGAAGCGAAGGATCAAGGTGTCCGCCGGGCCGCGTTCGACCGCCTGTTGGCGCAGGATGAGATCAGCCCGGCGATGCTCGCGCTCATCGCGGTGCAGGACGCTAGCGGTACCTTCGCCAACGCGGCAGTCGCGCGGATGGACAAGCGCAACCTGCTCAAGGACGTGGTGCGCAAAGCCAAATCAGAGGCGGTGCGCTCTGCTGCCACGGCCCGCCTGCAGGTGCTGGAAGTCGACGCAGCGAAGCCATCAGCGGAACAAAGCCGCAAGGCCCGTCGCAAAGCACTCGAACCGCTGGTAAGCGATGCCGCGCGCTGGTCGTTGTCCACCGACTTCGACAAGGCCGCCGCCCAGATTGATGCGTTGATCGCCAAGCGTACGGTTGCGCTCGCGCCGTACACCGACCTCCCACTTGATGATGAGGCCAAAGCCGCGGTCGAGCGCATCGATCGTGCGTCACGTGATCTTGCCCGCCGTCATGACGAGGCGCAGGCGCAACACGCCGCCGCGCTTGCTGCCCGCGAAGTGTTCCTGGCAGAACTCGTGACGACCGCCCCGGTGACGGGTGCCGATGCAGCGGCGCACCGTGCGCGGCTTGATGCGCGTTGGCTGGCGTTGCCAGAGGTCGTGGGAACAGAACGTCAGTTGTTGGCTGCGCGTTATTCCAGCGAACTGGCGCGCCTGCATCCGAGCGTGGTGGTGGAGGCGACGGTGTCGGCTCCGGCACCAGTGGTGATCCCGGAAGCAGTGCTCAGTGAACTTGAGCCGTTGGTCGCGGAAGCCGAAACGCTCGCGACCTCGGATCGCCGTCTTGATGCCCGCGATCGTTACCGCGTCCTGCACAAGCGTTGGCATCAGCTTACCGCCGACCTGCCGATGGGCCATGCTTTGCGTACGCGTTTTCTCGACGCTTACGCACGTTTCAAAGATGCTGGTCGCGCTGCGCGCGCTGAACGCGATGAGCTAACCAAGGAACGTCGGGCAGAACTCGGCAAGCTCGCGAGCGAGGCCGAGGCGTTGGCGGCGAATCCGCCAACCGAGCAGGAACGCCAAACGCGTTTTGCCCAACTCAAGGATCTGCAGGCCCGCTGGAAATCGGTCGGCGCCGTCCGTCCCGATCAGGTGGCCACCGTACGTGGTCGTTTCCGTGCTGCATGCGACACGGCCTTCGCTCCGCTCAAGGCGCTGATCGAAGCAGAGGACTGGGCGCGTTTCGCCAACCTCGGCAATGCCGAGAGCCTGATCGCCGAGATCGATGCACTCACCGTGGTGGAGGATCTCGCCGTGGTGGCGAGCTCGATCAAGAACATCCAGGCGGGTTGGAAGAATCTTGGCCCGTTGCCGGGTGATCGCCGCGAGGCGACCTGGCAGCGCTTCAAGGCTGCCTGCGACGTGGTGTATGCGCGCCTGAAACCCTACTACGCCGAACTCGACGCCCAGCGATTGGTCAACCTTGAGCGTAAACGCGCGCTCCTTGCCGAGGCGGAAGCCATCGCCAGCGCCGCACCGATCGGCTTGGCTGGCAGCCCTGCCGATCTGGTGGCCAAGCGTAGCAATGCCGACCGCATGAAGGTGCTGCAACAAGAGTGGAAGGTCGCCGGCCCCGTGCCGCGTGAACACGACCAGGATCTGTGGACACGCTTCCGCGCCGCCGGTGATGCGTTCTTCGGCAAACACCGCGCCGACATCGACGCGCGCCATCAGGAATTCACCGCCAACCTGGCCCAGAAGGAAGCCCTGTGTCTTGCTGCCGAGAATCTCGCCAAGGACTGTGAAGCCCTGGCGGCTGGCGAAGAGGCACGGGTACGCACCGAAGGCGAACGCCTACGCGAGGTGAAAGACATCCAGGCCAAGTGGAAACTCATCGGCCACGTGCCGCGTGATCAGGTCGAAGCCATCTGGTCGCGCTTCCGCACCGCTTGCGACCGGGTCTATGCCACGCTCAAGAGCCACCTCGATGCGCTGGAGAAAGAACGCCAGGACAACCTCGCCAAGAAACAGGCGCTCATCACCGAGGCGGAAGAGATCCTCGCACACGAGAACGCACGCTGGTTCAAGGACGAGATCAAAGAACTGCAACGCAAGTGGCGCGAGATCGGCCACGTGCCGCGCGAACAGATGGACGTGGTTGGTGGCCGCTTCAAGGAACTGTGCGATCGCATCTACGCGCTGTAGGCTCGACTTGCGCCTGAACACATCCGGAGACGGATGTGTTCAGGCGACCCCGGCTGCGCCGGGGTTTTTCGCTGCGCGAAACCAATTCTCGTCCCCGCTCGTGCGCGCAGGCGCACTCGGGGGATTGTTGTTCGCGGACTCTGTCCGCTACGCCTGCCAGGGGCTCAGCCGCCCCTGGACCCGCACTGGTGTGACTACAGCCTCAGCGTTCCTGAGTGAGTTGTTGCAGCGTCATGCCGTAGGCGCGCTGAATCGCGCCGGCGGATTGCGCACCGCCGCGCAGCAGGTCGAGCAGATTACTCAGCAGATGCCGTCGGCGGGTATGCACCAATGGCGCACACAACGCGCCGGCCAGTTCGGCGTCAGGGGTGGAATCCAGCAGTAACTCGGCCAGCGCATTGGTGCCCGCGCGCTGACGGATGGCGAGCATCTTGAGTGGGCTCGGACCTTCGCCACGGACCTTGGCCTTGGCAACTTCTTCCAGTCCGATGCGCAGCCATGCGGGCCAGCCACCAGCGGGAGCTGGTTCCAACGCGAGCACCAGGCGGGTCAACTCGACGCTCAGCAGTTCGCTGAGGGTGAGGCGTTCCGCCGGACGTTGGACCCGCAGCATTGGCAGAGCTGGTCGCATGATCCGCGGTAATCCAGGCATGGGATCGCGCGCAGCGAGATCATCCGCCACCACGATCACCGGTCCGCTCCATCGGGGCCACGCCAATGCCGAGAACATCTCCCGGGTCACACCAAGCGCGGTCGCCGGGTCCATGCCGGGGACCGGTCGCCCGTTAGTGGTCAGCACGACGATCGCGTCGCGGGTCGCGGGCAGCTTCAGGCGCGCGAGTTCGTTCGCCGTCCAACCCGCCAGCACCAGATCGAGGCCGAGCGTGCGCGTCACCGGTCCGGGCGTGCGCACCACCAGCGCCCAGGCCTCGTCGGTCAGGCCGGCCTCCAGGGCAGTGCCGACGCGGATCTCCAGCGGCAGGGAGTCGTGTGCGAGAACGATGCGCGCACGTGGTACCGGCGGCAGGGACATCAGTGGCATCACCACCGGCACCAGTCCGCCGCGCCACGTGACCGCATGACGATCGACCGTCACCGGCGTCGGCTGCAAGACCAGGAAGAGTACGGTGGGATCCATCAGGAGTTGCGGCGTGTGCGTGGGGCCTGGGAAGGGACTGGAGTTGAGCGGAGCCTCGGCCATGCTCCACGCGAACCCCGTGATAGTCGAGCGTCAGATGCCCAGGGGCATCGGTGCGGCATGTGGGTGATCGGTCATACCACAGGGGTCTGCCAACCATGTTCCGGCGCAGGACTGACCAAGTTTATTCGACGCTGCAACAGGTGCAAAGACGCATCACCGAGCAGAACGGTAATCCCGGCGAGCCTAACGAGGTGTCACCTGGCCAGCCGCAATCGGCGGTGAACCTGCAGCCATTGTCGCAGGCGCTGCCGACTGGTGGGGTGCCCGCCCTCACGTCGTCGCCCGCGATGCAGCCTCCATTCGCCGGTGTGCCGGCAGCGCGCATGCCGCCGGGCGGCAACCGCTACGTACTCCAGATCAGCGGTGATCTGGCGATGCTGTTGGTGGTGATGTGGCTGATCTCGATGGCGCTGATGTTCGTGCTCGGTCAGCACTGGAGCTCCAGTGGCGGCGCTGGCCTGGCTCCCGGCGCAGCGGGCAATCGCGATACCCTGACGGTCGCGCCTCCTCCTGGGAAACGCCTGGGCGATTGGGTCTACGTCCTCAAGAGCCAGCCGAGCGCACCGGTGGATGCCGTGAACCTGTACGAGGTCGAGGCGCGTAAGCTCAACGATGTGATGCGCCAACCGCAGAACTCGTCGCGTGGCTGGAAGCCGTACTTCGGCGTGCGCAAACCCGTCAATGGTGGTGTCGAACTGGTGTTCGGCGTGGTCGAGGGTGTCTGGGGGGTCGACAAAGGCGAATTCGCGACATTCGCCAAACTGCTCGCCGAACCGGCAAGCAAGAGTGGAGGCGGTTACGCCAGCGCACGATGGGTGCAGGTCGATCAGTGACCCACGGTTGTTCCGACCCGCGGTTTGCTCGTCATCTTCTGGTCTGGCGGCAGGTGGAACCGCAGCTTCCTCCCGGTGAGCTCGCCCATGATCGTCACCACATCGCACGGGTGTATGCCTGGGCGCTGCGGTTGAGTACCGAAGGCGGCGTCGATCCTGATCTTGCCGGTGCCATGGCATTGGTGCATGACCTCGCCTTCGTGCCCAAGGACAGCCCGGACCGGGCGCTGGGCGGCGAACGTTCGGCGCGCCTCGCTGGTGCGGTGCTGACGGCAGCCGGCTATGCCGCCGACGAGGTCGCTGCCATCACCGAGGCGGTGCGCACCTCGTCGTGGTCGCGTGGATTCGCGCCGACCAATGCGCTTGGCGTGGTCCTTCAGGACGCCGATCGGCTCGATGCCATCGGTGCGCTCGGCCTGCTGCGCACGGTTGCGTGCGCCCAGTTCATGTCGCGACCAGAACGTCCAGGGCGTTTCTACCACGATAGCGATCCCTTTGCCGACAACGGTCGTCCACTCGACGACAAGGCGCAGGCCATCGACCACTGCTACGCCAAGCTGCTGAAGCTTGCAGCCGGCATGCACCTGCCGACGGCCAAGGCTGAGGGGGCCAGGCGGCACGCAGCTCTGGTGGATTTTCTCGGTGTTTTGCGGCGGGAGCTGGCGTCATCTCAAGCGTGAGCGGAGTGAGGGAGCCTTGCCCTGGGCGGTCTTCTCCCATCATCCGCCCGACCTATGCAGACCGAGCCAGCATTCCGCGCCTACGACCCCGCCGCCATCGAACCGAAGTGGCAATCCCACTGGGACGCGACCAAGGCCCACGAGGTGCGCGACGACCTGCCGCGTGAGAAGTGCTACTACGTGCTGGAGATGTTCCCGTACCCCTCGGGCAAGCTGCACATGGGGCACGTGCGCAACTACTCCATCGGCGACGCGGTGGCGCGTTACAAGCGCATGCGCGGCTTCGCCGTGCTGCACCCGATGGGCTGGGACTCGTTCGGTCTGCCGGCGGAACAGGCCGCCATCGAACGTGGCGCGCACCCGAAAAAATGGACCTACGAAAACATCGCGTACATGCGCGGTCAGCTCAAGCGCATGGGCTTCAGCTACGCATGGTCGCGCGAATTCGCCTGCTCGGATCCCGGTTACGCCGCGCGCGAGCAGGACATCTTCCTCGATCTGGTCGAGAAGGGTCTGGTCTACCGCAAATCATCGATGGTGAACTGGTCGACCGGTCTCAACACCGTGCTGGCCAACGAACAGGTGATCGACGGCAAGTGCTGGCGCACCGGCGCGCCCGTGATTCAGAAGGAACTGCCGCAGTGGAGCGTGCGCATCACGCACTACGCCGAGGAACTGCTGCAGTCGACCTACGATCTGCCGGGTTGGCCGGACGCCGTGCTCATCCAGCAGCGCAATTGGATCGGCAAGTCCATCGGTGCTGAGATCGACTTCACCGTCGACGGTCGTGCCGATCTGAAGATCACGGTCTTCACCACCCGTCCCGATACGGTGTTCGGCGTGACTTTCCTGTCGATTGCTCCCGAGCATGCGCTGCTCGACAAGATTGTACCCGCCAGCCACAAGGCTGCGGTTGACGCGTTCAAAGCCGAGGTGCGCACGGTCAGCACGCAGGACCGCACCGGCGACACCGCCGAGAAGAAAGGCGTCTTCACTGGCGCTTACGTCATCAGCCCGGTCAACGGCGAGCGCGTGCCGCTTTACGCCGCCAACTTCGTGGTCGCCGATTACGGCACTGGCGCGGTGATGGCCGTGCCGGCCCACGACACCCGCGACTTCGCCTTCGCTCAGAAATACAACATCGCGGTGAAGCAGGTCATCGTTGCGGATGGTAAGGAGCCCAGTGCGCTCGATGAAGCCTTCACCGAGGTCGGCACCGTCGTGGGCAGCGCCCAGTTCAACGGCCAGCGTTCCGATGCAGCGAAAGTCGCGATCACCGATTGGCTCGCTAGCAGCGGCAAGGGTCGCAAGACCATCACCTGGCGTCTGCGCGACTGGGGCATCAGCCGCCAGCGCTATTGGGGCAATCCGATCCCATTCACCTACGGCCAGAGCGGCGGTGCCGTGCCGCTGCGCAAGCAGGATCTGCCGGTAACGTTGCCGGACGACGTGCGTTTCGACGGCATCGGCAATCCGCTGGAAAAACACCCGACCTGGGCGACCACCGCCAACGATGGTTCGCCGCTGACGATCCGCACCGCCACCGGCCCCGAGGCCGCGCGGCGTGAAACCGACACCATGGATACGTTCATGCAGTCGTCGTGGTACTTCGCGCGCTTCACCTGCGCCGACGCCAAGGAACCACTCGACAAAAAACGCGTCGACCACTGGCTGCCGGTCGACCTCTACATCGGCGGTATCGAACACGCGGTGTTGCACCTGCTCTACGCGCGTTTCTTCATGAAGGCGCTGAGCGATGTCGGTTACGGCACCGTGCGCGAGCCGTTCAAACGCCTGCTCTGCCAGGGCATGGTGTGTATGGAGACCTACCAGCGCGACCTGGGTGACAACAAGAAGCAATGGTTTTACCCGGACGAGGTCGACGTCACCGTCGACGCCAAGGGCAAGGTCATCGGCGCGAAAGCCAAGACCGACGGCCAGCCGGTCGCCGTCGGTCGCGTCGAGAAGATGTCCAAGTCGAAGCGCAACACCGTCGATCCGCAGAGCCTGATCGACACCTACGGCGCTGATACCGCGCGGTTGTTCATCCTCTTCGCCGCGCCGCCCGAACGTGACCTGGAATGGAATCCGGACGGCGTCATCGGCGCCAACCGCTTCCTCAAGCGCGTGTGGGTGCTGGTGCAAGAGAACCTCGCCGCCCTGCGTGCCACGACCGCGTTCGCCGGCCACGCCAAGGATGTCACCGGCGCCGACCAAGCGGTGGTGCGCAAGGTCCATGCGACCATCAAACGTGCGACCGACGCGATGGAGAAGGATTTCTCCTTCAACACCACCATCGCCGCGTGCATGGAGCTGATGAACGAGTTGAAGCCCGACACGCTCAGCGCGCCGGTGTTCAAGCTCGGCGTCACCACGTTGCTGCGCCTGCTGGCACCGATGGTGCCGCACATCACCAACGAGTTGTGGAGCGATCTGGGCAACGACGGCGACCTCACTATCGCCGGCTGGCCATCGTTCGACGCCGCCCAGATCGACGCGGACGACGCCGACTACCCGGTGCAGGTCAACGGCAAGATGCGTGGAAAGATCACGCTGCCCCGCTCGCTCAGCGGACCGGCGCTTGATCAGGCGGTACTCGCCCACCCGGATGTGGTGGCGATCATCGCCGGCCGCCCGGTGAAGAAGCTGGTCGTGATTCTACACAAGATCGTCAACCTCGTCCTCGGCTGATCGTGGCGGATACCGGCCCCACGCTGCGGTTTCGCGACGTCTGCATCCCGCAGAAGGCGGGCGAGGACGTCCTGTCGCAACTGCTGCTGGCGGGAGCTCCCATCCAATACCTGTGCATGGGTGGCACGTGCGGCACCTGCCGGGTGCGCGTCCTCCGCGGCCAGGAGCACCTCAACGAGGTCGCCCCTGGTGAACGTCACTGGTTTCCCGATACCACCGGCGAGGTCCGCCTCGCCTGCCAGGCCATATGCAAAGGCACTGGCGACGTCGTGGTCGAGCAGTCTCTTAAGCCCACCAGGCAATCAAAAGCTGTCTGAAAACCCGCATTCCTGACGCTGGATGAGGAGTCGGATCTTCGCGAGTCGAGTGAATGTCTCCACTTCGGCTTACCGCCCGCGGAGTGGCAGTGCGTGCCCCGCCTTCAGCGTGTCTGGCCGGCAGGACATTGGCCTCTGCCCGCCACGCGCCATGCTCGCCCCATGCCGACCACCATCCGCGATGTGGCCAAGCAGGCGGGTGTCGATGTCGGCACCGTCAGTCGTGCGCTGCGCGGGCAGCGGCATGTCAGCGCCGAGTGTCTGCGGCGCGTCACCGAGGCGGTGCGCATCCTGCGCTATCGGCCGCTGCGCCGTCGTGGGCCAGTGGCGACGAATCCGCTGACGGGTCGTACGGTGGGAGTGGTGCTGCTGGGCATGCATCATTCGCTGGCCGCGTTGCCGGCGGTACGCACCGTCATCGCCGCGGTCGAACGGGAACTGACAACCGCCGGCGCCGAGGTGCTGCATCTCGATGTGCCGGATGTGCACACGGTTCCCGCCGCTCTGCGGCGCGACCGACTCGATGGTTTGGTGCTGAAGAGCGCGATGCAGGGGGAGGTGCTGAGCACCACCGGTGAGGCCATCAATCGCTTGCGTGGGATGCCGTCGGTGTGGGCCACGGGACGCCCGATCGGCGGCTGGGGCGATGCCGCCGGCGCAGACGATCATGGAGCAGGCGGATTGGCGGCCGAGCATCTCGCCGCGCGTGGGCATCGCCACGTGGCGCTGCTCAATCCGAAGCCCGATCACGTGCTGTTCATGCGTCGTGAGGACGGCTTCCTGTCCGCTGCGCGTCGCAACGGCTTGACCGTCGCGGTCCATGTGCCGGTAGCGCCCGTGGCACGGCGGATCTGGCGGCTGCCACTGCGGCCGGTGGTGTTTACGCAGGAGGTCGTTGCCCTGCTCGATGCGGCGATGGCTGCACGCCCGAGGCCCACCGCCGTGTTCGTGCCGGCAGACAACATCGCCGTCCTGGTGCACAAGGCGCTCATCCAGCGCGGGCTGCAACCTGGGCGCGACGTGGCGCTGGTGTCCTGCAACCATGAACCGGAACTGACCGCCGACCTCGATCCGTCGCTGACCACCATCGACATCCGCCTGGACGAGATCGGCCGCTTGGCGGTGGAACTCCTTGCACGGCGCCTGCTGGTCGGCCCTGAGCGGGCGACTGTGGACATGACCGTCGGTCCGCGCCTGGTGTGCGGCGCGACCACCTGAGCCGCACAACTGCGGGCGAACGCGCGGCCACGTGAGGTGACCAGCGCAATGAGCCGTCGGCCTGAGGTCGGCTGACGCTCCGCAACTAAGGCGGCTAGTTGCAGTCCAGGGCGGCAACAACGGCGGTCGTTGGGGGAATCATCCTGTCGATGCCTACCAACCAAGAATCCCGCCATTCCCGTTGTCGTCGTGCGCTTGCACTTGCTCTTGCTGCTGGCGTCCGGGATCGAGGACCAGCATCATGGGTGGCCAACCTACACCTGGAGAACCGCATGTTGTTCGCACGTTGGTTGCTGCTTGGCGTGATCGGATGCACGGTGTTCGGCGGCGAGGTCGCCCTGCCGCGGGTGCCAGAGGGCTTCCATATCAGCGTGGTGGCGCGCGATCCGCTCATCCGCAATCCGGCGGCATTGGCCTTCGATCGACGTGGTCGGATGTTCGTCAGCCAGGGACCGCAGTACCGCAATCCCACGCCGACCACGCCTGGGGATGATGTACGCCTGCTGATCGATGACGACGGTGATGGCGTCGCTGATCGGGCGAAGATCTTTGCCACCGGTTTCAACTGCATCCAGGGCATGGCGTGGCATGGCCGCGACCTGTGGATCGCCAATGCGCCGGAACTGACCATCGTGCGCGATCTTAACGGTGACGACGAGGCCGACGAATACGTGCTGGTCTATGGTGGACTTGGCAATATCGAGCACGCACTCCATGGACTGAATTGGGCGCCTGACGGAAAACTGTACATGTCCAAGGGCAATTCGCGTGGACTGATGACTGGCGAGCGCATCGCCCCCAAGCCCTTTCGCGAGTTGTGGGGAGTCGAGGCCAAACCAGGCACGCCTGATTTGCCGCCTGCGCAGGTGTTCACGCAGGGCGAGTATCGTCACGGGTATCAGAACCCGGTCGACGACTGGGGACGTGAAGGCGGCATTTTGCGCTGCGATGACCTGGGAGCGAATCTGGAGATCGTCAGCCGCGGCATGCGCAATCCGTGGGACATCGCCTTCGACGACGGCTTCACCTGGCTCGGCACCGATCAGGACCAGGATTTGGGTGATCGGATTTTCGCGCCTTTCATGAGCGCTCACTTCGGCTGGGGCCATCGGTGGAGCGCGCATTGGACCGGGTCCGCTCATCTGCCGACCGTGCCGATCAGCGGGCCGTTGTTCAACGGCTCGGGCACCGGCGTGGTGTACTGCACCTCGCCCGCATTCCCGCCGCAGTACCGTGGGGTGTTCTTCATCAACGACTGGCTGCTGCGCCGCATCATGGTCTATCGCCCACGCTGGGACGGTGCGCTGATGCAGAGCGATGCCAAGGAGCCTGAGGTCTTCGCTGCGGCCGACAGCGGTCGCGCCCTCGCCGAAAGCAGCGGCATGTTGTTTGATCTCACGGATCTCGAAGTCGGCCCCGATGGCGCGCTCTATGCACTCAGTTGGGGCCATCGTTACGGCGTCACCATTAAGGACGGCAAACAGGTCGACGAAGGACGGGTCTACCGCATCGCGTTCGGCACGAAACCTGCGCCGGCGATTCCGGCCAAACACGCGACGCCGGTGACGCAGTGGTCGGTGGCCGATCTCATCGATGATTTGCGCCACGACCGTTTGCCGGTCTGGCGCATCGACGCCCAAGATGAACTGGTCCGTCGCGCAAACGCGGTGATCCCCGCGCTGCGTCAGGCGTTGACGGCCCCCGGCGTGGACACCGGTGCACAGACCTGGATCGCTTGGACGCTTGGGCGCATCGCGGCCACGGATGCAGCCGGCGATGGGTTCTTTGCCGAGCGCGCCGAGCGCGGCGAGTCAGTTACCGCCAGAGTGCAGGCACTGCGCATCCTGGGACAACGGATCCGTGATCACGGTCCACGCCCACTGCCTGACGTGGTGGTGAGCGTGCTGGCGGACCCTGAACCCCGCATCCGTTTCGCCGCCGTCGAGGCCATCGCCCTGGCGCGACAGACCGCCTTGGTCGAGCAGGTGACGAAGCTGTTGGCGCACGAACCGGATCGTCTGGTGTTCTACCGCGCGTGGCGGGCGCTTGGAGAACTGGCCGGTGCTCCGGCGCTGCGTGCCCTGCTGGCGCATGATCTCCCGGGCGTGCGCCTGGGTGCCCTGCTAGCCTTGCTGGAAAACGGAGTGCTGACAGGCGATGAGGTCGTGGCCTTGCGCCTTGACCGCGATCAGCGCGTCGCCGAGGTCGCGGCCTCTTTCGTCGCCAAGGTCGGCACCAGCGCGGAACCGGTCCTGGTGATCGAACCCAAAGCGGGCGAGTACACCGGCGCGGTCGAGGTGCGTCTGACCAGTACCGTGCCGGGCACCGTGATCCGCGTCACCACCGATGGCACGGCGCCGACCTACACTGCGGGCGTGATTTATACCAAGCCGCTGACCATCACCCAGAGTCAGACCATCCAGGCCGCGTTGTTCCGCCGCGCCGATCGTGTGGGCCCGGTGGTGACGGCCGACTACCGCCTGTCGGGACCAAAGGTGCGCATCGATGCGGTGCCGCTCGCTCATCTGCGCACGACCAGCGGACGGAGCTATGCGGTGGCGGATGACGGGCTCCAGGTCGGCGGACGGATCTACGTCGACCGCGACTACCAGTGGACCGAGGTGCCCAAGGCGCTGCGTGGCGCGACCGTGATCCGTACTTCCAACGAGGACGACACGTCGGTCGGAGAACAGCTCCTCCGCTTCACGGTCGATCAGGAGGTCGAGGTCTACCTCGCCCATGATCAACGACTGCCGACCCGGCCAGCGTGGATGGGCGATGGTCGCGCCGACGGTTTTGTCGCGACACCATTTACCCTGCGCTCTGGCGACGCCACCTATGCCTGCTTCAGCAAACGTTTCAGCGCGGGCGAGATCGTCTTGGGCGGCAACCTGGCGTCGCCGGACGCGCCGCGTCGTTCCCACTATGCCGTCATCGTGCTGCCGGCGGCACTCGCCGGACGCGCGCAAGCGACCACCATGGCCGAGGTGCTGCCATTGGTAACGACCGCCAATCGCGATCTTGGTCGTCGCCTGTTCCATGGTGCTGCCGGGTGTGGTGCCTGCCATCGAGTGGGCGAACACGGCACCAGCTTCGCGCCGGACCTCACCGACATCGGCAGCCGCGCCGACGCCAAGGCGATGGTGGATGCCATCCTCGATCCCAATGCCTCGATCACCGATGGTTTCCAGGCGGTGACCGTGACGACCAACGATGGACGCAGCGTGGTTGGCGTCGTACGCGAAGAAACTGGGCTCACACTCACCCTGGTGCAGGGTAATGCCAAGCCGGTGGAGGTGCGCAAGGCCGACATCACCGCGCAGGTCCGCTCGCCCATCTCGATCATGCCCGGAGGTTACCCGAACATGCTCGACCCGAGCCAAGTCGCGGCGATTGCGGCGTGGCTGCTGGCGCAGAAGTCCGATCGTCAGGTGCCTACTGCATCTGCTGCGCCTGCTGCGCCTGCTGCGCCTGCTGCGCCGAACAGCCGAATCGCGATCGCTCCGGACGGCGACGCCCTGCGCGTCACCATTGATGGCCAGTTGTTCACCCGCTTTGTCCATGCTGGCCTGCGGTCGCCCGCGCTCTATCCGCTCATCGGACCCACCGGAGCCAATGTCACCCGCAATTTCCCGTTCGTCCCGAAGTCGGCGAACGAACCACACGATCATCCGCACCACACTGCCCTGTGGTTCAGCCATGGCGCCGTCGCCGGCCTCGACTTCTGGAGTCGCGGTGGCGGCACGAGCTTCAACCGCATCGTGCCCAGCGCTCCGCCACGCATCATCCCAGGCGCGTCGCCGGCCATCGCCAGCGAGCATGACTGGATCGCGGCGGATGGCCGCGTCATCTGTCGTGATCGCCGCGTGATCGGCTTTTCGGTCGACGCCGACGCGCGCTGCGTCGATTACCAGGTGACGCTGCTGGCATCCGCCGATCGCGCAGTGGTCCTGGGCGATACCGAAGAAGGTGCGATGGGGATCCGCACGCATCCGGCCCTCGCGCTCACCGGCCCAGGGGCCCATGGCTCGGCGATCAACAGCACCGGCGTGCGCGGTAAAAACGTGTGGGGCAAACGTGCGGAATGGGTCGCCTACTGGGCGCCGATCAACGATCAGGTGGTGGGCATCGCCATCTTCGACCATCCGCAGAATCCCCGCCACCCGACCTGGTGGCACGCGCGCGACTACGGCCTGATCACCGCCAATCCCTTTGGCATCCATGATTTCGAAGGAAAGCCCGCCGGCACCGGCGATCTACGCATCGAAGCCGGTGGCCAGCTCACTCTGCGATACCGCTTCATCATTCATCGCGGTGATGCGGCGTCGGCCGGCATCAGCCAACGGTATGCGGCATTCGCCGCGATCCCATGAAACGCTATTGGCCGTAAGCTGGGGTCACTCGCCGAAGTGGCTGACCTGATTGACCACGCGGGTGGCGGCGACGCCACTGGGGGCCAACGGCGGACGGCCTTCGCGTTTGAAGAGATTGGAATTGAATAGGTAGTGGTTGCTGCCGGTGTGGAATGCGCCGACGCCCATATGGGCCGGGGCATAGTCGCGTCCGTTCTCGCGGTTGGATGAGACGTAGTTGTGGCCGGAATGGTGGTAGCGGCCCATGTTCATCACCACCTGCGATCCGCTCCACCACAGATGTTGGTCGCCCCAGTTCTCCATCATGCGGAAGGTGCCTTCCTGACCGGCGGAGCCGAAGCTGCTGCAATTCCACGCCGCGTTGGGTGAGTTGTTGATCACCATCGAGGTGAAGAAGCAGGTCGAGCCGGCGGCGGTCTGCCAATAATGCCCGGCATTGTGGGGTAATGACTGCGCCATCCGATCGCTCCATTTCACCGACTGCATGGTGAAGCTGTCGGCGAATACGGCGCAGGGGGTGATGGAATTGAGCGCTGCGTCGACCTCGCTGGTGCCGTTGGTGTCGTTGTCGATGTTCTGGACGCGGTAGCAGAAGTTGCCCCACAAGTACAGGCGCTGCGGCGTGATGTAGGTGAAGGCGCTGGTGCCGAGCGGGTCCGTGGTCGATGTCGGAGTGCTGTGATTCCAGAACACGCGGTAATAAGTCGGGTCGGCATTCTCGACCGTATCATCGATCTGGCCTTTCAAACGAGTTGCGCAGCGCGTGGTCTCCAGCGGGCCGGCGGGCTCGCGCCAGTTCCACGGGAAGTTGATCGGGGGATAGACGATGCTATAGCCGAGATTTGGGGGGCTCTGGGGCGGCAATAGCGCGGCGCGATCCATCGACAGCGGGATTTCCACGTCGCGGAACCAGTAGGCACGGAAGTGGCTCTGGTTCACCAAGCGGCTGGGAACGCTCTCGACATTGGTGGTCACCCGCGTCGACAGTCCCGGCCAGTCCAGTTCAGGCGTCATCAGCGGATGGATACTTTCGCTCCGGCGGGTGCGGTGGGTATACAGGACGCCAGTGAAATGATTACGTGCTCGGGTCGTGGCGGCTGGGTAGCCGAGCTGCACCATCGGGGTGTCGCGCAGCCACATCTGCAACGCGCGCATGTGGACGGTCAGCACGTTCTGTCGGTAGTCCCGTGGCGCATCCGTCTGGCCTGGAATCGTGCTTGGCTGGACCGTGGGGAAGAAGTGGTACTGATAGAAGTCATCGCTGATGTTGGTGTACTCACCGTTGACGTTGCCCGTGGCCCCATACATACCCCACATGTAACCCGCTTCCCGCGGGTCGACGAACTCATCTTCGGTGACAATGAAATCGCGCGGGTTGGTTTGCGACAAGATCTGGCCGAAAAACGGCGCCGTGATGTTCCGTCCGCAGAACAGCACGGTGTACTGGCTGCACAGGTACTGCACGTAGTCGGCTTTCTCGGTGTCGGTTAGCATCACGCTGAGCTCCGGGCGCTTGATCGGCATGACTTTGCTGGCCCTTCCAGGAAGCGCGGCGCTCGACTCGTTGAGGGCGCTCAATGGGCCGAACGGGTCGAGTTCGGTCGTGCTTCCCGGCAACCACGTGCCCGGCCAATAATAGTTCCAGGCGGTCACCTCTTCGTGGCCGATTCCATACGGACCGCCAGCGGTCACCGGGTCGACCTTCATGCTTTTCAGCATCGGTCGTTGCTGCCACCGGCGCTCACGGATGACGAGGCCGGTCTGGCCGATGTCGGTTTGCGTGGTGAGCGAGAGGTTCTGGTAGTACTGCTGCTGCTTGCTGCGGGTGCCGCCGACCGGGAGGTTGCCGAACAAGGCGGCTTCGAGGTAGGTGCCCTTGACCTCGCGCGGTGAATAGCCGCTGCCGAAGAAACCCGGCTCCCACACCTGCCCATTGGGCAAGGTGAAGGGGACGCCGGGGAAAGACAGCAGGCCGTCGCCAGCATTGGCGGCGAGCGGATCGCCGATTAGGGGGGTGGTGCTATCGCTGGCATCGAAGTACGTCGGTGGGGTCAACCCCCCCATGGTGTTGAAGGAGGCGGGGCGTTCACGGTAGCTGCGTTGGATGCTGTCCGGACGCGTCCACAGGCTTGGGATCAGGTCGAGTAGCGGACGCTCATCGCCAGGCGCCAGCACATCCTTGCGCGTGAGGCCGGCGTCCCACCACAAACGCATCTCTTCCGCCAGCACCTGGCGGTTGGTGCCGGCAGTGGTGGCGACGTCGACCGGCAGGTCATGCCGGCGTGTACGGCTGACGCTGGTCGCGGGCGCGGTGTGATCGCTGGTGTAGTACAGCAACGACAAGGCCGTGCCGTCGGCATGGGTCTGGTTGCGTGACACCTTAGTAATGTCGATGCCGTAGAGCGGTGCCGGCGTGCCGGTGACGGTATGGATGACCGATTGCGGTTCGAACGGACGACCGCCGAGTTCCGGGATGTTCTGAAGCGTCGCGACGCGCAGGCCGCCGTTGTTGGCATCACGCACGTAGTTGGAGAAGTCCTTGACGAAATCCTGCGGCGAGCGGCTGTCGTTCAGACTGTGGAAGTTGATGCCGTTGAACTTGTGCCGATCGGAATCCTTCACATCGCCGTTGAGATCGAGCGGGTTGCTGCCCGAACGTCCCGGCGGATTGCTGTCGGAGGTGAATTTGCTGCGGTCGGTCGGCACATCCATCGGCCGTGCCGGATCGAACAGCACGGGGGACCCGCTGGAATCCGCGTATTTGAGCTGATGGAGCGCCGCCAGGTGATTGGCGGTCTTGCCCATGCGGAAGACGCCGGCGACGCCGGTGATGGTGATGGGATGTTCTTCCTCACCCAGGTAGATGTTCTGCCCCGCGCCGCTGAGCGCATCCTGGCCCCCATCGCCACTGGCCATGTAATGCCAGTTTTTGCGGTTGAAGCCGTTGCTCTCTCCACCGCGGATGTAGATCGCGCCGTTGGAATGCACGGCGCCTTTCTTGACCCAGATGCGGCCACCGGTCTGCAGGTCGAGATCGCCGATCGGTGCATCGGCGGCATAGAACAGGGCGTATTTGAACAACTGGAGCGATTGAATCTGGAGCACGCGCAGCGCCTGAGAGGCGGCCACGTGACGACCGCCTTCGGCCCACGGCTTGGCGGTGATGTCGTTGGCGTCGGTCAGGGCATAGGCCTGCGCGACGATGCGGAAATGATAGAAGTCGCTGGTGTTCTTGCTGAGTTCTCCCGGAACGGCGGTGCCGTCCGGGCCGATTTTGGCGGCAGCTTCCCACGCGGTGACCGTCGAGGGATCACGCGGTGGATTGACCACGTACTTGGAACCATCCGGTGGCGTATCGCTCCAGGCCTTGTTGTAGACCCGCACCGGTTCAACCATCCAGCGCACCAGGCAGCCGTTGATCCACAGCGCTTCCTGGTCGTCAGCGAATCCAGGTCCGTGCATGGTGCCCGCGGCGTCCTGGTAGACACAGCCGCGCAAGCCCCACCAGGGTTGCTCACCGGTGCCGGGATTGTAATCCAGCGGAACCAGCAGCTTGCTGTAGTCGGCAGCGGCATCCATCAGCCGCGATTCGATCATCGCCGCCACGGCCTCGGCTGCGGCCGCTGAGCGCTGTTTCGCCAGGTCGATGTTGGTGATCTTTTGCATGCCATACATGCGATCAGAAGCGGCCACCACCAGGGCGACCAAGCCGACGGCCACCACCAGGGTGATGAACAGCGCGGTTCCACGACGACGGCGATCAGGGTGCTGGTGCATGGTGGTCTCGCTGATGGTCATTGGTCGAGGGCGTTGGTGATGGAGCGCAGGCCGATGGTGAACTCGAGGGTCTTCACGGTGCTGGCACGTTGGCTGTTGCTGCTGCGGCTGGTGCCGCCGCGATCGCTGACATCGATGGCGGTGTCCGCATCGACCTGGCCGAGGTTGCGTGCGAAATCGATGAAAAAGCGTATCTGGTTGTTGGTCAGGCCGGCAGCGTCGTTGGTGGTGAAGTTGCGTTCGGTGTTGGTGCCCGAATGCCAGGACGCCATTTCGAAGCTGTAGATGCGCATGCCGACCACGTCAGTGGCGATGACCTCGTCGATCTGCCAGGCGGCATCGGTGTTGCGATCGCCACTGTCGGGATTGCTGTAATAGCGGATGAGCTGTCCGCGTCCGGTCGTCGGATCGGGAACCACGCGGTAGCAAAACAGCCTGATTTTCTTGTCGTCGTAAAGATCCCCGACCTGGATGCCGGCGGGGGTGGCCACCAGCACGGCGGGCGTGGTTTCCCACACCACCGAGCTCAGGTCCGGCTGATCACTCTCGCCCGGGTTGATCACCAGACCCTGAACCGGGCGAGCATGGGCGAACTGATCCATGGCCATCGGTCGGGCGGTACGCATGTCCACGATTGCCGCGCCTTGTGCGGCCGGGGTGTTGGTGTGCGGCTGGCCTTCGGGTTGCAGACGGGTGAAGACGATGGCATCGCCGAGCACCGATGCGCGGTTCAGCGAGACGCTGGCGGTGAAGAGGGTGTCTTCTATGGCCGCGGTCGTGGAATTGAACAACGGGATCTCGAACGCCGGCTCTGGGGCGATGGTTTTCTGCCAGGTCTGCGGGTCGCTCAGGTGGATCTGTGGGTAGTACTTGCGGCCGTTGGCGCCGGGCAGGCAGTAGAACCAGCCGCTGTTAGCGAAGTCGCGGGAGATGGCGCGTTTGGCCCGTGCCGCCTGCTCCTCCAGGATGTCCATGTCTTCCACGGTCGACGCCAGTCCGCGCATGTTCGCCATCGCTTCGAACACCAGCACCAGCATGGTCGCAAACAGCGCGGTGGAGATCAGGATCTCCAGCAGCGTCATGGCGTTGTTCCTGCGCATGTTCATTTTCTCCGGGCCACCACCAGCTCGTGGCGGCGGGCCTTGGGGGTGTCGCCCCAGGTGACGATGATGCGCACCACCATGGCCTGCATCGCGGCACTGTGGTCCGCGGGATTCATCTGCAGTTCAGGATCGTCGGCGGCGAATGGTGATTCGGGGAAGAGCAGATCAGGATCGCGCTCGCCGGCGGCGACGGCCTTCCAGTACGGCGGCATGTCGCTCTGGTTGGTCTGGGTGAACAGCGCGTCGAGCACGCTGGCGCGGTAGTATTCGACATAGATCTGGAGGTTCGGCAGCCCGGTCGGTCCATCCAGCAGCCCCAGGTCGATGAGATTGTGGGGATTCACGCGTTGGTCGGCCGGAATGCTGGTGTCGATGCGGTCGACGTCCGCCGGCGTCATGGGGGCGTTCGCATCGTTGCGGAAGCGGGCGTAGTCCGCGGCAGTCCAGTCACGGTCGGTCAGCGGTGGCAGGCGGATGCGTGCCGCCGCGGTGCGAGGAAATTCGCGGCGATGCCACGACCACGCATAACGGCGCCAATAACGTTCGACCACCTGGACGGGTGTGCTGGTGGGCGGAGTGGTGGTCTCATCCATCACGGTGACGATCTTGGTCTCGTCGGGGCGATCACGGCCCAGCCAATCCCAGTTGGCACCGATGATGCGCTCGCTCAGGGTCTGGGCGAGCTCGTGGACCTTGTTGTTCTCCTGCGTGATTTTCTGTACCGAGCGCAAGGTGAACCAGCTCGATGCTAGCGAGGTCAACAGCAGCGACAGGACCATCAGGGAGATCATGATCTCCATGATGGTCAGCCCGGCGCGTGGTGCGGCGCAGGCAACAATGATTCCACGGGTTGTACTGGAACCAGGAAGCATGGTCGGTCCTTGACGGTGATGGACGGTGGCCGCTTGGGCCGGGGATCAGGTCTCGGTGGTCCGCGCCTACGAACGATGCACGGGAGCAGTTCCTGGTTTGACGGTGACGTCAACCGGAGCGAGACGATCGGAGGCTTGTTCGACGCGAACGGTTGCCCGCTGGTGCGTTGCGGTGGTACGACTGCGGTTCGGGACCAGTGTCGGCGTGGGAGCTGCCGGGCGCTCCGGTTCCGCTTCCGATGCGGCACCAACAGGCGGAGCGCTGGGTGTCGTGGTCGTTTGGCTGCGGACGATGCTGCTGGTGATCGGACGCCGGTGCTGCGTGGTGGTTTCACTGCGCGCGAAGGCACGCCGCGTCTGGACCTGGTCGGTCATCTCGGCCTGCTGCGTCGCCCCATTGCGGATGGTGATGGTGGCGTTCTTGCGCACGGTGGCGGTCGTGCCGCCCACTGGGAAGGCGTCGGTGTCCGGCTCCTCACTCCTGGCCGCGACCGTGGGCTTGGCGAGCACGCGCATCATCAACCACGCGGCCAGCAGCGTCATCACGACACCATAACCAATCAGCAGTCCCTGACGGGTGCCGAGCGTCTCGTTAGCGCTGCGCAAGCGGTTGCGTTCCTCGGTCAGGTCGGCGACGTACTGCTTGGTTTCACGCATCAGCAAGGAGCGCTCATCCCCCTGGATGGGAGCGGGGAGTGGCTCGCCAGCCGGGCAAAAAGCCGGGAATCCGAGGCATAAGGCCAGTGTGCAGAAGAGGATGTGTCGCATGAACGGACCCGTCAGAAGGGAGACGCACAGAACCTGCCGATTACGCGCAGAAGCTAACGTGGAACGACCTCAGTCAACCCGAAGATCTTGTCGATTGATGCACAGGTGCGGGCGCGGTGTCCGGATCCGTGGCGGTGGTCCTCGTTTGGCCGCTCCAGCGCTGCCCATACCGGCTTTCCTGGGCGGTCTTGCGAGTCGACCGGTACCTGGAGAGTCCCTCCCCCAGGAACCCTGCCATGACCAGTGCGCCGACCGCTGCCGACTCCACCGCCTGGCTACAGGATCTCGCGACCGTGCGCGGACGGTTGGAGCAGACCATCGCCGCGCGCGTGGTCGGCCAGGAGCGCACCATCGATGCGCTGCTGACGGCGATCTTCGCCCGTGGCCATGCGCTGCTCATCGGTCCACCCGGTGTGGCGAAGACGCTGCTGGTGCGCACCGTCGCCGAGGCGCTCGGCTGGAGTTTCAAACGCATCCAGTTCACGCCCGACCTGATGCCCAGCGACATCACCGGCACCGAGATCCTGCGCGAGGACAAGGCCACCGGCACACGTTCATTCGCCTTCGTTCCCGGCCCGGTGTTCGCCAACCTGGTGTTGGCCGATGAGATCAATCGCACCACGCCCAAGACCCAAGCGGCCTTGCTCGAAGCGATGCAAGAAGGCCTGGTCACCGCCGGTGGCATCACGCATGCGTTGCCGAAACCGTTCTTCGTCCTCGCGACCCAGAACCCCATCGAGCAGGAGGGCACCTATCGTCTGCCCGAAGCGCAACTCGATCGTTTCCTGGTGGCGATCCAGGTGGGTTACCCTGATGCGGACGAGGAGCACGCCATCGCGCTGCTCGATACCAACGAGCGTGCGCCGATCGCCCCGATGCTGGCGATCGAACAGTTCACCGCCATCGCGCGCGGCATCAGCGCGCTGCCGGTCCCGCCGGTGGTGGTCGATTATGCGGTGCGTCTGGTGCGCGCGACGCGCCCGGAAAGTTCCGCCGCCGAGTGGGTGCGCGCCAACATCGCCTGGGGTTGCGGCCCACGGGCGACCCAACACCTGATCGCAGCGGCGCGCGCGCATGCCGCGCTTGCCGGACGTGCCGCGGTCGGCTGCGATGATCTCTCAGCCGTCGCGTCGTGGGTGCTGGCCCATCGTCTGGTGCCGACCTTCCAGGCGCTGGGCAAGGGCACCACCCCGGCGGCGCTGGTGGCGACCTTGCTGAAGCAGGTCACGCCGTGATTACGGTGGAAGCTACGAGCTACGAGCTACGAGCTACGAGTTTCATCACGTCTTCAACTCGCAGCTCGCAGCTCGCAGCTCGCAACTTCGTTTGTCAGCCATGAAGCGACCGGCGCGCGCGCGTGTGCCGCAGGGCGGCGACCTGCTGCAGGCGAACACCCCGCGTCTCGCACGTCAAGGCGGCCTGGAACTGACCGCGCGCCGTGTGCTCGAAGGCCTCTATGCCGGACGGCACCGCTCGGCGGCGCATGGCAGTTCGATCGATTTCGCCGAGCATCGGCCATACCAGCCCGGTGACGAACTGCGCACCATCGACTGGCGTGCGTTCGCGCGCACCGATCGCCTGCTGATCCGCCGTTTCCATGACGATCGTCAACTGCCGTTGGTGATGGTCGTCGACCACTCCGCGAGCATGGCCTACGGCGAGCCAGCCAAACATGACACCGCCTTGCTGATCGCCGCGGCGCTCGGGCTGTTGGCCATCGACCAGGGTGACAGTGTGCGCCTGCTCGGCGATGATCGGCAGGCTCCGACTGCCGACCTGGGTGGCGCGATGGGCGCCACCCGGCTGATGCAGGTGCTGGAAAGCAGCCGGCCGGTTGGTGCCTGCGATCTGCTGGCGATCCTGCGTTCCGCCGCCGATTCTCTGACGCGCCGCAGCCTGGTGGTGGTGGTGAGCGACTTGCTGTGCGAGGTCGCTCCGCTCATGCCGGCGGCGGCGGACCTCGCCGCGCGTGGGCATGAACTGGCGGTGATCCAGGTGCTCGACCAGACCGAGGTCGCACTGCCGGCGGAGTGGGGGCGCGTGACCATGACCGATCCCGAAGGACGCGAGGAGCCGTTCAGTTGCGACACCGCCGACGCGCAGAGCGCCTATGACCGCGCGATGGCGGCGCATGTAGGTGAGTGCCGCAATCTGCTGGCCGGGGTGCGGGCGGACCACCTGCTCATGACCACCAATCAAGCGCTGGCGCAGGTGCTCGGTGCCTGGCTCGAACGGCGGCGGCGGCGGTGAGGCGATGATCTCCTTCCTGGTGCCGGCAGCGCTCGGTGCGGCGGTGCTCGCGGCGTTACCCATCGCCATCCACCTGCTGACCAACCGTGCAGCGACCCGGCGCAGCTTTCCGGCGTTGGCCTTTTTGCGGCGGGCGCATGCCGGAACGGCACGTCGCGGACGCTTGCGCGATCTGCTGGTGCTGATCGTCCGCATGCTGCTGATCCTCGCCCTGGTCGCCGCGCTCGCCGCTCCGGTCGCGCGCCTGCTGGGCGGTGGCGGCACGCCGGTGGTGGTGATCATCGACGCCTCGGCGTCGATGCAGCAACGTCACCAGGGTGCGGCCTTGTGGGACCATGCCATCGGCACCGCGGCCCGCCTCAGCGATGAACTGGCCGAGCGGCCGTTGCTCGCCCTGGTTGCCGGCACGCCGCTGCAGCGTTCTGCGCTGGTGCCAACGCTCGATCGCGGTGGTTACCGCGCGTTGCTCGCCACGGCGAAACCCGGTTGGGGTGCCGGTGCCAACGACCAGGCGCTCGCCCTCGCCCTTGGTCTGCTGACCGGTGGCGGCGATATCTTCCTCATCGGCGATGGCAGCCGTGGCGTGGTCAGCGGCATCGATCCGCAGGCCATGCCGCCCGGAGTGACCCTGCATCTGGTCGATGCCGGCGGTGGTGGCGACAATCAAGGGGTGCGCGCGATCGCGCTCGAACCCGGCGTCGCGGTGGTTGGTCGTCCCTGCACGTTGCGCGGTGAGGTGGTCAATCATGGCGGCACGGCAGTGACGCTCGGTGTCGCGGTGAATCTCGGTGATGAACGTCGCACCCGCAGCATCACCATCGGCGCCGGTTCAAGTGTGACGGTGGCGGAGACCTTCATGCCGGCCCGTGCCGGAGAGATCCCGGTGGCGGTGGCGATCGTCGCGCGTGACGCGGGTGCCAGCGATCACTTGGCGGCTGACGATCGCCGTGACGGCGCGATCAGCGTACGTCCATCCCTGCCGGTGGTGATCTACAGCGACGCCGATCCGGCGGCGGTTGATGGTCCACTCAAACCACTGCTCGCTGGCCTGGGCGCAGCAGGGTTGGCACCGGTGGTGTTGCGTGGAGCTCAGGTGAGCGATCTGCATCAGAGCGTCGATGACCTGGCGGTGGTGATGACCGTGGCGCTTGCCCAACCACCGGCCGATGGCCGGGCGCTGAGCGCCCATCTGCTCGGCGGCGGCGCGCTGCTCCAGGTATTGGTCAGCGATGCGGATGCGGCGCTGGGTGGTGCGCTCGGTGGCATCGATCCGCCGTTGCTGCCGTTGCCGCCGGTCGATCTGAGTGCTCGTCAGCGTGGCCTGATGCTCGGTGAGATCATGCTCGACCATCCACTGCTTGATGGTTTGCGCGGACGCGAACCGCTGCTGCGTCAGATTGAGGCCTGGCGTTATCGCCCGGCCACGCTCGGGGTGGTGGCGACGCGGCTGCTGGCGTGGGAGGACGGCGCCGTCGCGTTGGCGGAACGGCGCATCGGTGCCGGACGCTGGCTGGCCCTCGCCATCAGCCCGGCGGACCGTGATTCCAACCTCGCGGCGTTGGAGGTCCTGCCGCTCATCACCGCACGACTCGGTCAGGTGCTGCTGCCACGCAGCCGTGAGGACTGCGCCCTGCCCTGCGGTTCGACAGTGCCATCGAGCATCCCGTTGCAGAGTGCTGCGGGTCACGTGATCCCGGTCATCGATGGTGCCTGCACTGTGGCGGAGCCCGGACTCTACCGGGCGGGCGAGCGCTTGTTCGCCGCGGCGATCCCGGGAATCGAAAGTGATTTGCGGCAGGTGCCGCCGCCGCTCGGTGGCGAACGCACCCGCGCCAGTGACGGTGCCGGCGCGATCGCGGCCGCGGCGACCCGACCGCTGTGGCACTGGCTGCTGGTGACGGCAATGCTGCTGCTGGTGGTGGAATCGCTGCTCACCGCTGCGCGTGGTCGGCGGGAGCAGCGCGTATGACCTGGGATCCGCTGGTGCCGTTATGGGTGACGCTGGCGCTGACCGCATGTGCGGTGTTGGCGGCGCTACGCGCTTATCGCGAGCTGTCCGCCACCCTGGTGTTGCGGCTGGGGCTGATTGCGGTGCTGGCGCTGATGCTCGGTAATCCGGTGCGCGAGCGCGAACAAGAGGTCGGTCGTCGTCCGACTCTGCTGCTGGTGGCCGACAGCTCCGGCAGCATGGCCACCGCCGACGGTCCTGGCGCCTCGGCGCGTTACGCGCAGGCACGTGTGGTCGCGGCGCAGCTCGCCGCTGGGTTGAACGATCTCTATCAGGTGTCGCAGGTCGGCTTCATCAACCAAGTCCAGGCACCAATGCCGGAGCAGGCCTCCGGCGATACCGACTTCGCCGGCCTGACGGCCCTGGTCACGCAAGCACCAAAACCTGCGGCGGTGGTGTTCATCAGCGATGGTGCTGATTGGCGGCACAGCGATCCCGATGCCGAGCTGGCACGGGCACGCATCACCGTGCACACCCTGGGAGTTGGTGATCAGAAGCCGACCACCAATCTCGCACTGCGTCTGGAAGTCGCGAGTCCGACGGTGTTCCCAGGTCAGGAATTGCCGATGACCGTCACCATCGCCGCCAGCCCGGATCTGCGTGGGCGGCGGGTGACGCTTGAGGTCGACACCATCGGCGAAAACGGTTTCACCGTCGCGCTCGCACGCCAGGAGGTCACCCTCGATGCGATGACGCGTGTTCCGTTGGTCGACACGCCTAGCGGTCAAAAAGGCGGGCGCTTGTGGCGTGCGCGTGTCGCGCCGTTGGCGGGCGAACGGACCGCGGATGACAACCAGGATTTCGCCGCCGCGCAGGTGGTCGATCGCAGCGTGCGGGTGTTGGTGTTCGAAGGTCAGCCATGGTGGGACACCACTTTCGCGGTGCGCGCGTGGCGGCGTGATCGCCAACTCGATGTCGCGACCGCGTTTGGCGTCGGCAAACGCACGTGGCGCTCCGGCAACGCCGCCCCCGACAAACTTACCGCCGAGGCCTTGCAGGGCGTCGATGTGGTGGTGCTTGGTCAGGCGCTCGATCGTCTGGGCGGTGGTCAGGAAGCGGCGCGCATCCTGCGCGAGTTCGTCGATCGTGGGGGCGGGCTGGTGCTGCTTGGTCCTGGGCGACGTTTGGATGGTGCCCTCGATCAACTCGATCCCATCGTCGCCGATGGGGCCATGGCGGCGTTGGAGATCAGCAGTGCCGATGCCGGCATCCCAGGTCTACTGCCGAAGGACCTGCGCCTGCCCGTACGTAGCGCGGGTGGCGGCGTGCTTAAACCGCAAGCGCGGGTGCTGCTCGGAAGCCGTGAACGGCCGCTGATCGCCAGCCGTCACCTCGGTGGTGGCTGGGTCTGCAGCGTGAATCTCGAAGGTGTGTGGAGTTGGAACATCAGCGGCCAGGGGCGCGAGGTCGGCGAACGGTTCTGGCGCCAGATCCTGCGCACGCTCACCAACGCACCGATGGGCACCATGCGTGCGGAGCGTCTGCGTCTGGGAGTAGGCGAGGAATTAGCCTTGTGGCTGCAACCCGATGACAAGACCGCCGCGGTACGGCTGACCCATCCTGATGGTCGCGTGGAGGAGGTCGTGCCGGTCGACGACACCGTGCGCGTCCGTCTGGAACGCCCGGGGCTCTACCGCGTCGAACGCGGTGGCGAACACCTGAGCGTGGTCGCCACGCTGGAGGTACGCGAACAGTTGGAGACCGCCCGCGACGATGCACGACTGATGCGTCTGGCCGCTGCCACCGGCGGAGAGTTCGCCGATGCGGGCGATCCCTCCGCGCTGCTCACCCGCCTGCGTACTGTCCGCATCATGGCCGGCACCGTGCGCCGACCGGAACCGCTGATCACCGAGGCCATGTGGTTCGTCGCTGCCCTGGTGCTTGCCGGACTGGAATGGTGGCTGCGGCGCAAACGCGGACAGGTCTGAGAAGTTGTCTGGAAATCGGAGACTGACATGGAGAACCGGAGGACCGGAGGAAATGAGACTGCGGAGCCCCCGCATGGATTGCAGGTTTTCTGCCTCGCTCTTCCTCCGGTTCTCCGGTCCTCCATGTTCAATCCTGCCTTTCCAGACAGCGATCCCGCAGGATTTCATCATTCATCCTCCATCAGCCATCATTAGTCTGCCGCCGTGAGCACCACCTCGCCCAGCGCTCTGATCGATCGCACGCGCGAACTGGTCGCCCGTCGGCGCCGGCGTCGTGTGGCGTTGGCCACTGCGGCGGCGCTGCCCGTGGCAGCGTTGGTGCTGGTACTGCTCGACGCCAGTGCGGCGTTGCCGACCTGGGCGCGTGCGCTGGTGCTGCTGTTGTTATTGTTGTCGCTCGCCGGAGTGACGTTGCTGCTGGTCGCGTTGTGGCGCTGGCTGCGTCCAGATGACCAGCATGCCCGCCGCCTAGCCGAACACGCGCTGGCCGATGATCATCGCCACCTGAGCACGGCGTTGGAACTCGCGGCGATGCCGGGCCCGTTGGCAGCGCAGGCCGCCGGGCAGTTTGCCGCTGGACTCGATGCGACGCGGCTGGAGGCAGGTCTGCCGGCAGTGCGTGCGCGTCGTGCGCTGCTGGTCGCGGCCATCGCCCTGTTCCTCAGCGCAGGGATCCACCTCATCTGGCCGACGGTGTTGCCGGCGGTGCTGCCGCGGCTCTACGATCCGTTCGGCGATCATCCGCCATGGAGCCGCACGGCCTTGACGCTGGTTGATCCGCCCGCGCGTGTGCGGCCACCGGCGACGCCGCGGCTGGTGGTGCGGACCACGGGACCGCAGCCGAAGGAGTTGATCCTGCATGCCGAGGACGCCGCTGGCACGCCGGTCGCACGCGTGGCGCTGCTCGCCATCGGCGGTGACCAGTGGGCGGCGAATCTCGGCCCGTTGACCGCCGAACACGTGACCACGCTGGTGTCGCCACTGCGCCTGTGGGTCGAGGGAGCCGGTACGCGCACCTACTACCACGCGCTCGCCATCGATCCGGTGCCATCGCTGACCGGTGGTGAGCTGACCCATATCAGCCCAGCGTATGCGCGTGTGCCCGCTGCGGTGGTGAAGCTCGCAGCGCTGCCGCCGGTGATCCATACCTTGCCCGGTAGCCGCGTGACCGTGCAGGTCTCGGCCAACCGCCCGCTGCGCACCGTCGAGTTGTTCCGCGATGGCCGTAGTGAACACCGCGCCACGGCGGCTACGGTGACGCTCGACGATCCGGCGGTCGGCACCTGGACGCTGGTACTTGAAGCCGAGGACGGCATCCGCAGTGAGCCGTTGCCGCTCATGTCCATCACCCGCCGCGTCGATCAGCCACCGACGGTGCGTTTCGAACAGCCGCAGAGCGACGGTGTCGCCACGCCTGACATGCACATCCCGCTGGTGATCCACGCGCAGGATGACCTGGGGCTGACGCGCCTGACGCGTTACCGCCTGCGCAACGACCAGCGTGAAACCGAAGGGCGCGACGACCTGGGTGGCACCGGCGACACCTGGCGTGGTCGGCTGTCCACCACCGGCATGAAACCCGGTGACGCCATCCGCATCGGCGCGGTAGTGGCCGACACCCAGCCACCGGTCGGTCAGGTCAGCGCGCCAGCCGAGCGCGTGATCCACATCATCAGCCACGGCGACTACAATGCGTTGGTGATGGAACAGATCGATCAGCACGCTCTAGAGCAGAAATACGCTGAGCTGCTGGGCCGCATCGCCGAACTGGAACAGCAGCTCACCGACACCAAGCAGAGCGCGCCGTCGCCGGAGCGTTCGGCCAAGCTCGAGGCTTTGGCCGAACGGGCGGCGGAACTCTCGCAGCAGGTCGCGGCACTGCGGCGTCCCGAGCCGCTGTTCGCCATCGAACCGCACCTGCAGGATGAACTGGAACGTCACCTCAAAGCGCTCGAACAGCATGCGCGTGCGGCCAAGGAGGGTGCGCCCAGCGAAGCGACGCCCCAGGCAGCGGAGCGGATGCGGCAGGAGTTGGCGGCGATGACCGCCGCAGCCGAAGCGGAGGCGTTGCGCGACCACCTGCGTGATCTCGCCGCTGCACAGCGCCAGACGGCGGATGAACTAGCCGACCTCGCCAGACACGGCATCCGCAATGACGCCGACCGTGCGCGCCTGCGTGAAGCCAGCCGTCGCCAGCAGGAGATGGAACAGGCGCTCAAGGAATGGCACGAGGCGGCGCAGGACGTGGCCAAACGACTGGAGGGCTCGCGCCCACAGGACGCGGAGAAACTGCACCAACTCGCCGACCAGGTCGCGCAGTGCGAAGCCGAACGCTTGGTCGCCCAGGCCGGTCGCGCTGGTCGTGCCGGTCGCGCGGGTGAGGCGCATGGCGATGCGGAGGAGGCCGCGCGTCGTCTCGCTGCGGTCGCCGGATCATCTGGCCAGGGCCAGGGCCAAGGCCAGCAACCCGGCTGGTGTCCCGGACAGGGCTACGCCCAGTGCCAGTCCCAGCTCCAAGGGTTGGCCAAACGCGGGTACAGCGCCTCGTCGGGTTCCAGCGGCGGTGGTGCCACCGGCGCACGTGGTGGCGGGATGATCGTGCGGCGCGGCGGACGCAGCACGCCGAATGGCGCACCGATGCAGTTGTTCGGACCGGAAGTATTGTCGGCGCTCGGCGGTGCGACCAGCGGGCAGCAACGCAGCGGTGCACCGAACGACGCCGCTGCCGCCGGCGACGCCGACCAGGCCCGTGCCGCCACCGCCTACGCCACCGGGACCCGCACCACTACCGCCGGCGTGGGCGCGACGTTCTCGCCTGGCGAACAAGTGCTGATCGAAGACTACTTCCGGCGCCTTGAGGGGGATGCGCTCGCCCCGGTCCCGCCGCTGACTCCACCACCGCCTCTGACACCGACCACACCCGCAGTCGAACGCGGGAACACCTCACCATGACGCGCGTTGTCCCACGTCCGCCGTGCGGTAGGGTCGCGGCCATGGGCACCCTCCTGCGTCTGCTGGTTATCCTGCTGCCGCTGATCCTCAGCGCTGCGGATGGTGTCATCAGCCCACGTCAGGTGCAGGTCGGCAATCTGATCTACGCCGCCAACAAGACCTCCAAATGTTTCAGCGATTCGTTCCTGGCGAGTGTGAGCAAAGATGCCGGCATCAACTTGGTGACCAAGTTCATCCCGGTGAAATCCGCGAGTGCCAAGGAGCTCTCCGGCGTCGGCTTCGCCATCATGACCGGCGAGGGGGCCTTCACCATGACCGCCGATGAGCGTACGCAGCTCAAGGCGTGGTTGGAGAACGGCGGCTTCCTGCTCGCTTCCGCCGGCTGCTCGTCGAAGGAATGGTCCGCCAGCCTGCGGGGCGAGGTCAACCAGATGTTCGGTGCTGACGCGCTGACCACGGTGTCGGCGGAACATCCGTTGTTCCAGACGCTCTATGACGTGCGCTCGATCACGCTGAAGAACAACGGCAAAGCACGCTTCGAAGGCGTGATCGTCGATGGCCGCTTGGTGTGTCTGTTCTCGCACGAAGGTCTCAACGACACCGCGCGCGTCCAGGGCTGCTGCTGTTGCGGCGGCAACGAGATCACCAACGCGCATCAGGTGGTGGCCAACGCGTTGGTGTATGCACTGGTGGAGTGAGGCGTTTTTTCTGGTGTCTTCGCCCCTGGGACCGCGGGCCACTGGCCCGCATGAGGACGTGATGGGGACGAATAGCCCACAGTCCCAACGGATAAACGTCTGATGCCCCGAGTCCTGGTTGTTGTTCTCGCGCTGTTGGCAATCGCAGTTGTTGTCGCGTGGTGCCTGCTGAACAAGCACTCGCCTCCGCCGTCAGTGATTCTCCCCGAAGTTCCCGCCGGCGTCCCCGCCTTGCCTGCCGATCTCGCTGGCGCGACCGGCCCGATCATCGCCTGGAGCGCACAGACTCAGGCGCGTTTCGAGCCATGCGGTTGCACCGCCGGCATGTACGGCGGTCTGGTGCGTCGCGCCGGATTGCTCGCGCGCGTTCCTGCTGAGCGTCTACTATCGCTCGAACTCGGTGGCTGGTCGGCGGGCAAGGAACCCCATCAGGTGCTCAAAAGCGGATTCTACCTGCGAGGCCTGCGCGCCGCTGGCATCGATGCGGTGGCGGTCGGAACGGCGGAAGTCGCGCTGGGAGCACCACTGCTCGCAGGCTTGGCCAAAGACGCGACGACCCACGGATTGTCGCTGTTGGCCGCCAATGTGCAGGGGGTCGCTGGCATCACCCCGTCGCTGCGGATGACCGTCGCGGGCAAGGAACTGGTACTGACGGCGGTGGTGTCACGCAGTGCGCTGGGTGACGGTATGACTGTATCGGATCCGGCGGACAGCTTGGTGCCGGTGCTCGCTGCGGCCGGCAACGCCGAGGTGGTGGTGTTGGCTGATCTGTCAGAGACCGCGCTCCTTGATCTGGCCCGTGCCCATCCGCGGTTGTCGCTCATCGTCGGTGGCGCGGTCGAGGGGCCGACGCCCCAGCCGCTCACCATCGGTGCCGTGCGTGTGGTACATGTCGCCAACCACGGCAAGACCATCGGCTGGTGGGCGTGGGGCGCGCAGTCCTGCCACTTCGACCTGATCCCCGATTCATTACCGGATGTCCCGGTGCTACGCACGCTGGTCGGTGATTATCAGCGGACGCTCGCGGCCACCGATCTGCCAATCGATCACGGAGCAGGACGTAGCGCATACGTCGGTGACGCGACGTGTGCGTCGTGCCATGCCAGCGCGCATGCGCTGCAATCGGCGAGTCGGCATGCGCAGTCGTTCGCCAGCCTGGAAAAAAAGGGCTACCACGCCGATCCAGAATGTCTGCGCTGTCATGTCACGGCGTTCGCGCAGGACGGCGGCTATCGCCGGCCAGACGCGGTGAAACGCGATTCACGGATGAGTGTGTCGTGCGAGGCATGTCATGGGCCTGGGCAGGCACATGTGATGGCCGGTGGAAAGGCCAGCCCGCTCAGACCGGTTGGGGCGGCGACGTGTGTGGCTTGTCACGATGCGGAGAACAGTCCGAAATTCTCGTTTGAGATCTACTGGAAAAAGGTGACGCATGGGAAGTAGGCATGTGACCGATCCTCCCCCGCTTGCGTGGACCCGTGGTTAGGCGACAGCGAAATGCTGACGCTCGAAGTCGACTCGACCGGGCCAACAAAGCATTCGGCATTCGGCTGTTTTAAGCTCCCACCATTGCTGATTCGAGAGCCGCCAACGGCGGCGACGCCCTGCCATCCCGGCGCTTCAGCGCCGGGAAAACGCGGTGTTTTATGATGATTAGCCCTGGAAGGGCGACGCATGGTGAGGGGGACGAAAGTCCCCCGGTTCGCCGAACGCCGAATGCCGAACGCCGAACGCCGAACGCCGAACGCCGAACGCCGAATGCCGAACGCCGAATGCCGAATGCCGAATGCCGAATGCCGAACGCCGCGGACTCGCCAAATGCCGAATCCCCCGAATCCATCTCTCACCACGTCCTGGGTACGGGCTTCTTGTACACCCCCATCGTACCGGACGTGCTCGCGCACAAGGGCACTCCGCTGCGAAGACTCCGCTGCGACCCTTGCGCGCTGCGCGCGACCGGTCCGCCGGGGGCATACAAGGAGCCCTCAACATGGCCAAATCCACCAACCTTCGCGTCTGGCACCAAGCTCGCGAACTCATCAAACTCGTGTCGGCAATTACGGCTGACATGCCTGCCGAAGGCGATCTCAAATCACAACTGCGACGGGCAGCGATCTCAGTTGCATTGAATATCGCGGAAGGGGCCGAGCGTTCTGAACGGGATGGCTGTCGACTCTTCACTATCGCGCTGGGATCAAATGCCGAGGTCGAGACACAGATCATCATCGCGGGTGACCTCGATCTGATCAGCGCAGCGACGGTGGAGAAGATCGTCGATCACACGGATCACATCGGGCGGATGATCCGCAAGCTGATCCAACATCGGAGGGCGTCCGGATGACGCTTTGAAGGCGTTCGGCGTTCGGCGTTCGGCGTTCGGCGTTCGGCGTTCGGCGTTCGGCGTTCGGCGTTCGGCGTTCGGCGTTCGGCGTTCGGCATCCAATTCGCCATAACTCATCTGGTATGGAGTCCAAACCGACGCACTAAGCGTCTGCGGGCCGTAGAGTTGGCTTACTAGGCATCAGTTGCACATAGTAGATTTGAGTTGCATAGAGTAGAGCAGATTCGCATTATCCCGCCCGAGGCTGTCGTGCTCCCCACCCAACGTTTGTCGCCAAAAAATCAGGTGACTATTCCGCGAGAGGCCCGCGCCCTGCTCACTGCAGGCGACGTGGACCACCTGCGGGGGATGAAGCACGCGATGACCAAGGCCGCTGATGGCGAGGTCTTTCCCATCCTGCTGCTGCTGACGGAAAAAGAGCTGCAACGGCGTGAGCAGCGGATCATTGATGATCCTGCGCTGTCGGCTGAACAACGCCTGCACTTGGTGACCGCGCTCAATGGCGAGATGTCCATGATGGCCATCGATGCGCAGCACCGCGTGGTGTTGCCGGCGCATTTCGTGTCCTACCTCGGACTCGAGCGCGACATCTTCTTCGTCTGTACCAACACCACCATCCAGGTGTGGAATCCAGATCACTACCTGCGCTGGACCGGCCAAGGATCAGGCCCCAGCCACAACCCTGCACTCAACGCTTACCTGATGATCTGAACCCCACGCGAAAGGCCTGCCATGAACGATGACCACCTGAGCCACCTGGTTCGCGCCCTCGACGCTGCGGTGGAGTCATCGCCGGCCGGCATCGCCGAGCGAACCGCTCTCTGCGGGAGCCTCGACCACGCGGCCCTGCGTCTGCGCTGCCTGACCGCCCGTCTGGGAACGGTCGCAGATGAGAGCCCGTACCTCGCCTTTCTGCGGCGCACCACCCGCGCGCACCAGTCCACCCATGCGGTGGCCATCTCCGCCTGATGAATGACCATGACCACCCCGCAGCCGATCTGCATGTCCCGGTGCTGCTCGACGCCGTCGTCGAGCACCTGCGGCCGCACGTCGGCGTGCGTGCACTCGACTGCACGCTCGGGATGGGCGGTCACAGCGCTGCGCTGCTCGCGCGCGGGGCGACCGTGGTCGGCGTTGACCGCGACGGCGCTGCTCGCGCGCTCGCAAGCGGTCGCCTGGCGGGTTTTCCCGGAGCTTTCGCGCTACGTGCCGGCACCTTCGCCGATGTCGCCGAGGCAGCCGTGAAGGCCGGCGAGCGTTTTGATGCGGTGCTTGCCGACCTGGGCGTCTCCAGTCTGCAGCTGGACGACCGTGAGCGCGGTTTCTCGCTGAAATCCACCGTCATCGCCGACATGCGCATGGACCGCGAACACGGCGAGACCGCGCTCGCCCTGATTGATCGTCTGCCTGAGAGCGACCTCGCCGACGTGATCTACAAGTACGGCGAGGAGCGCCTCAGCCGCCGCATCGCCCGCGCGCTCAAGGCCGCTCGTGCAGCGGGTGTCAGCACCGGCGAAGAACTCGCCCTGGTCATCCGCAAGGTGGTGCCTGGGCACCAGCCGCGCCATCCCGCTGGCCGCACCTTCCAGGCGTTGCGCATCGCAGTGAACGATGAACTCGGCCAGCTCGAACGCTTGCTCGCCATCCTACCTGATCTGCTGACGCCCGCCGGGCGCGCGGCGATCATCAGTTTCCACAGCCTGGAAGATCGTCTGGTCAAGCAGGCGCTGCGTGCGCACGCCGCTGCCGGCCGGCTGGGTCGCGTCGCCAATCGCGTGGTCATCGCCACCCAGGCCGAACTCGATGCCAATCCGCGGGCGTCCTCGGCCAAGCTGCGCTGGGCGCTCAAGACCGACGATCGTTCGGCGTACCGCAAGGCTGACGCGGCCGACGATGCCGACGACGCGGACGCGGACGCGGAGGACGCGCCATGAAACGTCCCGACCTTATCCTGCATGGCTTCATCGCGCTCGCCTGGGTCAGTTGCTGCCTCGGTATCGGCATCAAGATCGCGCTGCTCGGCAACGAGGCTGCGGCTGCCGGCAAACAACGTGGCTCCGACTTCAAGGCTCGCACCGAACTGCTCTATCAGCAGGATCGCCTGCGAGCGGTGTTCGATCGCGAAGCGTGCCGGCCGAACATCGATCAACTGGTGCACAAGCTCGACCTCGATCTGAAAGATCCGCTGGCCACGGCCGCGGTGAACCGTTCGCCCTGACATGCCTGCCACCGATACCCACGTCCCCATCACGGCCCAGCCCTGGCGCACCGGCTTGACCATGCTGGTGTTCGCGGGGTTGTTCGCCTACGTGGCGTTCCGCCTTCAGGTCCTGCAGATCGACGAATCCAAACGCCTGGCAGAGATGGGTGAACGCCAGCGCACCCGCACCTGGACCATCATGGCCCCGCGTGGCGGACTCTACGACGCGGATGGCAGCCCACTCGCGGTCAGCGCCGGTACCTGGAACATCACCGCCGATCCGGTGTACATGGACGACCGTCTGCGTGCGACGGTCGAACTGTCGCGCATCCTCGATCTGTCGCGTGAGGATCTGCGCAAGGAATTCGAGCTGCCCAGGAACGGCCGCACCATCGCGCGTGGCATCACCGACGATCAGGCCACCCAGGTGAAGACGCTCAAGCTCGGCGGTGTGTATGTGCGCCGCGAGTACACCCGCCGTTATCCCGAAGGTGCGCTGGCAGCGCACACGCTCGGCTTCGTGCTGCGCGACGGCAAGGGCGGTGCCGGTATCGAGCAGGTGTTCGATGGCGACCTCGCGGGTACTCCAGGCAAGGAGATCGTCACCGTCGATGCGCTCGGCAAACCCTCGCTCACCGATGCGGAGAGCATTCCCGCGCAGGGCGGCGCGCATGTGCAGTTGACCATCAGCGCGCCGCTCCAGCGCATCCTCGAAGAGGCCTTGATGGCGCAGGTCGCCGCCTGCAAACCGCTGTCCGCCTCGGCGGTGTTGGTACGACCGGCGACCGGCGAAGTGGTGGCGATGGCGAGTTGGCCGACGTTCGATCCGACCGACCTCAGCAAGCTCGATGTCAGCGCCTTGCGCAACAACGTGCTGACCTTCCCGTACGAACCCGGCTCGACCATGAAGCCGTTGTTCGCCGGCGCGGCGGTGGCCGATCGCCTGACCACCTTCAACGAGATGATCAACTGCGAGAAGGGTGCCTGGACCTACCGCGAAGGTCGGGCGAAACGCACCATCCACGAGAAGACCGGCGGCCACGGCATCCTCAGCGTCACCGACGGCATCGCGCTCTCCGACAACATCCTGATGGCCAAGCTCGGCGTGCGCATGGATCCGGAACGGATGGAGGAATGGATGCGGCTGTTCGGCTTCGGTCGCACGTTCGGCTTCACCCTGCCCGGTGAGGAGCCGGGCATGCTGCCGCGCGCGAAGAAATGGACGCGGATCAACGAAGGCATGTCGCTGCCGATCGGTCACGGCTTCATGGTCACACCGCTGCAACTGGCGATGGCGCACGCCGCGGTCGCCAATGGCGGGGTGTGGTTGCCGCCGCGCATCGTCAAACGTCTGTGGACGGTCGATGGCGAGCGCGAACGCGATCTGCCGCTGCCGGCGACCCCGGAACCACGGCGCATCTACACCCCGGATGTCGCCGCAGCGTTGCAGGAGGCGATGACCCACACCTTGACCGAAGGCACGGCCAAGAGCGCGGAACTCGATGGTTACACCGCTGCGGGCAAAACCGGCACCGCCGAAAAGGTCGTCAACGGCCGTTACAGCAACGGCGACAACATCGGCAGTTTCGTCTGCTGGGCTCCGGCTGAACCGCAGATGCGTCCTGAACTGTTGTGCCTGGTGGTGATCGACGATCCGTCGATCGGCAAGGGCTTCGGTTCGGTCGTCGCTGCGCCGGTGGTGCAGCAGGTGCTGCAGAAGTCGCTCGAACACCTGCGCGTTCCCAAACGTCCCGTCGCCGAGCCGGAAAAACCGCGCACGTCGGGCACCACCACAACCCCTCGTACGACTCCCAGGATCCGTCGATGATCGCCGTCGAAAACCTTTTCAGCGGTCAGAGCCTGAGTCTCGTCAGCGGTTCCATGCCACTGATGGTCACCGGTATCGCGCGCGACAGCCGTCAGGTGCGTCCGGGTGACGTCTATGTCGCGATGGGATCGGCAGCCGAGCAGCCAGCCCATGCGCGCGAGGCCATCGCCCGTGGTGCGTGCGTAGTGCTGGCCGAACACGGTCTGACACTCGATGCGTCGGTGCCGTTGTTGCGCACCGCGCATGCGCGCTGGAGCTTCGCCCGCGCCAGCGCGTCTGCGCACGGTCTGCCGCGGCGGGCCCTGCCGCTGGTTGGCGTCACCGGCACCGCCGGGAAATCCACCACCACCCACTGCGCCTGGTGGGCGATGGGCGAAGGTGCCGCACGCATCGGTACGATCGGTTGGCATGATGGCGTGAACGAACGCGCCAATGCCCAGACCACGCCGCCGCCGGAACAGCTCCATGATTTCCTCGCCGGTCTGCCCTCCACCTGCGGTGGTGTGGCGATGGAGGTCAGCTCGCACGCGGGTGATCAGCACCGGCTCGCCGGCCTGCAATTCGCCGCGCTCGCCTTCACCGGCCTGGGTCACGATCACCTCGACTACCACCGCACGCTTGGCGCCTACCTGACCGCCAAGCTGCGCGCGCTGCGCCTGCTGCGCACCGGCGGACTGTGCGTGATCAATGCCGATGCACCCGACGCGCACGCGGTCGCCCACGCTGCCAACGGTGCCGACGCCCGCGTGGTGATGCTCGGTTTCAAGCGTGGCGACTCGCGGCTGGTGCGCACCAACAGCGGTTGGCGCATCCGTCACGAAGCGGTGGACTACCGGGTGCCCGTGCGTCTGCCCGGCGATTTCAATGCCTGGAACGCCGCCGCTGGTGCGCTGCTCGCCACCGCCACCGGGGTACCGCTGCAGAACGGACTCGCCCGTCTTGCGAGCATGCCGGCGGTGCCCGGTCGCCTCGAATTGCTGGCGCACCGTCCCGACACCTACGTCGATTATGCGCACACGCCCGACGAGCTGAAGGTCATGCTCACTGCGGTACGCAAGGAGTTCCCCGGTCGCCGTCTGGTGTGCGTGTTCGGTTGCGGTGGTGATCGCGATCGCAGCAAACGCGGCCCGATGGGGTGCGCGGCGCTGATCGCCGATCACGTGGTGCTGACCACCGACAACAGCCGTAGCGAGGATCCCAAGGCCATCGCCGAAGAGGTGATCAAGGGCCTGCCGTCCGGCACCGAAGTGTACTGGGCCCAGAGCGACGACCTCGCCAGCGGACGTTGGCTCGACGAGATGCGTCCGGTCCACGGCGCCAAGACCCGCGTCAGCGAAGCGCCACGTTCACTGCTGGTCGAACTCGATCGTGGAACCGCGATCCGTCTGGCCCGGGCCTTGGCCGGCAACGACGGCGTGGTGGTGGTGGCGGGCAAGGGCCACGAGACCGATCAGCTCCTGCGTGGTGTGACGATGCCGTGGGATGATCGCGCATTCGTCCGCAGCCTCGAGGTGCGACCATGAGCAGTGGACGCATGCCGGTATTGACGGCACCGCAAGCGGCGGAGCTGGCGCTCGATGCGCAGACGCTCGAACGCCTGACCGGTGGCACCTGGATCGGCACCGAGCGTCAGGTGGTGATCCGTGGAGCGGCGATCGACAGCCGTGCGGTGACGCACGGCTGCCTGTTCGCCTGCTTGGCCGGGGCGCGTGTGGACGGTCACGACTATGCCGCGACCGCGGTGGGCGACGGCGCCGCGCTGGTCCTCGCCAGCCGTGCGGTCAACGTCCCGGTGCCGGTGGTGCTGGTCAGCGATGTCGCAGTGGCGTTGGCCGCCATCGCCGGTGAATTCCGTCGTCGCTACGATCCATCGTGCACCTGGATCGGCATCGGCGGTGCCAATGGCAAGACCACGACCAAGGAACTGATCGCTGCGGCTTGCGTGGCGGCGGCGCCCGAGCGCGTGCATGCCACGCGCGGGAATCTCAACAACCACCTGGGTGTGCCGCTGACGGTGCTCGCGACGCCGCCCGGCATGCGCTACTGCGTGATCGAACTCGGTGCCAACCATCCCGGCGAAGTCACCGCGCTCGCTGCGGTGGCGAAGCCGCAGGTCGGCGTGGTAGTGTCGATCGGTCCGGAACACCTCGAAGGTTTCGGCGATCTCGCCGGGGTCGCGCGCGCCGAATGCGAGCTCTTCGCTGCGTTGCCCCCGCAGGCCCCAGCGCTCGTCGGCCTCACCGGCATGGCTGAGCACGTCGCTGCGCATGGTACCACCGTCGCGGCCCTGCTCGACATCATCCGCATCTCCGCCACCGGCCGTTCGCTGGTGCTTATCGGTGGCGAGGGTGCCGGGCATGTCCCGGTGAACGGCACGCTCAAGGCCGAGGCGATCGAAGCGCAGCTCGACGGTGTCCCGGTGCACATGCCGTTGCTGGGCCAGCACAATCTTGCCAATGCTACGCTCGCCTACCGCACGGCGGTGGCGGCCGGTATTGCTCCGGCGATCGCGCGTGACGGTCTGCGGCGCGTGCGTCCGGTCGCCGGCCGCCTGGTGCCGCGTCATGTGGGTGCGCATCTGATCCTCGACGATTCCTACAACGCCAATCCGGCGAGCATGGCCGCCGGCCTCGCGGTGCTGGCGCAGCAGTCCGGCCAGCGCGTGGCGGTGCTCGGCGCGATGGGCGAACTCGGCGATGCCAGTGACGCGGCGCACGCACGCGTCGGTGCGCTCGCTGCCAGCCATGGCCTGCCGCTGATCACCGTCGGCGCTGCGGCCCAGCGTATCGGCGAAGGGTATCGCAGCGCCGGTGGCAGCGCCTGGAACCACGCCAGCGATCACGCCGGAGCCGTGGCGCTGGTGCGTGGCGTGCTCGCGCAAGGCCCCAGCACAGTGCTGGTCAAGGCCAGCCGTTCGGCGGCGCTCGATCAGGTGGTGCGTGGTCTGCTCGAAGGCGTCCAGTCATGATGACCCTGCTCAATGATCTGTTGATGAGCTGGGGCCTGCATTGGGGTCCGCTGCGGTTGTTCGACTACGTGTCGACCCGGGTGGTCGGTGCGGCCTTCACCGCTTTCGTGCTGATGATCGTGTTCATGCCTGGGCTGATCCGTTGGCTGAAGCGCAAGAAGTTCGGCGAATCCGGCGCGAAAGGTGATGGCGCGGTGGTGGTCGACGCCATGCGCGAAGGCAAGAAGGGCACGCCGACCATGGGCGGGCTGGGCCTCATCGCCTGCATCACCGCCTCGACGGTGCTGTGGTGCGATCCGGGCAATCTGCGCACCTGGGTGCTGGTGTTCGGTCTGCTGTCGTTCGCGCTGGTCGGCTACCTCGACGACCGCACCAAGATTTTCAAGGGCGCGAAGGGCACGCCGTTGTTCGTCAAACTCGGCATCCAGCTCGGTGCCGCGGCGATCTGCGGACTCGGCCTGTACCTCATCAACCAGGACATCGCCAACCAGTTGCTGACCGGCGCGGATCAACCTGCGGGTTTCCCGCCGGACTGGTACAAGAAGTCGCTTGGTGGCGAGAGCTACATCGTGCGTCTCGGCGTCCACCAGTTGAGCTTCCCCTTGGTGCCGGTGGAGTACGCGCTCAACCTCGGCCTGTGGTCGATCCTGTGGGTGGTGTTCGTCACCAGCGCCTGTGCCAATGGTGTGAACTTCACCGACGGCATGGATGGTCTGGCGAGTGGCACCATGCTGATCGCTGCCCTGGCCTTCATGGTCATCGCCTACCTCAGCAGCCGCGTCGACACGGCGGACTACCTCAAGGTGCTCTACATCAGCGGTGGTCAGGAGGTCGCGATCTTCTGCGCTGCCATCGTCGGTGCCTGCCTGGGTTTCCTGTGGTTCAACTGCGCCCCCGCCGAGGTGTTCATGGGTGACACCGGTTCGCAGGCGTTGGGCGGTGCCCTCGGCCTGATCGCGCTCAGCATCAAGCAGGAGTTCCTCATCCTGCTGGTCGGTTTCATCTTCGTCGTCGAAGCGGCCTCGGTCGCCATCCAGATCGCCAGCTACCGCCTGCGCGGTGGCAAACGGGTGTTTCTCTGCGCACCGATCCACCACCACTTTCAGTACAAGGGCTGGCCGGAGTCGAAGATCGTTTTGCGTTTTTGGATCGTCGCCGCATTGATGGCACTCGTCGCCCTCGCAAGTCTGAAGGTCAGGTGAACCCATGATCTTCATTGCCATTGACGAAATGCAGCATGCAGCATGCAGCATGCAGAATAAGGCCGGGGAGGACAGCTCCTGGCTCCAGCCACATTCTGCATCCTGCATGCTGCGTGCTGCATTGCCTCACGGCCATGAGGGTCGTGAGCAGGAAGTGGAACTGTTGGAGCGCGCACACCGCCAAGCGGTAAAGGTGGACGAATGACCGCCCGCTGGCTGCGCATCCAACTGTGGTTCCTGGTGGTCGTGCTGTGCTGCTTCGGCCTGGTGATGATCACCTCCACCACCGCGATGGGCACCAACGTCATCGCGGTGGGCAACGAGAGCGGCATCACCTATGCCTTCCTCATCAAGCAGGCCATCGCCATGGCGGTGGGTGCGGTCATCGCGATGGTCATCGGCGGCATGGGTGCCGAACGTCTGCGCCAGGGTTGGGTTGTCGCCTTGGTGGTGGTCGGCGCGCTCGGATCGCTCTGCCTGGTGCACGTGCTGGGGCGTGAGATCAACGGCGCCAAGCGCTGGATTGATCTCGGACCGATCAATCTGCAACCAGCGGAGCTGGCCAAGTTCGCGCTGGTCATCGCCGCCGCCTGGCACCTCTCGCGGGTGGCGGAACGCGTGCGTTCGTCGTGGTACGGCGTGGTGGTGCCGCTGTTCGGTTTCGCCTTGATCGCCGGCCTGGTCTACCTGACCAAGGACCTGGGATCGGTGGTGGTGATGGGCGTGGTGCTCGCGGCGATGATCATCTTCGCCGGTGCGCCGTGGTGGTACCTCGCGATCGTCAGCGTGCTCTCCACCCCGGCGCTGTTCTACTATACCATCTTCCAGGTCTCCTACCGCCGTGATCGCATGCTGGCCTTCCTTGATCCGTGGAACGCCGACGGTCCCGCCGGTTACCACCTGCGCCAGAGCTTCATCGCCATCGGCAGTGGTGGCCTGTTCGGTGTCGGCCTGGGACAGAGCACGGCGAAGATGTCGTTCCTGCCGGAGAAACACACCGACTTCATCTTCGCGGTGGTCTGCGAGGAACTTGGTCTGGTCGGCGCGCTGGGCGTCGCGGCGCTGTTCCTGCTGCTGGTCTACACTGGTCTGCTGATCGCAGCCCAGGCCAAGGATCGCCACCTGCGGCTGCTCGCGATCGGCTCGACCGTGGTGCTCGGGACCCAGGCATTCTGGAACATGATGGTGGTAGTCGGTGCAGTGCCGACCAAAGGCCTGACCCTGCCGTTCATCAGCTATGGCGGATCGAGCGTGGTGGTGTGCCTGGCGCTCATCGGCGTACTTGATGCGGTGGCGCAAGCCAACGTGCGCGCCACCACCCGTCCGAGCAACAGCCGCATCGGCGCCGCAGTGCGTGCCGACAGCGACAAGGCATGGCGTTGGCAGACGGAAGCCGGGGGGGCGACATGAGTTTGATTGCCACTGGTGCGGAGTCCGGGGTCCGGGGTCCGGAGTCGGCGATGCTGAAGCACGTCCCGGCTCGTATGACGCTGTTTGAAACCACGTGGATGGAGCGTGCACATCGTCTGCGGTTTGGCGTTGCGGGTGATAAGACCCCGGACCCCGGACCCCAGATCCCGGACCTGGAGCAATCCCGTGCCTAAGTCCTCCGGCATCCTCTTCTGCGGTGGCGGCACCGGTGGCCATGTGCTGCCCGGTCTGGCCGTGGCGGAAGCGTTGCGGGTCCGCGGCGAGCGTGCGTTCCGTTGGATCGGCGATCCGGCGCGCATCGAAGCGACCCTGGTGCCCAAGGCCGGCATCACCCTGCTGCCGTATGGCCTGTCACGTCCGCGTCCGTACAGCCCGCGCTGGCTGCTGGCGTCGTTGTACCAAGCATGGGGGTGTTTCCGCGAACTGCGTCGCTCGCCGCCGCGCGTGGTGGTGGCGCTCGGCGGTTATGCCGCGTTGCTGCCCGGGCTGCTCGCGCCGTTGCTTGGCCGGCCTTTGCTGGTGATGGAACAGAATGCGCGCAGCGGCCGCACCAACCGCCTGCTCGCGCGTTTCGCCAACGCCGTGGTCACCCAGTTCCCGGAGGCGTGCCGCGGTCTGCCAGCGGGCCGCGTCAGCCAACTCGGCAATCCCGTGCGTGCGATCACGCCGCGTGACCGTGGTCAGGGGGAACACCTCACCGTGCTGGTCGCGGGCGGCAGTCTGGCGGCGAGCACACTCAACGACTTGGTGGTGCAGGCGGCTACTTCGCTCAGCGAGATGAAGACGCTGCGCATCATCCACCTGGCGGGTGAAAAGGATCAGGCACGCGTCGCCGAACAGTACCGCGCAGCCGGCATCAGCGCCGAGGTCATGGGTTTCTGCCACGACATGCCGGCGCTCTACGAACGCATCGATGTCGCGATCACCCGCGCCGGCGCGACAACCGTCGCTGAATTGTGCGCCGCTGGCATCCCCGCGCTCTACATTCCGCTGCCGTGGGCGGCGGACGATCACCAGACCGCCAATGCGCAGGCGGTGACCCGCGTCGGCGGTGCCGAGGTCCTGCCGCAGGCGACCACCACGCCGGCGCACCTCGCGACGCGCCTGCGCACGCTGGTCGAGGACCGTGTGCTGGTCGCCCGTATGGGCCGTGCCGCGCTTGCGCTCGCCCGGCCGCAGGCCGCGGCCGAGGTCGCGGCACTGGTGGAGGGCCTTGATCGCCGCGTCAGCCGGCGGGTCGCCGGTGACCGTCGCGCGGCCAGCCGTCGTCGCTACCTGCGTTCGCTGATCGGCAAGCGGAGAGTCCGCGCATGATCACCGATCGTTTCCGTGGCCGGCATGTGCACCTCATCGGCATCGGTGGCGCTGGCGTCAGCGCGCTCGCACCGTTGCTGCAACGTGTCGGCGCCACCGTCAGCGGCTGCGACCAGGGCGATGGGCCGGCCTGCCAGCGTCTGCGCCGTGGTGGCCTGACCGTGCACCGTGGCCATGCCGCCACGCACCTCGATGGCGTCGATCTGGTGGTGCATACCGCCGCGGTGAAAGCCGATCATCCAGAATTGGTCGCGGCGCGCCTGCGTGGCATCCCGCTGATGACGCGCGGCGAATGTCTGGTCGAGCTGATGGCCGGCACGCGCACGCTCGCGGTCGCCGGCAGCCACGGCAAGACCAGTACCACCTGGATGCTCGGCCACCTGCTGACCGAGGCCGGCACCGATCCGGTGGTGATGGTCGGCGGCTCGGTGACCTCGCTCGACGGTGGCGCGCGCGCTGGCACCGGCGATCTCTTCATCGCTGAGGCGGATGAGAGCGACGGCAGTTTCGCGCGCATCAACCCGCATGTGGCGATCGTCACCAACCTCGACCACGAACACCTCGGCCATTACGGCAGCTTCAGCGCGCTGGAGGACGCCTTCCGCGAATGGCTCGGACGTATCCCGCCGAACGGTGCTGCCATCGTGCCGGTGGCCGGCCTCGCTGCGCGCGTCACCGCCGGACTGGCGTGCCGCGTGATCACCTGCGGCCTGGATGCCGGCGATTACCATTGCTCGCGTCTGGAACTGGGGGCCGACGGCAGCCGGGCGCGCGTGGTCGGCTTCGGTGAGGACCTGGGTGAGATCAACGTCGCCATTCCTGGGGCACACATGGTGCACAACGCGCTCATGGCGATCGCCGCCGCGCGGCTGGTGCATCCCGCCGTCGAGCTGTCAGCCTTGGCGCGCTGCGAGCGCGTACGCCGCCGCTTCACCGTGCATGGCAATCCGCTCGGCATCCGTGTGGTCGAGGACTACGGCCACCATCCAACCGAGGTGCGCGCCACCATCGCCGCCGCGCGCCTGGGTGGTGGACGCGTGCACGTGATCTTCCAGCCGCATCGCCACAGCCGCACCCACGAATGTTTCGACGATTTCGTCGCCGCCTTCGATCAGGCGTACAGCCTGGCGCTGCTGCCGATCTACGCCGCGGGTGAAGCGCCGATCGCGGGCGTTTCCAGCCAACACCTTGGCCAGGCCATCGCCGACCATCGCGCGGGCCTCGCTCCCGGTGCGGTGCAGGTGGCCGAGGACGCTGCTGCCGCCATCCGTTTTGTTGCCACCCAGGCGCGTCCGGGAGACACCTGCCTACTGCTGGGTGCTGGTGACGTCGGCGATCTTGCGGGGCCACTTATCGATTTTTTCGTCGTACCGGGGCATGACCGTCATGCCCCGGTGCCCGTCCTTCCCACCGTCCACCTCGCCGTCGTGAGCGGCTGAGCCATGACCTTCACCCCCGACTTTGAGCGGCGCAACCGCATCGAACAGGTCCGCCTCGCAGCGTTCACCACCATGCGCATTGGTGGACCGGCGACGCTGGTGACCTTGGAGTCGCGGGCCGATCTGGCGGAACTGCTCGGTCAGCCGCACCGCTGGCTGGGACGTGGGGCCAATCTGCTGATCGGCGACGATGGCGTGCCCGAACCGGTGGTGCGTCTGGGCGAGTCGTTCGCGACTCTGGAGCTTGGCGAGGTCAGCGGCGGTCGTGCACGCGTGCGCGTTGGTGCGGCGGTCGATCTGGCCGAACTCATCGCCGCCTGCGTCAAGGCCGGCTTCGCCGGACCGGAAGGACTCGCTGGTGTCCCGGCGACCGTTGGCGGTGCGCTGCGCATGAACGCCGGCACCAACACCTGCTGGATGCTCGACTGGGTGTCGCGCGTCGAGGTGGTGCTCCCGGGTGAAACCGAACCGCGCTGGCTTGAACGTGCGGCGCTGCCCGCGGCCTACCGTTCCTGCGGGCTGCCGCACGGGACCCTGTTCCTCGGTTGTGAACTAGAACTGGCCACCGCCGATCCGGCCCTGCTCAAGGCCACCGGCACCCGGCTGAAACAAGCGAAAGCGGCGACCCAGCCGTTGGCGCTCGCGAGCGCCGGCTGCGTGTTCAAGAATCCCGCGCCGACCATGCCCGCCGGCAAGCTGATTGACGACCTCGGCCTCAAAGGCGAGCACATCGGGGCCGCCGAGATCAGCACGGTACACGCCAACTTCATCGTCAACCGCACGCGCGCGGCGACCTGCGCCGACGTCGTGGCGCTCATCCGTCGCATCCGTGAACGCGCCTGGCGCGAACGCGGCGTGCTCCTGACGATGGAGGTCGAGACCTGGAACTGTCCGGTCGAATTGCACATCCACCCGCGTGAACTTGCGGGGGTCGGCGTATGAGGAGCCATGCGCAAAGGGCAGGGACTACAGGCTACAGGCTACAGACCACAGGTCCGGGAGCTGACGCTATCAGTGCTACCTGTGGTCTGTGGCCTGTGGCCTGTGGCCTTCTCCCCGTTCGCGAGCAGGTCCAATCATGATGAAAGTCGATGTCCTGATGGGCGGCCCCGGCCGCGAAGCCGTCATCAGCCGCCGTTCCGGTACCGCCATCGCCGAAGCGCTGCGTCGCCGCGGCCACGACGTGGTGGTGGTCGATATCACGGAACGTCTCGACGCGACCACGCTGCGTCCCGATGCCGTGGTCTTCAACATCATCCATGGCACCTATGGCGAGGATGGTGCGCTCCAGGCCGAGCTCGATGCGCTCGGCATCAGCTACGTCGGTTCGGATGCCGCGGTCTCGCGTCTGTGCATGGACAAGAGCCAGACCAAGGCGCGGCTCACGGAAAAAGGTCTGCGCGTGCCGTGGGGCGTGCGCCTCGATCTACGTCAGCCGTTCTCGCCCAAGGATCTCAGGATCCCGCACCACGCCGGGCTGGTACTCAAGCCCGCCTCCGATGGCAGTTCGGTCGGGTTGAAGATGGTGGCGAACCCCTCGTTCGTGCTGCCAGCGATTGAGGAGATCCTGCGCGAACTCGGCGCGGTCCCCTACCTGCTCGAAGAACGCCTGCCCGGGCCCGAGTACACCGTCGCGGTGGTCGATCTGGGTGACGGTCCGCGCGCGCTGCCGCCGTTGACCATCCGCGCCGCCGCTGGCGTGTTCGACTTCGAGGCCAAGTACCAACGCGCCGATACGCAGGAAATGCCGGTCGCCGACGCGGCCATCGCCGCGCGGCTGGCTGAACTGGGTCTTGCCGCACATCGTGCCTGCGGCTGCCGCGACATCTCGCGTTGTGACATCATGCGCACCAGCGATGGCGAGTACGCCCTGCTGGAGGTGAACACCCTGCCCGGATTCACCAACGCCAGCCTGGTGCCCAAGGCCGCCGCCGCCGCTGGCATCACCTTCGAAGACCTGGTCGAGCGTCTGGCCGAACGCGCTGCCAGCCGCGCTGCCGACACCAATTCTGCCCATCACTCCGCTGCCGAGGGTACCACGCCATGAGCCGTTCCGACGTCACTTCCGAACACGAAATCCAACAGCTCATCGCCGTGGCCGAGCGCAAGCGCAAGGCCAACCGCATTCCGCTGGCCGATGCGCGTGAGGCGTCAGGTCACGACGCCATCGCCACCGAAGCGGTCGAGGACGACGATGAGCAGGACGAGGCCAAGCCGGTGCGCAAACGCGCCAAGCGCAAGCCGCGCGCGTTGGAAGCCGCGGAGTCCGAAGCCGAACCCGTCGGGAAGTCTGGCCCAGGACTGGTCACGCGCGGCATCCATGTTGGCCTGAATGGCGCCCAGTGGACCAAGCAGGGGGCCGTTCGCCTGGGCGCGTGGGGATGCGCTGCGGTGGCGATGATCGCCGTGCTGGTGGTGTTCTCCTGCTACTCGATCGACAAGGCGCCGACCCCGCTGCCGGTCAGCGGTTTCCGTGTCGCTTGGTTGCCGGGTCCCAAGATCCCGCGTGAGGACGTGCTCGGCTGGATGCGTTCGTTCCCGCAGTTCGCGCAGTTGCGCGACGGTAAGCAGGAGACCCTCGACGAGCTCGCGGTGTTCCTGCGCAAGCAACCGATGGTCAGCGAGGTGCGCACGGTGTCGGTGGTGCATGAACCGCAGGCCCAGCAACCGCAGCAGCTCCAGCGTACGCTTGAGGTGGTGATGGCGTTGCGCCAACCGGTGATGCCGGTGGTGCTCGCCAGCGGCGAACGTGCATGGGTCGATGCCGAAGGCTGGCTGTTGCCCGGCTCGCTGCCCGGACCGTCGGTGCGTCGCCCGGTGCTGCGCGCGATCGAATGGGCCGGCATCGACGGCGTGCGCTCCGCGTTGTCGTTGTGGAAACGCCTCGAACCGCAGATCGAACACGGGCTGGTCACCGACATCCACCTGCACGACGTACTCGACAAACGCGGTGTGCAGCGTGGCGTGGTGCTCTACACCCGGCATGGCAGCCGCCTGATCTGGGGCCGCCCAGGCGAAGAGCGCTACGGTGTGCGTGAGGGGGACAAGGTCCGCGACCTCATCCACACCATCCGTTCGCACGGCGACCTCGGGCGCATCGCCGCGGTCAACGTGCGGTTCAAGGAGCCCTTCTCCGAACTGCGTGCCGCCGTCCTGCCGACCCAACTGCCAGGCGCACGGCCCGCACCGAGCCAACCATGAGTGACGATCCGATCTCTTCCGTTTCTAACGCGGCACCTGCCACCACCGATCGCCTGCGTGGTGGCCAGTGGTTCGGTCGGGTGGCCGAGATCGCGCGTGGCATCGGTCCGGGTCGCGCGCAAGTCGCCGGCCAAGCCCGCCGTCGCCAGGACATTCTGCCCGAACACCTGGTGGTGATCGTGATGGTGTCGAGCCGTCGGGTCGGAGCCACGGTCGCCGCGCTGCATCCGACGCACGGCGACAAGGTCGTCGCGCACAAGACCATCGACTGCGACTGGCACCGCCTGAGCCAGACTGGCAAACGCGAGGCGATGGCGGATGTCATCCGTCTGGCCTGCGATTCCGCGGGCGTCGAGGCCTACTCCGTCTACGTGTCGATGACCGATGCGAGCGTGACCTCGCGCATGGCGGTCGGCTGGGCCGACCCCGGTGATGAGGTGGTGCTCAGCGAACACGAACGCCTGTGGGCGCTGAAACGCGCGCGCGACCAGGCGACCGGCGCCGACCAAGAGCTGATCGATGCCATCCCGGTACACTGGACGGTGCGCGACCGCGACGGAGAACACGAGGTCGACGATCCGGTCGGCCAACGCGGTAGCCGGCTGACCTGTCAGGCGCTGCTGATCACCGCGCGTCGTGGCTACCGCGACGAACTCGCTGATCTGATCGAGGGCCTTGGCCTGGAACTGGAAGGCATCATCGCCCAGCCGGTCGCGCTCTTCCGCGGCATCACTGGCGCACTGACACGCAAGGGCACCACCGTGGTCATCGACTGCGGCGCGCGCACCACCAGCGTGCTGGTGCGGCGTCAGGGCCGGCTGGTGCATGTCGAGACGCACGCCTTCGGCGGCGACGACATCACCCGCCTGCTGGTGGAACGCCTCGACATCTCGGTGTCGCAGGCGGAAGACCTCAAACGCGACCTCGACCTTGGTCTGCGCCACGACGAACGCGATGGCCTCGCCGGCCAGCAGTTCATCTGGAGCGACGTACGTGAACGTCACCGCCTGATGGGTCCGGCGCTCAAGCTCGTCGGTGAGGAGCTCGACGGCTTCTTCCGGCAACGCGCTCAGGAGCTGCGCGATCACGGCCATCTGGTCCAGCATGGGCAGGTCCACTTGGTCGGCCGCGGCAGTTCGCTTGGTGGCCTGGCGCTGTTCCTGCGCGACATCTTCGGTCTGCCGGTCGTGCTCGGTTCCGGGCACAAGAATCGCGACCCGAGCGCGGAACTGGCGGACGTGCTGGTCAGCGGCTTGGTGTGCACCGCGGCGGACCTGCGCCGCACGCATCTGGCGGCCCAGACCTCACGCTTCCGCAAGACCGCGAGCGGCGTGTGGAGTTGGCTCACCCACCAGATGGGCTGAGGTCTCAGCGTCTCAGGTCACGTTGCTGGGCAGCACCACCAGCACGCTGAACCGTCCGTCCTTCACGCTCACCGCCACGGTGGTGCCGCCGAGCACCTTCACCAGCCGGCGCACCAGCGGCAGCCCCAGTCCGCAGTGTCCGCGTTCCACCGTGCGCGCGTTATCACCGCGCCAGAACGGTTCGAACACTCGTTCAGCATCGGCGTGGCTGATGGTCGCGCCCTCATTGGTGAAAGTCAGACGGATGCGGCCGTCGCCCTGTTCGTGGCCGGCGACCTGGACCATGCTGTTGGGCGTGGCGTAGGCGACGGCGTTGCTCAGCAGGTTGCTGAACACCGCGCGCAGTTTGTCGCCGTCGGTGATCAGACTGAGCGCGGGTTCGAGCCGGCGTTCGAGGGTGATCTGCCGTGCCATCGCCGCGGGTTGGTGCAGCGCCCAGGTGCTGGCGAGGATCTCCTGCACCTCGACCGCCTGAGCGTGCGGTTTCTCCTGCCCGGCTTCGAGCCGCGTCAGCAGCAACAGGTTGTCGATCAAACCCTGGAGCAGGGTCATGGTGCCGAGGCCCTGGCGACAGAGTGCGGCGATCTCCGCGGGATCGCGCTCCTTCTGCAACGCCAACTCGAGCTTGGCACGCAGTCCGGCGAGGGGGGTGCGCAGTTCGTGGGCGACGTTGGCGGTGGTTTGCTGTTCGCGTGCCAGCGCGGCATCGACGCGCGCGAGCAGATCATTCAGGCGCGCCTGCACCGGTTGTAGTTCGCTCGGCAGGCCGGCGACCGCCACCTGCTGCGTGGCGGACCCCGGCGTGATGCCGGCGATGGCGTCGGTCATGCGCCGCACCGGAGCCAGCACGCGACCGGTGATGAACAGCACGACGGCGGTGACCAGGGTACAGGCCAACAGCCACATGCCGACGAGCACCCACGCCTGACGACGGGCCTCGGCTTCGATCTCCGCCAACGGATAGACCACCACCAAGCGCGGATCGAGTTCTTCGAGCCAGGTGTAGAGCGCGTCGTTGCGCTGTTCGTTGCGTGCGGCGAAACGTTCAGCCAGTCGACGACCAGCGGGATCGCCTTCGCGTCGTGCAGGTCGATCGCCTGCTTCGGTCTCGCTGCGTCGTGGGCGATCACCATCACCACGACGCATGGCCAACGGGCGTAGATCGATCGCCTCGACCAGCACCAGCACCGGGCCAAGGGTCGGATGTTCACGGCGCACCGCCTTGCCATCCGCCGGTGGCAGGGCGTGGACCCACCCGCTGTCCGGCGCTTGCGGCAGGGAATGCGCCAGCACGCGGCCATCACGTGTGACGAGGGCCCGCCACAGATCGGTGTCGTTGGGCAGGGATTGCGGCAGAAGTTCCGGCAACATACGCCCGTCGCGTTGCGCCAGCCATTGGCGTGCGAGCAGCCGCGGCATCACCGCGGCGGCGTAGCTACGCATGCTCGCCTCGGCACCTTGTCGGCGGAGCTTGGCACTGGCGAACCACGCGACCGCACCGGCCACCGCCACCACCAGCGCGGTGGTGAGGATCACCGTCACCGCTAAGCGGCGACGCAGGCTGCCGCCCGGACGCACGCTCTCCGCCGCGCTCATCGTTCGCCCGGATCCACCGCCATCAGGTAGCCCTGACCGCGACGGGTGTGGATGAGTGGTGGCGCACCAGCGTCGCTGAGCTTGCGCCGCAGCTTGGCGATGAAGTGGTCGACGACGTTGGAGCTGGCGTCGTCATGGAAGGCGTAGACGTGCTCCCACAGTTCCGTGCGGCTGACCAGCGTGCCGGCACGGTGCATGAGGTATTCCACCAGCGCGTACTCGCGTGGCGTCAGCAACAGCGGCTTGCCGGCACACGTGGCGGTGTGCGTCGCGGTGTCGAGTCCCAGGCAGCCGACCGCGAGCGTCGGCTTCGGCTTGCCGTGCCGCCGCCGCACCAGCGACCGCGCGCGCGCCAAAAACTCCGGCAGCGCGAAGGGTTTGACCAAGTAGTCGTCGGCGCCGATGTCGAGCCCACGCACGCGGTCCTGCACGGTGTCGCGCGCGCTTACGATCAACACGGCGGGATGCCGTTCGCCATCACGCACACGCCGGAGCAATTCGAGACCATCCAGGCCAGAAAGATTCAAGTCGAGCACCAGCAGGTCGTAGTCGTTGGACTCGGCGTACCACAAGCCTTCCTCGCCATCGCCGGTGGCATCGACGGCATAACCGTCCTCGGTGAAGGCCTGCACCAGCGCCGTACGAATGGCGGTGTCATCTTCCACGACCAGGACGCGCATGAGTCCTCCTGCCGGATGCTAGCCCACGGAACATGAGGAATCCATGAGCTTCGAGCTGCGAGCTACGAGCTACGAGTCAGTCCCTGGTGTGCCGAGGTCGCTGTCGCTCCCGCTCCCGCAGCGGCGAAGCCTCGCAGCGCGGGCGCAGCCCGCTCGGGGCGCGCTGCCGCAGGCGCGCTCGCAGCGCGTGGCCGTAGGCCCGCTCGAAACTCGCAGCTCGTAGCTCGCAGCTCGAAGCTAAAAAAAAGGCCCTCACGTTCCCCTCATGTTCGCTCGGCAGGATCACCGCCGTACCCCGATGCGCACAGCGCAAGGAGCTTCCCATGTCTCTGATCAACACCACCGGTCGCATCGCCAGCGTCGCCCTCGTAGCTCTGGCCTTCGCGCTGCCGGCGACCGCCGCCGATGGCAACGGTCCGACCATCGACCGCGATCGGCGCGAACAGGTACGCGACCGTGCCGAAGATCGTCGCGATCACCGCGAGAACGCCCGCGACCGCGCCGAGAACCGCCAGGATCGCCGCGAAGATGGGCGCGACCATGCCGAGGATCGCCGCGACGCCCGCGAGGACGTGCGTGATGCTGCCCACGACGGTGGCAAGCGCGACAAGATCGAAGATCGCCGCGACGCCCGCGAGGACGTGCGTGACCAGCGCGAAGACGTCCGTGATCGCCGCGAGGATGGGCGCGACCGCGCCGAGAACCGTCAGGATCGTCGCGAAGGTGTGCGCGATCGCGCCGAGAATCGCCGCGATCGTCGGCGCTGATGCTGATCGCCGCGCACGGAAGGTATGTGGCCATCCGTGCGCGGCGTGACTCTCAACCTCCATTCAATCAGGAGCACGTCATGCGGCAGCTCTTCATCATTGGTCTTTTCCTCGTTCCGAGCGCGATGATCACGGCGGGCGATCAGAGCACCGCTGCGCATCGCCATGCGCAGATCCGCGAGTACCTCCAGGATCATCCAGAAGCACGGGCGAAGCTGAAGGAGTGGATCACGAACCACCCAGAAGCGCGTGGTCGCCTGAAGGAATGGCTCGCAGCCCATCCCGAAGCGAAGGCGCAACTGAAGGAACGCATCCGCGCGCACCTGGAGCAGCATCCCGAAGCGCGCGAACGGCTACGTGAACGTCGCCAACGTCAGTGATCATCTCGGGCCGCGGTCCGTACTGGCGGCCCGCTGCGCGCGCCTGAGCCCCTAGGGACGTGGGCCGCGGCGCGCGACCACCCAGCCATCGTCGCCGTAGCGCACGCCACGGATGCGCTCGCGCGCGGCAAGTTCATCAGCGCTCCACTCGCCCGGCGTGAGCGTCTGTCCCAGGGCCGCGGCGAACGCTGCCGTCATCACGGCGCTAGCACGCTCAAACGTCAGGCCACAGCCACGTACCGCGTCGCCATCCCAGGGATTGCTCGCGAGCTTGAGCGAACCATGGATCAACACGCACTCACCGCGCACACGCCCGGCGCTGCCCAGGACCTTGCCGCCATCGCCATGCACTAGGTCATCCGTCGCTGGACTGGCGAAACAGCGCGGCTCGTCGCGGTAGCGGCGATCGCCGACGCTTTCCGCCTGCTGCTCCAACGTGGCGCCAGCGAGTTTCAATGTCGCCCGCAGCGCGCCGTGCAGCAGCGGATAACAGTCGCGCACCCGCTGCGGCCAGCCGTCGCGTCCGAGGGTGCCGACCAGGCAGTAGGTCACCTCGTGTTCGTGCCAGATCGCGCCGCCGCCGGTGATGCGCCGCACCAGTGGCATGCCCGCCGGCAGGTGGGGGGCGATGGCCGCGTGGTCCTGGAAGTAGCCCAAGGACACCGTCGCCGGGGTCCAGCGGTAGAGCCGTAGGGTCGCGGCCTGGGCGGATTCCAGCAGGGCCTCGTCCGCTGCCATCTGGGTCGGTCCGTCGGCATCCAGGAAGGGCAGCAGGCGCAGCATGGCGGGCCGGTTGTGGCCTTTGCCGCAGCGCTGCAAGACGTGGAAGGGACTCCGGGCGTAGTTGTCTTCCGCCCCGGCGTGGCTAAGACCTGCGCCCTGTTGGACAAGTCGCCGCGTTGGTCCTTCGCCAGCGAGACCTGCCCACTGCTCCGGTGTGAACCGAAGAAAGAAGGGCATCTCATGTCCAAAGATGTGGTCATCGCCGGCGTCATCGTCGCCGCCTGTCTCGGACTGGTCACCGTCGCCTTCGTCGTGCCGAAGCAGAAGAGCACAGGACCGGTGATTGCGAGCAACGACGAGCCGCAGGATCCGACTGCGCCGGTGAGCGATCCGTTCGCTCCGCCAGGAAACGGCAACACCTTCACGCCGATCCCTGAGCCGCGCAATCCGTTCGCTCCGGGCAACTCGACCTATCCGCCGGGCGGGAACCCCACCAGCCCCGGCAGCAATCCGTTCCCGCCGCCGCTCCAACCGTTCACACCGGTCGAGCCGCCACCCGCACTGCCCACCGTCAGCGTAGCCAAGACCCACGTGGTCGGCAGTGGCGAGACGTTGGGCGAGATCAGCGCGAAGTACTACGGCACGGCCAAGAACTGGAAGAAGATCGCCGAGGCCAACAAAGTCGACCCGAACGATCTGAAGGTCGGGCAGAAGCTCACCATCCCGGCTGCTGATCCGGTGGTCGCGGTCAACCAGACCTCGCCTGACTTGGCGAGCGGCGAGCGCACCTACACCGTCCAGAAGAACGACTCGTACTACTCGATCGCCAAGAAGGAGCTCGGCAGCGCTGCGCGCTGGAAGGAGCTGGAGAAGCTCAACGGCATCTCCTCAGAAGACCTGCGCGTCGGCAAGGTGATCAAGCTGCCGGCCAAGGCCGCAGCGGTCGATCCGCTGACACCCGCGCCAGAAGCGCCATCGGCGAACGATCCGAACGTGCACGTGGTCAAGGCTGGCGAGACGCTGAGCGACATCAGCAAGCAGCACTACGGCACCACCACCAAGTGGAAGAAGATCGTCGACGCCAACCCCGGCATCGATCCCGAAGGCCTGAAGGTCGGCCAGAAGCTCAAGCTGCCGGAGATCGCCGGCACCACGCCATCACCGACGCCCGGCAGTGGCGCACCGGCGGACAATCCCGCCGCGACCTACACGGTGAAGGCCGGTGAATTCCTCGAAGACATCGCGCTGAGCCAACTTGGCTCACGGGGCGCGTGGAAGAAGATCGTCGACGCCAACCCCGGCATCGACCCCAAACGCTTGCGCGTCGGTCAGAAGCTGGTGATCCCAGGCAAGTCGGCGCCCGCTGAAACGCCGCCGGCTTCGACGCCGCCTCCGTTCGGCAGCCAGCCGAGTGGTTTCGGCAGTCAGCCGTCGAGCGGTTTCGGCAGTCAGCCGAGCGGTTTCGGCAGCCAGCCATCGAGCGGTTTCGGCAGCCAGCCGTCGGGTAGCGGTTCGAGTTATCCGCCGCCTGTCGGCACGCCGCCATCGGCTCCGGGCAGCAATCCCTTCAGCCTGTCGCCGTCATCCGGTTCGTCCGCGGTGCCGTGAACCAACGGTCGAACGACCAAACCACAACGCCTGCCCGCTCGGGCAGGCGTCGTTGTTTGGTGGCAGGAGAGCAGACGTGATGCAACCGGACGCCCATCGGCTCGCCCAGGACCTCAAGGCGGTCATGGACATCTCGCGCGCGATGGGCAGTGAGCGCAACCTCGATCGGCTGCTCGGCCTGATCGTGAAGTCGGTGACGCAGGTGGTGCGTGCCGATCGCACCAGCCTGTTCCTGGTCGATCGCGAGAAACAGCACCTGGTGACCCGGGTGTCGCAAGGCGCAGACGAAATCCGCCTGCCGCTTGGCAGCGGCATCGCCGGCTCGGTCGCTGCCACCGGTACCGCGATCAACATCCCGCACGCCTACGCCGACGTGCGCTTCAACCGTGATCACGACCGCAGCACCGGCTACATCACCCGCAGCATCCTGTGCTTGCCGCTGACCAACTATTCCGGCGAGGTGGTGGGCGTGATCCAGGCGCTCAACAAGCTCGACGGTGAACCGTTCAATGCCTACGACGAGCAAGTGCTCGCGGCGCTGTGTGGTTCCGCTGCGGTGGCGATCGACAACGCCCTACTCATCGCCCGCGACCGTGATCGCCAACGCATGGAAAACGAGCTGGAGCTGGCACGCCAGATCCAGCTCAGCCTGCTGCCAGCGAAACCACCGGAGGTCGTCGGCTGGCGCGTGGCGAGCTGGTGCCGTTCGTGTGATCAGACCGGTGGCGATTACGTCGATTTCATCCCCTGCGCTGACGGTCAGCTCGACGTGGTGGTCGGCGATGTCAGCGGCCACGGCATCGCGGCAGCGTTGCTGATGAGCACCGCGCGGGCGTTCCTGCGCGCGCTGCTCGAACGCGGCGACTCCCCGGCCACCACCATCACCAGCCTGAACCGCCTGCTCGAAGCTGATCTCAGCGATGACAGTTTCATGACCATGGTGCTGGCACGCTTGGCTCAGGATGGCTCCTGCTGCTTCGTTTCGGCAGGCCACGAACCGCCGCTGGTCTGGCGACGCAGTGGGACGACCGACGAATTGACCAGCAGCGGTCTGCCGCTCGGCATGCTCGACGACAGTACCTATGACGCAGGAATGATCCCGGTGCTTGCCGCTGGTGATCTGCTGGTGCTCTTCACCGATGGCATCCCGGATGCGCATGCGCCGCCCGACAACCAGATGTGGGGCCTTGATCATCTGCGTGCGACGGTGACGGAGCACGCGGCACAAGGCGCGCAGGCGGTGTGCGATGCGGTGGTGGCGGCGGTGACCGCAGCGCTGCGTGGTGCGCATTCGCATGATGATATGACCCTGGTCGTGATCGAACGCCTGCCGGAGCGGGAAGTCGCGCCGATGCCGAAACCGCCACTCACCATCGCCATCGCAGAACCACCGGCGTCGCCGCCGGTAGTGTTCGAGCGCAGTTGGCCCTCACGCATCGATCTCAAGCAGGAGATCATCGATCAGGTGGTGGAACAGTTGCTCACTCGGGGATGGGTCACGGAGGACGACCGCACCTGGCTCTACCTGTGTTTCGACGAGGTCCTGGTCAACGCTATGTTGCACGGCAACGAGGGTGATCCGCGCCTGGAGGTCACCATCGCCCTGCGCGCTGATGAACAGCGCTGGATCGTCACCATCGCCGATCAGGGAGAGGGCTTCAGCGAAACCGCCGTCCCCGATCAGGCGCAGGCCGAGAGCTTGGTCCTGGAACACGGGCGGGGCATCCGCCTGATGCAGGAGTTCCTCGATGAGCTGACCTATTACCGCGGTGGAAGTCTGGCTTGGCTGGCGCGCCACCGTGCCGATGCTCCCCGGCCATCCCTCTGACGAAAGCGAGCGAGCGATGTCCTGCGACTTCCTGATGGTGCAACGCTACGACAAGATCGTCCTCGCCGAGGTGAAGAAGGAACGCCTGCTCGATCCCGCGAGCATCACCAGCCTAGGCGAGGCGCTGATCGCCGAGTGCGACCGCACCGCCAAGATCAGCCTGGTGATCGACGTGACAGAGGTGGGCTACCTCAGTTCGGCGATGATCGGCAAACTCGTCGCCGTGCACAAAGCGGCGAAGGTCAGCAAGGGCCGCGTCGCCATCGTCGGACTCAAACCGGCGCTGCTGCAGATGTTCAAGGTCACCCAACTCGACAAGCTCTTCCAGTTCGCAGCGGATGCGCAGTCGGTGATTTTGGAGTACAAAAGAAAGCCGCTCTAGCTCGGCTTGCGCGACAGCCCGACGTCGCGCTGCGCGCTCGCCTGCTGCGCAGGTCGCCGCTGCGCGGCGATCGTTCTGTCGCGACCCCGGCTATGCCGGGGCGTTTTGTTACACAAAACCAAGCCGGTCCCCGCTCGCGCGCGCAGGCGCGCTCGGGGGATTGTTGTTCGCGAGCTCTGCCCGCTACGCCCGCCAGGGCCTCGGCTGGCCCTGGACCCGCTCTGATCACTGATCGGCTGAAATTTCACCACGTCCGCGGCGGGTTATCCTGGGCGCGGGTTGCAGCGGTGTACATGCGCGTCACCGTGCCGCCGTGCGCCTGACCTGTGAACCGCTTTCCATTCCTGACGGCACTGGCGATCTGTCGGTCCATGACGATCAGGGCCGCGTCGCCTGTACGTTGTGGACACACGTGGCGCGTTGGCAGTGCAAGGACGCGGAACTTGCGATCCAGGTCATCGCGCCGGAAGCCATCGTTCTGCCCACTCCGGAAGCCAGCGAGCCTGCTCCAGGGGCGCTCGCCCGTCTGACGCAGGCGCTGCTTGGCAGTGGCGGTCTGTTGTTGCTGCGCAATCCCGCGGTGGCATTCGGCCCGCAGCGCATCGCCTTCGCTCAGGGCGTGCGACTGTTCGCCATCGCCGACGCTGCCGACGAAGCCTGTTGGGATGCGATGCTCTCGCTTGGTCAGCCGGTTTATGGCGTGCGTGGCACCATCGCGTGTGCCTGTCGCACCACGCATCCTGGAGCGGTGATCTCGGCGCTGGCCTATGGCACCTTCACCTGTGAAGAGGCGCTGGCGGTGTCGGTGCTCGACGAATCGCGCCAGGGGGTGAAGTGGACTTTGCCGGTGGAGGCCGACACCGCGGTGATCGTCCGCGATGGTTTCGAAGCCGGTCGCCTGCGTGGTGTCAGCGGCGAATGGCAGGATCGCGGCAGCGAAGGGTACGTCCGGCTGGTGATGCGCTCCGCACACGGCGCAGCTTGGACCCAACCGCGTTTCATCGCCCCGGTGGTCAGCAAAGGTGGCGGCTGTGCCTGACTTGATCGGCCGCCTGATCGTCATCCGGCGGCGCGTGCCAAGCCAGAACGCCGCACAGTACGCCCACTGGAGCGCCTACACCAAGGAGCGCGACATGTGGTTCTTGCTGTTGCGTTCGCAGCTGACGCCACGCGATGCGCCAGAGGAACCCGTGCGCATTATCCTGCGCAGCTTCCGCACGCGGCTGGTGGACTACGCCAACCTCGTCGGCGGTTCCAAGCCGATCCCGGACTCGCTCAAACGCCTGGGCTACATCAAGGATGACAGTCCGCGCTGGTTCTTCTGCGAGTACTTCCAGAGCATCGTGCCGAAGGAGCAGGAGCGCACGGAGATCGAATTCATTCCGTGGGCGGGCGTCGAGGAATGAATCGGATCGCCGATGCGCCTGGGAAGCCGGTTGCGACACCACAGCAAGAGTTGCTCACCTGGTATGCGAAGATTGGGCGCGACCTGCCGTGGCGAAAAACCCGCGATCCCTACCGCATTCTGGTCAGCGAGGTGATGCTCCAACAGACGCAGGTCGATCGGGTGATCCCGTTTTACCTGCGGTTCCTCGAACTGTTTCCCGATGAGAAGGCGTTGGCTGCGGCTTCGACCGAGGCCATCCATCGTGCATGGAAGGGCCTTGGGTATCCCTCACGGGTCGAACGCCTGCGCGGTGCCTGTCAGGCGGTTCTCGCACGTGGCGGCGTGTGGCCGGATACGCCGGACGGCCTGCGTGAGCTGCCGGGCATCGGACCGTACACCGCCGGGTCGGTGTCGGTGTTCGCCTTTGCCCGCGTGGTGCCGGTGGTCGACACCAACGTTGCGCGCGTCTATGCCCGACGTGACGGCCTGCCGTTGCCAATCGATCGTGACGGTGTGTGGTCGCACGTTGCCACCCAAGTCGATCCACATGATCCGATCGCCTACACCAATGCGCTGATGGATCTCGGCGCGACGGTGTGCACTGCGCGCGTCGCCCACTGCGATCGTTGTCCATGGAGCCACCGCTGCGTCAGCCGCGGCAATGCGCTGGTTCACGCACAGACCGCCAATCCGCTCAAGGTCGAAGCCAAGAAGGTCGCCTACGGCGTCGAGGTCACCGACCGTAAGAAACCACGCCGTCACATCGTACTCGCCCTGATCCATCACGATGGCCGCTACCTGGTGGCGAAGCGGAAGCAGGATCAGCACCTCGGTGGTTTCTGGGAACTCCCGGGCGGCAAACGCGAAAAGGGCGAAGACGACCGCACCGCCATCGCCCGCGAAGTGCTGGAAGAACTCGGTGCCGAGGTTCGCTCCGCCCGCGCGCTGATGTCCTTCCATCACGAGTTCGACGACCGCTACCTGACCTTCCACGTCTACCGCTGCCATCTGTTCGATCCGGCGGTGGTGAAGCCACTGGCGAGCGATGCGTTGAAGTGGGTCACGCCGGAGGAGTTCGTTGCTCTGGAGTTCCCACCGGCGAACGCACCGATCCAGGATCGCATGCGTCGTTACCATCGGTTGGGTTAGTCATGACAGCGCGCACTCGTCAGGTGCTGTTACTGGCGACCTTCCTGCCATGGTGCTGGCTGATGATGATGGTGGTGCATGAGCTCGGGCATGTGCTTGCCGCGTGGATGACCGGTGGGACGGTCGAGCGAGTCGTGCTGCATCCCTGGGCGATCTCGCGCACGGATCTGAGTCACAATCCTCAGCCATTATCGGTGTCGTGGGCCGGAGCGGTGGTTGGCAGCGTGGTGCCGGTCCTGGTGTGGTTGATCGCGCAGGCATCACGGATTCCGCTCGCGCCCTTTACGCGCTTCTTCGCCGGGTTCTGTCTGGTGACGAATGGCGTGTACCTGGGGATGGGGGCCTGGACCGGCGATGGTGATGCCGGCGATCTGATCGCTGCCGGGGCAGCGGTCTGGCAGTTGGTACTGTTTGGCGTCGGGGCGCTGGCCTCTGGCCTCTGGCTTTGGCATGGGCTCGGGCCCGCGTTCGGTTTTTCTGGCAGGCAGGAGGCGATCACTCATCGCTCAGTGATCATCTCGATGTTTCTCCTGCTGGTCACCGTCAGCCTGGAATGCTGGCTCAGTCCACGCTGAACGCGCTCAGCAGACCTGACGTTTCCTGGGATCGCCGAGTTGCACTCGGCCAGGGGCAATCTTTCGATCGATGACCACAACAAACGGGCGGACATCAAGCCAGTGCCGGCCCCAACACCGGCCACATGCCAGGTCGACTCACTACCACATCGTTGTGCCTCAAATCCCACGCCGATCCATCCCAGCGTCGGAACTCATAGCCGAGCGCCGCGCATGCCGCCGCGCCGCCCGCTTGGTCCCACGGAAATATTTTGCTGATCGCATAGGCATCGACCACTCCGAGTGCGACCATGGCGAAGTCGAGCGCCGCCGAACCGAAGGTCTTGTACTGTCGGATGGTGCCACTGAGCGCGTCGATCAGTCGGTTGGTACGTTTGCGCTCAACGAGATCCCACGGCCAGTCGGTGGCGATGATCCACTGCTTGGGGTCGCCGGCTGGTGTTGCCATCGGCAGCGGTGCATCGCCGGACCACGCGCCGACACCGACCGCGCCGCTGACGGAGATGCCACAAGCCGGACCATGCACCACACCAAGCACCGGCGTGTCGCGGTACGCCAGTCCCAGCGAGATCGCCCAATGCGGGATGCCACGTGCATAGTTGGCGGTGCCGTCGAGCGGATCGAGATGCCAACACCACGGACTGTCCGCCGGTCCCAGTCGCGTGCCTTCTTCACCCGCGATGCGGTGATCCGGAAAAAGTTTTGCCAGCGCGGTGGTGATGGCCTGTTCACTGAAGTGGTCGGCCTGCGTCACCAGATCGACGCCGCCTTTGGAGGTCGCGGCGCGCAAGGTGCTGGCCATCGCCTGCATCTGCCCGCCGATGTCGGTCACCAGATCACGGACGATGCGCAGGGTGCCGAGAGCGAGGTCGGGTGGCAGCATGCCGAAGGGTCCAGGCGAGTGGGCTCTCGGCAATCATGTCATATGCCAAGTACCATTTCGTCTCGCTGCCCCGCAAGGGTCAGCGTGGAAATAGCCCGGCGCTGAAGTGCACTTCAGTGCCGGGAAGCGCGGCGGAATCGGTGTGCGAGATGCAAGGCGGCGATCCCTAGGGCTGCGCCGACGGTCAGAACCATCACCGGTTCCATCCCGAGCTTGGTGGTCAACGGCAGCCACCACGTGCTCTCTCGCATTTCATGAATAATGAGAGATGCCGGTCCTGTCGCTTCTGCGCCGATCAAGAAACCACCCACGACGACAAACGTCGTGGGTATCATCGGTTCACTTCTCGCTCGCCGGCGCGAGCGGCAGATACCGGTACGGCGCCTGGAGGTTCAACACCACCAAGCTGGTGGCGAACACGTCGCCGCCGGTTTCGCCATAACGGATGGCGTCGGCGCTGACGTGGCCGTCGGCCTGCACCAGCGGGATCAGTTGACCTTCGAGCGCGCCAGCCCAACGCTGCCAGTTGCTGCCATCGGCTTCGCGCAGCGCGAGGGTGGCGAAGAACCAGCCGAGCGGATCCGGGCGGCCGGCGGTTGTACCGGGCAGCAGGTTGCCGAGTTGGCCGATCTGCTGGCGTGTGCTGCTGTTGCCGCCCAATCCGTAGATGTAGCGCGCGAACGCCGCCAAGCCGACGCGACCGGCGTCGGCATCCTGCGTCGGCAGCGTGCGGGCGATGGAACGACGGGCCTGTTGCAGCAGTCGTCCGGGCACGCGCATGCCGCCCTGCTGGGCGGTCTCAAGCGCGAGCAGGGTGAAACCACCGAGACCAGCCGCGCCGGCCTGCATCGGCAGGCCGCGATCGAGTGTGGTCAGCGTGCTTTCTGCGACCGTGCGCAGTCCCAGGTCGCCGTAGAGCAGCGCGCCTTCGACCAACGCCAGGCTGACCAAACCGGAAGTAACTTGGCTGAGGCCGGCGAACGCGTGGTCGGTGCCGCTGCCGTCGCCACTCAGTTCGGTGTCGCCGACGCGGGCGCGCAACCAGTCGAGCGCCCGGCGGGTGTCGGTGGAGTGTGCCTTGTCGCCCAGGCCTTCACCGAGCAAGGCCAACGTGCCGAGGGCATGCGTCGCCAACGCGCGTTCGTCTTGTGTGGGAAGGTCGCCGCTGCTGAAAGTGCCAGTCTTGGCGTCGAGTTGCGTGCGCAACCACGCCACGCTGCGCGCGACGCCGGTTTCGGACGCCTGCATGCCGAAGAGCTGACGCGCGTTGGTGCGCAGTTCGGGGAAGCGGCGCAGCAGGAAGAGGTCGGTGCCGAGACCGCGGATGTCGCCCCAGGTCGCCGGCAGGTTGGGCGGCAGCGCCGGCGCATTGAGATCGAGGTTGTTGCGGCCACCGGCGACAGCGCCACCAGCGCCGTCCACTGGGTTGCCGTCGCTGTCCACCGCCATGGTGGTGCCGTCGACCTGGGCTTCCTGCTGGCCGGCGTGGAAACCGATCTGGAAGATGGCGAAGGCCAGCAGCGCGGCGACGTGGCCGGCGACCACGGCGCTGATGATGCGCCAACGGCTGCGGCCATCGCCGGTTTCACGCTCATCGTCGGTACCGAGCACGGCCGCCAGACGCGATGATGCGCGGATGCGCCGCAGGACGGCATTGGTCACGTCGACGCGACGTGGGCCGACACTGCGGGCCAGACCAGCCAGGCGATCAAGCATCGGATCTGCCGGTACGCTCGCCACGGTGTCGCCAGCGCCGTCGTAAAACGCGTCGATGGCATCCAACTCGTTGACGTCGGCGTGTTCGACATCCTTCAGTTTTGCCAGGATGTCGGCGCTGAGGTCTTCGGATTCGTTGGGCGGCTGGGCGTGGCGACGGAATAGATCACCCAGGGCGGACAACATGCGGCCGTCCGGGCAGTTGAGATCGCCGTCGGCGACCGCGCGCAGCAGCGGGTCGCTGTCGCTGGAGGACTTACTGGTGGGGAAGCGATCGCTCATGGCTCCACCAGATCCTGCAGATCATCGCGCAGCGTACGCACCGCGTTGTGCATACGGCTTTTCACCGTGCCCTCGGGGATGCCGAGCACGGCGGAAATCTCCTGGTATTTCATGCCATGGTTGTTGGCCAGGACGAACACTTCGCGTTGGCCTTCGGGCAGGGCGTCGAGCGCATCTTGCAGGCGGGAACGGATCAGCTGGTCGCGGGTCTCATCCTCGGGATCGGGCGACCCTGGGGCCTTCAGCACGTCCGAGAGCTTGAGTGAGCGTTCGCCCATCTCCGCATCGATCGACAGGTGGTGTTTCTTCCGACGCACATGGTCGATCCACAAGTTGTGCGCGATGCGGTAGAGGAAGGTACGGACCTTGGCGGTGGGCTGGTAGCGGGCGCGCGAACGGTAGACGTTCACGAACACGTCCTGGACCATCTCCTCCGCGACCAATTGATCCCAGCTCAGGTGGTAGAAGAAGCCGAGGAGTTCGTGTTGGAACCGCTGCACCAGTTCGGCCACTGCCTGTTGGTCGCCGTCGCGGATGCGCTCCATGATGAGCTGGTCGGTGTCGCTCACTCGCGCTCTTGTATCAAGTCGCTCTTCATGGGCGGGCACGATAGGAACGGCGAGACTCATGGCAGGGGGGTAAACGGGGGCGGGCGACAATGGTTCACCCATGGCAGAGAGGGGAGGTGCAGGTTTCCGCCGCTTCGGGACGGGTGGCACAACCACTCCGTTACACCGGCGGCCCTATCGGTTTGGACCCATGTGGTCAGGGGAGCGCTGTCACTCACGTAGGTAGCGGATCCACCAGGACTTGCTCAATGCAGCACGGGGCCTCCGGTATAGCTTCCCGACCATGTCTGACGCCGCGCCAACTCATGACCCCGCTGCCGTGCCGGCCGCCACCGGTCTGCGCTACAAGCGTTCGCGTTTCACCACCCGGCTGCCCACCGCCTACCGCTATACCGCCGCCCACATGTGGCTGGCGGACGGGGGCGAAGGGACCTGGCGGGTCGGCTTCACCAAGTTCGCCGTGCGCATGCTCGGTGAGGTGGTGGAGAACGGTTTCGAGGTCAAACCCGGTGCTGCGATCGAGGTCGGTCAAGTCATCGGCTGGCTCGAAGGCTTCAAGGCCAGCACCGACCTCTACTGCCCGCTCGATGGCGAGTTCGTCGGCGGCAATCCGTTGCTCGACAAACAAGCCGAACGCGTCCACGGCGATCCGTATGGTGAGGGTTGGCTCTTCCGCGCCAAAGGAGTGCCGCAGGAGGACGCCATGGATGCGCAGGCGTATGCCGCGGTGCTCGACGCCGCGATCGACAAGATCCAGGGCGATCGGCATGAAGAGTATGTCGAGGACGGTTCGTGAGCGCGCACTACGTCATGATCGGCGGCTTCCTTGGCGCGGGTAAAACCACCGCCGTCGGTCGCTTCGCCAAGTGGCTCAGCGACCAGGGCAAACGCGTCGGCCTGATCACCAACGACCAAGGCTCGCAACTGGTCGACTCGCTGACGCTGCGTTCACGCGGCTTTGCGGTGGAGGAGATCTCCGGCGGCTGTTTCTGCTGTCGCTTCGCCTCGCTCAAAGAAGCGGCGGACAAACTCACCGTCGACAGCAAGCCCGATGTCTTCATCGCCGAGCCGGTCGGTTCCTGCACCGACCTCGTCGCCACGGTGACGTACCCGCTGCGCCGCCTCTATGGCAACGACTTCACCGTCGCGCCGCTGTCGGTGCTGGTCGATCCGCAGCGCGCCATGCGCGTGCTCGGGCTTGCCGCCGACGAGGGCAAACGCTTCAGCGACAAGGTGCTCTACATCTACCGCAAGCAGCTCGAAGAAGCCGACGTCATCGTCATCAATAAACGTGATCTGCTCGATGACGCGCAGTTTGCTGCGCTCGATGCGGCGCTGGCCACAGAGTTCCCACGCGCCACACGGTTCGCCCTCTGCGCTCGCACCGGCGAGGGCATGGACGGGTGGTTCGCGCATATGGTCGCCGAGCGCCAAGGCGCCGGCACGGCGATGGGCGTCGACTACGACACCTATGCCGAAGGCGAGGCCCTGCTCGGCTGGTTCAATGCCACCGTGGCAATCAGCGCAAGCAGCGAGATCGACGGCAACGCGCTCGCCATGCACCTGATGAACGCTGTCCACCGCGGGCTGAACGGTGCCGAGGTCGCGCATCTCAAGATGACGCTGTCGCCCGAGGACGGCAGCGGCGAGATCGCCACCGCCAACCTCGTCGCCGGCGACCGTATCGCCGAACTCGCGCAGTCGCTGAGCGATGACATCACCAGCGGCCAACTGGTCATCAATCTGCGGGCGGAGGCCGATCCGGTGAACCTGCAACGTGCGGTCGAACAGGCGCTGAAGGATGCGGCCAGCGCGTTCGCCGGCGTCATGCTGCGCCTGGAACACCGCGAATCGTTCCGCCCAGGCCGCCCAGTGCCGACGCATCGGATGGAGTCGATGTCGTGAGAAATCCAATGCAGAATGCAGAATTCAGAATGCAGAATGTCGCTCGCAAGCGTGGGTTGGGGCCACCGCCCTCCCGTCAGGGCAGCGTCATTCTGCATTCTGCATTCTGCATTCTGCATTTCCCTGATCGCGCTGAGGACGTCAGGAGGGGAAAGTCATGACCCAACCCACCCTGCTCTATTGCCACTGCGCCCACGCCAAGGTCGTCCCCGACGCGACCAAACAGGCGGTGTTGGCCGCGCTCGCCGCCTCTGGCCGTCCCTTCGAAGCCGTCGCCGATCTCTGCGAACTGTCCGCACGCAAGGATCCCACGGTCACACGCCTAGTGAACCGCCCAGGCGTCCAACTGATCGCCTGCCATCGCCGCGCAGTGGAATGGCTGGTGAAGGCCGCGGGCAGCGAACTGCCCAAGGACGTCGTGGTGCACAACATGCGTGAGTCCACGGCTGACAAGATCCTGACCGATTGCGGATTGAGCACGCCCGCGCGTGCCGAGGAACCTGCTCCATGACCGCTGCCGTTGCCCATGCGAACAGCGCCCCCGCGCTCCACCTCGGTCTCTACGAAGGCCCCGGCGCCCAGGCGCTCGACGGTGCACGACGCGGTGCGTTGCTCGCGTCGTTCCTTGGTGCCGGCTACCAAGTGAGCTGCACCGGCACCACGGACGCCACCATCACCGCGACGCGTCCGCACCTGTTGGTGCTCGGGCGTTTCGGCAACGAACCGCCCGTCGGCCACATCGATGCCAACGGCGTCGCCGTGCGTTTCCATGACATCGGTGAGCAGGCCGCCGACGCGCTGCTGACCAGCGTGCGCGCCATCGAAGCCGAACTCGGTGCGACGACTCCGGGTACCTGGAAGCCGTGGTTCCCGGTCATCGACTACGACCGCTGCACCAACTGCATGCAGTGCCTGTCGTTCTGTTTGTTCGACGTCTACGGCGTGTCGAAGGCCGGCAAACTCGAAGTGCAGACGCCGACCAACTGCAAAACCAACTGCCCGGCGTGTTCGCGCGTGTGCCCGGAAGTCGCCATCGTCTTCCCCAAGTACAAGGCCGGCCCAATCAACGGCGAGCCGGTCAACAGCGATGACGTCCGCCGCGAGGTGATGAAGGTCGACATCTCGTCGCTGCTGGGCGGCGACATCTACCAAGCGCTGCGTGATCGTTCTGAAAAGGCGAAGTCGCGCTTCTCCAAGGAACGCGACAGCGAACGCGCGCTCAAAGAACGCACGCGTTGCCTGACGACCTTGAAGGACCAGCTCGGCATCCCCGACGAGGTCCTGAGTTCCCTGCCTGATTTGGCGGCGATCGCCATGAAAAAAGCCGATGCCATGCGTCGTAACGAGGTACCCGGATGAGCCCGACCGATCTGACCCTGCCGCGCGTGATTCCGACTCAGGCGATCCGCCCGCCGAAAGAAAACATTCCGCAGACGCTGGCTGAACGCCTGCGCATCCGCGACCTGGTGGTCGACTATGTCGCGCAGAAGAAGCCGACGCCGCCGCTGCCGATGTCGGAATTGCGCTCGCATGGCGAAGTGCTGATCCTCGAACACAAACTCGATCCCAAGCACATCGACTACGCCGGCGTGCTGATCAACAACGAGATGTGGAAGGACCAGCTCGCCACGGTGCCCTACGAACGGCGCCTGCTGCTGCTGCCCAAGTGCCTACGCATCGAAGAGAAGTGCCCGGCGCCCTTCGATGAGTTCGGTCTACTGTGTAAGAGCTGCGGCTTGTGCACCATCCAGGATCTGCAGGCCGAAGCGGAACGCCTCGGTTACGCCGTGTTGGTCGCCGAAGGCTCCGCCATCGTCATGGCCATCATCGAGACCGGCAAGATCGATGCGATCGTCGGCGTCAGCTGCCTGTCGGTGCTCGAAAAAGCATTCCCCTTCATGGAAGCCGCTGCGATTCCCGGCGTCGCCATCCCGCTGTTGCAGGACGACTGCATCAACACCACCGTCGACCTGGATTGGGTGTGGGACATCGTTCACTTGACGGCGGAAGACAAGACCCGTCGCCTTGATCTCGACGCACTGCGCAGCGAGGTCGACACCTGGTTCACGCCACAGTCCCTGACCGACACGCTCGGTGCGCCGACCGGCGAAGCACCCGCGCTTGCCCACCAGTGGCTGGCGAAAGCCGGCAAACGCTGGCGCCCGTTCCTGACCGCGTGCGCGTGGCGTGCGATGGTCGGTGATGCGAATGCACCGCTGCCGCCGGCGCTGCGCACCATCGCGGTCGCGGTCGAGTGTTTCCACAAGGCCTCGCTCATCCACGACGACATCGAAGACGGCGACGCCGAACGCTACGGCGAACCGACGTTGCACGCCGAGGTCGGCGTGCCGCAAGCGCTCAACGTCGGCGATCTGCTGCTCGGTGAAGGTTACCGCCTGATTGCTCAGGCCGCGCCGCCTTCGCTCGTCGGTCGTATGGTAGCCGTCGCCGCCAACGGTCACCGCCGGCTGTCGCTTGGCCAGGGCAGCGAATTGGAATGGGCGCGCAAACCAGAAGAACTCTCGGTGCTCGAAGTGTTGTCGATCTTCCGTGGCAAAACCGCGCCGGCGTTCGACGTGGCGCTGACCCTCGGCGCGCTGCTCGGCGGCGCGGATGAGGACACCATCGATGTCATCGGCGAGTACAGCGAGGCCCTCGGCATCGCCTATCAGATCAATGACGACCTCGACGATCTCAATGAATCGACCAACGACCTCGATGCCGCGCGTCCGTCGCTGCCGATGGCGGTGGCGCTCGAACGCATCAAGGGCGACGCCAAGACCGGCATCGCCGCGTGGTGGCGACGCTCTGACGATCGCCCGGACGCCGTGCGTCTGCGCGCGTTGCTGGATGAACACGGTGTGCCCGACCACTGCCGCAGCTTGCTCGGCTCGTTCAAGGAACGCGCGGTGAACAGCCTGCGCAACCTCGACAACGACAGCATGAAGGGCCTGCTCCGCCGTTTGATGGGCAAGATCTTCGTTGAACAGGTTGAAGGCTGGTGCAAAGAGGAACTGGAAGCGGCGGAAGCAGCGAAGGCGGCAGGTGCGACGAACGCGTGAGGTGATTTGGTTGTCAGCCCCTGGGACCGCGGGCCACTGGCCCGCAGTTATTGCCTTCAAGATGTGCAAGGCTGCTGCAGATGTGACCCTGGAACGAGGGGCATCGGCTATTCATCTGTCAACGATCGACGGTGACCAACTTTGTATGCGGGCCAGTGGCCCGCGGTCCCAGGGGCGACAGCCCGCATGACGTTCCGTCGTGAAATGCTCCAGGTTGCGCGCCTTGCGCCGAAGATGCTTGGTGATTCCGCCAACCTCGTCGGGGATTTCGTGCGGTCGCAATGGAATGCTGACGGTGGCGTGCGCGATCGTGCGGGCGTTAGCGATCTCTACTACGCGGTCTTCGGGCTTGAATGCCTCCAGGCCATCCAGCAACCGTTGCCCGCTGCGACCGCGTCGTGGCTGCGCACGTTTGGTGATGGAGCGGGTTTGGACTTCGTCCATCGCTGCTGTCTCGCACGTGCGTGGGCGATCGTCGATCGTGCAAGTGCGCCCGCCACCTTGGCGGATGGTGTACATGCCTTCCGCTCGACTGACGGAGGCTTCGCTCAACGTCCCGGCGAAACTACCGGCAATGCCTATGCGGCGTATCTCGCGCTCGGTGCGTTGCAGGATATCGCTGCGAATCTTCCACCAGCGGTGGAAGTCCTCGCTTCGGTCGAGGCCTGCCGCAGTCGCGATGGGGGTTATGCCAATCATCCGGGCGGCGCGCTCGGCACCACGCCGACCACGGTGGCTGCTGTATTCGTGCGCCACGTCTATGAAGCGAAACCCGCTGCGGGCGTGGCTGATTGGCTTGACGCCCAGCGCCATCCGCACGGTGGTTTCAGCGCGAATCCGCAGGCGCCGATGCCGGATCTGCTGTCGACCGCCACCGCGTTACATGCCCTCGCTTGTATGGGTCGCTCGCCGACGGCGGAACAGGTTGACCGTGATCTCGACTACATCGACACGCTGTGGACCAATGCGGGTGCCTTTCACGGGCACTGGGCGGAGGACGTCATCGACGTCGAGTACACCTATTACGGGTTGCTCGCACTTGGGCATTTGAGCTTACCGACATGAATCCGTCGTGTTGTTCGGCGACCAGGATCAATCGGCGACAGCTCCCTGGGAGCGCCGGCTTCCAGCCGGCCAGGGGCAATCCGTTGCGTGTTCTTGTTCGGAGATCCGCTGCGGTCCCACTCTGCCGGCTGGAAGCCGGCGCTCTCAGGGAGCAAGAGTCGTGACGGCGGACGCATTGCTTGAGCAGTTGCGTTCCCGCTTACTCGCTGAGCGTCTGAACGGCCACTGGATAGGCGGACTCGCGTCGAGTGCGTTGTCCACCGCGGTCGCAGTGGTAGCCCTGCATCGTGCCGGTAATCTGTGTGATCGCGAAGCCGTCCTGTCTGGCCTACATTGGTTGGCCGAACATCAGAACCCCGACGGCAGTTGGGGCGACACCGTTATCAGCATCGGCAATATCAGCACCACCGTGCTGGCGTGGGCGGCGTGCGGCTACGCCGGTCGCACCGATGCCGATGCGCGTGCGGCGGAGGTGCGCGCGGCGGCGTGGATCACCACTCGTGCCGGTGGCCTGGAGCCGCAGCAGTTGGTCACCGCCATCGAACAGCGTTACGGCGACGACCGCACCTTTGCCGTGCCGATCCTGACGCTGTGCGCCATCGCCGGTCGGCTTGGCCGTGATCCGTGGCGCTGGGTGCGTCCGTTGCCGTTCGAGTTCGCTGCGTTCCCACGCGCGTGGTTCAGGTTCCTCGACTTGCAGGTCGTGAGTTACGCCCTGCCGGCGCTGATCGCCGTCGGGCAGGTGCGGTTCCATCGGCGCACACCACGCAATCCATTCGCGTTCCTGGTGCGTTGGTTGACGCGACCGCGCACGCTGCGCCGTCTGCGCGGCATCCAGCCGTCGAGCGGTGGTTACCTGGAGGCGGTGCCGCTGACCGGTTTCGTGGTCATGAGCCTGGTCGACGGCGGCAATGCCAGCCATCAGGTGACGGAGAAGGGCCTGGCCTTCCTGCGCCACAGCCGGCGTGCAGATGGCAGTTGGCCGATCGACGAGAACCTGGCGACCTGGGTGACCACCTTGTCGGTCAACGCGTTGGCTGCTGGTGGTCCGGTCTCTTCGCAGATGGAAGCAGCGGAACGCGAACGTGTCCTGCGCTGGTTGCTCGATCAACAAGGCAAACGCGTACATCCCTACACTGGCGCAGCGCCTGGGGCGTGGGCGTGGACGGATCTGCCCGGTGGTGTTCCCGATGCGGATGACACCGCCGGCGCGCTCATCGCCTTGCATCACCTCGCGCCGGAACGCGACGAGGTCCGTCGCGCGGCGGAGGCAGGCCTCGCGTGGCTCTGCGGTGTGCAGAACCGCGATGGCGGCATTCCGACGTTCTGCCGTGGTTGGGGTGCGTTGGAGTTCGATCGCAGCGCGCCGGATCTTACCGCACATGCGCTGCTGGCGTTCCATCATTGGCGGCCGTTGCTGCGTGGAGTGCTGGCATCGCAGATCGATCGCGCGCAGAAAAAGGCGCTCCGCTACCTGCATCGTAGTCAGCGCACGGATGGTTCGTGGGTCCCACTGTGGTTCGGCAATCAACACGTCGACGGTGATCGCAATCCAACCTACGCCACCGCGCGAGTGGTGTCGGCGTTGGCGCTGGCTGAACCGACGGGTGAAGCCCGGCGACGTGGTGAGGCGTGGTTGGTCAGTAATCAGCGTCTTGATGGTGGCTGGGGGGGCGGAGGTGCCTCGCCCGCCAGCATCGAGGAGACCGGCTTGGCGTTGGAGGCGCTAGCGCAATCGATCGCAATCAGTGCGTCGGTGGTGGAACGGGGACTCGCCGCGCTGCAGCGATTGACTAACGCAGGCACCACCCTGACCCCCGCGCCGATCGGCTTCTACTTCGCCAAGTTGTGGTACTTCGAACGGCTGTATCCGTTCATCTTCGCCACCGCCGCCGCCGGCCGGATCGTGGCACGGGCGTCCCGCCCGTGAGCGACGTTCGCACCATACCGCTAGCTGCTTCGCCCACGGGCGGGACGCCCGTGCCACGGGTTTCAGGAACCGCGTCTGTGGCGTGGCAGAATATCGCTGCCACGCCTTGGTTTCCTTGTCCCACTGCTACGGTCCGCGCCAATGTCTGAGGCCCGTATCTACCTCGACCACAACGCCACCACGCCGGTCGATCCGCGCGTGCTCGCGGCGATGTTGCCGTGGTTCACCGAGCACTACGGCAACGCCGCGAGTGCGACGCATGGCCTGGGCTGCGATGCCGCCGGTGGTGTCGAGAGCGCGCGTGCGACCATCGCCGCCGCCATCAATGCCCAGGCGAAAGATGTGATCTTCACCAGCGGCGCGACCGAGGCGATCAACCTCGCTATCCAGGGCGTCGCGCGCCACGAACGCGAACGCGGACGTCACTTGGTGACGGTGGAGACGGAACATCGCGCGGTGCTGGAGACTTGCGAGGTGCTGCAGGCCGAGGGCTGGGATGTCACCATCGTTGGGGTCGACCGTCACGGCTGCGTCGATCCCGCTGCCATCGCCGCCGCGCTCCGTCCTGACACCGTGCTGGTGTCGGTGATGCTCGCCAATAACGAGATCGGCACGCTGCACGACGTCGCCGCCATCGGCAAGCTCACCCGTGAGCGCGGTGTGTTCCTGCACGTCGATGCCGCCCAGGCACTCGGCAAGATTCCGGTGGATGCCGAGGCGCTCAGCGCGGACCTGATGTCGTTGTCCGCGCACAAACTCTACGGCCCGAAGGGTGTCGGCGCGCTTTACGTCCGTCGCCGTGATCCCCGTGTGCGTCTGGCGCCGATGATCCACGGCGGCGGCCACGAACGTGGCCTGCGCTCCGGTACGCTCAATGTCCCTGGAATCATCGGTTTCGCCACCGCGGTGGAGATCGCGATCGCTGAGTTGCCCACCGAACAGGTACGCATCCAGGATCTGGCCCAACGTTTGTGGCGTGGCCTGGAAATGGTCCGCGAAGTTCGGCGCCTCGGTCATCCCGAACAGCGCTTGGCCAACACCGTCAATGTGCTGTTCGCCGGTATCGATGCCAAACGCCTGCTGATGGATGTGCCACGCGTGGCGGCGTCGCTCGGTGCGGCATGCACGTCGGTGATGCCGAAGCCATCGCATGTCCTACGCGCCATTGGCGTCGACTGGCGTGCGGCGGAAGGCGCTGTGCGTTTCAGCCTCGGCCGCTTCACTACTGCGGCGGAGATCGACGAGGCCATCCTCATCATTGCTGACGGGGTGCGTGCGTGTCGTATCCGCCGTCCACTCTCCGCGTCCAATCCCGTCTCGCAGGAAGTCTGAAGGAAGCATTTATGCTGATGAAACTCGCCTACCGCGGACTGACCGAGATCAGCGTGAAAGCGGCGTGGAAGGCCGCTTATCTCTACGCCTTCAAAGGCGCACTCGCCATTCGTGCGTACAAGAAGCGCATGAAGCAGGGAAAACTCTTCCCGCCGTTCATGTTCGTCGCGCTGACCAACACTTGCAACCTGCGCTGCCACGGCTGCTGGGTCGAGAAGGAAGGCACCGCGCACTACCTGCCGGAGGTCGACCTCGACGCGCTGATCATCAGCGGCAAGAAACAGAGCGCCTACTACTACACGCTGCTCGGCGGCGAGCCGTTCATGTACAAAGGCATCTGGGACATCTTCAAGCGGCACAAGGACTGCTACTTCCAGGTCATCACCAACGGCATGTTGTTCACCGAAGAAAATGTGAAGCGACTGGTCGAAGTCGGTAACGTCACGCCGCTGATTTCCATCGACGGCATGGCCGAGAACAACGACATGCGCCGTGGCAAAGGCGTGTTCGAAGCGGCGGACAAGGGCATGGAGCGACTGAAAGCGGCGAAGGTGCTCTATGGCATCGCCACCACCGCCACCGGCAAGAACATGGACGAGGTGATGAACGACCTCTACGTCGAGCACTTCATCAAGAAGGGCGCGATGTACCTGTGGTACTACATCTTCCGCCCGGTCGGCGAGGCGCCGCATCCGGAATACTGCATGCAGAAGACCCAGATCATCGAGATGCGGAAGCGCCTGCTCGATCTGCGCAAACGCCATCCGATCTTGCTGATCGACACCTACTGGACTGCTGAAGGCGAGGCGTTCTGTCCCTCCGCCGTCGGCCTCGGTTTCCACATCGGCCCGCAGGGCTCGATCGAACCGTGTCCGCCGTTGTCCTTCGCCACCGAGAAGCTCTCGGACAATGGCGGCGACGTGTTCAAGACCATCAACGACAGCGCCTACCTGCGCGGCTTCCAGGACTTCGTGAAGAAGCGCACCAAGGGCTGCGTCATCCTGGAACATCCGCAGGAACTAGTGCAGTACATCAAAAGTCACGGCGCAACGGACTACAGCGGTCGCGGCGACGCGCTGGCGGAAATCAACGCCATCACGCCACGGCACAGCCATCATTTGGAGGGGGAGGAGATCCCCGAAGACATGTGGCTGTACCGCATGATGAAGAAGCAGGTGTTTTTTGGCATGGGGGCGATGGGGTGAGTGATGAGAAGTGATCAGCTCTGATTTATGGCTATTCGCGATATTCGATTCGACTTCAATGCGTCCACAGCGCCGATCTCTCATGAGCTGAACCTGTCTATCTACGGAGTCGCGTATTGGTTCGAGGAAAAGCTGAAGGGTCGCAAGAAGCAATTTCTGGGAGGCCCTGAGGTGAAGGGTTTGTCGATTGTAAACCTGACCTTCACCAACCTTCAGGATCTACAAGACGAGATGATTTTGGGTTCGTTGAACTATTACTTCGCATTTGATGAGGCGGTTTTCATCAAACGGGACTGGACTGAGAACCTACAAGAGATGTTCCGCTTGAGTCGGGAACGCCTGTGTGTGGCGGCGTATCCACAGTTAAGATGGTTTGCGCAGGAGTTGCTTGCTGATCCGGGCGAGTCAGACCTCTTTCGCATCAGTATGCATATCAAGAATTGGCAGGCGCACTGCGGCGAGTGATGACCACAGGTGCAGGAAACCCAAGCCTGTACGGCTCCTGGAGTTCCCCCATCGTACCGGACGTGCTCGCCCACAAGGGCGCTCCGCTCCGGCGAAGCTGGCCCAGCGCCTGGCTCCAGATCGGTGGAACGAGGTCCCTGGTGGCAGACGGCGGGTGGACGCCGACGCACAAGGCCTCCCCACATTGCTTGACTCCATCCGTGCGTGCGGTCACGTTTCCACCGATCCATCAGCGACTGCGGCCGTTAAGCAGCTAGCCTTCCGTCAGACCCGTTCCTTCGTCCCTGGGTGACCCATGACCGACCAGATGTCCTTCAACTGCCCGCACTGCAAGGTCGGGTTGCAGGCACCCTTCGATGCGATCGGGCGCGATGTGACGTGCAACAAGTGCGGTAAGCGCTTCATCGTGCCGGCGCAGTTCGAGTTCGATGCGCCAGAGCCGGCGAAGGCGGCACCCAGACCGGCGACCGGCACCGCCGCCAACTCCGCTAGCAAGTCCGGCAACAAATCCGGAGCGCCGGCACCGGCTCGTCCCGCCACCGGTCCGGTGTTCGTCAAACCGGAACCCAAGGCCAAACCGCAACCCTCGGCAGCGAAGCAGGTCACCGAACAGGCGAGTCATATCGCCAGCCTGTTGGCGCTGCCATTGCTCGCGTTGGCGGTCCTGGGTGGCGGGGCATGGTGGTTCCTCTCTGGTGACTCGGCTGCTGATGGTAATGCGCCCACCGAGCAGGCCGCGCTGGAAACGCCATCGAGCACTGCCGCGGGAGACGATGCTGCGGCGGCGGAAGTCGCGCGACTGAAAGCCGAACAGGAGCGCAAGGACAAGGAAGCTGCGGACAAGAAATATGCCGAGGCCCTGGCCAAGGCGGCGAAGGACGTGGCCTTGCCCAAGGACCTCGTCGCTCCGACGACGGCGGTTGCGCCTGGTGCCAAACCTGCGCCGAGCGGGACCACGGCCCTGACTGCACCAGCTGCCGCGTCGGCGACTCCCGCTGTCGCTACCACGCCGGAAGCGCCGAAGGGCAAGTCCTCGATCGCGGATCTGGTGGAGCATTGCGGCCCGAGCGTGGTGGTGGTGAAGACCAACACCGGCAACGGCGCTGGTTTCATCGCCTTCGCGCCCGACCTGATCGTGACCAATTACCACGTGGTCAGCGGTGCGCGCACCTTCCAGGCGATCTTCATCGACGGCAAACGCACGGTCACCCACAACGTCACGGTCGCGGCGGTGGATTCGGAAAACGATCTCGCCCTGCTGAAACTCAGTTCGCCCATCAAAGCCAAGGTGCTGGAGTTCGCCGACAGCAGCACGCTGCGTTCCGGCTCGGAGGTCTTCGCCATCGGCAACCCAGGGATGGGCGGCACCATTCTGAGCCAGACGGTGTCTAACGGCATCATCAGCAATACCGAACGCATCCTCGGCAAACGGCGGTTCCTGCAGACCAACACCGCGATCAATCCCGGCAACAGCGGCGGTCCATTGTTCGACCTCGAAGGCAAGGTGGTCGGCGTGGTCACCGCCAAGGCCACGCGCCAGGAGAACATCGGCTTCGCCGTACCGGCGTCGCTGGTACTCGACTTCTACAAGGAACGCGACAGCAAATACCGCGTCGAAGGCGACTTCGTGAAGTGGGAAGGCAAACAGCCGTTCGAGCGTCTGCGCCGGCACGCCGGTGCGATCCCGCTCAACACCTACCCGACCGAGATGGTGCTCGACGTCGAACGCGATCAGCTCGTGGCGATCTCGCCCGACACCAACAAGGTTATCTTCATCGACCTCAAGGAGCGCAAGATGACGCGCGAGGTCTTCACCGGCACCGATCCGGTGGCCCTGCAGTTCGGTGCCAAGGGCGAGATATGGGTCGCCAACCGCACGTCGAAGAACTTCGTGTCGCTCGATCTGGTCACCGGCAAGGTCAACAAGACGCTCTCGCTGACGCACGAACCGTTGAGCTTCACCGTCGGACGCAACTCGATCTGGTTCATGGACGCCACCGGTCAGGCGATCGTGGTCAGGACCTCCGGCAAGGATGAGAGCGAAGCCGACTTGTTCATCCGCTCGTTGGCGATCTACGGTTCGGGCGGCGACATCCTCTGCGGCTCGGCGAAATCCTGGCTGTGCGAGTTCGATCCCGACAAGGTCCAGACCGTGATTTCACGCCGTCGAACGCAGAAGAAAGCCATCGACGACTTCAATGCCGACGCCCGTTCCGGTTCAAGCAAGGCCAGCCAAGGCCGTCGCGATGCGCTGATCAAGGACCTTGCCGACACCGAGAAGATCCTGGAGAGGGCGATCAAGATCTACAACCAGCCGGCCGGAACCGATGTCGATTTCTCGCAGAAGCAGCAGAGCCTGTTCATCGACGAGCCGCGCAACCGCATCTACTTCAACCGCTGCGTCATGGACCTCAAGGAACCCGGCAAGATCGTCGGCGTGTTCAAGAGCCCAGAACACTCGCTCAAGGACAGTGAAGAGATCAAGGCATTCTACCAGAAGTTCCCCTACCTGAACCAGATCCGCGCGGTCTCGCCCGACGGCAAGTTCGCCGTCTCCGGCACGCACATCTACAACACTGAGGATTTCACCATCATCGGTGAGCTGCCCCTGCCGACGACCTCGATCGTCTTCCACAGCGATAACAAGACGCTGTACCTGGGCGACTCGATCAACCGCCAGGTGGTGGGCATCGACTACCGGCAGAAGCCCGAAGAGGAATAGCCGCGGCAGGTCGCGGACGCCAATTGGTGGAGAAGCAGATGCCCGCCGGCTGGTTCGTTGGCACCAACTTCCACGCCATCATGCCCAACGCCGCACCGATCACCGCCACCGGGGTGACCCTCGCGCCGCAGCCCGGTATCAACAAGGTCATCGTCTGGGCGGTGGAGCCCGCGCCCACGACGCCAAAGAAGCCCAAGCGCTGACGCGCACAGGATGCCCGCAACGAGAACTGGTGGCTGGGGTTTCCGGCTCCGGCTGGCTCCGGCTGGCTCCGGCTCCTTGCTCGTTGACTCGCTAGGTAGGGAAACCTATACCCCGCACCCGCACATCGGACCGTAGCTCAGCCTGGATTAGAGCGCTACCTTGGGGTGGTAGAGGTCGCAAGTTCGAATCTTGTCGGTCCGACCAAAGGAACGCCCGGTGAAACGCAAGTTTCACCGGGTTTTTCCTTTTGGGAGCACTGACCTTGTTCCAAATCCTGTTCCCAGGATCTGCCGCAAGTGCCCCAGGCGTTTGCCTGGCCGGCGGGCGGGAGCAGACATCTCAGGTGCCAGAAACATTCGTAATGCGTGGCTCCGTTGTAGGTGACCACGGCTTCCATGACTGACCCGTCGTCAAGGTTCTGACGAAAGATGGCACCGATCTCAACGCGGGCAAAGCCGGTACGCGCCTGGGCGGTTTCCACCCGCACGAAGAGTGCTTCGATTTTTGTGTCGAGTCGCGGGCGTCCGGTGCGTTTGTTGACGATGCCAACGCGGGAAGGTATCGACAATGACGATGAGTTCCTGGGCTTCCAGGATCCGTCGATCAAGGTTGCGAGTGAGCGCAGCGAGACGCCTGTGTTTGTCGTTCGTCGGCCGGCTTCGTTTGCCAACCAACCGTTTGAGAACTCGCGCCTGTTGATTCAGCAAGTCGATGACGACGTAGAATTGCTGATGGATGGCTGCGGCGCAGGGGCACAGGGGAGACAGGCGAGGATGAGAAGGGCAGTTACGTCGGTGATAGTTGGGGTGGTCATGGTGCAGGAGCCTGGGCGAGGTCGAGTGGGTCGCAAGATGAGGCATCACGAACACTTGGGACAGCTTCAGAGGGCAGTGATTCGTTCGTCCGGAGTTCTTTTCCGGGACGCATTCACGATAGCGGCTACTGCAAAATGCAATGAATCGACCTAGTCGTCGTGCAAGAAGCATTTGAGCCGGAAAAAAAGCCTGAAAAAACACCCAAAATCCAGAAGATGTCATGAGTTATGGAATGGGCACACAAAGCGCTTGGCTGTGATACCTCTTTAGACGTCAGACGTCGTTCCGTTTTTTCTTTTTTCATGTTCCGGGACTCGCCCCCCAAAAAAAAGGGATCGCCATGGTAGTCGACTGTCCTGATAAATCGCCTGCCTTGAATGTCAGGCGTGGCTTGCGGTCATCTTTACGGGAATCAGGAGCCTAGGCGGAACGAGCTTCGCGTTTCGCGGTCGCTCGCAGCACGCCAAGTGCTCGTCCGGCAGGCATATCGCTGATGAAGGTATGCAGCGCGCGTGCGCGTAAAATCGAAGGCGTTCTGATATCCGGATGTGGATGAATTACGAAACTTCTGGCCTGAACCGACACCTATGAACATCCTTCATTCCATACGCTCATTGGATCCGCGCCTCGGAGGCCCGGTCGAGGTATTGCGGCAGACGGCGATAGCCCATGCACATCTTGGCCATGTGAGCGAAGTAGCATGCCTTGATGCACCAGAAGATGCTTGGATAGCCGAACAGCCATTTGCTGTGCATGCGCTCGGCCCAGGAAAGGGCACCTACGGTTTCGCTCCCGCGTTCGAGCCATGGCTCGCTGAACATCATGCGCGCTTCGACATGGTCGTCGTGCACGGCCTGTGGCAGTACCATGGTTTGGCGACTTGGCGTGAACTGTCGAACACCGGGACACCGTATGTGGTCTTCCCGCATGGCATGCTCGATCCGTGGTTCAAACGTTCCCATCCACTCAAACATGTGAAAAAGTGGCTCTACTGGAATTGGAGTGAGCGCAAGCTCCTTCGCGATGCCGCGGCAGTGCTTTTCACCACTGAGGAGGAACGCCTGTTGGCGCGGACGACCTTCTGGCGTTATCGCGTGCGGGAGCAGGTGGTGGGAGCCGGCATTGCTGCTCCTCCACCCGATAGCGATGGCTGCCAGCGTGCGTCCTTCCTGTCGCGCTTTCCCCACTTGGCTGGAACCCGTAATGTGATTTTTCTCGGCCGCATCCACCCCAAGAAGGGCTGCGATCTGCTGGTGCAAGCGTTCGCGACGGTGGCGAAGGGGGATCCGGATCTGCATCTGGTGATGGCAGGTCCTGACAGCGATGGTTGGTCCGATGAACTGCGGCGTCTTGCGTCCAGTCTCGGAGTGGCCGAGCGGATCACCTGGACCGGTATGCTCATGGATGACTGCAAGTGGGGCGCCTTGCGTAACGCGGAGGTCTTCGCGTTGCCCAGCCATCAGGAGAACTTCGGCATCGCGGTGGCAGAGGCGCTGGCGTGCGGAGTACCCGTGCTGATCTCCCAGCGGGTGAACATCTGGCGCGAAGTCGTCGAGGACGGCGCGGGCATGGCTGAGGACGATACGGTGGAGGGAACCGCAACCCTGCTGCGTCAGTGGTGCGCGCACGATGTGCCCGCGCGCAAGCGCATGGGTGATGCGGCCACCGAGTGTTTCGGCCGGAGATTTTCCATCGATCCGACTTCACAGCGTCTCGCCGAGTTGTTCGAAACTATCAACCACAGGACAGAAAACGCCGTCGGGGTGAGCGCATGAACGATATCCTTGTCGGCGTCGACCCGCACATCCAGCCGAGCTTCACGCTGTCCAACCGATTACGCCGGCTGCTCTGGGGCGTGACCGCAGCGGTGCTCTACCAAACGAGTCCCCGTCCGTTCCATGCCTGGCGCGCATTCCTGCTCAGGTGTTTCGGCGCGCGCCTGGGCACCGGCTGCCATTTCTATCCCCATGTCGCCATCTGGGCACCCTGGAACATCGAAGCCGGCGATCAGGTGGTGGTCGGCAACGGCGCCAACCTCTACAGCATGGCTAAGATCACCATCGGTGATCGCGCGGTGATCAGCCAGGGCGCCCATCTGTGCTGCGGCGGACACGATTACGAGGATCCGCTCTTCCAACTTGTCGCCAGCCCGATCCACATCGGCGCGCGCGCGTGGGTCTGCGCCGAGGCCTTCGTCGCGGCCGGCGTCACGGTGGGTGCTGGCGCGGTCATCGGCGCGCGCGCGGTGCTGGTCAAGAATGCCGAGCCGTGGGGCGTCTACGCCGGCCACCCGGCCAAGCTGCTCAAGCAGCGTGTGCTGCGCGATACCGAGCGTCCGGTGCGAGACAGCGATCGCCTGCAGCCTGCCGCCGCCATGGCGCGGGACGAGGTCGCGCAGGACGAGGATCGAAAGGCGGCGCTCCCATGAGGCTCAGCCTCTATTCCTACAACTACGCCCCCGAGCCCACCGGAATCCCGTATTACAATACCGAGATGTGCGCTTGGCTGGTGCGCCGTCTCGGCTGGTTGGTGACGGTCCACACCGGCCTACCGCACTATCCCTGGTGGCGGGTGCCAGAGGCCTACGCCAAACGCGACTACCGACATGGACGCGGCGACGAGGTCATCGATGCGGTGAAGGTTGAGCGCGTCCGCCACTACGTGCCCTCTGCCCCGCTCGGTGGCCTCAAGCGCATGCGCCTCGATGCGAGCTGGTTGTGGCGCACCTTCCTGCGCACCCTGACGGCGCGGCGCCGGCCGCATGCCATCGTGCTCATCGCCCCGCCATTCCTCTCGGGTGCCCTGGGGCTGTGGCTGCAGCTGCGCTTCCGTGTGCCCGTAGTCTATCACGTGCAGGATCTCCAGGTCGATGCGGCGATCGAACTCGGCATGCTGCCGCCCTGGTTGTCGGGCGTCATGCTCTGGATCGAACGCCGCCTGATCGCGCGCATGGATCTGATCACCACCATCAGCCTCGGGATGCGTAGCCGCCTGGTCGAAAAGTTGTCCGCCAAGCGGAGCGTGGTCCTGTTCCCGAACTGGGCCGACGTTTCCGCCATCCGTCCACATCAGGGTACGAACCGTTTCCGGCGCGAGTGGGGCGTCACCGATCACGAGGTGGTGGTGCTGTACAGCGGCAATCTGGGGCGAAAACAGGGGGTCGAGGTGCTGCTCAACGCCATGGCGCGCCTGCCCCAACCGGCGTGGCTGGTGATTGCGGGCGAAGGGGCGGAACGTGCCGAGATGGAGACCACGGCCAAGGCGCTGTGTCTGCAACGCGTCCGTTTCTTGCCGTTGGCACCGAAGGAATTGCTGGCCGAATTCTTGTCCGCCGCCGATCTCCATTGCATACCGCAAAGGCGCGCCGCCGCCGGGCTGGTGATGCCATCGAAGCTGCTCAACATCATGGCGGTGGGGCGGCCGGTAGTGGTGACCGCCGATCCCGGGACGGATCTCGCCGAAGCGGTACTGGCCGCCGGTTGCGGCGAGGTCGCCGAACCGGAATCGCCGGATGCCCTGGCGACGGCCCTGATCCGTCTGATCGTCGACCGTGAGCGGCGCGCTGTGCAGGGCGCCTGCGGCCGTCGTTACGTGGAACAGCACCTGGGCATCGACGCGGTGGTCGGCGGTTTCGCCAAACGTCTGACGACCCTGGTCCAGCATCACCGCGGAGTGGCGGCATGAGTGCCACGATCCCGCGTTCCCTGCTGCGTCAGTGCCTGCTGACCACCGCTGATGTGGTGCTGTTGGTCAGCGGGTTCATGAGCGCCTACGCGCTCAATGCGATTTCGCCCGATCCCCAACATTTCCATCTGTCCCTGCTGGCACTGGTGGGACCGGTCGCCTTGATGTTCCAACTCTGGGGTACGTCTTCGTGCTTCGCCCGCAACGGGGGATGGCGCTGCATCCGCCAAGCGATCGTCGGCTTCTGGGCATCCGCAGGGGTCTTCTTCTCCGTCGTCACTGTCTTCGGGCTGTGGCCCTATTATCCGTGGGAAGTGGTGGTCACCTGGATGGCACTGGTGACTGCGGGGATGGTGCTGGTGCGCCAGCTCCTCTTCCAGGACATCTTCATGCGCCATCAGCGCAGCATCGGGCTCGAACCGATCCTGCTCGTCGGACCGTTGCGGCTGTGCGAATCCTTCAGCCGCCATATCGATTGCCATCCCCTGCTCGGGATCAAGGCGGTGGGGATCTGCATCAACAACGAACTGGCGCTCAACGGCAGCGGCGGGAAATCCCCCAGGCTGGGCAACCTGGATCAACTGGAGCAGATGATCAACGACCTGGGCGCGCAGCGGGTGATGGTGTGCGGGAACTTCGACGATCAGAAACTGGTGGCGGAGATCATGAACCGCCTGCTCCACCATCCGGTCACCGTCCAATACGTGCCCGACCTGTCGCAATTCCCCGTCTTCAGTCTGCGCGTCGATGACTATATCGGACAGCCGGTCATCAACCTCTCCTCCAGTCCGCTGACCGAACAGGCCCTGCTGGTGAAATGGCTGGAGGACAAGGTTTTTGCCTCGCTCATCCTGGTCCTGATCAGCCCGATCCTGCTGGTGGTGACGGTGGCGGTGAAATGGACCAGCCCGGGTCCGGCGCTCTTCGTCCAGGAACGGCATGGCCTCGGCGGTCGGCGCATCAAGGTCTACAAGTTCCGCACCATGCATTACGCTCCTGGCACCCCCACGCAGGGGCAGGATGCCGACCATCCGGCGCTGGAGGTCAAAGCGCCGGAGCCGGTCGAGTTCGATGAACAGGCGATCGCTGCATTGCTGATGCGGCGTGCCCAGCCGCCGGCGGACGACGCGGGCCACACGCGGCGCAGACATCGTTCCATGCGCATCGATGCGCTGCTGCGTCCAAGTGCAATTGGGGTCGAGACCCGTGAGGTGCACCGTCGCCCGACACGTTCCGGTGGTTCCACCACGCGCCCCCCGGCATCGCCGAACCAGGCATCGCCGAACCAGGCGGCGGCGATCGCCGCCGGCCGATCCGCAGTGGTGGCGACGGAGCAAGCGACGGCGCAGCCCGCGGTGGCATGTCTGGTCAGCGAGACAGAGTCCTCGCCCGCGGTCGCTGCACGGCTGATTGAGAATCCACCGGCGACCCGGCGTCGGAACACCACCCACACCAGCGTCGAGATCAATCCCCAGGATGTGATCGCCGCAGTTGCTCTCGCCGCCGAGCGGAGCAGTGCGGTGACGAAGAGAGGGAAGGGAGAGAATGCGCCACCGTCGCGCCCCATGCCCGTGGCGGTGCGGGCGGTCGGCGATCTGCGGCCGGACGATTTCCGGCAGGCGACCTCCAACGATCCGCGCATCACCCCGCTCGGGCGCTTCCTGCGCAAGACCAGTCTCGACGAGCTGCCCCAGTTCCTCAATGTGCTGAAGGGCGACATGTCGATCGTCGGGCCCCGCCCGCACGCGATCCGCCACAACGAGCAGTACACCCACACCATTGCCGAGCTGATGCGTCGGCACTACGTCAAGCCGGGCATCACCGGACTCGCCCAGATCAATGGCGCACGAGGCGAGACACGCACCGTCCACGACATGCGCCGGCGCATCCAATACGATCTCGCCTACATCCGCAACTGGTCGCTCTGGCTGGATCTGCGTATCATCTTCATGACCCCGTTCCGGGGATTTGTGAACAACCAGCCATGAGCATTCAGCGCAGTAATCCTGACGGCTCCTCCGCCGACCGGCCGACTCCGAAGTCCGGAGTCCATCAGCTGGTCGAGGTCCAGGCGTTGCGGACGCCCGGCGCGGTGGCCGTGCTGGCGACGGATGGTGCTTCGCTGACGTACCGGGAATTGGATCGCCGCGCCAACTGCCTCGCGCGGCATCTCATCGCCATCGGCGTGGCGCCGGGTGCGGTGATCGGCCTCAATGCTGCGCGCACGCCTCAGGCGATGGTGGCGTTGCTCGGTGTGCTCAAGGCCGGTGCGGCTTATCTGCCGCTCGACCCGGCGTATCCGCCCGAACGCGTGGCGATGATGATCCACGATGGCGGGGTCGGCGTGCTCCTGCGCCAAGGTGATCATGCGCACACGCCGCTGGTGCCAGGTGTGCGCGGGCTCGATCTCGATGATCCCGCCTTGGCCACCGGCGATGATACCGATCCCGCCCTGCCGGTGGCGACCGGGCAGCTCGCCTACGTGATTTTCACCTCGGGCTCCACCGGCCGTCCCAAGGGCGTCGCCATGGGTCATGCCCCATTGGCCAATCTGATCGCCTGGCAGGTCGATCAATCGTGCGTCGACGGTCCGGAGGCGCGTACCCTGCAGTACTCGCCGCTCAGTTTCGACGTGTCGTTCCAGGAGATCTTCGCCACCTGGAGCGTGGGCGGAACGTTGGTGCTGATCACGGAGGAAGTGCGCCGCGACCCGCCAGGTTTATTGCGCCTGATGTGCGAGCGCCGGATCGAGCGCCTGTTCCTGCCCTTCGCCGCTTTGCAGCAGCTCGCCGAGGCCACAGCGAGGGTGGCAGTGCTGCCGCCGCTGCGTGAGGTCATCACCGCCGGCGAACAGCTGTTGGTGACCCCGGCGATTGCCGCTTGGTTCACGCGCATGCGCGGGTGCAGCCTGCACAACCACTACGGACCTTCCGAGAGCCACGTGGTCACGGCACTCGCCCTCACCGGCGATCCAGCGGGCTGGGAATCCGCGCCCTCCATCGGGCGTCCGATCACCAACGCACGCATCCTCATCCTCGATGCCGCCGGACGTCCGCAGCCGGTCGGCATCCCCGGCGAACTCCACATCGGCGGCCCGGTGCTTGCGAACGGCTATCTCGGCCGCGCCGACCTCACCGCCGAACGCTTCATCAGCGATCCGGTGGACGCGGGCGCGGGCATCGTCTACCGCACCGGGGATCTGGCGCGTTGGCGCGAGGATGGCGCCATCGACTTCCTTGGGCGTGCCGACGATCAGGTGAAGCTGCGCGGGTTCCGCATCGAACTCGGTGAGGTCGAAGTCGCACTCATGGGCCATCACGCAGTGCGTGAAGCCGCGGCGGCCATCTGCGAGATCGCAGCCGACGATCGTCGGCTGGTGGGCTACGTGGTGGCCCCCGATGCAGGGCCGGGGTTGCCAGCGGAACTACGCCGCGACCTCGCGGCGCGCCTGCCGGAGCATCTCGTGCCATCGGCAGTGGTGGTGATGGAACGCCTGCCGCTGACGCCCAGCGGAAAGATCGATCGGCGAGCCCTGCCCAGGCCAGCCGCGGACCGGTCCCAGCTCAGCGCCTCGTATGTCGCCCCCCGCACTGCGCTCGAAGCGACCATCGCCACGACGTGGCGTGAGATCCTGCAGAGCGGACCGGTGGGGGTTGATGACGGCTTCTTCGAACTCGGCGGTAGCTCGCTGCATGCAGCGCGCGTCCACGCCCGACTGTGCGTGGTGCTGGACCGTGTATTCCCGCTGGTTGCCCTCTTCCAGCATCCCACCGTGGCGACGCTGGCCCGTCAGATCACGGGTGGTGACGACGATGGTCAAGCCTTGCGACTGGCGCAGGAGCGCGCCCAACGCCAACGCGCTGCGCTCGGGCGCCATCGCCAGACCACCCAGGTCGTAGCACCATGAACAATGACGAGCACCCAGACGCGATCGCAATCGTCGGCATGGCCGGGCGATTCCCAGGAGCACGTGATGTGCGTGAGTTCTGGCGCAATCTCATCGCGGGCACGGAATCGGTGACCTTCTTCGGCGACCAGGAACTGGAAGCCAACGATGGTCGCGCTGATGACGCGTCCTACGTCGGGGCCCGCGCCATGCTGGATGGCGTCGAATGCTTCGATGCCACCTTCTTCGGTTTCACTCCTCGCGAAGCGGAACTGATGGATCCCCAGCACCGGGTGTTCCTCGAGACCGCGTGGACGGCCTTGGAAGATGCTGGCCACGATCCGGCGCGTTTCCCAGGGGCCATCGGGGTCTATGCCGGCCAGAGCCTCAATACCTATCTGCTCGCCAATCTGTGCCGCGATCGCGCCGCCATCGATCAACTCACTGGTGGGTATCAAGTGGACGGCTATCAGACCGTGCTGGGCAACGACAAGGACTACCTCGCCACGCGTGTGTCGTACAAGCTCGATCTCCGCGGTCCGAGCATGACCGTGCAGAGCGCCTGTTCGACCTCGCTGGTGGCTGTCATCCAGGCCTGTCAGTCGTTGATGAGCTATCAATGCGATCTGGCCTTGGCGGGTGGTGTCTCCATCACCTTTCCCCAGCGTCGCGGCTACATCCATCAAGAGGGCGGCATCGTGTCGCCGGATGGGCATTGCCGGACCTTCGACGCAGCCGCGGCTGGTACGGTCTTCGGCAGCGGCGTGGGTGTGGTGGCGCTGCGCCGGCTCTCCGAAGCGCTCGCTGATGGCGACCACATCCATGCGGTGATCATCGGTTCGGCATTGAACAATGATGGCGGCCTGAAGGTCGGCTACATGGCGCCGAGCCTGGAGCGTCAAGCCGAAGTCATCGCCATGGCGCACGCGGTGGCGGGCATCACCGCCGATGCGATCGGTTATGTCGAGGCGCACGGCACCGCGACCCCGCTGGGTGATCCGATCGAAGTCGCGGCGTTGACCAAAGCCTTCCGCGCCACCACCAGCGCCACCGGTTTCTGCGCCATCGGTTCGGTGAAGACCAATATCGGCCATCTGGAAGTCGCCTCGGGGATCGCCGGCTTGATCAAGGCTGCGCTGGCGGTCGAGCACGGCGTCATTCCCGCCAGTCTCCATTACACCGCGCCCAATCCGCAGATCGATTTCGCCAACAGTCCTTTTTGTGTCCAGACCGCCACGGCACCCTGGGCGCCAGCGGGTGGTTGGCTACGTCGTGCCGGTGTCAGTTCCTTCGGCGTCGGCGGCACGAACGCGCATGTGGTGCTGGAAGAGGCGCCGTCCGTTCCCGCTGCCGCCCCAGCTCGCAGCGACCAAGTGGTGGTGGTATCGGCGCGTACGCCTGCGGCATTGGCAGCAACCACCGCCCGGCTGGCCGAACATCTCACCGCCCACCCGGAACTGCCGCTGGCCGAAGTGGCGTTCACCATGCAGGTCGGTCGGCGCGCCTTCCAGCATCGCCGTGCCGTGGTGGCGCACACGACGACGGAAGCCGCTGCGGCTCTGGTTGCAGCTCCGGCGGCAGCTCAGAGAGCAGAGGGCGGCGCGGGCGGACAGGCCAGCGCAGCGCCGACCGTCGCATTCCTGTTTCCAGGTCAGGGTGCCCAACATCACGCGATGGGCGCGCAGTTGTATCGCGATGAACCGATCTTCCGCCATCACGTCGATGAGGCCTGCGATCTTCTGGCGCACAACCATGGACTCGAATTGCGCGACGTCCTCTTCGCCGGGACGGCAAATCCCGATGATTCGCGCCTCAACCAGACCGCGCTCACGCAACCGGCGCTGTTCGTCACCTGCTATGCGCTGGCACGGCTATGGCAGGAATGGGGCATCAAGCCGAGCGTGCTGGTCGGACACAGCGTGGGCGAATATGTCGCCGCCTGCTTGGCCGGCGTGTTCAACCTCGCTGATGCCCTGAGCCTGGTCTCGACCCGCGGGCGGCTGATCCAGGCGTTGCCGGGAGGCGCAATGCTGGCGGTGCGCTTGGCGGAATCCGCGGTGACACCGCTGCTGACCGGCACGCTCGCCTTGGCATCGGTGAACGGTCCAGAGGCCTGTGTGGTGGCTGGTCCCACCGTTGAGATCGATGAGTTGGAAAGCCGGCTCATTGCCCGTGATATCGGCTGTCGCCGGTTGCGTACCTCCCATGCCTTCCATTCCGCCATGGTCGAGCCAATGCTCGCGGAATTCGCTACGGTCGTGCGCAGTCTCACGCTCAAGGCCCCGCAGATCCCCATCATATCGACGGTCACCGGTATTCGCCTCAGCGATGCTGAAGCGACCGATCCGGCTTATTGGACGCGCCATGCGCGACAGACCGTGCGCTTCAGCGCCGCGCTCACCGCGCTGGCGGCTGCGGAGGGCGGTGGTGGTCGCATCCTGCTCGAAGTCGGCCCCGGCCGGACCCTGGCCACCCTCGCCCGTCAGACGCTGCCTAGCCATAGCGCGCAACCGTCGCTCGGCGAGCCCACGGCAGACGAAGGCACCGCCATGGCGGAGGCGCTCGCCAAACTGTGGAGTGCCGGCGTGGCGATCGACTGGATGGCGGTGCACCGTCCACATCGTCGCCGGCGGGTGAGCCTGCCGGGTTATGCTTTCGAACCACACCGTCATTGGGTTGAGCCGCCGCGATCAACGGTTCCTGTACAGCCGGTCATTGCCGCCCCCGTTCCCGTCCTCGCCGAGCCCAAAGAAATCCCTGGGATGACGTCGCCGCGACTGCCACGCCGGGAACGCCTGCGGCAACAGCTCGCTTCCCTCTTCAGCGAATTGTCGGGCCAGGATCTCCGTCCGGTCGATCCCGCCAGCAGCTTTCTCGAACTGGGATTCGATTCGCTGTTCCTGACCCAGGCTAGCCAGGCCCTGACCAAGCGCTTCGCCAGCAAGGTCACCTTCCGTCAGCTGCTCGGCGACTTCGACAGCATGGCCAAGCTTGCCGACCACTTCGACGAGGTCCTGCCCATGGAGACGGAAGCCCCAGCGCCACCTGCCGCGCCCTCTGCCGTGCCAACAGCAGCACCAGCTACGACATCACCCACAAATGTGACCGCGCCTCCCGCGACCCTCATCGAACGCGTGCTGCAGCAGCAGTTCGAGATCATGAACCAGCAATTGGCGATGCTGCGGGGAAACGCCGCGCCGGTCGCGCCGGTTGCGGTTGCAGGAGCGGCACCGGTTACGGCACCCGCTGCGGTCGCCGGTGAGTTCAAGGCCTTCGGTCCCTACAAACCGGTGCAGCGCGGTCCCATCGGCGGTCTCACCGCAGCGCAAACGGTCTACGTCGCGGACCTGACACGGCGTTACCTAGCGCGCACTCCGCACTCGAAGACCTCGACCCAGGAGCATCGCGCCCATCTCGCGGATCCGCGCGTGGCGGCGGGATTCCGCGCGCAATGGAAGGAAATGGTCTATCCCATCGTCGTCAACCGCTCCAACGGTGCGCGCCTGTGGGATGTCGATGGCAACGAGTACATCGACCTGCTCAATGGTTTCGGCGCCAGCCTCTTCGGTCATTCGCCGTCATTCGTTGGCGATGCGATCAAGTGGCAACTGCAGCAGGGCGTCGAGATCGGCCCCCAAGCGCCGCTCGCCGGTCCAGTTGCGCGGCTGATCTGCGAAGCCACCGGGCTCGATCGCGCCACCTTCTGCAATACCGGTTCCGAAGCGGTGATGGCCGCGATGCGTCTGGCGCGCACCGTGACCGGCCGGTCAGCCATCGTCTCCTTCCTCGGCGATTACCATGGCACTTTCGATGAGGTGTTGGTGCGCCCACGCGGCACTCCTGATGGCTCGCCATCGACGCCCATCGCCCCCGGCATCCCGCAGGGCAAAGCCGACAACATCGTGTTGCTGGAATACGGATCGGATGGCGCACTGGCGTATCTGCGCGCACATGCAGATGAACTCGCTGCGGTGCTCATCGAGCCGGTGCAGAGCCGTCATCCCGGATTGCAGCCACGCGCCTTCCTGCAAGAGGTTCGCCGCATCACTGAGCGCAGCGGCACGGCGATGATCATGGACGAGGTTATCACCGGCTTCCGCGTCCATCCCGGAGGCGCGCAGGCGGTGTTCGGGGTCAAGGCTGACCTCGCCACCTACGGCAAGGTCATCGGCGGCGGCATGCCGATCGGCGTGCTCGCCGGCAGCACCCGTTTCATGGATGCCCTCGATGGCGGCGCGTGGTCGTACGGCGACGACTCCTTCCCCGAGGTCGGCGTCACCTTCTTCGCCGGCACCTTCGTCCGTCATCCCGTGGCGCTCGCTGCGGCCTTTGCCGCGCTGAGCCATCTCAAACGCCAGGGCCCGGCGTTGCAGGAGACGCTCAACCGGCGCACCGCGCGACTGGTCGATGGTCTCAACGACATCTTCATCGCGAAGGACGTACCGGCGCGGGCAGAGGTCTTCGGTTCCATCTTCTATTTCTCCTTCGCGCCCGAGCACCGCCTGTGGAGCCTGCTGTACTACGCGCTGCGCCTGCGGGGAATCCACATCTGGGAAGGTTTTCCCAGCTTTCTGACCACCGCACACAGCGATGCGGATGTCGACGCGGTGATCAAGGCCTTCGGTGAGTCCGCGGAGGAGGTTCGCCGCGGCCTGTTTGGCGCCGATCGGCCACCGTTCCCCGACCACAACCCGCGTGCAATCGGCGTGAGCGTGGCTGCGGCGCCCCCGCGTCCGGTCCCACTTCATGAACCGACCGCTCCCGCACTGGCAATGTCCGATCGCAGCTTCCCGCTCAGCGAGGCGCAGCGTGAGATCTGGCTCGCCATCGCGATGGATGAACGCGCCTCATGCGCCTACAATGACGCAGTGACCGTGGATCTGCGCGGTAATCTCGACCAGACGATCCTGCGACAGGCGCTGCAACGGTTGATGGCCAGACATCCGGCGCTGCGCACCACCTTCAGCGCTGACGGTGAGAGCCAACGCGTCGCTGATGAACGGTCGTTGCCGGTGACCGAGATCGACCTGCGTTCATTGCCGCCGGAAGCGCGCGAGGGAAAGTCCGTCGACCTGCGCGATGAGGCCACGCGCACGCACTTCGATCTGGTTGATGGTCCACTGATACGCGCGCTGCTCATCACGCTCGATGAGCAGCGGCATCAGCTCTTCCTGCTGGCCCATCACCTGGTCTGCGATGGCTGGTCATTCTCGGTCTTGCTGCAGGATATGGGCGTCATTTACAGCGCCCTGTCCGCGGGCAGCGAACCGATCCTGGCGCCGGCGGTGGCGTACCGGGATTATGTGGCATGGGAGGCGGAGACAGCGCAGGGACCGGAGGGCCAGGAGTCCGAACGCTTCTGGCGTGCGAGTCTTGCCGGGCTGCCGGATCATGCCGAGCTGCCGCTCACCGGACCACGTCCGGCGCAGCGCATATTTTCCGGAGCCACTGAGCGCATCACCATGCCGGCGGAGCTGTGCGAGGCGGTGCGCCGGGTCGGCGCCGAGCACGGGGCCACGGTATTCGCCACCCTGCTCGCTGGTTTCCATGCCCTGGTGCAGCGTCTGAGTGGCCAGAGCGATGTGGTGGTGGGCATTCCCGCGGCGGGACAATCGACGATCGGCCACGATGCCCTGGTCGGTCATTGCGTGAATCTGCTGCCGCTGCGCCTGCGTGGTGCCGGGAATGATTCGTTCGCCGCCCACATTGACAAGACCCGCGATGCAGTGTTCGATGCGCACGAGCACCAGTTCTCGACCTTCGGCGGGCTGGTGCGGCGGCTGCAGGTGCCGCGCGAAACCAATCGCGCACCACTGATTTCGGTGCTGTTCAACGTCGATCGCGGGGGATTCAAGGACCAGCGTTTCGCTGGATTGGAGGTCGCGATCGCCTTGCAACCCAAGAGCGCGGTGATCTTCGATCTCGGATTCAACATCATGGAGACCGCCGGCGGCACGGTGCTCGATTGCAATTACAATCCCGAGCTTTTTTCCGCGGCCACCATCCAACAGTGGCTCGGACACTACCTTACCCTGCTGGCTGCCGGCACCGCGGCACCCAGCACCCTGCTGGCCAAGCTGCCGTTGATGAATGCCACCGAGCAGCAGCGTGTGCTGGTGGAATGGAACGCCACGCGTTCGCCATACCCGCGCGACGCCACTGTCCATCAGCTCTTCGCCGACCAGGCCCGGCTTACTCCTGAAGCGGTGGCGGTGCAGGAAGGCAGCCACCGGCTGACCTACCGCGAACTCGATCAGCGCGCCAACACGGTGGCCCAGCAGTTGGTGCAGTTTGGCGTCGGCCCGGACCAGGTGGTGGGCGTATGCATGGAGCGCTCCCTCGATCTGGTGGTGGCCGTGCTCGCCATCCTCAAAGCCGATGGTGCCTACCTACCGCTCGATCCGCATGATCCCCGCGATCGCCTTGACTTCATGATCGCGGACGCGCGTGTGGCGCTGATGCTCACCCAGCGACCGCTGCAGGAAGCCATGGCCGGGATCGTCAGCCACGTGCTGGTGGTGGATGCGGCGGCGACACCGCCGAGCGCGCAGGAGGCGCAGAGCAGCGGTCGTGGTGCCGAACAGCTGGCCTATGTCATCTACACCTCCGGATCGACCGGCAAGCCGAAGGGCGTTGCGGTCGAGCACCGCGGCGTGGTGCGACTGGTCAGGGGTGCCGATTACGCGCACTTCGGTCCTGACGAGACGGTGCTCCAGCTCGCTCCATTCTCGTTCGACCTGTCGACCTTCGATCTCTGGGGCACGTTGCTGAACGGCGGGCGCCTGGTGGTGATGGCGGATCCTCATCCCTCGCTGGAGGACATCGGCGAGGCCATCCGCCGCCACGGCATCACCACCATGTGGCTGACCTCCGGCCTCTTCCACCTCATGGTCGATGAGCGCATCGACGATCTGCGCCCGCTTCGCCAACTGCTCGCCGGTGGCGATGTGCTGTCGCCCGCGCACGTCCGGCGGGTGCTCACCGAATTGCCCTCCTGCCGGATGATCAACGGCTACGGTCCCACCGAGTGCACCACCTTCTCGTGCTGCCATACGGTGCGCTTGGAGGACATCGGCAGCGCGGTTCCCATCGGTCGGCCGATCGCCAACAGCACGGCCTACATCCTCGATGCCGAGATGCAGCCGGTGCCGCCGGGCGTGCCGGGCGAGCTTTTCCTTGGCGGTGACGGGGTGGCACGCGGTTACCTCAACCGTCCGGAGCTGAACGCCGAGCGCTTCCTGGCCAATCCATTCGCCCCAGGCCGCCTCTATCGCAGCGGCGACCTCGCGCGTTGGCGCCCGGACGGGACCATCGAATTCCTCGGTCGCAACGATCACCAGATCAAGCTGCGCGGATTCCGCATCGAACTGAGTGAGATCCAGGAAGCCATCACCCGGCACAGTGGCGTACGGGAAGCGGTGGTCACGGTGCGCGAAGAAGTCGCGGGCGATAAACGCCTGGTGGCCTATCTGGTCGCGGTGAATCCCGGCCAAGCCGATCTCGCCGAGGCGGTGCGCGAGCATCTGCGTAGCCGCCTGCCGGACTACATGATCCCCGCGGTGATAGTGGTGCTCACTGCGTTACCGCTGACCGCCAACGGCAAGCTCGACCGTCGCGCCTTGCCGGCGCCCAGTCGCGACCTAATGCGCGCCGGCGTCCATGCGCCTGCGGTGGCCACGCCGGCGCGCGTCCCCTGGCTGCCGATGCACTTCCAGCTCATCCAGATCTGGGAGGAGATCCTCGGCCTCAAGGGCATCGCCATCGATGAGGATTTCTTTGCGCTCGGCGGTCATTCCCTTTCCGCGGTGCGCATGATGAACGCCATCCAGCGCGACTTCGGTGCCCGTCTTCCGATGACCGTCCTCTACAACGCCACGACCATCGAACACCTGGCGGAGGTGCTGGTGCCTCAACTGGGGAAGGAGATACGGCCCGTCATCAACCTGCAGCCCGGAGATGGCGGCTGTCCCTTCTTCTACCTGCATGGCGATCTGCTCAGCGGCGGCTTCTACTGCCTCAACCTCGCCCGCCATCTGGGCGGCGACATCCCCTTCCACGTCTTGCCGCCGGCGCGGGTGGATGGACAGCCGCTGACGCCGACGATCGAGGAGATGGCCGCCATCCACCTGAGCCACCTGCGTGCGGTGGCACCGCATGGGCCGTACATGCTGGCGGGTTTCTGCATCGGCGGGGTGGTCGCTTTCGAGATCGCCCGTCAGCTGCGCGCGCAGGGTGAGGAGGTCGCCTTCCTTGGCCTGATCGACACCGCCGCCTATCAGTCATGGTCGCTCAATCGCTTCGTCACCAATGGCCTGTCGGCCCTGCTCGGACGCAACCATGACCGCCGTCTGGCGGATTTCGCGCGCAGGAACAATCGTTACGAGCGCTTGCGCATGGTCTGGGCCATGCCGGCGAAGGAAGGCTGGGCGGTGGTGCGGGGATGGATAGGACGATGGTTCGGGAATGCCGCCGCGGCCTTGCCGTCGCATCCCGTGGAGTCCGAAAAAACCAAGAGTCGGGATGTCACGAGCGCCTACTTGTGGGCCGCCGGTGGCTATCGACTGCGCGGCTATGACCGCGCCATCGACTGCTTCCTCTCCGATGAGATGGCCGGCGAAGCGAGCGATGCGGTGCGCCCGTGGCGGCGCGTGGCGGCGGGCGGGTTGCGCATCCATCGGGTGCCGGGCCGGCATTTGGAGGCGATCACCACCCATATCGGCGCCCTGGCCGCCGCCATGGCGGCAGCGGTGCGGACGGCGCGCGCGCCGTCAGTGCGCGCGCGGGCAGTGCGCGATGGCACCGCCACCTCGCCGAGCAGCAACTCGGCGCAGGCGACCGAGGCAACCGAGGCGACCGAGCCGAGCTATGGGTGATCGCAGGCGATCCTCAGCGCGGTGTATCGGGTCCGAAAAGTGTTGTCCGACCACATTTGCGTCCGCCCAACGCTTTGTACACGCCGAGCAGTCGCAGAAAAAGATGCAGCATGGCTCCGGACAGCGGACGGCGCGCACGCACCGGGGCGCAGACGTCATCGATCACGTCGCGCCAGTTCGACGCGTTGGCGAAATTCTGGGCCACGGCCACGCAGGTCGTGAGGAGCCGCGTTGTATGCCACCAACCCGTCGGCAGCAGGACGATCTCGCCCGGCTCCTGGACGAAAGTCTGCGCGCGCGCCTGGTTGAACAGCGGAAAGCGATCGAGGTCAGGGTTCTCGATGTCCTTGATCTGCGAGAGCATGCCCTGGGCGTACAGGTAAGGCGTCTGGTCCGGAGCGAAGATGGTGAACTGCTTGCGTCCCGACAGCAGGCAGAGCGCGACGTGGCAGTGCGCGTAGTCGTAATGGAGCTCGCCCAGGCGGGTGCCGGCACCGCCGATGAACAGTTCGACCTCGGCAGGACGGTTGAGCGAGGCGGTGACGGTGCCCGAGGGATAACGTCCGCGCAGCCAGTTCGGGAAGACATAGTCGATGAACGGTTGCAGATCGCGCACCAGCGCGGGATCCAGTTCGCGGATGATCTGGTCCTTCAGGTAGGGTGCGGGATCGGCGGGCGTGGAGGCGACGACGCGATCGATGTAGGCTCCCAGATTCCATGGGGCGTCGGCGATGAGCACCTCGCGTGCTCCGTAGCGGCTCTTGAAGAACTCCGGCGTCCAGTCCGTCAGCGCCTTCCAGTTCGTCAGGGCACCGGTGACGATCACCGGTTTGCGCGGGATGAGGTACTGTTCGACGAACTCATCATAGGCGAGACCCGAGCGCCGCTCGATGACTGCCGTATCAAGGCGTGGAGTGCTGCCGATGGGGGGGGTGGGCATGTGAATTCTGCCGAGGGCTGTGGCAGGACGTTCACGGCGCATGGGCCAAGTCCGGACTGGCGTAGGAAAAACGATGATAGCTTCGGCCGGAACACTGTAAATGTTGCCGTGATGGCATATTCCCAGACCGCTCGCGGACGTCGCTGCGAGGGATGCCTATGATCCCTCCTCACCGTGACCATGCGCCTGCATGCAAAGCGAAGGATCAGCCCGACCCTGGCCGGCCCGCTCACCAGGGTGGTGCATCTCCCCATGAGCCAGCGGAAGCGAACTGGGCCGTGGCGCCAGCGCACGAGCCGGGAACGGGCAGGATCGGCCGTTACCACAGCCTGAATGAAATCGCCAGAGGAGGGATGGGGGCGATCATCAAGGCCCAGGACCGGGATCTGCGCCGGCAGGTGGCAATGAAAGTGATGCTGCTCGAAGGCAAGGAACACCATCTCCGTTTCGTCGAGGAAGCCCAGATCACCGGCCAGCTCGAACACCCGGGCATCGTGCCGGTGCACGAGCTGGGCGTTGACCGCCAGGGTAAACCGTTCTTCACCATGAAGCTGGTGAACGGACGCAGCCTCAAGCAGATCATCGCCGACCTGCGCGCCAAGGAAGCGCATGCGATCGAGGAATTCACGCTTCCACGCCTAGTACGAATCCTTGTCGCTGTCGCCGATGCCGTCGCCTTCGCCCATCATCGCGGCGTGGTGCACCGCGATCTCAAGCCGGACAACATCATGATCGGCAGCTTCGGTGAGGTGCTGGTCATGGATTGGGGGTTGGCCAAGCTGGTCGGCCCACCTCCATCTATGACTACCGATCGCCTGCGTCGGCGTCGCAGCGAAACCTCCGGCGTCCAGTTGCCTGCATCCGCACCGGGTGATGGTCTGGAGGAAGCTGTCTCGAGCCAGCGCCAGAACAGTGGTCATCACACCCTGTTCGGATCAGTGGTCGGCACGCCGGCCTACATGGCGCCTGAACAGGCCCGCGGCGATACCGATCTGATCACGCGCAAGACCGACGTGTACGCCTTGGGCGCGATCCTCTATGAAATGCTGACGCTGCTTCCACCGGTGCTGGGTCGCGATGTGAAGTCGACCATCGCCATGGTATTGGCTGGTCGCATCACGCCGCCGGAGGAACGTACTCCTGAGCGAGCGATTCCAGCGGAATTGTCCGCCATCGCCATGAAGTCACTCGCGTATGAGCCGCACCACCGCTATCAGAGCGTCGAGGAATTCAGGCGCGATCTCGAGCTCTTCCTTGATGGTCGCTCGGTGTCGGCGCACGCCGATTCGACGTGGGAGACCATTGCCAAGCTGGTGCGGCGCAATCGTGGCGCGAGCGCTGCCTTCTTGATCGCTACGCTGGTGGTATTGTCGGTGGGTTCTGTTGCCTTTGTGGTCAATATCGAAGCCCGTCATCACGCCGAGAAACAAGGGGCGTTGGCGCGGAGGGCGCAGGGGCACGCAGAAGAGGCCCTGGATTCCCTCAAGCGCGAGCACGCTGCCCGGGCGACGGCCGAGCGGGCGGCGGCCCCGGCCCTGATCTTCCAGGCTCGTGCGGCGGTTGAGCACCGTCGTCACGAACAGGCGCTGGCGCATACCGAGCTCGCGTTGACCTTCGACCCCGACCTGATGGAGGCGAGACTGCTGCGTGCGCAGATCCTAGTGGCGCTGCGCAAATACGCTGCGGCGGCGACTGAGCTTGAGCGCTATCTGCAGGTGCGGACCACCGACAAGGACGCTGCCGAACTCGCCCGTTTGAGCCGCCAAGGTGCGCGTGAGCACCATTCGGCTCAGCTCGACAATGCGCTTGTGGCCGTGCTCATCCGCCAAGGCGCAACCGACTTGGCGACCGCACTCGCGGGATCGCTCGATAAGCAGATCGGAGTCTTCCAGGCCAAGCTTGCTAAGGTGTGGCCAGGGGTCGATCTCAGCGCGCTGCCTGACGGCAGCCTGATTTTCAACGGCTACAACCAGCGCGAGCGCATCGATGACCTGTCGCCCTTGCGCGGTATCCCGCTTAACCAGGTGTCGCTCATCGCATGTGCCCGCGTGGTCGACCTCGGACCGTTGAAGGACATGCCGCTTACGCATCTCAATCTCGATATGTGCACGCGGGTCGCCGACCTGACCCCGCTTGCAGGCAAGCAGCTCGTCGAACTGCGTCTGCGCAATTGTCGGCGGATCATCGATTTCTCGCCACTCAAAGGCATGCCGCTCGAGACCCTATCGTTGATGGATTGCGAGCAGTTTGGCGATCTCGCACTGCTCAAGGGGATGCCGCTCAGGAAGCTGACGCTGCGTAGCTGCCGGTTAATCACCGATCTGACTCCGCTCGTAGGTCTGCCTTTGGAGGAACTCGATATCAGCAACTGTCCGATCACCGACTATTCGCCGCTGGCGAGAATCCCCACGTTGCGTTCCCTGGCGATCGAGAAGTGTCCGGCCGTCGACTTTGCACCACTGGCCGGCCTCCCACTCGAACAGTTGAAGTTCACTTACGATGGACAGCTCGATCTCAAAACGCTGCGTTCCTACAAGGGTCTGATACGCATCAACGATCAGGAGCCGGCAGTCTTCTGGGCCTCGCTCAACGGGAAGTAGCGGATCGCGCAGGAGCCGATCGTCGTGCCTTCAGACGCGCTCACCGCTGCTGGTATCAATTGACGTTCGAGCAGCTGACAGAGAAGGGGAAGCCAGGGAACGCCATGCTGCCGACACATTCGATATCGGCTTTGCCATCGGGACCCATGCCCACCAACTCTTCGGGTTTTGTCAGCAGTACCGCTTCGTAGCGGTAGCCGGTGATGCGCCGGCCCATGAAATCCGCGACCTCAAGGATGCGGCCCTGGTTGGTGTGGTTGTCGGTGACGTCCGCCGCCACCGGGTCGAGCAGGTTTTTGTCGCGCAGGGTGCGGATGATCTGCGGCGCAGGCGCAGCAAACGAAACCCAGTCGATGCGCCGGTCTCCGCGCGAGACCACGATGATCACGTTGCGCGGATTCTTCTCGACCGCCGCTTTGTCGTTGGTGATGCAGCACGGGTTGCGGCCGACCGGCAGCGAGCCGAGAGGCTTGATTTCGCCATTGCCCTCAGGCGCGGCGATGCCGCCGACGTCATAGACCATCAGCCTCCCATCCATACGCGCGACGTAGGCCTGAGCACCTTTGCCATCGAGGTGGCCGAAGCGCTTGGGCGTCGCTCCGAACAGGCTGCAGGCCACGGCGGTGGGATTCTTCACCGTCACCATCGCGGCCACGCGCGGTCGGCATTCGCTGGCCACGTCGAAGGTGTAGGGCCATTTGCCCGGCTCGACACCGAGATCGCGCGTCTTCTGGTAATTCTCTTCGCTGGTGAAATACATCTGGGCGTAGTACTGGAATAGCGGCCGCAGATCGATGAAGGCGACCTTGCTTTCGGCGCGCGAGGCGACCACCGCATAGCCGGCGCTGGCGCCGTGGTATTCGAGCCCGCCTTTGCCCTCCAGGCCTTGCCGCCAGAGATCGCGCTCCTTCTGGCTCGCCAAGCCCCGTTGGGGTGAAAGATGGTACCCCCACCAGCGGGTGTTGCTCCAGGCGGCGATGGCGGTGGGCGCCGCCATGCCCGGCAGATCGATATAACCGAGCAGTTTCATCGAGCCGTAGAGACCGATGTTCACCAGGCCGGGAACCGCTTCATTCCATGTGAAATAATGCAGTCCCTGGCCTTTGGGATAGCTGCTGTCCATCGCCAGCACCGCCACCTGCCCCTGGAATTTTTCGGTGTCCCAGATCGTCACCAACGCGAATTCGTTGTTGCCGGTCAAGGCGATGGCGGTGGGCACCTTCTTTTTCGGGAATTGGAAAAGGGGATAGCGGTCGACGCTGGTGTTGGTGCCGGTAGCCGCGATCACGCCGCCCTGGAACACCATCAGCGAGCAGTTGGTCCACAGGCCGATGCCGCGCGCTTGGCCCACCGGACGATCGAGCTGCCCACCCGCCGCCTGCCGATAATGCGTCTGCAGCATGGCCGGATCGGGATGGGCGCCGCCGTCCAGGTAATAGTGGGGCTTCTGGAAGTAGACGTGGTGGGCGTTGCTGTTCGCCCGCACACGGTCGACGCCAGGATCGCTCCGCACATCGGGCAGGTAGAAAACCTGCATCACCGAGCTCGAATAGCCACCGGCCTCCTTCACGGGGTCACCGATCTGATAGGGTAAATTCTGGTAGATGCCCTTGTCCGGTCGGAGCCAGACCTCAGGGAATTCCTCTGGGATCTTATCCTTCTTGTGGAAGAAGGCGTAGTCAGGGCCGAGCCGCCTGGTGAGGGATAGCGCATCGTAGGCGTTGGCTTCCCGCACATAGGCGGTCTTGTTGATTTTGCCGCCCGGTCCCACCGCCTTGCCCAGCCATGAGGAAAGATCGCCGCCGAGCTCGTCGACGGCGATTTCCGGTTCAGCGGTCGGAGGCGGTTGGGGTTCCTCGCCTGCGCCAGCGAGACAGATCAATAGCGATGCCAGTGCCCATCCGGAGTGACGTAGGGCGACGATCAGGATGGGTGTGGCGAGTGTGGTCGTCTGCATGTTAGTCCTTGTCCCTCGGCCTCAGCCAAGCGGTGGCACGCAGGCCGCGATGGTCGCTGCCGGGAATGGGAAATGGTTGCACAGCGGTGAGCCCCAGGTCGCGGGCGAGCAGATGATCGATGCCGATGCCGCCTGGTCCCAGGACGGCGGGCCAGGTGGCGGGCGACAGTCCAGGAGCGCGTCTGAGTCCAGAGCCGCGGATGAATGTACGCCATTGCGGCGATGAGGAGCTGATGTTGAGGTCGCCCAGCAACAGCAAGGGCCTGCGGTCAACGGCGGCGAGGTCGACGAGCATCTGCAATTGTCCGTTGCGCAGGGTCTCGGTCGTGACGTCCTTGGGCGAGTGGAGATGCGCGACGATGACGCGCAGGGGATGTTCCTGGCCGAGATCAATGGCGGCTTCGAGCATCCCCGCGCCATTGGCCTCATGCAATGTCGTTGAGATGATCGGATAGGCGCTGAGCAGCGCCACGCTGAGCGTGCCGGCGCGATCTTCCCAGTGTTGGAATGGCCAGCGCGTGACCGCCAGGAGTGGTCGGTCCTTGGCCGAAACCTCGGCCAGGCCGACGACATCCGCGGTGAGCGCAGCGATGGTCTGCATCGCCTGCGTCCGCTCGCGATTGAAGTCATTGGCATTCGCGAACGCCACGGTGATTGGCAACGCCGCTGTCGCCGCTGTTTCCCGCGTTTCACCTGCGGGCAGGCGCGGTTCCAGCAGCGAACGGATTCCTGGGATGACGGCGACCATCGTCAGCAATGCCAGCACAACCGCGTAACGCGGCCGCCGTCGCCAGAGCACCAGCGCGGGCAACAAACCGAGCGCGGCGTGTCCCGACCAATGCACCGCCAGTTCGCCGAGCCACAGCCACGGGGCAGCGACCCCGGCCAAGGCCACGAACGCGCATCCGCTGGCGAGGAGCAGCGCTGCCCGGGCGCGGAGGGCGGTCGCTGCTGTTTGGGAACCGCCGCCATGCGGATGCTGCGGATGGACATCGGCGATCACCGGTGGCGCTGCAATGGACTCGTTGGTGGTCATTGGACGTAGCCATCCACACGGTGGAAGTAGGCGAACTGGGGATCCAGGCCCTTCACCGGTCTTGCCGGCACACCGGCGTACAAATGCGAGACCTCCAGATACGCCTTGTTGAGCAACGACATCGCGCCCAGCACCGAACGCTCCGGCAGCGCGGCGCCAGCCAGCAGCACGCAGTCGGTGCCGACGAAGCAGTAGGCGCCGATGGAGACCGGCTGGGATGACTGACGGTTCGTCGTGAGGTCGATGCTATGGGTGAGGATCTGGGTGCTAAAACCAGCAAGGGTGGAGAAGGGGCCGATGGCGATGCCACCCGTGCAATCGAGCAGGTGGCGGTTGGTCACGTGCGCATGCGCACCTATCACCAGATCGTTGCGCCGCTCGGGCTGATGCACGAAGTGCCGGGGATGGCCGAGGGGAAATCCGCTGATCCAGTTGCCGCGTCCGATGCTGGCGTGGTCGCCGAGTTCCAGCAGTTCCACGCCTTTGACGATCGTGAAATGGCCGATGCTGGCGCCATCACCCAGGTGCAGACGCCGCACCGCGACCACCGCCAAGCCGATGCGGGCGCGGGGATGGATGCGATAGCCGAACAGCCCACGCAGCAGCAGCCGCCGAAGAAACCACGGCAGTGGCAGGAGTGCGAGTTGAACGAGGGCTTTTAGCATGGCGTGAGGTCTCGGTAGAGAGCGATATACTCATCGATCATGCGGTCGGTGGTGAAACGCGAGAGGTTGGCGGTGCCCTGGCTGACCAGTTGTGAACGAAATCCAGGTTCGCTGAGGCGCAGAATATCTTCGGCCATGCCCGCCTCATCCTCGACGTCGTGGATCAACGCCCCATCGCCCGCGACTTCGAGGAACGGACCGCACGCACTGCATACCACGGGACAGGCGCAGGCCTGGGCTTCGATGATCGGCCAGCCGAACCCTTCGTAGCGGCTGGGAAACAGGAAGGCGTGGGCGCCGCCATACAGGGCTTCCAACTGCTGATCATCTGGCCGCACCACGTCATGGATCCGCCCTTCTATCCCGAGTTGTCGTGCAAGGGCGCGTAGTTCCTGCGAAAGCGGCTGTCCGGCGAACACCACATCGCCCGGCCAACGATCCTTGATCAACGCACCGATGCGCAGCACGGCTTCACGGTTCTTGCGCCGCAGATTGGAGCCCACGTGCAGGACGTAGGGACGCCCGCCCAGCGTTGGCAGCAGCGGGGCGATGCGGCCCTGTATCTCGCTGACATCGAGCGGTCGGAATGGCTGGTTCAGGCCATTGAGCACCAGCCCCAGACGTGGACCGGATTGCACCAACCGTTGAGCGTCTGCGAGTGTGTAGCTCGACACCGCCGCCAGCACCTGTGCTTGGTGCAGTCCTTTGAGGATCCAGCGCTGGAGATGACCGCCAGCGATCCCTGCCGGACAATCGGTGTCTTCCCCCAGGGCACCGCGCACGGCCAGCAGATCATGGCAGGTCACCACCGTTGGCCGAGCCGCGAGGTAGCGGCAGTACATGGCATTGGAGTGGTCGCAAATGTGCACCACATCGCACCATCCCAGATGCGTGGGGAGATCCTGAGGAAACAGGGCGAACTTGTCGACGTAACCGAGCCATTTCCCCAGGCCGCCAGCACCCGGTTTGAGACGACCGAGACGGGCAGTCGGTTTTACCAGTCGCACCTCCAGGCCACGTTGCGGGAGCTCGCGCATCATCAGCTCGGCAAAACGCTGCATGCTCTCCTGACGATCGTGCTCGTAGTTGCCGATCAGCAGCACGCGCAGCGGTCGGGTCGTTTCCTCCGCTGCGCGTGGCATGTCCGCTGGGCGTGGCGTGTCCGTTGCGCGTGGCGTGTCCGTTGCGCGTGGCGTGTCCACTGCGCGTGGCGTGTCCACCAGCGCGTCCTTGAGGGTCATGGTGGTCATGGATTGACTCCAGTAATGGAAGCTCGCCGTGCAGTGAGCGCCGCGAGGGTGAAGCCGGTGAAGAGCCAGGTGTAGCCGTTGATGGTCCCCTGCGAGGTGGCCTGACCGATGACCAGCATGACGCCCGCCACCGACCACAGCAGGAGCGGGAGAGCGTCGTCCTCCCGCCGCAATTTGGCCACCGCCGCCCCCAGCAGCCACAGCGCCAGCGCCCAACGTGCGAGCATGTAGAGCGGTCCGAAGATCAGCCCGAGTTCCAGGACCACGCGCTCGCTCTCATTCTCAGCGCCGCCGGCGAATGCCTGACCGCCGGTCAGGCTCGCGCCGCCCACGCTCAGTCCGCCGATGCCGCTGCCCAACACCTCTGCGCGATCGATCAGCGACAGCTCGCCGCCCATCAGTCCGATGGTGCGGGTGAAGAAGTCCTCGCCTGATTCCTGGGCCGCGGTCTGACGTTCCCACAGGATTTCGAGGGCGCTGGGGAAAACCGTGGCCGCGAAACCGGCAAGCACCGCCATCATCGCGGGGATGCCGATCAGCATCCGCCAGTTGCGACGTGTCGGCGGGACCACGAATTCCATGACTAACAGGATGCCGACGATGATCGCGACGTGCGTGAAGGCGGTGCGGCTGCCGCTGACCGCCAAGCAGGTGGTGACGCCCAGGGCGCAGAGCAGCAGAACCGTCAGCGGCAGGAAGCGGCGGCGGAACTGCTCATGCAGCGCGACCGCCAAGCATGCCACACTGGCCGCCACGAAGCACGCCATGCCGGCGGTGAAGGTGAAGGTGCCGGTGGTGCGCACCACTCCGTGCGCCACGGTGAAGACCGCTCCGTCGCCGTAACTGCGATTGACCCAGGCGGAGGTGGGGGAGAGATACTGCACCACTGACAGCACGGCCATCGGCACCGATACCAGCAGCGTCCCTTTGACCAGGGCGAGCAGCTCCTCGCGGGTCAGCACCGTCATCGCGGTGAGGGCGACCAGTGGATAGAAGCAGTAGTTGCGCACTCCATAGGCCGCCACGACGGGAGAGTATCCGAGCGCGATCACCTGATAACCGGCGAGGAAGACCAGGCAGATGGTGAGCAGCACGGCGACGATCAGCAGCCGACTGAGCGGAACCAGTCGCGCGTTCACTGCCAGCATCAGCGCGGCGATGGCGAAAGGATCGCGGATGAAGAACACGATCTGATGAAATTCTGGCACCAGCCATTTGCGCACCGCGCCTTCCAGGATCAGCAGCCAATAGATCGTGATCACCAGCACCGCCACCTGCCGCCGCGCTTTCGTCTGATCCGTGATGCCGGGATCAACGGGCAACGACAGCGTGCTGGCGATCATGCCGGCACCGGCGCGCTGATCATCTCGGCCAAGCGCTGGCGATAGACATCCCAGGTGGCGCGGCGGGCGGTGGCGAGCGCCGCTTCGGACATGTCGCGCAGCAGGGAGCGATCACGTGCCAGCCGCGCCACCCGCTCGACCAGGGCCTCGCTATCGCGGATGGGGATGATGAAACCGTCGACACCATCGCTCAGCACATCGGGGGCGCCGGAGTTTGGCGTGGAAATCACCGGCAATCCCTGCGCCAGCGCTTCGAGGATGACCAGACCGAAGCCATCGAAGAGCGTAGGAAAAAGGAGAACATCGTGGGCGCGCATTTCGCGCAGGATCTCCGGGTGCGGTAGCGATTCGATATAGCGGACCTGTGCGAGTTCAGTGTCGAGCGCAGGGCATGCGCTGCCGCCCTCACGCTTGCCGATGACGGTCAGGCGCACCGCCGTGCCGAGCTGACGCGCGGCGGCGAACAGGTAGCTGAGGCCCTTGCGCTGGCTCAGCCCGCCCACCGCAAGCAGGCGCAAGGGGGCATGCAGATTGGTCTCGCGGGGGACGGTAGTCGGGTCGCTGCACCCATAGGGGATGACGCGCACCCGCTCGGGAGCCACCGGTGAGGACGCCAGGGTCTCGCGCACGAAGTGGCTCGGCACCACCACGGTGTCGGCGAGTTCCAGCTCGCGTTCCTTGCGCGCGAGTTTGGCATCGCCGTCGTGCAGGATGGCGATGGTCGGCGCCCACGCGGGCTGCAGTTCCGCCTCCTCACCAAGGATGGCGCGATGTGCCCGCCAATAACCGATCGGCAATTCATAGAACCCGTGGATGCCCAGCTGTCGCGCCGCTTGCAGACTCGCTGCGGCGCTGTCCTCGTAGGTATAGATGCCGGTCAAAGCAGGGAGTGCCGGAAGCCTGCGGGCAAAGGCGCGATCGAGATCGTGGTTGACGGCATCGATGCAGAAGCGTCCCGTTTCGTGCCGTACCAGTCCGCTGAAGCCGAGGCGTGCGGCAGTTAGCCGACCGAGCTCACGCAGCGGCCGGGTGTGGGTAACGCTGAGCACTGGATAGGGCAGACCGCGCCGTCGGCATTCCCGAATGATGCCCGCCGGCAGCAGGCGATCGGCGAGCCAGCGGTGGTCCCACGCCAAGCAGGTCCAGAATTCGGCCAGCATCCCCCGTTCGGCCAGCGCCAGCGCCGCCGCGCGCACGTTGGCGTTCCCGACCGCATGCGCCATGGCGATGGTCATGGCAACACCGGATGGGCGATCAGCTTGGCCACACCGGCAGCGAGCGCGCGCCGGCTGTGTCCGCCATACCAGGCATGGGCAGCGTGCGCCACGCGGGACGCTGTCGCTTCGTCGATGCGGTCGTGCAAACCGAGGTAGTGCACACCCCCGACGAGTCCGTCCTCGTCGGGATAGCGCTTGCAGGTCACGGGGGTGACACCGTGGCTGCAGAAGGCGGCGAACACGCCGGATTTTCCCAGTGCGCCATTGCCGTTGTTGATGAACCCCGCAGTGCAGCGCGCGAGCAGTGCCGAGGCGTCCCGCTTCGTCAGGGGGCCGTGTTTGCTGATCGCGATCCCGGCGACGCCACGCAGGACATCGTCGTCCACGTGTGGGCCAACGTCGTGCAGGCGTTCGATGCCGAGTGCAGCGCACAAGGCGGTGAGCTGCGCGTGGTTGTCGCGATAGATCTGGGCGCGATTGACCGCGCGACCGAAGACCACCAACGCCCGTTCCCGCCGGTCATGGTGAGCGAGATCGTGCAGCTCGCCGATGTTGGATAGCACGGGCCAGGTCGCATTGCGGACTTCCGGGCGCAGGCGCGCCAGCCAACGTGCATAACGTTCGCTGTTGGTGAACAGCGCATCCGCCATCCGTGCGAGTCGCGACGTGAGGTGGCGTTGGTACGGGGACAGCCAGAAGGCGCTGCTCCACGGTGGTCCGGACGCAAAGAGCTCATGGAACATGACCACCAGCCGCTGCTGCGGTAATGACGCACCGTGATGCCAGGTGCTCAGGCCATCGAGCAGCCAGCGCGGACAGCCACGCGCGTGGTAGGCGTAACCGACATAATGCAGGAGCACCACGAGCGGACCGCCAGCGGCCGCTGCTGTCAGATGCGCGACCAAGGCAGAGGCCGTGGGCATGGACAGTGCTCGCACGCGTGGGAGGGAACCATCGGTGCGCCACGCGGGATCCGTCACCAAGTAGTCGACTACGAAGCCGTGCTCGGCAGTGAGTGCGGTGCCAAGCTCGACCGCATAGTCGCCCAGGCCGTCGATCTGGGGCGGTAGGCGCGGAACGATCTGCAGGATGTGCATCATGTCTGCGTCCTTGCCGTCATGGTGATGCGGCGCGCGTCGGTGGCTTGGGCGATGATCTCAAGATAGCGTTGGGCGACCGTCGAACTGACGTGGCGCGCGAGGTGGGCCTCGGCACCGGCACGCAGGTGTGCGAGCAGCGCGGGATCGGTGAGCAATGCGCGCAAACAGCGTGCCAGTTCCGGGGCATTGCCATTGGCTACGGCTCTGCCACAGGGACCGGCCGCATCGACCAGGCCGCCATCTGCGGACACCACCGCCACGCAGCCGCAGGCGATGCCTTCGAGCGCCACCACGCCGAAGGGTTCGCGCCAGCGCGACGGCACCACCAGCACGCGGTGCCGGTTGAGCTGCTCGACCAACGTCTGGCCGCGCAGGACACCAGCGAACGTGATCTGCTGATCGAGTCCGGCCGCCAGCGCCTGCAGGCGCAGCGGTTCCTCCTCGGGTCCATTGCCGATCACCATACAACTCGGCGTGAGCCCCTCGCTCTGCAGGAGAGCGAGTGCGGCGATGAGCACATCCACGCCCTTGTCGCTGACCAAGCGGCCGAGAAACACCAGGTCACGATCGCGCTGGATGCCTGGCAGCACGGTGAAACGCGTGTGCTCATAGGGATTGGGCACCACCGTCGAGGGGCAGTCGAGCTGGGCAGCGATGGCGTTGCTGATGCTGATGTTCACCGCCTTGCGGGTGAGCATGAGCTTGAGCCGGTCACGCCACGTCACCTGACCGGTGGGGCGCGCGATCCAGGTGTGGTGGGCGACCACCCATGGGCGACGCAGCAGCATCAGTGGCCAGGCGGCGGTGAGGCTGATGTTGTTGTGGAACACCACCTCCGCCCACGCGGTCCAGCGCAGCAGCGCCAGCAGACCGGGATGGCGGACAACCGGGCAAGGACCATCATTGCTGCCATCGCTCGCCGTCCAGGTGAGCACCGTCACCTGGTGTCCGGCGCGGACGAATTCCGCGACCAGCAATCGCGATACCGTCTCGATGCCGCCCACTCCTGGGGCATAGGCGTAGGACACCAGCAGGATGCGTTTAGTGGCGCTCATACGACTCTTTCGTCGACGTGCGTCGTCGGCAGCGCGGGCGTCTGCCGATCCGTTCCACCAGCGCGCAGGCCGCGCCAGGAGTCGATCAGGCAGAGCACCGCATTCGGTACCTGGCAGCCGATGGTGAACCAGATCGCACCATGCACGGTGGTGAGATCGAGCACGCAGGCGAGCCCGATCTGGGCGGCGAGCGTGAGCGGGATGTTGAACCAGGAGGACACCGTGATCCACGCCTTGGAAGCGTTGAGCGACCACACCACGTTGACCAGGAAGCCGAACAGCATGCTCACCACCATCAGCGGCAACTCGGCAGTGAGGTGGTGGTACTGACGCCCCAGGATCCACAGCAGCGGTCCGGGTATCGCCCAGGCCATCAGCGAGATGCCCAGGGCGATCAGCAGCATGCCGCCAACGATGGCGGCGTAACGGCGGCGCAGCGCCGCAGTCTCCTGCAGCCAGGTGAAGCCCGGCACCAGAACGGCACTGAGAAACGCGGTGAGAAAAGCGGTGATGGCCATGAACCGGCCGAGCGCACCGAAGTCGGCGACCTGATCCTGGCCAGCAAAGAAGCCCAGGATCCAAATCGCGATCTGGCCCTGAATGCAGTAGAACAGCGCATTGGGTGCCTGCAGACGCATGATGCGGCGCATTTCGTGGCGATCCTCCGCCACCTCCGGTGCGGTGAGATCGACTTCGCCAGTCGCGGTCCGGCGTAATTGCCAGAAACGGACCAACAGGCCGATCCAGGCCGCCACCAGAGCGGTCAGGGCCGAGAGCACGCCGCCAACCACGAAGAGCCCGATTGCCGCAAGGCGCGACAATGCCGCCACCAGATCGATGAGTTGGAAGCGCCGCACTAGGCCGCGTAGCACCACCACGTCGCCATAGATGACGTTGGCCAGTTCACAGGACAGGCACAGCAGCAGCACGCCGGTGATGGCGGCGATCTCCAGCCAGCCCGTCTGGGTGTGACGCAACAGGAACACCAGCAGGACGATCAGTACCGGCGTCACCACCAGCGCTAGGCGCCAACGCATGCGCAGCGCCGTGCCGATGAGGCTGCCGAAGCGTTTCCCATCGCGATACACCCGTCCGCCGATCGACATCACCGCGACGGTGATCCCGAGATCGCAGAGCACATGCATGGCGCCGAGCATGCTCAGCGCGACCGTGACCAGTGCGTACTCAGATTTGGGCAGGAGATTGACCAGCAGCAGGCCCGAAGCGAAGCCGCAGAGTTGGAACAGTCCCTGCAATCCGGCGAAGGACGCGGTCCGCGTCACCAGCCGGCGCATGCCCGTCAGGCCCGAGACGGCGGCGACGGGCGGTTCGACCTGGGCGGGTACGGGCAATGCGGCGGTTTCCATGGACGGTCCAGAGCGTTCCGCTCAGGTGCGCCGGAAGAATCGGCCGATGCCCGCTGCCAGACGGAGCCTGGTGCGGTTGAGCAAGAGTTGGAACGGGGAATACAGCGCGACCGGATGTGAAACGTGCTCCCAGTAGTGTTTGTCCGCCGCAGACGGCGGTAGGCCGCGGAGGGCATCGTAGAGGAAATGGCGTTCCCAGGTCTTCGGTTTGCCAATGGCGTGCGCCAGCAGATAGCCACCGGGAACGAAGCCCATGGCATCCTTGCCGGCGATGCTCAGGGGCCAATCGCCGGTGTGCAGCGCCGCATTGAGCGCGTCCTGATCAAGATTGTGAAACGGAAAGGAGCGATCGTGTTGACGCAGGCTGTCGGCCTGGCCATAGGTGATTGCGATGGTGTCCTGCATCTTGACCCATTGCTCAAGGACGCTGCGCAAGGCGACCGGTAGCGCGATGAAGCCGGAGTTGATGTAACAGGAACGGGGACGATCCAGTTTGATGCCCCGCTCGCCAAAGAAGCGTCGCCATGAGTGACGCAATGGATGGTCATTGCCGACCTGGTCGAAGAGATCGCCACAGAGCGCTACGGCCCCGTCGCTCCAGTCGCGGATCATCTGCCACTTGCACAGCAAGGTGATGTCCGAATCGAAATAGCTGATGCGGTCGGTACCCGGATACCACTCGTCGATGGTGCGCAGCATGAACTGCGGTTTGTACGAGGCGAGATGTGGTCCTGGTGGCAACTCCACCAGGCGCAGCGTCACGCGGTCGCCCACGACACGTGCCACGCCGTCAGCGTGCAACGGGAACCGGTTGGCCCAGGCCGGAGGTGCTCCGCGGTATCCGGCGCATACCACGCCAGTGAATCCCGCCGCATCCAGCGAATTAATCAATGCCGCCACGCCCATGGCATAGTGGCCTTCGAAGAGGGTGCAGACGACATCAAGCATGCGTAAACCTTGGGAAGCCGACGGTAGCGAGTTGACCGCATAGAGAGCGGCGCGATCTAGGGTGTGCGGGAGCATTGTGGCGCGGTCAGGTGGTGCAGGTGACGTCGTTCGCGATCGTAACGGCCGTTCAGAACCTGCTCTCGGGGACGAAGATGGTATCGCCCGGCTGCAGAGCCGGGTCTTCCGACTTGCTGTCGCCGTTGAGGATGCCCTGGACGTCGACCACCCGCACGGCACTGCCGGCACGGATGAGCTGCACCTGGTTTTGGCGAGCGTAAACTTGGAAGCCTCCCGCCAGGCTCAGCGCCTTCGAGACCGTCAGATGACCCTGCCCGGGAAGGTTCAGGGCGCCCGGCGTGCGCACTCGCCCGATGACGAAGATGCGATCGAGCCGCGGGACCATGACCATGTCGCCAGGTTGCAGAACGATGTCCTGGTTTATGCCCGGAGAGGTCGGCCCCACTTTGACGGGCAGGTACTGCTTGGAGCCCTTCTGGTCGGCCAAGTCGCGGATCACGAAGACGCCATTGCGGTTGGCGTCATCGAGGAAGCCGCCGACTTGGACGATAGCCTGCACCGCGCTCAGGTCGGTGAAGGGGGTGAGCTTGACCGCTTCCTGGCGCGCCACGCTGCCCATCACGAAGGCCTGCCGCTGCGCATACTCGACCACCGACACCGAGGTCGGCGCCTTGCGGATGAAGCCGTCCTCCAGGCGGCGCTGGATCTCAGCGGCGATGGAGACGGTGTCCTTGCCGGCGACCACCACCTCGCCGATCAACGGGAAGTCCACGGATGAGCTGGCGGTCATGCGCGCCGTGGTCGCGAGATCGGGTTCGTTGAAGACATCGATGCGCAGCAAATCGCCTGGGATCGGTTGGTAGGCATGCAAGGCGTCGATGGCGTGCAGCGGGGAATCTTCGGCGATCGCCGATTGGACCAGCACGATGAGCAGCAGCTGGGTGGCTACTGCCGCACGCCGGAGGAATTGCCGAGGATATGAAACGTGGTGCGGCGGAGCGTGAGCGGCTGGATGGATTGGAGTGGCCACGTGTTCTCACAGTCTCATAACAAAAAGGGCAGCAACGGTTCCGAGTCTCCGATTGAGCGACGTGAACGGCAATTTCATAGATGTCCCAGTAGGGTGGGGCAAGCAGCAATATGCCCTGCAAATTGCAGGGAATTTATCCGTCGTTCTCCGACAACGATGCGACATGCTGTCGGCAGTATTTTTGCTTCACGACAGGCGCGTCAGAACGAGGGAATATCATATGAAGATCCATGGTGATCAGTGTTCAGGCGTCGAATTGCGGGCGATAGGACCATGAGCAGCCATTCGCCGCATACACCGTCATTCGGTGACCTCTGGCACGTTTGCAAACGCCACGCCGTCATCGTCATCCTGGTGGGGATGGCCATCGCTGCGGTGGTGATGTGGGGTGCCAGCAAAATCGTCCCCATCTATCGCGCCAGCACGACCCTGGCGCTCGACCGTGGCTCCAAGCCGGTGTTCCAGGGCGAACGGGATCCCGTCACCGATCAGAGTCTGCTGAATGCCCAACGCGATCTGCTGCTCTCGACGCCGACCCTCTCGCTGGCGGTTCAGAACGACATTTTCCATCGGAGCCCTCCTTACGCGGGGCATCCGGATCCCGTAGGCGTGCTCCGTCAGCGGTTGGATCTGAATGTCAGTCGCGAAAGTGCGGCGATCACTGTTACCCTGCGTGACGAACAACCGGAGCAGGCCACCGCGTTGCTCCAGGCGGTGGTCGCGACGTTCCTTGAGCGCTTGCGTGATCATCGCGAAGAGCGCATCAGTCAGTCCTTGTCGCTGCTCGAGCGGCAGGTAGCCGAAGCGCGCGCCAAGTTGGAAGAGTCTCGGGAGAACGAGCGCCAGTTTCGCGCCAAGAATGCCATCATCTCCACCGACCCGGATGGCAATTATGTCGCAGTCAGGCTGCGCCAGCTTAACGCGGTGCGGGCAGAGATCACCACCCAGATCGCATCTGATGACGCCCTCGACCATCAGTTGATGGCAGCGCGGCTGCAGACGGATCCCGAAGCGCGACTGCAATCCTTGCTGCATATCGAGGCGGTGAGCCAGGACGCAACGGTGATCACCACCAATCGCGCCATGGGCGAGATCAGGGACCACGAACGGCAGCTCAGCCAGCGGTATCTGGAGAAATACCCGCGCCTGAAGGAGACCCGCGCGCAGTTGGCTGCCAAACGCGAAGAACTGCAACGCGCGGTCGAGGATGCTGGCCAAGCCATCGACAAGAAGCACGAGAAACTGCGCATCCAGGCGCGCACCTGGGATGAGCAGATCGTCAAGGAGGAGGAGAATCTGCGATTGTACCGCAACAAACTCTTCGCCTTGCAGGTTCTGGGCCAGGAGACCGCATCGCAGGAGAAGTTCTTCCTGCAATTGCAGGGCCGCCTCAATGAGGAGCGCGTCACCAGCCAACTCCAGGCATCGACCATGAATGTCATCGAGCCGCCGCGCGCAGAACCTCAGGCGATCAACGTCAGACCAACGGCCACCAAGGCCGTCGCTGCGGGGCTCGCCTTGCTGGGCGGAATCCTTGCCGCCATTGCGGTACATGCGTTGGCCCGTCGCGTGCATGGGATTGCCGAAGCCGTGGCGATCACGGGTCTGCCGGTGATCGGCCGCATACCATACGTAAAAGGTCTGAATCCGGTCACTCGTGCTGGCCATCACGAGCAACATCCTGCATTGGCGGAGGGATTCCGCGGACTGCGAACGTCCATTTCGCTGCTCTTGAACCGTCCAGGCTGTGCGGTGGTGGCGGTGTGCTCAAGTGATTCACAGGAAGGAAAAACCTCGGTCTGTGCGCATCTGGCCATCAGCCTCGCCGCCACCGGCGCTCGCGTGCTGTTGATCGACGCTGATTTGCGCAACCCGCATCTCCATCTCGCGCTGGGCGAAACCATCACCACGGGCTTCGAGACCCTGCTGGCCGCCGACTCTGGTGAAGTGCCAGCCATCGTCTTTACCGCCCACAAGGGCCTCAGCTTCATGGGGGTCGGTAAACGACCAACGAATCCAGCGGAGTTGCTGCACAGCCGCATCTTGCCGGAAGTGCTGGCCGCGTGGCGCCAAGTCTATCACTACATCGTCATCGACACCCCACCGCTGGGACCGGTCCTGGATGCGTTGGTGGTCGGCAATCTCAGCGACGTGGCGTTGGTGGTGGTGCGTGATCGCATGACGTCGAAAGCGGAGTTGGCACGCACCATGGCCACGCTCCATCAGATCCACGGCAAGGTGACGATGGGCCTGGTGATGAACGCAGAACGCGGTGAGCGCTCCAAATACGGATATCCCTATCTCTATTCGACCACTGCCAGCCAAGCACCGCTGGTGGCCAAGTCCTGAATCCTCCAGCAATGAGGCCGCCAATCGCTCCCCATTGCCGCCACGGTAGCGGCATGTCCAGGAATGAGCGGAAGTGCGGCGAGTGTCCAGCGCTTGATATCGTCAGGGTCGTGGCGGGTCGCGAGCAATTCCGGTTCCGCATCCGGGTCGACTGCGACATCGAAGCGGTCAGGTTCCACCGCCAGCCCGTCTCCACGCGCCTTGAGGTAGGCCTCCTTGCGGGTCCAGCAGGCGAAGAATCCGGCTTCGCGGCGGTCGGCAGGCAAGCTGGCAAGTGCGGCGGCTTCAGCCGGCGAACAAATGCCCGTGAGCTCATCGGCGATGCCCGCGCGCAGTTCTTCGACATCGACGCCGACTTCGCGCCCGCTTGCCAGCGCCAGCAGCACCGCATTTCCGGAATGGGCGAGATTAAAACGCAGGTCACGGGCGCTGTTCGTCAGCCGCGGCTTGCCATGCGGTCCGCGGGCGAACCTCAGCGCACGGGCGCGGCCGGCACCACACGCCGCCAATACTACCCGCGCCAACGCGCGCGCCGCCAGCGAGCGCAGACGGTCGTCGCTGTGTCGCAACCGGGCGGCATGCTCACGCTCATCGACCGCGAGCAGCGGCAGCAGCGGCTCCCACCAGGGTTCGCCATCCAGAGCTCCCCACCAGACCTGCACCTCTCCCGCCGCAAGCGCTGGCAAAGCGGCGGTGCAGGGGATCCACGCTGCGGCGGGCGTTGGCATACCGGCGATAGTCGCGCAGCGGTGGTTCCGGCGCAACGCCTGTGGAGGCCGGGGCCTCGCCGTCACCACCGCCTCGACGTCCAACCGGAGTTTTTGCGATGATATGCCGCCTGATCCCGCTGGTCGCCTCGTTGGTTATCCTTGCCCATCACGCGCTGCCGGCGGAGGAGGCCCCACCGCAGACGCTGATCGGCGATCTGTTGGTGGTGCCGCTCTCCGATCTGGTGCCGGGCAATGAACATATCGATATGCACGTGAAAGCCCTCGCTGGGGTGCGTGCCGACAGTCGTTTGCTGACCGGCGATGATGACTCCGGTGATGTTGCCCTGCGTGGCATCGCCGGATTCGATCTACGCTACAGTCCTGATGAAACCACTTTCACCCTGGTATCCGCCACCATCGAAGGTCGACGGTATATCAAGCACCGCGATCTGGACGGCCTGGGCGGAGCGGCATCGATCGACTACCGGAACCGCGGGCTGTTCTCGGCCGTCGTGGCTGGCGCGTCTTGGATTCTCACCGACGAACTGCTGCTGGATACCGGCGAGCGCCTGGTCGGCGATACCTATCGGGCGGGTGCAGCACTGAAAAATCGCCAGAGACTGTCGCATTACGACCTGGCAATCGAAGCCACCCGCAAAGATTATCGCGAAGGCGGCCGTCTGTTCGGCGCGGATGATTCCGACCACTACCGCCTGGCAGCTGATCTGCATCTGGCTTGGGATTACGCCAGTGAAGCCTACCTCTTCTCGCATACGCGACTCGAGGATCTGCTCTACGACCGTCATGTGCTCTACGACGACAGCGTCGGCTTCTCGCAATCGATCGGCTGGAGCCGTCATATCGCCGAACGCAGTTCGTTTTCCGCTGAAGCCGGTCTCGTCCTGCGTCATTTCCTTGGTCGCGGTGCTGCTGACCCTGACAACCGCTTGGCGCCATTCGGGCTGATCTCAGTAATTTGGCCATGGGAAGAAGACAGCCGGCTGCGCGGACGAATCTTCAGCGATCTGCAGGATACCGCCACCCGCGCCGCCACCTGGGTCTACGGCACAGTCTGGGACGTGCGTTACCATCTGGCGGTCGCCACCCATTTGCTGGTCGAAGGGGGCATCCAGCAATTGCGCGACAGTGAAACGCCACCCGGAGGAACGCGCGAGGTGCGCACCGTGAGCGATGCCAAGATCGGCATCGAGCATCAGTTGCGGGTGGGTTGGGCGTTCAGGATCTTTGGCAGTTATCTTGAGAGCAGAGCGGAGGTCGGCAGTTCCTATCGCAATTTCTCGGCGGTTGGTGAGGTCGGATTCGTTTATTGAATGCGTGTGGTCAAATAGCTCATTTCTCCCGGTGTATAGGCCCTCTGCGGATTCCCGCAGGAGTAGTTCAGTAGCCCGTCCAAGACGCGTCTTGCACCCCAGCCGTTTTTAAGTCCGGAGCTCAACCGCACAGAGCATCTGTGGGACGATTTACGAGCGAAACACTTCCTCAACCGAGTCTTTGACGATCTCGAAGCCGTCTTCCAACACCTCATCAACGCCGTTCGAATCCTCCACGACGAACCACGACAAATCACTTATCTCAGCGGATTCGTATGGATCATTCGTGGGAGACTGGTCGCTGAGTGGTATCAACGGATCGTGGCCGCGCGGGTTCTCTGCCCGGGCACCCGATCCGCCGTCACTGAAGACCGAGATGGTGTAGGCGATCGCCTCCTCGCGGGTGGCGAAGGACATCGCCGTGCCGGTCAATTGCACTTGCACGAACCAGCGTCCATGTTCCTCCCAGATCTTCACCGGAGGACTGATGATCGTGGTAGCTTTGCCGCGTTCACGGCGTCCGGGTGACCTGGGTATCTTGACCGCATTGAAGGTCGACGACTCCTCGTTCACGGCGACATGCACGCCACCGGCAAGTTCAAGCGCATGGCGGTAGGATTGCGACGCCGCGAGATCATCGGTCTTCACCGTGATCTGGGGCTGGGAAACCCCAGGATGGCCAACCTCGACGGTGATAAGCACCATCCAACAGGGAGCGATCGCGCACAGCCGGGATTTACCAGGATGGGCTGGCTTGACGGAGATCGCATTCTGTGGGGCTCCCACGGCCAGCAGCCTCAGCCGCATGACCTCGACGGATTGTTTGCTGGGGGACAAGGCGGTAATGGTGTAGTGCATGGGGCCTCCGCGATGACGAGTGAGCAGAATCGACCGTCGAGGGAAACACTGAAGCAGGCGCCTTCGCCACGCAGATCGACGGTGGCGTTCTTGAGCACGACTGGGTTCCGCCGACCCGCAGGCGGTCACGCACAGCACGGGCACCAGGGGGAGTAAGCATCTCATGGCGCGCGCCGGGAGGTGCCGGTGGGCGTGCGCTGCGCCGCCACCAGATCGGTGAAACGCAAGTTGAGCTGGGCTAACGCAGCTTCTGCCTGCCACAGCCAGAAGAGGATCGGATCATCGCCACGCAGCATGGCTTCCTCGCAGGGAATACGCGTGCGCAAGGCGACGAGATCCTGGCGGATCTCGTCGAGCCGACGCTGCATACCGAGCGGGTCGGCGAGCGGCGGTGTCATGCGCTTGATGGGCGCGCACACGCTCGCCGGAGACGCTTCATCCACGCGGAATTCGAGGATCGCGTCAGTGTCGCGACGGTGGGCATGGATGCTGAGCGGTTTGCCGTCGGGAGTCGCCGCCAAAGTGACCAATAAAGTGGCCAAGGGCGCTGGGAACGGACTGAGCCCGCCCGCGACCGCGAGCGTCAGGGCTTGTCCGATGTCGGGCAGGCTGAGCAACAGCGAGCGTCCCAACAGGCGGTCCGCCGGCAGCCCGAGCCACTCGACCGCGCGTTGCGAAGCATAGCGGACATCGAGGTTCTCTAGGCTGACGATCAGCAGCGCCTGCGGAGCGGCGACTGTCGGCAGTGGCACCGGGCTGGATGCGGTACTGATCATGGGTTGATTCCTAGATCGGGAGTGGGCGTTCGGCGGAAACGCTGGCTGCGCTCGATGCACCAGCGCGCACGTTCAAAGCTGGAGGGTGGCAGCGACGGCGCTGCTTGCTGCTCGCGAGGCAGCGTCGTTTTGATGCTCTGCGGTGTGCTCGGACGAGGCATGGCGGGACCTGGCAAGAGGATTGAGGTGGTGATGGGTACTCAGGACTTGCGACTGTCGGCTTTGCGTTTGGACGTCGCGGAACGACCGGCGGTTGCCCGTCCGCCACGGCGGCCACCCGTGCGTGCGGGCGATTGGTCGGTGGTGGTGCCGCGACCGGAGCCGGAAATCCGCCCACCGTGGGTCATCTTGTTGACGGTGGCCCAGGCCCGTGCCTCGGCTTCCGCTGCTGAAATACCACGTTTCTCGTATCCCGAACGGATGTGCGCTGCTTGGCGCTTCTGCTTGTCGGTGTAGCTGGATTTGTCGCCGCGTGGCATGGCAGCTCCAATGATGAGAGCTGTTCACACATCAGTCATAGATGTGCCAATGCCGTGCGGTGAGTGACTGACCCGGAGTGCGCAGAGGCAGCGGACGCTGCCGGTGATGATCGTGCAGGATTCATCGCCAGCCACGTCGGGTTGCTGCAAGCTGCACCTCGTGGGTATCCGTCAGCGCTCCCAGGCCGCTGCCCGGCAAACGCATGCGCGCCGGCGATCAACCGGTGATGCTGGCCGCCTTGGTGTTCATCCGCGCCGCACGGTAGTAGAGATCCGGCTCCTCATGGACGAGCAGGGCGCAGGCGCGCGAACACACCCTAAGCATCGGGATGCCACGGTCGTCCAGGTGGCTGGTGTGCACCACCTCCATCGGAGGCATGTCGTCCGGCACCTGCGTTCCGCATACGGGGCAGACGGTATTGAGGGCCGGATGGGTCATGAGACGGCGTCCTTGTTGGGTCGGGAGAAGAGGATCGGAGCACGGAGGGTGCCAATCGCTGGGAGCCTGCCGTGTAATTGGCATCCCACGTGCTTTGTGCGACATGCGGACAGCGGATGGTCACCGACCAATGGTCAGCGCAGGAGGCTCTCATGATGTTGTTTATCTTTACCTCCTCACATGAAATCCTGCGCGCGGCGATGGCGAAATGGCATCCCGCCCCCTCCGTCAGGGAGGAAGAACGGGAGGCCATGCACTCCTGCCACAGCCAGATCTCGGCGCGTCTGGCCATCGCGTGCTCATCAGTGCGGGAAGACCCGCTCGACTCCGCTTGCCGTAATTGAAGGACACGCTGCCCCGACCACGCGTTTTTCGCGCCGGTGCGGCACCAGAGGAGCAACTCATGGAACCAGACGACGTGCACAACGATACCCAGGAAAGTATAGGAGTGGCGCAAGCACGCTTGGTGCTGGTGCAACAACGCACCGTGGTGCAGGTCTTCCCCGCTGTCGGTGGCAATCACGTGCAGCGTACCGCAGGCACCATCGCGGTCGCCACCGGTCTGCCGGTCAGCGTGTATGCGGTCGCCGCACGCTTGCCGTCTCCACCATCGATCGGCAGCCAGGTCGATCCGCTGGCCCGGGGCTGGGTCGAAGTCGCACAGGAACAGGCCTGAGTCATCAGCGCTGGGCGAAATGGTGACGGGCCTCCGGCAGAGCCTGCTGATGCCAATCCCCCACGGAAACTCGCCCACCTCTGCGCCCTCTGCGCCCTCTGCGCCCTCTGCGCCCTCAGCGGTTTGACCTGCCTTCAATTCCTCAAGCGGTTGACCGATGGAGGATTGGTATGAGCAGCCTGCTAAGGACAGCGAGCGCGCGTCTTTGGTCGCAGGACCAGCACGCCCAGGGTGAGGTGCTTGCCGTGTAGGTGTGTGGTGCCACGTGGAGCACGTGGTCCCGGCCACGCCCTCACCGCCAAAGTTCATCCTCACCTGTGCGCTCCAGCGGACAGGTGCCTGTAAATGCTCACCTTCTCCTCACGTGTGGTGCCCGGCGGGTCATGGCAGTGGCTTTACTCGGCCATGCTGACGGTGGCGCTGTTCTGCACGGCCCGCACCGGGGCAGCGGGTGAGGCTGCTACGGTCTCCGCTCCGGCGACGACGACGGCGGCGACAGCGATGGCGTCAGTGGTCCAGACGTTTGACGCGCGGGTCAAACCGTTCCTCGACACCTACTGCGTCGGTTGTCACAACGCCAAGACTCACAAGGGCGACTTGGATCTGTCGGTGTACACCAGCGGCTCGGCGGCCCTGCCCAGAGCTGATATCTGGAAGGACTGTGCCAAACGTATGCAAGCGGGGGAGATGCCGCCCGAGAAGGAACGCAAGCAGCCCAGTGCTGAAGAGCGCGCCCAGATCCAGGCGTGGGTGCGCAGTCTGAAGCAGCTCAGTCCGAAGGATCCCGGTCGCGGGGTGATGCGGCGGCTGTCGCAGGTGGAGTATGCCAACACCCTACGCGATCTTTTGGGCGTCGACCCGAAGGTGGCAGACCAGTTACCGCACGACGTGGTCGGTGAAGGCTTCAATAGTTCGATCTCGCCGCTGCTGATGGAAAAGTACCTGGTGGTTGCCGATGAGGTGCTCGATCAGGTGATCAAGCCGAATCAACTCTCGATGACCTGGAATGCTGGCCAACTCGATGCCATTCTTGGCGGCAAGCCGGACGCAGGAAAACCGGACGGCAACGAACGGCGCCTGACTGGTCCGAGTGAGTTGACCACGACGCTGTCAGCACCCGTCAATGGGACCTACACCATCCGCCTGCGTGCGGCGGCTGAGAAAGTGGCCGAAAAATCCGTCAGCAAGGAACCGGCTCGTCTGGCGGTACGCATCGACGGGCAGGTGGTGGGTGAGGTCAAAGTCACCGCCGCGCCGAAAACCCCAGGTACCTACACCGTCACCTGCAAGCTGGTCGCAGGAAAATCCCATCTGTCGGTATTGCTGGTGAATCCCGTGGTCGAGGTCGTGGCGAGCACGGCAAAAAAAACCGCGACACCAGCGCAGCCAGCAGCGACCGAACGCCTGCCGCGCACGGTGATCGTCGACACCATCGAGGTCGTCGGCCCGCCGGGAGCGCTGCCCAGCGAGATCCAACGCCGCTTGTTCGTCGCCATGCCTGGGAAAGACCTGAGCAAGCTCGACGCGGCCAAGCAGATCGCTGAATCCTTCGCCCGGCGTGCGTTCCGTCGGCCAGTGACGCAGAATGAGATCGCCACGCTGATGTCCGTGTTCAAACTTGCCGACGATCAGGACGAGGTCTTCACCGAGTCGGTGAAGTTGATGCTCAAAGCGGTGCTGGTGTCACCGGCGTTTCTCTTCATCACCCCGGATGATGTCAGTGTCAGTGGCTCCACGGCGGGCGCGAAAACCGACGTCGTCCCCCTGGGTCAACACCAACTGGCGTCACGCTTGTCCTACCTGTTCTGGGCGACCATGCCCGATGACGAACTCAACGCCCTGGCCGATGCCGGGAAACTGCATGATCACGCCGTCATCACCGCGCAGGTGCAGCGCCTGATCGCCGATCCCCGTTCATCAGCATTGTTCCACAGTTTTGGCGCACCATGGCTGGGCGTAGATAAACTGGATGAGCACGTCGTCAGCGAAAAGAAATACCCGCTTCTGACCAAGGAACTGCGCCAAGCGATGTACGATGAACCGGCGATGTTGTTCGATCTCATTCTGCGCGAGAATCGTAGCCTGATTGAACTGATCGACGCCGACTTCACCTTCATGAATGGCTCGTTGGCCAGGATCTACGGCATGGAGGCCACGGTGAAGGGGGCCAAAATGGTGCGGGTCCCACTGAGCGATGCCAATCGTGGTGGCGTCTTGGCCATGCCGGGTGTGCTGACGGTGACGTCGCAGGCAGCGCGCACCAGTCCTCCCCAGCGGGGTTTCTGGGTGTTGAAGCAGATCCTGGGGCAGGCACCACCGCCGCCGCCGATGAATGTGCCTGCGCTTGAGCAGCAGAACACCACGGCGAACTCAGACCTGAGCCAGCGTCAACGCATGGAACGCCACCGCACCGACCCGGCCTGTGTCGACTGCCATCGCACCCTCGACCCCATCGGCTTCGGGTTGGAAAACTTCGATGCCATCGGGCGGTGGCGGGACAAAGACGATGCGGGTGTGATGGTGGACAGCTCGGGTGAGTTGCCTGGGAAACTCGTTTTCAACAGCCCACGGGAACTCAAACGCATCATCGCCAACCGCAAAGACGAGATCTGCCGCGCGTTGGTGAACAAAGCCCTGGCCTACGCCCTGTGTCGTGGCCTGGATGGCTATGATGACGTGGTCGCTGACGAGATCGCCGACGCCGTCGCCAAGGACGGTTACCGCTTCCAGACCCTGTGGTGCAAAGTCGCCACCAGTTATCCGTTCCTTCATCGGCGGGTGCAATGAGCTGCGAGCTGCGAGCTACGAGCTACGAGTTTCGAGTTATAAGACTCGTGGTTCGCCAGCTTCCTTCTTGGAGCGAAGCGGCTCCCAAACTCGTAGCTCGCAGCTCGCAGCTCGTAGCTCGTAGCTCCAATCTCATCCCAGGAATATCCCATGCGTAACAACTGGCTCATCCCCCGTCGCACCTGCCTCAAAGGCCTTGGCGTTGCCATCGCCTTGCCATTGCTGGAAACCATGGGCTGGGCCGAGACGCCGCGCGCCGGTGGCAGCAAGCCGCCGGTGCGCCTGGGTTTCATGTACAACGGCAACGGAGTGAACACCAAGGAGTTCTGGCCGACGGATGCCAAGACCTTCCCGGCGATACTACCGCCCAGCCTGGAGCCGCTGCGTGCGGTCATCGATCAGTGCCTCATTTTGGGGGGGCTCAACAATGTCGCGCATGCGCCGCTGAATGGCGCGGCGCATGCATTAGAGCTGTCCACCTGGTTGACCGCCACCATTCCTAATCCCGCTACGCGCGACATCATCAACATCGCGGTGTCTGCCGACCAGATCGCTGCCGAACAATTGGGCATCTACACCGCGATCCCGTCCCTGGAGGTCGGCCCGTTCCGCAACGAAACCTCCGGCACCAGTCAAGAAAACCTCACGAGTCGTTATTGGAGCACCGGCAATTTCCGTACGCCGACCCAACCGCTACCGGTGGAAAACAATCCCGCCGAAGTCTTGAAACGTCTGTTCGCCTCGCGCCAATCGAAGCCGAAGAAGAAGGGTGGTCCGGCGGTGGACTCGGCCAAGTTCGCGCCTGGTGCCGATGCCGCTCCGGTAGATGAGGAATCGCTGGATCGCAGCATGCTGGACCTCGTACACGCGGGTGCCGGCGACCTGCGCAAACGCATCAGCATCAACGATCAGCGCCAGTTGGATGATTACCTCGACAGTGTCCGTTCCCTGGAAAAACGTGTCGCCGCCATCGAACGCCAACAGGCCGAGGTGGCACGCTCAACCGTCGGCAAGGGCAAGGAACGCGCGGTGCCGCTGATGGAGGTGCAGATCCCACCAGGCCAGCTGAAGTGGAGTGAGCGGGTCAAGATCATGGGCGATCTACTGGTGCTGGCCTACCAGGCTGACATCACCCGGGTGGGCACGCTCATTTCGACAGCGGCCCATATGGGGACCTATCCGGAGCTTGATGTCGACCATCACCACAACAGCCACCATGAGAACAATCCGGATAAGCTCGCGATCCTGGCCAAGATCGACCGTTTCAACCTGGAACAATTTGCCTACGTGGTCGCGCGGATGAAAAGTATTCGCGAAGGCGCGGGCACCTTGCTCGACAACTGCATGTTCATGTGGGGATCAGGTCTGGGCGATGGCAACGGCCATACCAACACCAACCTGCCATGCATCGTCGCCGGTCGCGGCGGCGGTACCATCCGCACCGGGCGCTACGTCCCGCGTTGCAATGGCATTCATGCCGACCTGCTGACCGCGTTGCTCGCGCGTGCGGGTGTGAACCTCCCCAAGCCCATTGGCAATGGCACCAAGCTGCTGCCGGATCTTTCCTGAAGAGCGGCAGCATGCTGCCCAGTTCCCTGTCATGAGGGAATCACGAAGGTATTCCTTCACCATCAGGATCCTGCCATGCGGCACCGTGGACATGTGCAGCTTTTCACCGCGTGGCTGGCTCGCCGCGACGAGGCATCGTTTCGCGCACTGTGCGAACGCCATGCGCCGGTCGTTCATTCGGCCTGTGTACGGCTGGGCGCTCCGGACGCTGATGAAGCAGCGCAAGCGGTGTTCATCGTGCTGGCGCAGCGACCGGAAGCAGTTGGCGATCCCACGCGTTTGGTCGGCTGGTTGCTGGGCACCGCGCGGCGAGTCGTCGCCAATCAACGGCGGGGCGAAGAACGCCGGCGTCGGCACGAACAGGAGGCCGCCATGGAGCATGCCCGACAACGTGCTGAAGAGGCCGATCCTGCATGGGCGGCTGCGCGGCCACTGCTCGACGAGGCGTTGGCCAGCCTCAGCGCCCCCAGGCGCGAGGCGATGGTGCGATTCTATCTGGAAGGTCGCCCCCAGGCGCTGGTCGCGCGTGAACTCGGCTGCTCGGTTGATGCGGTCAAAACCAGAGTTCATGAAAGTCTTGCGCTGCTGCGACGCTGGTTTTCCCGGCGTGGCGTGACGCTGGGACTGGCGACCTTGGCCACCGGCTTGGCCAGTGAAGCCAGCGCCGCCAATCCCGCGTTGGTCATCGCCTGCACCAAAGCAGGCTTGGCACCAACGGCCGCGCCCGCTGCCGCCGCGCTCGCCAAAGGTGTCGCACCGGTCATGACGCTGTCGCTCACCACCGCCACCACAGCGGCGGCCGTGGTTCTGGGTTCCAGCCTCGTCGCGGCGATGGTGCTCAGCATCGACCGCAAACCCGCACCGCCGGTGCTCGCACCCGCGCCCGTTACGGAGTCAGTCGCCGCGCCAGTGCTGGTGCCTGCGCCAGGAGCCTTGAACGCCCAGACATTCTGGTTCGGCAACACCTGGGGTAACACCCACCGTGGTGTGGGGAGCGGTGGCGGAGGGAGCGGTGGCGCAGAGAGCGGCGGAAACTGGATGCAGATGGCGGTCGAGGATATCGCCATCGCGGGTGACCGCATCTACACCATCTCTGGTTGGGACCAAGCCGCCAGTGAGACCGGCATCTATTCCACCGCGGGCGAAAAATTCGGCATGGTCGAAGGCGATGCGAATTACGCAGATGAGTTCCATGCCAGTGGTTTCTCCGGCGGCAGAGCAGTCGCTGTTGATGCAAACTATGTATTTTACGCCCTGTGTCAGGACGGCCAAGCCAACAACCAACAAGCGTATGGCGGGATCAGTCGATATACCCGCGACGGCAAAGCCGCTGGGTGGCCCGGAGCCATCAACCGCAATCGCCTAGCACTCTTCCCTGGGTCAAAAACTTTTCCCACCGGGCTCGCGATCCACGCGGGCGTGTTGTACCTCAGCGATCCGCTTGCTGGTCGCATTCGCTGTTTCGATACCACCACCATGGTCGAGAGCCCAGGATTCGCCTGCGCCAATCCTGGACGCTTGGCGATCGACTCGGCCGCACCGCACGACCTGTGGGTGATCGACACGGTGGCGAATCAGGTTCGTCGCATCGGCCGCGATGGTAGAGACCGCGACGTAACGATCAGTGATTGCCGCACGCCAATCGCCGTGTGCATCGATGTGCGCAGTGGTGACGTGCTGGTCGCCGATGGTGCCCTGGATCGCCAGCAGATTCGCCGCTACCGCGCCGACACCGGCGCACCCGTGCCAGGCGGTCATTTCGGCAAACCCATCTATGCCGGAGTGACTCCTGGAAAAGTCGCAGCGGGAAGTTTTTTCCGCCTCACCGGCATCCAGACCGACGCGGAGGGCAGTCTGTATGTGTCGAGTTGGGATTACGGTGCCAAACTGTGGAAATTCGATGCCGAGCGCCGCGTGACGTGGGTGCGGCAATCCAGCGAATTTGTTTCGTGCGCGGATGCCGATCCCGGTGCCGACACCTCGGTCTTCAGCGCCGGACATCGGTACGTCATCGATTACAGCAAACCGCCGGGCATGGGCTGGACCGACGCCGCGATCACCCTCGATCCGCAGCGTTACCCCGACGACCATCGCCTCCGGCAACCATGGCTAGCCATGCGCATGCTCCGCCTTGCTGGCAAGCCAGTGTTGTTTGGCAAAGAGCAGATGAGCGATGCCTTGTTCTTCTGGCGCTTCGAGGGCGAAATCGCCGTTCCCGCGGCGATGTACTGGCCCACCGGCAGCAAGGACCCCGCTTATCCGCCTGGGCGTCCTGACGGCCCCTTCCTGTGGCGCGATGCCAACGGTGATGGCCGCATGCAGGGCGACGAATACCGCACGGGTCCCGGCGGTGGCCAATGCATGACCGTCGATACCAACGGCAACATCTGGCTGAATCTGCGGTCGTGGTCGGCAGATAAAGGCACCATCGCGCGCCTCGCGTTCACCGGCGTGGATCAGCGCGGTGTGCCGACCTGGAACACCACGCCTGACCGTGAACGCCCCATCCCGCGTGGCAGCGACATTCGCCACCTGTCGAAAATGTACTACGATGCCGCGCTGGACCGCATGTACCTGGGCGTGTGGACCTCCACTCATCCCCATCCTGGTCGTGGGTGGGAGCAGATGGAAGTCGGCGCGGAATTGCAGCGTTTCGACTCTTGGACCAGCACGCCGAGTTTGGTGTGGAAGACCTCGCTGATACCGCCGGAAGGAGTCATCAACTGGCATTCGCCCAAAGCCTGGAGTTTCGAGGCCGATTATGCCTTCTTCGGTTCGATCTGGCGCCAGGGTCAGGTGGCCGTGGATGTGATCCGCTTGTCCGATGGCAAGCGTCAGGGGCGACTGCTGCCAACCGCCGACATCGGCGGCACGACCGGCTGGCTGGACATGAATGACGGCATCCAGTCGCACCGCCGTCAAGACGGCACCTACCTGGTATTCCTCGAAGAACATGTGAAGTCCAAAGGAGTCTTCTTCCAATGGCGGCCCAAGTGAAGCGCTTGCAGCAGAAGCGATGTCCAGGTGTGGTGAGTCAGAAGATCAGCAGATCGCCGGGAGGAATCGCTCGGTGGTCACAGGACCAGCAAGCCCCGGTTGAGTTGTCCGACGCCGGTGGCTATCGCCACCACATGCGCTGTTTCTCACTCTTCATCGCGATGCTGATCGGCACCGCGAGCCCACTCACCGCTGCGACCGTCCAGGCAGTGCCTGCCGATGCCTTCGTCGACAGCATTGGCGTCAACATCCACGCCCATTACCAAGGCACGGTCTACGACCACGACGTGAATCTGAAGGCAGCGCTGGTCAAACTCGGTGTACGCCATGTGCGCGACGGGTTGGTGGATTCCCAGTGGCCAACCTATTTTGCGCGCTTGAACGACCTTGGACGTGCAGGCATCAAGGCGACGCTGATCACCGGGGTGCCGGTGGACCGCGTGCTGCCGGTAGCGGGGCAACTCAGGGATGCCATTGAGGCATTTGAAGGGCCGAACGAGGTCAATCTCAACAATTGGACGCCCGAACGCGCGGCCCAGTACCAGAAAGATTTGTGGACCACAGTGCGCGCCGACGCCACCTGGGCGCAGCAGCCAATCCTGTGCCTGTCGGTCACCGATTACGCCTACGGTGCCAAGTTGGGCGACCTGAGTGCGTACTGTGATTTCGGCAACATCCATCCGTATGCCGGTGGCTGGGAGCCGGAAAATCGCCACGACTGGATGAAGGCGGATCTTCCAACCGCATTCACCGGAGCACGTGCATTCAGCGGCACCAAGCCGCTCATGATCACCGAGATCGGATACACCACACACTTGGCAAAATCCGGGCACGTCGCGGTGACGCCAGAAGTTGCTGGCATCTATCTGCCACGCGTGCTGCTGACGACCTTCGCCCATCAGGTTCGGCGGACCTTCCTTTACGAATTGTTCGATCTGCACGGCAATCCTCAGGAGCCCGAAGACAACTTCGGACTGGTGGGCAAGGATGGCGTCACCTTCAAACCCGCAGGTACCGCCATGGCGAATCTGATTCGCGTCCTGGCCGATCCTGGTCCGGCGTTTACTCCCGGCACGTTGGATATCACCCTCAGTGAAACCGGCGCACGCAGCACGCTGTTCCAGAAACGTGACGGCACACATGTGCTGGCGCTGTGGCTGCCCACCAACATGTGGGATCAGTCCCGACCGTATGGCCAGAAACAGGTGGAGGATCCCGCTGACAAGCCGTGCACCATCACCTTCGCCAAGGCACCGAAACGCTTGACGGTTATCAGCGGTCTTGACACCACCCTCAAGGAAACCGACGCGCCTGCGACGCTTCCGCTCGCGCTGACCATCAGCGAACGAGTGACCCTCGTGCGCATCACGCACTGACTGCGCGCAGGTCGAACTGGTTTCGGAGTGGCTGCAAAACCGTCTGCGTAGCGAGCCCGGCATTCGTCGAGCGAGGCAAGGTACAAGCGGCCCTTGGGGCCTCGACCGCCGGGTGCTGGCCCACAGCGTCGACGATGCACTTCAGCGCTCGGGCATGCGTGACGAACTGGCGCGCCTGGGTGTTCCACCTGCATAATGCAATCAGGCCATGGGCGGCGGATGGTGTTTTGCACCCTCGGTCGGCAGGAGTGCTCACACCTGGCGTTCGCGCTTGGCATCAGCGATGCTAGCTCGTTCCAGTTATGCCCGCCGCCGAATCGCTGCCTGTTCCTAAACGGCCGACAGCCATCGAGGCCGTTGCAGTCGCCTACGCGGCGTGCGGGAATGATGCGTTGTGGCCATAAAGATTAACGGGAGCGAGGCGGTGCTGCTGCGCATCTACACGGTCATCATGATCGTGGCAGTGCTGTGTGCGCTGGCGGTGGCGCAGCACATATTCGTCCCGTTGGCGTTGGCGTCGCTGCTGACGTTCGTTCTGGCGCCGCTGGTGACGCGGCTCGAACGGGTGACCGGCCGCATCGCTTCGGTGGTGCTGGTCATCGTCTCGGTGACCGCGATGGTCCTGCTGGTGGGCTATGTGCTCTCGCAGCAACTGGTCGATCTGGCGACCAAGCTGCCGGATTACCACCACGCGATCCAACGCAAGGTGACGACCTTTCAGGAGTCCACCGGCGGCCAGTACGACCGGCTCTCACGTGCAATCGAAGCCGTGCGTCAGGATCTGCCCGGCGCCAACCGGCTGCCACCGGTGGTCGATGGGCGGGCGGATGGGGCGGGACCGGTGACGGTGGTGGTCGACAACAGCAACGCCGGTGGCGATGTGCAGAGCGTGATCGGCCTGATCCTCGGTGGCTTCGGGCTCGCCGCGCTCGTGCTGCTGTTGACGGTCTTCATGTTGCTCTACCGCGAGGACATCCGCGGGCGCATCCTGCGCCTGGTGGGAAACGGGCGCATCAGCCAGACCACCAACGCCATGACCGAGACCGGGACGCGGGTCTTCCGCTACCTGTTGATGCAACTGTGTCTGAACTGCGGCTTCGGTCTCGCCGTGGCCATTGGCCTGTATGCCATCGGGGTGCCCAATCCCGCCTTGTGGGGCGCCCTCGCTGCCACGCTGCGTTTCATCCCGTATGTCGGCCCATGGATCGCCGCAGGTTTTCCCATCCTCATCGCCCTGGCGGTTTCCGATGGCTGGACGACCGTCCTGCTGACCGTCGGGCTCTTCGTCACGCTCGAATTGATCACCAACAATGTGTTGGAACCGTGGCTCTACCGCACCAGCACCGGCGTGTCGTCCATCGCGCTGATCTTCGCCTCGGTCTTCTGGGCGTGGTTGTGGGGACCGATCGGGCTCATTCTCGCGACGCCCATGACCGTGTGCTTGGTGGTGATCGGACGTCACATCCCGCGCCTGAGTTTCCTCAGCGTGCTGCTGAGCGATGAGGATCCACTGCTGCCGCACCAGGAGTTCTACCACCGCCTGCTGCGTGCGGACCTCACCGAGGCGGTGGTCATGGCCGATCGCTGGCGCAAGGAACGGTCACTGCTGTCGTTGTATGAGGAGATCTACCTCCCGGTGCTGCTGACCGCGGAGTCGGATCACGGCATGGCGGAACTCGATCACGAACGGCGTGCGGCTTTGCATCAAGGCGTGCGTGATCTGCTCGATGATCAGGCACTCCGCAGCGCGGCCTCCGCGCCCGCGCAAGCGCAAGGAAGCGGAGAGGGAGGTGAGGAGGCGGATCACCGTGCGCGGGCCAACGTGCTCTGCCTGCCGGTGCGGGCCATGCGCGATGAGTTGGCGGCAGTTATGCTCTCACAGGCACTCGACGAAGCGGGAAACGACGCGCGTGACCTGTCCGCGAGCCTGACGACCAGCGAACTCGTGGAGGGTGCCGCCCTGGCGCAGCCGGCGCTGATCTGCGTGACGGTGGTCCTGCCATCCGCCGGGGTGCAAGCGCGCACGCTGTGCACACGGTTGCGCGCGCGCCTGCCGACAGTGCCGCTGATCGTCTGTTTCATCGGGCACGGCAGCGACAACACCGACCTCCAGCGCTCGTTCGCCGGATTGTCCGACGTCACCGTCGCGACCACCCTGACCCAGGCGGTGCACGCGGTCACCGGGCTGCTTCAACCGGTGGCGAGCGATAGCGATCCCGGCACTTTAGCAGCGTCTTAAGCAGCTGTCTGGAAAGACCGAAACGCACATGGAGGACCGGAGAACCGGAGAGAAACAAGAAACGAAGTGTCGGTGAACATCCCAGTTCCCCAGCCCTGTCTTTCTCCGGTCCTTCGGTCCTCCATGTGCGTTTCTGCCTTTCCAGCGGTCTCATGGCAGGGCCGTGCCAGCAGGCGCAGCCGACCAGCGCCGACGCTTAGCCAACCAGGCACGACAACACCACCCAGGAGACCTTCGTCCCCTGGGTGGCGTTGTCGCATGACCGAACTAGCGGTGTCAGCGTGAAGCGATCTCGAGCTTGTTGACCACCGTGTGGACTTCGGGCACCTTCTCGGCCACCGCCACGATGGCGGTGCGTTCAGATTCCGATGCCACCGGACCACGCAACGTGACCACGCCGTCCTTGGCGATGATCTTCACGTTCTGGGCGTTGATCGACAGGCCCTTATTCGCCACCACCGCCTTGCGCACCGCCTGCGTGATAGCGAGATCCTGCTCGCTCATCCCCTGGTCTAGCGGTGTGAGGGTGGTGCCATCGTCACGGGTATTACGCCCGCTGTTGTCTGCTGGCACCCGTTGAGCATCGCTGGTGGTGGTCGTGGACGTCCGGTCGCCAGGCGTCACCTCCGATGTGGGGGTGGTCTTGGACGGTGGCGGTGCCATCTTTTTGGAATCCTCGTTACAGGCGGCGAACCCCAGGGCCGCGATGGCGGTCGCGGAAATCAGGATGATGCGCATGGATGACCTCGTTGGTTGGGGGTTTCAGTAGGTGCCGCGCGCACGGTCGGTACGTGCCGCCGTGTTCTTTTCGCCCGTGCTTTTGTCACCGACCGTGGACTTGACGTCGGCACTGGCTTCGCCGGACGAGCCAATGTCTTCCGCTTCACAGTCCTTGAAGATGCGCTTCGCCTTGCTCGACCATTCCGAATCGTCGGCATGGACCGAGATCAGCACGCGCCCTTCACGGATCTTGCCTTCGTAGCGTTTGGCTTCGTATTCCGGCATGCCCATGCCGATCAAGCCGCCGGTCAGACCGCCGACCGCGGCCCCGACCGCCGCACCGCCGAGCGCGGCCATGATCGGACCGGCTGCGACGAAGGGGCCGATGCCCGGGATCGCCAGCGCGCCGATGCCCACCATCCATCCGAGCGCACCGCCGAGGACGCCGCCGGTGGCACCGCCGGTGGCTGCGCCCTCGGGGGCCTTGGTATGTTTCTCATGGGCGAAATCCCGTGTGCTGGTGCGATCAGGGAACAGCACCGAGATGTCGTCGAGGCGGAAACCCTCGCGCTTCAGCGCTTCGACGATGGTGTTGGCGTGGAGATCGGAATTGGCGAGGCAGTAGACAGAGGTAGCCATGGGATACTCCTAGAGTGTGGTTGGCCCCGGCCGTTATGGCCAGGGAGCGCGAGAGGCTCGTCGCTGATCCTTCTGATCACATTCCGTGCCGAACACGACCGTCATTGGATTCGGAGCACAAACCGCGTTGCCATCACGGGTTGATACAATGCATCCGGATCGGTCGCCGGATGAGCACGTGCTTCTCATGCACTCGGCAGGATTGGCGACCAGCAAAGGGAGGAAAATGCACACCGTCAGGCCACCACATCGATGCCGATCAGGCTGTCCCGACGGATGAGTGAGGACAACGGATGAGTGAGGAGGCATCGGCGTGGCGGTTGGTGCATGACTCGGCCATGACTCGGCACAGCGCAACTCGCATGCCAGGAATCCATCCGGCATACTCGTCAAGTGCAGATTTGTTTTGTGATTGGCGCACCCGAGGAGCCTACCCACTGCAAAGTGCAGGAGCACGAAACCCCTGGTTTTACCCATTCATTGCAAGTTGCAGGGGTGATTAGCTCCCGTCTGTCCCGACGCCCGACTGCCAGTTGACCCTCGTCGGAAAAACCTATTCCAATGAACTAGCTAGAGGTCGCCAATGCCCAAGAACACCCGCACCGCGTTGTCGACCTCTAAGCCCAAAGAGACCACGCCGGCGACCGGGAGCGGCTCGAGCGACAAGCGACGGATGTTGCAGGCGCTGCTTTCCCTGCGCAGCGGTGATTTCTCGATCCAGCTCAACGACGAAGTCGGTGGTGTCGATGGCCGCATCGCCGAGGCCTTCAATGATATCGTCGATCTCAATCGCAACATGGCGCAGGAGCTGGATCGCCTCAGTCGCGTGGTCGGCAAGGAAGGGCGGCTGTCCCAGCGGGCGACCGTCGGCTCGCTCAAGGGCGCGTGGGCCGACAGCATGCATTCGGTCAATGAACTGATCGAAGACCTCGTGCATCCGACCTCCGAGACCGCCCGCGTGATCGGCGCGGTGGCCAAGGGTGATCTCTCGCAGTCGATGGCACTCGACGTGGAAGGTCGTGTGCTGCACGGTGAATTCAAACGCACCGCAGTGACGGTAAATACCATGGTGGACCAGCTCGCCTCGTTCGCCTCGGAAGTGACGCGCGTGGCGCGTGAAGTGGGTACCGAAGGCAATCTCGGTGGTCAGGCGCGCGTGAAAGGTGTGGCCGGCACGTGGAAGGACCTGACTGACAACGTCAACCTGATGGCGTCGAACCTGACGTCGCAGGTGCGCAACATCGCCACCGTAACCACCGCCGTCGCCAACGGCGACCTGACCAAGAAGATCACGGTGGACGTGAAGGGCGAAATCCTCGAACTGAAGAACACCGTCAACACCATGGTGGATCAGTTGTCGTCGTTCGCCTCGGAAGTGACACGTGTGGCACGTGAAGTCGGCACCGAAGGCAACCTGGGTGGACAGGCCAACGTGCGCGGCGTCGCCGGCACGTGGAAGGACCTCACCGACAACGTCAACTCCATGGCCGGCAACCTCACCGGCCAGGTGCGCAACATCGCGGACGTGACCAAGGCGGTGGCCGCCGGCGACCTGTCGAAGAAGATCACCGTGGACGTGAAGGGCGAGATCCTCGAACTGAAGAACACCATCAACACCATGGTGGACCAGCTCAACTCGTTCGCCTCGGAAGTGACGCGCGTGGCGCGTGAAGTCGGTACCGAAGGCAAGCTCGGTGGTCAGGCGGAAGTGATGGGCGTATCGGGCACCTGGAAGGGTTTGACCGACAATGTGAACTCGATGGCGTCGAACCTGACCTCGCAGGTGCGCAACATCGCGGACGTAACCAAGGCGGTCGCCAACGGCGACCTGTCGAAGAAGATCACCGTGACGGTGCAGGGCGAGATTCTCGAACTGAAGAACACCGTGAACACCATGGTGGACCAGCTCTCGTCCTTCGCGTCGGAAGTGACGCGCGTGGCGCGTGAAGTCGGTACCGAAGGTAAGCTCGGTGGTCAGGCCGATGTGCGTGGTGTGGCCGGTACGTGGAAGGACCTCACCGACAACGTGAACTCGATGGCCTCGAACCTGACGTCGCAGGTGCGCAACATCGCGGACGTGACCAAGGCGGTGGCCGCTGGCGACCTGTCCAAGACCATCACCGTGACCGTGCAGGGCGAGATCCTCGAACTGAAGAACACCGTGAACACCATGGTGGACCAGTTGTCGTCGTTCGCGTCGGAAGTAACGCGCGTGGCGCGTGAGGTCGGCACCGAAGGCAATCTGGGTGGTCAGGCCAACGTGCGCGGCGTCGCCGGCACGTGGAAGGACCTGACCGACAACGTCAACTCGATGGCCGGTAATTTGACCGGTCAGGTGCGCAACATCGCGGACGTGACCAAGGCGGTCGCCGCCGGTGACCTGACGCGCAAGATCACCGTGGACGTGAAGGGCGAGATCCTCGAACTCAAAGACACCATCAACACTATGGTGGACCAGCTCAACTCGTTCGCCTCGGAGGTGACGCGTGTGGCACGTGAAGTCGGTACCGAAGGCAAGCTCGGCGGCCAGGCCGAGGTGAAGGGCGTCGCGGGGACCTGGAAGGACCTGACCGACAACGTGAACTCAATGGCTGGCAATCTGACCTCACAGGTGCGCAACATCGCCGAGGTCGCCACCGCCATCGCCACCGGTGACCTGTCGAAGAAGATCACCGTGGACGTGAAGGGTGAGATCCTGCAGCTCAAGGACACCATCAACACCATGGTGGACCAACTGCGGTCCTTTGCGTCGGAAGTGACGCGCGTGGCGCGCGAGGTGGGTACCGAAGGCCGTCTGGGTGGTCAGGCGGACGTGCAGGGTGTGGCCGGCACGTGGAAGGACCTGACCGACAACGTGAACTTCATGGCCGGCAACCTGACCGGTCAGGTGCGCAACATCGCGGACGTGACCAAGGCAGTGGCCGCGGGCGACCTGTCGAAGAAGATCACCGTGGACGTGAAGGGTGAGATCCTCGAGCTGAAGAACACCATCAACACCATGGTGGACCAGCTCAACTCCTTCGCCTCGGAAGTGACGCGCGTGGCGCGTGAAGTGGGTACGGAAGGCAAGCTCGGCGGCCAAGCCGAGGTGCGTGGTGTGTCGGGTACGTGGAAGGATCTGACCGAAAACGTGAACTTCATGGCCGGCAACCTGACCAGTCAGGTGCGCGGTATCGCCAAGGTGGTGACCGCGGTCGCCAACGGCGACCTCAAGCGCAAGCTGACGGTGGAGGCCAAGGGCGAGATCGCCGAGCTGGCAGACACCATCAACAATATGACCGACACCCTGGCGATCTTCGCCGACCAGGTGACCGACATGGCGCGCGAGGTGGGCGTCGAAGGCAAGCTCGGTGGTCAGGCGTCGGTGCCGGGCGCGGCCGGTACCTGGAAGGACCTCACCGACAACGTCAATCAGCTCGCGGCGAACCTCACCACCCAGGTGCGCGCCATCGCCGACGTGGCGACTGCGGTGACCAAGGGCGACCTTACCCGTTCGATCGCGGTCGCGGCGCAGGGCGAGGTGGCGGCGCTGAAAGACAACATCAACGAGATGATCCGCAACCTGCGCGAAACCACCATCAAGAACAACGAACAGGATTGGCTAAAGACCAACCTCGCCAAGTTCTCACGCATGCTCCAGGGTCAGAAGGATCTGCTGACCGTCGGCAAGCTCATCCTCTCGGAACTCGCTGCGGTGGTGTCGGCACAGCAAGCGGTGTTCTACATGCTCGACGCGCCGCAGGACGAGTTCAACGACGCTCCGCGACTCAAGCTGCTCGCCGGGTATGCCATCGGGCGCAACCATGCGCATGAATACCGCCTGGGCGAAAGTCTGATTGGTCAATGTGCGGTCGAAGGCAAGAAGCTCATGCTCAAGGAGGTGCCGGAGGAATACATCCGCATCTCATCGGGCCTGGGCGAGGCCAAGCCGAAGAACATCATCGTCATGCCGGTGCTGTTCGAAGGACAGGTGAAAGGCGTGCTGGAGTTGGCGTCGTTCGAACGCTTCAGCCAGACCCACGAGGTGTTCCTCGACCAGTTGATGGAATCGATCGGTATCGTGCTCAACACCATCGCCGCGAACATGCGTACCGAGGACCTGCTGGAACAGTCGCAATCGCTCGCGCGCGAACTGCAGAGCCAGCAGGAGGAATTGCAGATGACCAACCAGCAGCTCGAAGAAAAAGCCGGTCTGCTGGCCAAACAGAACACCGAGGTGGAGCGCAAGAACCAGGAGGTGGAACAGGCGCGTTCGGCGCTCGAGGAAAAAGCCGCCCAGCTCGCGCTGACCTCGAAGTACAAGTCGGAATTCCTCGCCAACATGTCGCACGAGCTGCGTACGCCGCTCAATTCGCTGCTGATCCTGTCAGACCAGCTTTCACGCAATCCCGACGGCAACCTGCTCGGAAAACAGGTCGATTACGCCAAGACCATCCACGCCTCGGGCAACGACCTGCTCTCACTCATCAACGACATCCTCGACCTCTCGAAGATCGAATCGGGAACGGTCACCGTCGAGGCCAACGACCTGTTGCTGACCGACCTGCGCGACGACATCGAGCGCACCTTCGCCCACGTGGCGGAATCGTGCAGGCTCACGTTCAACATCATCCTCGACGAGAACCTGCCGCGCGTCATCCATACCGACTCCAAGCGCCTCCAGCAGGTGGTGAAGAACCTGTTGTCGAACGCCTTCAAGTTCACCGAGACTGGCAGCGTCACCATCCACATCAGCCAGCCGAGCAGCGGCTGGAACGAAACGAACGATTCGCTCAATCGCGCTAACGGCGGCGTGCTGGCGTTCTCGGTGCTGGATACCGGCATCGGCATTCCGACGGACAAGCAGCAGATCATCTTCGAGGCCTTCCAGCAGGCCGACGGGTCCACCAGCCGCAAATACGGCGGCACCGGCCTGGGCCTGGCGATCAGCCGCGAGATCTCCCTCATGCTCGGTGGCGAGATCCGTCTCGAATCCCAGCACGGTCGGGGCAGCCGCTTCACGCTCTTCCTGCCGGCGGTGTACACCGCGCCGAAATCCGCGCGTCGTCAGATGAACGGCGAGCGTATCGGCCAACGCATCGTCACCGAATCACAGCACTCCCTGGCCGAGATCCCCGAGCCGGGGCGGTTGACCAACGAGTTCGGCGATGACCGGGACGGTCTCAGCAACGGAGAACCGGTGCTGCTGGTGGTCGACAACGACCGCGCGTTCGCGTCCTACCTGATGGAGGCAGCGCATGCCCAGGGCTTCAAGGTGCTGGTGACCGCGCGTGGCGGAGCGGCCATCTCGTTGGCGCGCCAGTACCGGCCGTCGGCGATCATCCTCGACATCAAGCTCTCGGACATCGAGGGTTGGCGCGTGCTGCAAAGCATCAAGAACGACCTGGCCACCCGCCACATCCCGGTACAGATCATCTCCAACGATGATGATCGCGAACGTGCCCTACGTCTCGGCGCTTTCGGCATGATCACCAAGCCGGTGAACAACGACCAGATCGCCACGCTGCTCCAGCACCTACGCACCTTCGCCACGGGCAAGACCCGTCGCCTGCTGGTGATCGAAGACAATCCCACCCAACGCGATCACGTGGTACAACTGGTCGCCGGTGCCGATATCGAAACCACCGCGGTCGGCAGCGCGAAGGAAGGTCTTGAGCTGCTGGAAAAGGAGAAGTTCGATTGTGTGGTGCTCGATCTCGGCCTGCCAGATGCCGGTGGTGGCGTCGAACTGGTCGATCAGGTGCAGTGCCTGATCGCGGAAACGTTCACGCCTCTGATCATCTACACCGGCAAGGACCTCGCACCGCACGACGACGCGGCGCTGCGCCAGCGCAGCAAAGCGATCGTGGTGAAGGATTTCCGGGCCTCCGAACTGCTGCTCGATGAAGTCTCCACCTGTCTGCATCGTCCGCACCGGAACCTATCTGTCGTGCAGCGGCAGATGCTCGACGACCTGCATAAACCCGAGCATGTGCTCAAGGGCCGCAAGGTGCTCGTGGTCGATGACGACATCCGCAACATCTTCGCCATGACCAGCCTGCTCGAACGGTATGAGATGGTGGTCACCTCGGCGGAGGAGGGTCGCCACGCCATCGATGTGCTCGGTGCTGATCCGGGCATCGAGATCGTGCTGATGGACATCATGATGCCGGACATGGACGGCTACGACACCATGCGTGCCATCCGTGCGAATCCGGAGTGCAAATCACTGCCGATCATTGCGCTAACCGCCAAGGCGATGAAGGGCGATCGTGAGAAGTGTCTCGATGCCGGTGCCTCGGACTACGTGTCCAAGCCGGTCGATGCCGACCATCTGCTGGCGACCTTGTGTGTCTGGCTCTACCAGCCGGCCGCCGTCGCCGGCGCGCGAGACTGACCATGGACGATGCTCCCCTTTATGGTCATGGGACCCTGGTCGACACTCCGAGCGAATCGGCAAAGATCCTGCTGGTCGACGATCGTCCGGACAAGCTGGTCGCCCTGACCGCGGTGCTCAGCGAACTGGGCCAGGAGATCATTTGCGCCAATTCTGGTAAAGAGGCCTTGCGCCTGGTGCTCAGTCATGATTTCGCCGTGATCCTGCTCGACGTGAGCATGCCGGTGATGGATGGGTACGAAGCCGCCTCGCTGATCCGCAAACGACGCAAAAGCGAGGATACGCCGATCATCTTCATCACCGCGATGAGCGCGACCGATAACCATGCCTCCAAGGGATATTCGCTCGGTGCGGTGGATTACATCTATGCCCCGGTGATCCCCGACATCCTGCGGGCGAAGGTGGCGGTCTTCGTCGACCTGTTCAACAAGGGGCGGGCGATCCGCCGCCAATCGGAGGCTTTGCGTCAGGCGGCGGAACAACGTGCCGACCGCCTTGAGGATCGTCTGGAAAGCCTGCTCAACCGGCTCAACGTCGGCATCTTCCGTTGCACGCTGGGCGGTCAGGTGATCAGTGCGAATCCGGCCTTCCTGCGCATCTACGGCATCAACCCAGCGGTCGATCCGAAGACGCTGAGCATGTCGCAGTTCTATCTCGATGAGGGTGAGCGCCGTCAGCTCAACGAGCGCCTCAAGCGTGATGGGCGGGTGCAGGAATGGCACGTGCACCACCGGTGCTTGGACGGCACGCGGATCTGGTGCTCGATCTCCAATACCCTGCTGACGGATGGCGACGGCACGTTCTACATCGATGGTCTGATCGAAGACATCACCGTGCGGAAGCAGGCCGAGGCGGCCCTCATTGCCAAGGCCGAGGAGTTGGCGCGCAGCAATGCCGAACTGGAGGAGTTCGCCTACGTCGCGTCGCACGATCTGCAGGAACCCCTGCGCATGATCTCATCCTATGCGTCGCTGTTGAACGAGCGGTATGCCAGCAGCATCGATGAACGCGGGCGGGGTTTTCTCGGTCAAATGGTCGAGAGTTCCAAGCGCATGCAGGATCTCATCCGTGACATCCTCTCGTTCTCCCGCATCGGCAAGGAGGCCACCAGCACCCATGTCGCCTGCGACGAGGTGCTCGACCGGGTGCTGTTCAACCTCGACGCCGCGATCCAGGAGAGCCAGGTCGAGATCCGCCGCGCACCCTTGCCGACGTTGCTGGGCGATGGCGTGCTTATCGCCCAGATATTCCAGAATCTCATTGGCAACGCGATCAAGTTCCGCCGGGCAGGCGTCGCGCCCGTGATCACCATCGCCGCCCAGCAGGAGGGGGCGTGGTGGTGGTTGTCGGTAGAGGACAATGGCATCGGCATCCCCGCGGAGTGCACCGAACGGGTCTTCGAGGTGTTCCAGCGTCTCCATACGCGTTCGGAATACAGCGGCACCGGCATCGGCTTGGCGATCTGCCGCAAAGCGGTGCGCCATCACGGTGGCGACATCAGGGTCGAATCGGTCCTTGGTGAGGGCTCGATCTTCCGCTTCTCACTGCCGTCGGGTGCCATCCAGAGTTCAGTTGGAGTCCCTGCGCAGACCCGGATGGAGGTATCATGATCAGTGGACGTTCGCCCCGCGTGCTGATCGTCGAAGACAATCCCGGCGATGTCTTCCTCTTTCAGGAGGGCCTGCGCGAGATGGAAGTGAACATCGAACTGCTGGTGGCCACCGAAGTGGACGAGGGCATCCGCCTGCTCGCTCCCGCACACGGTCCGCCGCCGTGCTTGGCGCTGATCGATCTGCACCTGCCGAAACGTGATGGGAAATACCTGCTGGCCTACCTACGCGTACAGGCGCACCTCAGCGGCATGCCGGCAGTGATCCTGAGTTCGTCGCAGCGTCCAGTGGACCGCGACGCCTGCATAAAGCTGGGTGCGCACGATGTGCTGGTCAAGCCAAGCGACTGGAACGGCTACTGCAGCCTCATCGACGATCTTGCGCGCTTCTGGTCGTAGCATCCCCCAGATGCGCAACGCGAGATCGTCGCCATCGTCTGCGAGCCGGTGGGTTTTACCGGCCGCTTCGCGCCGTTGTCGAGCGGTAATGAGGAGCTCGCCCGTTTGCAGGAGCGATGGGAACATCACGCCCGCTTGGGGTGCGGTGCTTTTCGCTGATACCAATTCGTGATCAAAAGACCACGAATGCATGAAGGCGATTGAACCGCCACGACGCCACGACGCCACGGAACAACAGAGACTTGGTGTCGCCGAGCCCTTTCAACCAGATTGAACAAGAGGATCGGAGGAACGGAGAAAGCCTGGGATCAATGGGCTTCTTTCCTGTCTTCACCTCCGTTCCTCCGTTTCTCTTGTTCAAGGTGCGGTCTCGAAAGGCTTAGCTTTACTCCATTGGCCCATCGGGCTGGGCCAGAGCACCGTTTGGATCTGGACGAAAGCGCCCTGCGCATTTACACTCGGAGCAAGCCCCTTATGCGAACCTCAGGTCCCACCTACCGCGTCCTGGTCGTCGATGACAACGAGGATGACCTCCATCTCTTGCAAGAAGCGGTCACCGAACTCGCGTTGCCAATAGTTATGGAGACGTGTGCGTCCGCCACTCATGCAGTGGATTTGCTCGGCATAGATCGTGAGTTCAACATGATCCTGTCGGATCTGAACATGCCGCGTATTACCGGCCTTGAACTATTCAAGAGCCTCCGCAGCAAGCCAGAGTTCAAGGCCATTTCAATGGTGCTGATGAGCAGTAGTCGACGGACCAATCTGCCGCACTCCATCGTCAATGAGCTTCAATTCCCCTATTTTACCAAGGCCACTACTTGGCCTGAGTTCCTGATCTTGGCCCAAGAGATGTACAGCACGCTGAGAGATGGCAGGTCCCATGAATCGGGACGGCTGTTAGCGGAGCGGATGACGCCCCCGAAGGGCTTCCCCAAGGCCGACTAGTGATGGGCCGCAGCAGCTACAGCAGGTACAGCAGCGACAGCAGCTTCAGCCGCCTAAGTGTTCCCCGCGCAATTCCCGCTAAACCCCAGGTCGATCGCTCCGCGCTACCGTTGGGAAGCTGCCCTAGCGTTTGAAAACGCGAGTGACCAAAACCAGACAAAAAAAGCCGACGAATTCAGCGATCCCCAATGACCCGGTACAAATGCCGCCGCAGAGCTTGCATAGGTTTCTGTCGGTTCTTTGGCGTGATCAGTGGGTAACCGATGTTCAATCGGAGATGATCGGGTCGCAGAGGCTCAGAGGCGCAGAGACGAAAATGGGTTGTTTTGGTCTTTCTCTGCGCCTCTGCGCCGCTGCGCCTCTGCGCCGCTGCGCCGCTGCGCCGCTGCGCCGCTGCGGCCAATCCTATTGCCCCAGATCCCTGACGTAGACCCCAGAGCGCAGGGGAGATCTAACGGCTTGCTTCTCCAGCCCACTCATCTCGCCGAAGAACCATTCCGTCTTCTCTTTTTTCAATGGCGTCAAGGTCCTCGGATCGAAGATCCAGACTGGTCTGCAGAATCGTTCGCTCAAGGCGATCCGCCGACGTGAATTGCATGGTGAGGTTTCGATCTTGCAGGGTTTGAAATGGGAGACGAGGGAGAGCGGAACTTCTTTTGGCATACAAGTTGCTCGCACGGCGTGTCGTTGCGAGTGTGGCCGCTCATAGTCTTAGCTAAGGAACGTCATGCGTACGCCCAAAGACATTGCGATGGAGATGCTCGTCGAACGGATCGATGACTATGCGATTTTCACCCTAGATGCGATTGGGCGAATCACGAGTTGGAACCCGGCGGCGCAACGGATGAAGGGGTATACGGAACAGGAGGCAATCGGTCAAAACTACTCAATCTTGTATACCGACGAAGGTGTGAGATCTGGGGAGCCGGAATGGAACCTGCGGATCGCTAATGATCAGGGTTTCTATAAAGGCGAGGGGCTGAGGCGGCGAAAGAACGGGGAGACCTTCAATGCAGATATCTCGATCACCAAATTACCCGACCCAGCTGGCGGATTTGCCAAGATTGTCCGCGACATCAGCCAGCGTGTGCGCGAGCGCGATGAACTGCATAAGGCGAACCGCGATCTCGAGCAGTTCGCATCCATCGCCGCGCATGATCTTCAAGAGCCGCTGCGCATGGTGACGAACTTCCTGGGTCTCCTTGAACGTCGCGCTGGGCTCGTGCTCGATGAGCAAGCTCGCGGCTATCTCGCGCATGCCGTGGAAGGTGCTGAGCGCATGAGCCGTCTCACCAACCACCTCCTGACGCTCGCGCGAGTCAGTCGAGAGAGCGTTCAGTTGGAGCCCACCGAAATATCTTCGGCCTGGGAGGAGGCGGTTGACAACATGAGCGAGACCGTCAAGCAGACCGGTGCCGCCGTCACTCGGGATGAGCTGCCGATGGCACTGGCGACCCGCCAGCAAATCGTGCAGCTATTCCAGAATATCATTTCCAACTCCTTGAAATACCGGCACCAAGGCGTCGTCCCTTCCGTCCATGCCGGCTCGGTACCGAATGCAGATGCGCGCATGAACACGTTCTACGTCAAGGACAATGGCATCGGGATGCCGCGTGCTGACTTGAAGCGCGTCTTCGACGCATTCACTCGCCTTCACTCGCGGGGAGAGGTCGCCGGCACGGGATTGGGGCTGACCATTTGCAGTAGGATCGTCGAGCGTCACCGGGGCCGCATGTGGGTAGAATCAGAGGTCGGGAACGGCTCCACCTTCTATTTTAGCTTGCTTAAGTCTTAGCCTAGGGGTCCGGACGCCAATGTGCTTGCGGGTGGCGTTGAGGGCAGCGCGAGTCTGAAGAGCCTGAAGAGGCTGAAGAGTAAGCGTGGCCGCGACATCCTTAGGTGGGGCTGACCGATGGTCGCCTCGTCGGCCATGCAGGCCGAACTCATCGACGAATACCAGTTCGTCACGCATGCGATCATCGCGGGACGCGGCAAGGACGGGTGTGCAGAAAACCTGATTCCACGCGAGTCCCGATCACGTTGCAGGGGCCATCGCACGACAGCCCTTGGCATGGTTCTAGCTTCTTCCTTACGGGGCCAAACGTGGCCGCCATAGCATCCACCCCCGATGACCGAGCGAGGCGATCATGAGCAAGAAAACCAGTTCCCCAACCACTGGGAAAAAATCCGAGAAGAACGAGAAGAAGAAAGCGCACGCAACGAGGGCCAGGGTAGCTGCAACATCCGCACCAAAGGCCGTCAGCACGGCCAAGACAGCGAAAGCAAACCATGGCGGTCGAACTGAGCGCGTCGAAGAACCGGCGCTCGGTAAACAACGCGACGCGTCCGACCTCGCGAGTGATGAGCAGCTGCGCCACGACCTCGAAGACGAGGGCGCACGTAGTCCTGCTGATCGTCACCGCGAACGTCTTACCGCGGTCGAGGCGGAGGAGGATGACGTACGTGGTGAAGACGACGAACCGCGGAAAGAAGCACAACAGCGCGAGCAGGCGATCAGCGAACAGGACGCTGACGACGAGGATGAACGGCCCTGATCATCCTTGGGCGAGGCATGATCATCGGACATGCGCATGCGTAACGCCTTCAGATGCCTGATAATTGGCATTCGTTCCGGCTGGCCCCCATAACTCGCCGAGCGCGCGGCCTGGGATTGCCTTCATAATGCGGGTAGCAAGGCGAGACGCCGCCGCTTGAACACGGCGATCACGTCCGGTAGATCAGTCACGAGCGTTAGGCATCGTCCCTTTGGCCGCGCGCTTTATCCAGGCAGCGTCGACGACGCGACCTCCAATGATAGGACTCCCACATGAGTACGCCTCCTATCAGCGACGCCGCTGCCTCTGCTCGCCCCGCTCTTGAGAACGACGCGAAGACCCCCCAGACCACGACTGAACTCGCGCGCCTCAAGGCCGTCGACACCGGATTGGAGCGCGACGACTTCGTCCGCACCCTTCTCCGGCATCTCTCGGGAACGCTCCAGGACGTCGTGGGCGTCAAGGAAGCGGCCAGCTTCGTGAGCATCGTGGGTCAGCGGATGGGCGAGGAGATGAATGCGAGTTATCGGCGAGCCCTGCAGGTCTCGCAGCTCTCGCCCGAGCAGGTGGCGGCAGTATGCCTCGATCTCAAGCGACGGATCAAGGGCGATTTCTTCATCATCGAGCAGACCCCGGAAAAGATCGTCTTTGGCAACCGGGCCTGTCCGTTTGGAGACAAGGTCGTCGGGCGACCGGCGCTATGCATGATGACCAGCAATGTCTTCGGCCACATCGCCGCGGAGAACCTCGGCTACAGCAAGGTCGCGCTTGAGCAAACCATCGCGGATGGCCATCCCGGGTGCCGGGTGGTCGTCTACCTGAAGCCGACCGAGGAGGCTCGCGACAGCGAGGGACGTGAATACAGCGCCGGCATGAAAGCGCCTTCCCCTTGATCAAAGCACAGTTCCGTCACTGGGCTGAACTGATCGACGATCCGATGCTTTTAGTCAACGGGACTGGCATCGTCATCGAGATGAACTCCCAGGCGCCGCAGCTTTTCCAGCGACCACGGCGCGAGATGCTCGGTCGGCGCCTGCACGATTTCGTCACGGCCGGAACAGTGCCGATCGACGATTACCTGGCGCTCTGCGCGCGGACGAGCGAATACCTGCCGGGCGCCCTTATCGTCGTCCGGGGCGCAGAGCAGGTGCCGTGTCGCGCGGACGGGGCGGCTGGTCACGGCGACGGCACAGGCACTCGGTGCATCATCCTCCGGCTTCGCACGAAGTCGGACGCGGGCCGCAGCTTCGAGATCCTCAATCACACGCACCAGATCGAGCGGTTGGGGTACGAGATCGACCTGCGGAAGGCGGCGCAGGCCGCGCTCCAAGAAGTGCACGCGCAACTGGAGACACGGGTACGAGAGCGGACGGCCGATCTGGAACGCGCGAACGCGGAACTCAGGGCATTGACCGACAACCTGAAGGCAGCGAACGCGGAACTGGAGCAGTTCAGCTACATCACCTCGCACGACCTTCAGGAGCCGATCCGCATGGTCAGCATGTTCATGCAAAGGCTCACGCAGGGTGGTCCACATCTGAGCGCCGAGCAGCGAGAGCAGTACATGCGCTATGTCGAGGAAGGCGCGGAGCGCATGCGCCTCCTCATCGAGGATCTGCTGCGCTACAACAGTATCGAGCGTGATCGGGATGGACGTATCCTCATCGACAGTGAGTCGGCCGTGCGCGGCGCGCTGGACAATCTCACACAGCTCATCACCGCTAGTCGTGTCAAGGTCATCATCGCCGGCGCGTTCCCCCACGTGGTGGCCAACCCCCAGCAGCTCATGCAGGTTTTCCAGAACCTGATTCAGAATGCGATCAAGTACGGTCCAGACCGGGACTCGAGGATCGAGGTTGTCGCCCGGCCGCTCGACGAAGCCTGGCAGTTCTCTGTGCGCGACAACGGGATCGGCATCGAGCCGCAGTACTACGAGAAGATCTTCGCGGTCTTCCAGCGGCTCCACGGGAGGGATCAATACTCGGGGACAGGGATGGGTTTGGCGATCTGCAAAAAAGTCGTCGAACGACACGGCGGGCGTATCTGGGTCGATTCGGTGCCGGGCGTAGGATCGACCTTCCACTTCACGGTGCCGAAAGTATGACCGTGCACGTGCCAGCCCTGCTGATCGTCGATGACAACCCCTGCGATGTGGAACTCCTGCGCGACGCCTTCACCGAGTTGGCCATCGGTGCGACGTTCATGGTGGCCGCGGACGGTGTCGAGGCGATCACGCTCCTGAAGCAGGTGAGCCTCGGTACCGCTGAACGCCCCGCCGCGATCCTGCTCGACCTGAACATGCCCCGCGTGAACGGCCGCGAGGTGCTGTCCTACATCAAGGCGACAGCCGCGATCGCGGCCATCCCGACCATCATCCTCACCTCGTCGTCTTCCCCCAAGGACCGTGCCGAGTGCTTGGAGAAGGGCGCCGACGCCTACTTCACCAAGGCGAGCACCTTGCAGGAGCTCGAGGCACTCGCACGACAGATCAACGGCCTCGTCGCCAAGGGACCGGTGACGAAGCGTCGCCAGCCGCCCGCGTCCGGCCCCACGGGAGGCCTAGTCGGCTTTTTTGCCGCCGTGTGGTCTCTCGCGGGCAGGCCGGCCAGCGGCGTGCTCCGTCTCGGGTGACGACCCCGCTGTGACGATGGAGCGCCTCGCGACCTCAATGGAGTGGTTGGGGAACCATGAAATTCCTGTTACGTCTTGAGGTGGCTTACGTCGCCCTGCACGCCAGTGGTGATCCTAAATTCGGCGATTGAACCGCCACGACGACACGACGCCATGTGACAACAGCGACTTGCGTCGACGAGCCCTTTCATCTGTCAGGTGCTCTGGTGATTTGCTCCAAACGGTGATCTCGTGGCGTCGTGGCGGTTCCTATTCTGCCGCTCCACGGGTGATGGATCGTGCAGGATGCAATCAGCCATTGTTCCAATCTGTTCAAAATGGAGGGCGGAGCACCCGGTGGCCACCCCTGCGCGTCACGAGGGTTTGGCATGGTGGGTGCAAAACGCCCCGGTGGTTGCGCCTTCCGCGTGGCCACCAGGAGTCCAGTGCGTGGCTGCGTTCAATTCCATGCTGATCCAGGTGCTCAGCTACACGATGGCCGGACATCCCTCCCTGTGAGGGTGCAGGACGCGATCGTCTGCTTCACCGCCCTGGTGCCCTTATGCTGACCGAGACCACACCAGTTCCTCATCTCGTCCCAACGCTGTCACGGGTCATGGTCCTCACTCCGGAAGTGCGGACCTTCGTCCTGATGTCCAACAGCCTGCGTGCGCTCGGTTGTCAGGTGACCCGCGCTACGGCGTTGTCTCCGGCGATCCAGATCCTGCGGGGAACCCCCCATGATGTGCTGTTTCTTGATCTGCCCGGGAAAGGCGATCATGCCAGTTGGGTGCCACAACTGCTCGCGGAAAACTATTCGTTGCGCATCGTCGCAGTCGCCGCGCCGGAATGCCTGACCAGCGCCGTGAGCTGCCTGCGTGCCGGAGCCCAGGACTGCCTGCCAAAACCCATCGATCCTTGTCGTTTGCGCCGATTGGTGACCCAGACCACTGCGCCCGACGCCGACGTCAGCGCTGCGGTCAGCAACGCCTCGGGCATGCGCCTGGCGATGGACAGCATCCGCCGGGCGGCGCTGAGCGATCTGCCGGTGATGCTGCGCGGTGAAAACGGCACCGGGAAGACCATGTTCGCTGAAGCCCTGCACCGTTGCAGTCGACGCGCCGGACGTCCGTTCGTTACGGTGAACTGTCCATCGCTCTCTGCCGAACTCGTTATCAGTGACTTGTTTGGTCATAGCAAAGGAGCCTTCACCGGAGCGATAGCCGATCAGGTCGGCAAGGTCGAATCGGCAGAGGGTGGCTCGCTGTTCCTCGACGAACTCGGCGATCTGCCGGGCAGCGTCCAGGCACGTATCCTGCGCTTCCTCCAGGAACGGGCGTTTGAGCGTCTGGGTGAAACCGTGACCCGTCATGCGGATGTGCGACTGATCACCGCCACCAACCGCGACCTCGAAGCCCTGATCGCCAACGGTGCCTTCCGCCCCGATCTGTTCTACCGGCTCAGTGGCATCGAGATCACCATCCCGCCCTTGCGCGAGCGACGCGGCGATATCGTCAAGCTCGCCCGAGGGTTCCTGCAGACGCACGCGAAGAACCATGGACGGACGATAGAATTCGCGGCGAACACCATCGAACTGCTCACGGCCTATGACTGGCCCGGCAATGTGCGTGAACTCAGCAACGAGATCCAACGTGCCGTGGTCATGACCAATGGCTCGGTCATCACGCCTGATCATCTTTCGCCACGTCTGCGCTGTCCGCAGACCAATCAGGTGTACATGGGCGGTGATTTCACCATCCAGCAGATTTCCGATCACCATGTGGCGAGCGTGTTGAGGCGTCATCCGCGAGTCGGACAAGTGGCGCGCATCCTCGACATCGAACGGTCGACCCTGTTGACCAAGCGGCGTCGTCTGGGCATCCGCCCGTCGCGTTCAGAAGTTGTGGCGCAACCCGGATGACCCGCTAGGCGCGAACCGCACCGTGGTCGTCAGTGCATAATCCAACCTCCCTGGCCACACATCCGCGACTTTGCAGTGGCGATACGGTCGGCGTTTCCGCTCAGCCTGCGTCCGTGGGGCGAGAAACGCCGCGGAGAACGCGCGGAGTTACGCAGGCACGCTTGGCATGATAGATGCTCGCCAGCAGGGACATCCCTGGGGAACATGATGCCTCGCGCCGCCCGCTCCCCGTCGCCTACGCGCAAGCGTTCCTCCGCCAAGCGTCCGGCGTCGCGGACGAACCTCCCGCCGGTGCGGTATGCGGTGATCGGCCTCGGCCACATCGCCCAGACCGCGGTGCTGCCGGGCATGGCTCAGGCCAAGGGCAGCCAGATCGCGGCGCTGGTCAGCGATGATCCGGTCAAACTCAAGGTCCTGGGGCGTCGCTATCAGGTGCCGATCACCATCGGCTACGAAGATCTAGAAGGCCTGCTCGCCTCCGGAGAGATCGACGCGGTCTACATCGCCCTGCCCAACGAACTGCATTATCAGTTCACCATGCGCGCCCTGTGCCTGGGGATCCATGTGCTGGTCGAGAAGCCGATGGCGGTCACCGCCCAGCAATGCCTGGTGATGATCGAGACCGCCACGATCAGCCAAGCGCGTTTGATGGTCGCTTATCGCCTGCACTTCGAACGCGCCAACCTCCATGCCGTGGCATTGGCGCAGGAGCGCAAGATCGGCGAGCTGCGGTTCTTCAACTCGATCTTCAGCATGCAGGTAGCCAAGGGCGATATCCGGACGCATCCGGTGGCGAGCGGCGGCGGCCCGCTCTACGATCTCGGCGTCTACTGCATCAATGCCGCACGTGGGCTATTCCAGTCCGAGCCCAGCGAAGTCAGCGCCTTCGCCGTCCGCAGTGACGATGAACGTTTCGCCAAAACCGACGAGATGGTCACCGCGATCATGCGTTTCCCAGGCGAACGCCTGGCGTCCTTCACCGCCAGCTTCGGCGCGGCCAACACCGCGGCCTATGATCTGGTGGGAACGCTCGGCAGCGTGCGCCTCGACCCGGCCTACGAGTACGCCGAGGAACTGTGCCAACGCATCACCATCAAGGGTAGGACCACCACCCGCACCCAGCCGGTGGGTGATCAGTTCGCCGCCGAGATCGATTATTTCTCGCGTTGCATCCGCACGGGTGAAGAACCGGAGCCCTCCGGTGTCGAGGGGTTTGCCGATGTGCGCGTGGTCGAAGCGATCATCGAATCGGTGTGCAGCGGTCGTCCGGTCGCCATCCCGCATCTGAAGATGCCGCTCCAACGTCCCGAGCCGCGGCTGGCGATCCGCTACCCGGCGGGAACGCAGCCGGAGCCGGTGCACGCGCCGCAGCCACATCAGGATCCGTGAAACCAACCACCCAGGAGCATCCCATGAGCAGCATCGTCGACTCCCTGTCCCTCCATGCCATCGACCTGCACTACGATTACCTCGGTGCTGAGCGAGCTCTCGCCCTGGTTCAGAACGGGATGGTGGTCTCGACGTTTCCTGGCACGCAATGGCAGGCGGCGCTTGATCTCGCCCGGGTGTTGAGCCGTGCCTTGGGACAAGTGGTCGCGGTATTCCGTCTGCCGCGCTCGGTAGCGGAGGGACTGCATGCCGGTGAGCGGGTATCCACCGATGAGCCGGCCTGGACTTGCATGGCACAGGTGCGTCCGTCCCTGCTGGCGGGTATCGAGGTCGAGATATGGGACTCGGAGATGACCACCCAGATCACGCCGTAGGTCACCATGGCTGCACCGTCCAAAGCGCGGAAGCTCCGACCAGCCCAGCATCAGCGTCGTCAACCGGGACGGCAGAAACCGTTGCGGCCGGCCAACCAGGCTGACGGCGAGGCCTACCAGGGCTGCGGCCTGCTGCGTGGCCAGGTGGCGATCGTCACCGGTGGCGACAGCGGCATCGGCCGTGCCGTGGTGGTGGCCTTCGCCAAGGAAGGGGCGGACATCGTCTTCGATTACCTTGAGGAAGGTGAAGACGCGGCGCATACCTGCATGCTGGTCGAGCGGGCCGGACGCCGCTGTGTCGCGCTGCGGGGTGATCTGGTCTCTGCAGCACATCGTCGCCAGCTGGTGACGGAAGCCCGTCGTCTTGGACGCATCGACATCCTGGTGAACAACGCGGCGGTGCATTTTCCGGCCGACCGCATCGAGGATCTCGACTGGCGGCAGGTCGAGCGCACGTTCGCGGTGAACATCGTCGCGCCGATGCGCCTTACGGCCTTGGTGGTGCCGCACCTGAAGGAGGGCGCGAGCATCATCAACACTGCCTCGGTGGTGGCCTACCGGGGCAGCGCGCATCTGCTGGATTATGCCGCGACCAAGGGCGCACTCATCGCGTGGACACGCGCGCTGTCGGCGTCACTGGTGGAGCGCGGCATCCGCGTCAATGCGGTGGCTCCAGGGCCGATCTGGACGCCGTTGGTCGCCTCATCGTTCACGCCCAAGGAAGTGGCGACGTTCGGCTCACAGGTGCCGATGAAGCGCGCGGGCCAGCCGGATGAGGTCGCTCCCGCTTACGTTCTGCTCGCGAGTGCACGTGGCTCGTACATCAGCGGCCAATGCATCCACGTAAACGGCGGCGAGATCGTCAACGGCTGAACGCCCGCGTCACGGACGTGGCGTGGGGATCAGCAGGCGGCCGGAGGAATCCGGCGTTAAGTCATCGGCGTGGTGTTGACAGGCGTGGATCGCGTCAGCCAAGTCGGCAAACTCCGCCGTGTTCTCCGGGTTCCGCATAACCGTCGTAACGGGTGCATGACTGTCGCCGACACGGGTGAAGCGTCCGTGCCAACGGTGGTACCCGTCGCATTCCACCACATAGGTCCCTTTCGCCACGACTGCGGTCGCACGTTTGATCGCCCATTCGAATTTCCAGGTGAGCAGGATCACGCGAAAAGCATCCGTCCAAGGCCATGGACGTCACCTGGTACGGGCCGCGTGCTAGGTTTTTTCATGGCCCGAGCAGATCGAGTTGGTTGTCCACCATGCGCACGCCGGTGACCTGTCCCGCGACCACGGCGAGGTGGTCGCGCTCAGAATCGGTGGCGACCGCCCCCCGCAGCGTCACTTCGCCATCCAGCGTGCTGATGGTGATGAGCGCGCCATCATGCGACAAACCGGGCTGCGCCGACAAGACGCGGTAGACCGCTGACGTGATGGAGGAATCGCGCTGTGCCGGGGTGGATGGTGTCTTGATGGTGCCAGGAGGTACGGCGGCTTCGCCGGCGGAACCTGCTGACGGCAATGCGCTGACCGGCGGCGAAGGCGGTGCCAGCGCTGGCGCGGTGGTCGGTGAGGAGGTCGGCGGAGGTGGCAAGGGTTGTGGTGCACCCGGATGGTTGGGCACCCCAGGGGTGGTCGGCGCGGTCGCTGGTGGCAGCGGGAGCGCATCATCACGCTGCGGTTGCGCTGTCCGATCCGGCGCGACCGGCACGGTTTCGCCCGCTTTTTCCCCTGGGGTCGGGAGCGGTTTGGTTGCGATCGGTTGCTGCTGATCGCAGCCGCTGGCGAGGAAGAGGAGAACGAAGGACAGGATGAGCGAGCGGCGTTGGATCGTTTCCATGGCGGACTCCTTGGTCTGGGAAAGTTCAACGCGGCGGTGGGTGCAAGACCCACCGCCGCGCAAACGCATTATCGTCGCTGGCGTCAACCGAACGAGGGCGCAGTCCGGCGCACCGCCGTGACCCCACCCTCCTCGGTTTCTCCTTCCGTGCGGTAGATCATGCTGCCGCAGACGCCACCGAGCATCGCGGCGAAGAACCCCACGAGCATGAGCGCGAAGGCCATGGCTGCCGCCGTGGCGGTGAAGTTCTTGGCTGCGACTGCGGCCTGCGCCGCTTTTTCCTTGGCCTCAGCGACCGCGGCGTCGTAGCGATTGACCGTCGCATCCCAACTGCTTTGCCATTGGGCGATGGTCTTGACCGCGGCTTCGCGGCTGATGCCGACCTGCGCGGCGAGAATGGTGGCCAGCTCATCCGTCTCGGGTTTCGTCAGGCGCTGGTCCGCCTCGCGGGAGAAGAATTTCCCCAGCAGGTCGCTCATGCGCGAGGCTTCGGCGAGCCGGTTGTCGAGCGTGCCGGCCTGCGCGGCCGCGGCGGTTTTGCTCGCCGCCGCATCGATCTGGCTACGAACGGCGTCCCATGACGGGGCCGCGATCTCTGCGACCACGGGTGCCACCGCCTGGGCGCCACGCGCAGCAGCCTGCACGCCGTCACCGACCAGGCTGAGGGTTCCGCCAGCGATCATGCCGACCGTCGTGGTGACCAACACGGCGGCGACCACCGCACCGGCGGCCCACACCAGGATGCCATGCAATCCGGCGATCATGCGCGAGTGGTAGTGCGCTAGGCGTCCAGCGACCCATCCACCCAGGAACAGACCGGCAAGTGCGCAGACGATCCAGGCGATGATGGTACCGATCGCGAGCGTCGAAGCGTTGGCGCTGTTGGCCTCGAATGGCGAATACATCGCCAGCCCGGCGGCGATGCACAACTCGGCAAGCGCGATCTGCACCGCGATGGCGGTGAACATGCCGGCGATGACTGAGCCCCACGAGATGGTGGGACGGTTGGGGGGTGTGACCTCGACAACCTCGGTCATGGGAACGGTGGGAGAGGGGGACATGAGTGCTCCTGATGGCGGTAGTGCCACCACGGCGAAAGTAAGGAGCGTGCCAATTATCACGTGCGATGGATGCCGTCTCCGGCGTCCATGGCAGGTACGTGTGTGCATTTCTCGCTGTGGACCAAAACCCGGCGTTGCAGAATGCAGGGCTCAGTAGCGTTGTGGCCGATCCGTCGGCCACACCACGAGGTCATCCGCATCCGCAGCGTTGAACCAAGCGTCCCACATGACGTGCAGGCGGCGCTGTCCACCCACGGCCGGCACGCTCAGGACCCGCACCTGCCGCCCATCACTGATGGTCAAAGTGGTGCCCCGGCCGCGGATTAACGGCTTGCGCTGGGCGTAATACGATCGGTGGCGCGTCATTACTCACCAGGATAACGGAATCCGTCAGCACACGCGCGGAGGTTTGGCAACCTTCCTCAGCAGGTGAACCTCACTTCGGCGATTCAATCACCACGACGCCACGACGCCACGACGCCACGACGCCACGGAACAGTCGTGGCAACGTGGCGTCGTGTCGGTTCTTCTTCTGCCGTTCTAGGTTGTACGGTGCGGCGTTTGCTTGAGGTGAGGCCATGCCTTCCTCTAGCAAACTATGAGCACGCCCCCGCTACCTGCTCGGCCTGACGCCACGGATCCTCCCAAGTCGGTCGCAGCGAATACGGTCGATCTCATTCGCGACGCCTTGCGGGGTTCCGCACAAGGCGTCGCGCAGGACGGCGCCCCTGCCGAGAAACGGCCGGCCGGCCATCCCGCCTGCGGGGATGTCATCGCGGGTTACCGCCTGGTCCGGCTGCTGGGGCGTGGCGGCATGGCCGAGGTGTACGAGGCCATCCAACTGCGCCTGCGTCGGCCGGTCGCGCTCAAACTGCTGATCATCGACGAGGAACGCCGCGAACTCGCGCCACGTTTTCTGCGCGAGGCGCGGGCGATGATGCAGGTGCGACACGGCAACCTCACCACCATCCATGATGCCGGCCGCATCGAAGGCTTGCACTACCTGGCGATGGAGCTGATACCCGGTGGCGACCTTGCACAACGCATCAATCGCGACGGTGCGCTGCCGGTGGACGAGGCGGTCCGCCTGATGATCGGCTGCTGCGATGGCATGGCCGCGCTGCACGCTGCCGGCCTGGTGCACCGCGACATCAAACCGGGCAACATTTTCCTGGACGCGGATGGTGAACCGAAGATCGGCGATTTCGGTTTGGCGCGCCAGACGTCCGGTGCCGATCGCATGACCGTGACCGGTTCTGCCTGGGGCACGCCGAGCTACATGGCACCGGAACAGATCGTCGGTGCCGCGGATGTCGATGCGCGCGCCGACATCTACGCCCTCGGCGCGACGTTCTATACCATGGTGACTGGCCGCGAACCCTTCAGCGGGGAGACCGCTTACCTCGCCACCTTCAAGGCCATGACCGAGCCGTTCCCCGATCCACGGGCACTCAATCCGGCGGTCCCGGCGGCGCTCGCGACCATCATCCGCATGGCGACCGAACTTGAGCGTTCACGCCGCTATTCATCAGCCCGCAGCATGCGTGAGGACCTCGAGCGGGCGGCACGTCAGGCGATGCTGCTGCACGCGGGGACGGTCAGCGGCGGTGCGAACACGGTCACTGCCCCGTTCGTGCCCCCGCCAACAAGCCGCCCAGCAACGCCGCCAACACGACCGCTGCCGCGTTCGCGCGGCTGGAGTGGGGTGGCGTTCGGCTTCGCCTTGTTGGGCATCGTCGGCTGGTGGTCGCAAAGGGCTCCCGCTGCGTCGCCGACATTTCCCGTATGGGCCACCGCCGGCGGCAACGATGGCTTCGGTCGCTGGGTCGAGATCACCGTTGCCGACGCCACTACGCGCCTGCGTTACCGGCCAGCGGGGACCTTCCGCATGGGCAGTCCGATCGGCGAGCCTGGCCGGTTGTCGAACGAGAACGAGCATACGGTGACCATCAGCCGTGGTTTCTGGATGCAGGAGACCGAGTGCGATCAGGCGTTCTACCACGCGGTGATGCGTGAGAACCCCAGCCGCCATCGGGGAGTACAATTGCCGGTGGAGCAGGTCGCCTGGCACGATGCACAAGCGTTCTGTGCCGCGCTTCACCTCCATGGGGCACCCGCCCGTCTGCCCAGCGAAGCGGAATGGGAATACGCCTGTCGTGCCGGCAGCACCAGTCCCTTCGCCGGTCCCGAGGTGACGACCATGGGTTGGGTGGCCCCCGACCTGCTGCGGGTGCAGTGGCAGCTTGGTGAAGGTGCGGCGCGCCGGTGGTGCGAGGAGCATCAGGATGACCTGCGCTTGCGCGCCCGTCCCATCGGGCGGCGCCTGCCGAACGGCGCGGGCTTCTTCGATCTCCACGGCAACGTGCTGGAATGGTGCGCCGACCACTGGGATGGCCGTACCGCCCACCCGTCGGAGGAACGCATCGATCCGTTGTCCTCGGTGGGGGATTTCGCCGTCGCGCGCGGCGGAAGCTGGTTCCACGAACCGCAGATGGCACGCAGCGCCGCACGCATGGCGCTCGAAACCAACCGCCGCGAGGACCACCTGGGATTCCGCTTTGTCATCCCCGATCAGAAGGATGCAGTCGTGCCCCAGTGATCAGGGGACTTCTGCCAGGGTCGTGATCATCCGGGTAACCTTGATGCCGACTGGGGCAAAGGGCGACTGCCCATCGCCGAACAGTCCCGGCACCGGTTCGATCACGCGGTTGGGTGCCCGCTGATGGAGCGCTTCGCCGAGTAGCGCGGCACTGTAGCGCATGCGGTTGAGCACCACCAGGCTGCCACGCACGCGCATCGTGCGGCCTTTCCAGTCCTCGAGGTAGCGCACGAGATTGTGTACGCCGCCGCTTCCGCCATCACTCACGTTGGTCTCATCGGTGGGCAGGTTGTTGAGCACCAGCGACAGGTTGAGTTCGGTGTTCGCGGCAAGGGGCAAGGGGCCATCATAATCGTCGTTCTGATCGTTCTCCGCATCGCTCCAGCGGTTGGACAGCAACGTCAGGGCGTCGGCGAAGAGCGAACACGGCTGCAGGGTGCCACTCGCGCCGGCGACCGTGTTGAACGAGCCTTGCACGTAACACGCATCGGGGGTGATGATGGTCAGTCCTGGCCGGCCGCCCGGCAGGGGCCCCGGATCGATGGTTTCGGCCTGGGTGATGCGTACCGGCAGCGCCAACGGATAGACCACCCATGATCCTGGGCTGCCGACCGCCGGGATCGCACCAGGGATGGTGGTCGCGAGCTTGAGGAAACGCACGGCGGTATTGCTGATGGCGTCCGGTGCGAGCGGATCCGGATCGGAGACCGGATTGTAGCGCAGCGGCGCCAGCGGTTCGAAGACGCCCGGTCGACTGCTCACTTGGCCGAGGCGCGGGGTGCGGTGCACATGGATCAGCCCGTTGAACTGCTGGTTCGGCGCCGCGCCGGCGAACAGGGGATTGGCGGTGCGCAGGAACTCGCACACCCGTGCCAGGTGCAGGGTGAACGGCTGCGCGCGCAGCGTACGGGCGGAATCTTCGCCCAGAGGGCCGCTCGGCGCCGTGGGCGAGAAGTAGCCGTTGTCCTGCAGCCAGCGTGCTTCACGCCGGTTGACGAAACGTCCGTGGCTAGCCACGAGCAGGTTCACATCGCCGCTGGTCTGCGCCGCGGCGGTGCCGTAATCGAAGAACGCATCGGTGATGTCCTGTGGCCGTCCAGCAGCATCGCGACCGAGATAGACCGCGTAGTTGCTCTTAAGCCACGCGACCAGCGCGCGCACGTGCGTTGCCGCATCGGCGAAATCGCTGCGCTCTGGTGGCCGCGAACCGGTCATGGCGCCGGGGATCTCACTGCCGTCCGGATTATAGCGGAAGGCGGTGTTTTGTTGTCCGCGCTCGCGGATGGTCAAGCCGGTGGTAGTAGCGTCGTCTTCACCAAACAGCGATTTTTCCAGGTAGTAACCCAGCAAGGCCCCTGGCGTCCCTGGGGCCGGCACCGTCGGCAGCCAGGTGTGTCGGCGCTCCGGTGGCGTCGCTCCCACCGGCGCATCGACTGCCGGCGCAGCCGCCTGCGGAGTGAGGCCGGCGCTGGTCGGCGCGCTTGGCTGGTTGGGCCACACGTCGACATAGGTCCGCCCGCCAGCAACAAAGCGGAACAACGGCATGTCGGTGGCATAGACCGGACGCACGCCGCTCTCCGGATCGGTGGTCAGGGAACCGTTGTCGGAGTAGTACAGCAAACGTGCCGGTGCGCGCGTAGGATCGATGGTGAAACGTTCGCCATCGATGGTGCGGTAGAGCGGAATCTGTTCGCCGGCCTGGCGTTGGGGTTCGAGCGGATGCGCACTGAACTGCGGGATGTTCGCCAGCGTGGTGATCACCGTACCGCCACTCTTGGCATCGGTGATATAGGGATCGATGCGGTTCTCCGGCAGGCTCCAGTCGCGGCGCGAATCGCGCAGGTAGGTGAACTTCTCGCCATTGATGGTGACCTTTTCGGTCGCCGGATTGCCATCACCGCCGTTGAGATCGAGCGAACCGCTCATGACGCTCTTCTTACCCGTCTTCACTTTTTTGCCCGGAAGCGGAACATCACGCGGTGCCTTCACCGTTGGTTCACCGTTGCCGTCCTCGGAGGCGAAGTGCACGTTGGCCGCCTTGCGCAGGCGGTAGATGCCCATCACACCGGAAACCTCCACCTTGTCGCTGCGCCCACCCATGGTGATGCCACCACCGTCGGAAGCGGACTTCTTGTAGTTCTTGTTCTTGAAGGCGGTGCCGGAACCGCCGAGGTAGATCGCGCCATTGCTGTGCACCGAAGCATTGAGGACGGCGTCGCCCTCCGGTTCCAGTTCCAGGTCGCCAGTCTCGCCGCTGGCACCGTAGAAGATCGCATAGTCGAAAAGGTTCACCAGGTTGAGCTGCACCACGCGTTGGACCTGGACCGAGACCGTGTGTTGTCCCGCCTGTTCCCAGGGCACCGCGGTGGCTTGGTCCTGGTTCTTCAGGGCATAGGCCTCGGTGACGATGCGGTAATGGAAGAATGGCGGATTGCCGTCGAGTAACGTGCCGCCGCCGGCGGCGCGCGCTTCGCTGTCCCGTTGGTCGACACGAGCGGGATCGACTTCGCGGTTGACCGTGTAGGTGGCATCGTTGGCGATCCCATCCAGATTGACCGCCGAAGCGATCTTCACCGGCTCAAGGCGCCAGCGCACCACGCAGCCATCGACCCACAGCCCACGAGTGGGGATCACGGGCGTCGTGCCGAGGGTGTAGGCGCAGCCGACGAGGTTCCACCACGTCGCCGGATCCTCATTGATGTTGGTGGTGAGGTTCTCGATTTCCGCCGCGCGCGCGACCAGCTTGGCCTCGATCAGGGCTGCGACCGATTCGGCCGCCAATGACGCGCGCAAGCGGTCATCACTCAGATCAACCATGATCGAGTTGGCGCGGGTGCGCTCCGACGCCATGAACAACACCGCGACCACCGTGGTGGTGACGAGCATGGTCACGATCATCGCTGCACCACGCCGACGGTTGGGGTTGACGATGACGAAGGGATTGGCGATGGATGACATGAGAGTCCCCTGGGAAGTGGTCATTCGCTGAAACCGGAACGCATGGCGATGATCATGATGTGCTGGAGCCGATCGCGGCGTTTTCCCGTCGCGGGATCGTCCGCCTGGAGCGTGACCGAGACCTGGAGCTGGTTCGCATGCAACGAGGGCAGCTCGCGATTGGTCAGGACCTTGAAGGCCACCAAGTTGTCGGCGACACGTTCGTCGGTGATCCAGGGACCCTTGGTCCCATCGCGGTATTCACGCAGCAGGACGCCACGTCCGGTGGTCTCAAGATCGGGGCGCACCACCAACCGGTAGTGACGCAGCTTGGTGAGGTCCTGGGCGTCGGCGAAGTCGAGCCGGTTGGCAGATTCCCAGGTGGGGATGGCGAACGCCGAGCCCGGTTGATCTGGCTCCCATGCCGGGTTGAGCAGCAACGACCGCACGCCACGGGCGCGGGCAAAATGTTCCATCGGGGTTGGCGCCTCGCGGGCGAAATCAACCGCCGCCACCTGGCTGTGGTCGGGCGTGGCTCCGACGCTGCGTTCACTGCGCAGGCGCAGGAAATGCAGTTCATCGCCGAAGCCGGAGGCATCGCCTCGCAGCACCAGCGGCATGATCCGTTCTTGGCGCTTGGTGCTGGGATTGTAGCTGGTGAACCACGCGGTGTTGGCCAGGTCCGCGTGCAACCGTCCGGCCAGGCGCCGTGACTGTTCGGCGAGATCGCCCTGACGGGCTTGGAAACCGCCATAGGACGAAACGTGCACCATACTTTCCAGGGTCACGCCGAGAGCCATCGCGAGGACCGCGAGCGCGAGGGTGAGCTCAACCAGAGTGCTGCCGTGACGCATGTCGTCACCTGGTCCGGGCAAAAATGAGGTCGCGCCGCTGTTGTCCGCCTGCGTGCGCATTCCAGGTGGCGGTCAGCCGCACCACCACCGCATCGAGATGCTGGCGCAGATCGATCGGCGGCTGCAGCCGATAGGCTGGCCGGACCTCGTTCCACAGCGTGCGCGCGTGGATGTCCTCGCCCGGCATGAAACACAGTTCCATGGCGACCGGGCGGTAGTACTCGAGATAACAACGCAGATCGGAGAGGCCCGACTGTCCGTCGGCGAGCAGCAGGATGCTGGCATCGTGGATGGGGTCGGCGACCTGTTCCTGGAGCGCCGGATGATCACCGATCACGGGTGGCCCAGCGTTTTCAGGGCGTTGCCACGACCACGCAGCACGCAAGGGATCATCGAGTTGATCGCGTCCGAGCCATTCCCAGTCCGCGCCCACGATCCGTTCCGCCCACATCCGCATCATGTCGTTGACGATCGCCTCCTCGTTGGCGGAACGCTGAGCCGTTGACAGGGCGAAGATGCCACCACTGACCGAGGTCAGCACCGTGGCGAGCACAGCGAGGGAGATCATCACCTCGAGCAACGACAGGCCCTGTTTGGCGAGCGCCTGTCCGTAACGCCGGGCAATACGCGCCTGAGTGGTTTCCGGTTCTTTGGCCGGTTCAGGCAACCCGTCGGTCACCTGGGGCGAGAGCAGGATGGAGGGCTGGCTGCCGATACGCATCGTCGAGCGCGGCATATTGCTGGGTGGGTATTCCGGATGGCGTCTCTCGGGGCGCGCGGGTGCCGGCCGCGCAATCGGCAGGATCGGCGCGCATGCCGGTGTCGCGGCGGCTGCCGCTGCAGGCGCGGCGGGCGCAGGTGGTTTGGCGAGATGGGTCGGAGTCGCCATCACCTTGGTGGTCGCCTCTGCCGCCGGGCGGGTGCGGAACAACCGACGCGTCGTCACCCGCTCGACCACCTCGGGTTCCTGGGTGGTGCTATTGCGGATGGTGATGGTGGCATTGGTGCGTGGATGACCCTTGCCATCCCGGCGCACGGTCGCGGTCGTCGTCCACGAGTCGGTTGCGGCGGAACGGGGTGCTGCTGGCCGCCGCAGATAGGCATACAGTAACCACATGGCCAACAGCGAAGCGACCACGGCATAACCGATGATCAGCGACCGTTGCTGCAATAACGAGTCGCGTTGCGAGGTGATCACATTGCGTTCGATGACCACATGGGCGAGCGCGTCGCGCAGGTCGCTGCCGGAAGCGGACGTGGCTGTCGGTGTCTCGGCCTCCTGCCCGTTCTGATCAGCTGCATCACGCGGCGGGACCTGCTCGTGCGGCCACGGGGCGGATTCGTGTGCCACCGCCTGGGTCGCGTGGCCACACGGGGCGACGGCGAACATGGCGATGACGAGCAGGATGGAAAGTACGGCGCGGGACATGGGGAACCGATTCCTTGACTGAGAACGACGAGCACTGGTAGAGAATCGCGTGCCATCCTAGCGTCGGGCTGTGGATGCCAGGGCTGCATCCGGTTCGTGCAGAATGAAACAGACCACAGCTGCTGGCATCGCGCTTTGCAGGGGCCGTCACGGCACCAGGTTGGTACCAAAGCGTGCTTTCACCCGTCCACGCACTGGTGCACAGAGCAGCAATCCGCCACCCACCACAACGCTACTCCAGATCGCTGCCGTGGTGGTCCCCGGCAACCACCAGGCGGAGGCCAGCAACCACAGTCCCAGGGGCAACAACAGCCAACGCAGCGGGCGTGCGATTTCACCGAGGGCGATCACCGCCACCGTCACCACCAGCGCGCCGGTCAGATGATGGTTCGCCCCCGCAGTGCTGTCGGCCGTACCGGTGAGGTAGGGCGCGCCCATCAGCCAGGTTCCGGCAGCGGCAGCGGCCAGCAGGTGCCAAGGCCAGGAGCCTGACTCGTCCTCTGGTGATGGTGATGGTGATGGTGAAGGTGATGGTGATGGTGGAACGTACGTCGCTTCTGCTGACCCGTGCCACAGGACGGTCCACCAACTGTCACCGCGTCGGCGGTGGCGCCGCAACAACTGCCAAGTGGCCACCACCTCATCAAGGGCTGGGGCGACCATCAGCAGCATCACCGCCGCGGTCGTGAGGCAGAGCGTGCACCAGCTGCCGACGCCGATCGGCTGTAACACTACCAGCACAATGCTGACCGCGCCGGTGGGGATGATCATGAGTCCGAATAACAGCACGATCCATGGCATGGTGCGCCACCGTCGACTGCCGCCGACGAAACACGTGATGGCCTCAAGCAGATAGGAGATCGCTCCCAGTCCCGCATCGGATACGGGAAACCAGCGCGAGATGTCCGAGGTCAGTACGCGACGGGTGCCATCGCCAAACAGCGGATCCCACGCCTCGTCCACATAGCCAAGCTGATAAGCCGCGAGCCAGCCCGACATGGTGAACCCCAGCAGCGCGAGCACCGCAATGGGCACGCGTTGGCCCAAAGCGGACGGATTGTAGCTCCACCCGGGCGGCAGCGCACAGTCGTGGTCGTCGCTGTATGCCGTCGGCAGAATTGCCGAAGCCAGTATCAGCAGAGTGCCGGTCACCAGGTTGTTGAGGCAGCCGAGCAGTCCTGGTGCCCAAAACACCAAGGGGGCGAACAGCAGCCAAAAACCAATGGTCGCCAGCAGCCAGCGTGGCGCAGCGCTGCCAGTCCGAACCCACCAGCCGCACAGGACCAGCACCACCAGCGCGCAGGCAACTTCGTTCGCGCTCATGATCGGCGTCTGACCAAGCGGCAACAGCGCGCCGACCAGCATCCAGCCGGCGGTGAGCGCAGTCAGCAGCGGACCTGCACCGAGACGTTTGTTGGCCACTATCCCGGAGCCGGCAACCGACCCCATTCAGGTACCAAGCACCGTATGCAGTGGCACGGACAGCTGGTTGTCGCGGTACCAGCGGCCGGGATCAGCGATGAAGTTGCGCAGCATGATGGGCAGGAACTGGCGCAGCTGTTGCCTCGGCTCCCAGCCCAACAGCGTGCGTGCCCGGCTGATGTCCACCTCGTAGTGGTCATCGGCAAGATCGACCATCCACGGTTTGATAAAGGGATCCTCACCAAGCGGCAAGGTCTCCTGCATCCACGCACCGACCTTGGCCATGACCTTGGGGATGTGGCTGGTCTCCCATTCCTCTGCGTGCAGGAAGTGGGCGATGGCGCGTTGCAGGTCACCATAGCTCATGGTGTCCGGCTCGCCGATCAGCAGGGTCGTCGATGGTGGTAGCCGGGCTCGCCGCTCCACGGTCAGACGGATAGCTTCAACTACATCGTCAAGATGAACGAAGGTCTGTCCGTGGGAGAGATTTCCAGGGAAGACCTTGCTGGTGATGCTGCGTTCGTAGATGCGTTGGATCTGATGCGCGAGTGGGATGGAGTGACAATGCGCATCGTACAAACCGGCGATGCGCAAGATGGCAAGCGGCATGTCCTGGCACTCGTCACGCAGGTAGGTCTCGGTCGCGACCTTCGAGCGCGGGTAATCCCACGTGGGAAGCAGCGGCCAGTCTTCAGTGATGGGTTTGCCGGGTTCGGTCGGCGCATGCACCAGCATACTGCTGGCGTAGAGGAATTGGCCGACGTCGATTCCGCGCAGGGCGCCAACCAAACGCATGGTGCCGCGCACGTTGACCTGTTCGTACTGTTCGCTCGACTCACCGGAGAAATCATAATAGGCAGCCAGATGTATGACGGCGGCCAGCTGGTTGCGACACTGGAATGCCGCTTGGTCGCAGGCAGCACGTACACTTTCCTCCGAGACCAGGTCGACCTCGATGAGTCGGACATGCTCTGGCGGTTGTGGGGGTCCTGCACGGTCTAAGGCGATCACCTCGTAGGATTCACGTAGGCGATCGCAGACTGCACTGCCAATCAAGCCACTGCTGCCGGTGACCAGAATGAAGGGGCGGTTCGTATCCATGCATCCTCCAACGCGGTGCGCCATCGACGTAAGCGTGGGTCATGCCAACGGTCAGGCGCGTGCGGACATGCCGATACACTTGCCGCGTGCTTGCGGGCTCTGGCCCAGCATCGCGGATTCGCCAATGGTGGGCTCGGGGGAAACGACAAGCGGATTTCCCGCGGTGGTTTCGTACACCAGCGGGATGATCAGACGGTCACGCTTGGCGAGCAGCCAGCCGCGCAGGCTGACGACGGGCGACAGCAGGCAGGCGATGATGAATTCGCGTGCGACGATGCCGGAGGCGACGCGACCTTCGGTAGAGGCCTGATGGTGCAGCGCGATGAGCGCAAGCGCCACTTGCCGAAGTCGGAAGCGGGCCTGCGCTGGCGTGTTGTCACGCAGAAACGCGAACGCACGGGGATTGGCATCGGCGACGAACAGCAACTCGCAGATCAGCGCATCTGGCCCGGTCGGTGTTTCCGCGATCAAGGCCGTGGTGAACACCTCGGTCAGGAAGGCGTTGCGGATCGCGTTGAGCGAGGGATTCAGATGCGGGTCGTTGACCGCCACCACGGGAACTTCCACTGGCAGGGGGCGAGGGACGCGCCACGTCTGATCGGCGCCCTCCGCGTGCAGAAAATGATGGACGCGGTCATACATGCGGCCGCATATCGTCACCGGTAAGGGAAAGGGCGATGGCTGGCAACCAAAGGTGAAACCATAACAGATCTGCGCCGCCTGCGCTGGGCTGAGGCGGCGTAACTCGTTCAACGAGATGTCGGCATCGAGCCGCACCAGCAGGTGCCACAAAAGGCGATAGAACCCGATCGCGAGGATCTGTAGGTCGGCGATCGGGATCCCTTGCCGCACGCGCAGCCCGCTCAGCACCATGGTCAAACCATCGTCAACGGTTGCTGCGTCACTGGTGGCCAGCGCTTGCCGCAAGCTGGTCAACGGCATGCGCAAGCGACCATCATCCACTGCACGCAACGCGGCATACAGACGGGCATTCCGCAGAGTGCCATCCACCATCGCCAGGGTGATGGCCGACTCCGCCGCGCAGACGTCGGCGTTCATGGCGGCGTTAGCAGCGGCAGATATCGGGCGATGACGAGGTTGATCAGCGTGCGCCAGCCGTCCGACGTCTGCGGTTTGAGCACATGGTCGGTGGCCCCCAGTGCCAGGCTGGGGAGCCCATCAGCGCGGGATTCGCTGAGCGTCACCACCGGAATGGTTTGCCACGATGGGTGCCACCGACGTTCCTGCAGCAGCGCGGTGCCGGGGAAATGCGGCAGCTTGAGATTGAGCAGAATCAGGTCCGGCGTCGGTGCATGGATGAATCCATCACGTTTGGCCAGGAAGCGGATGGCATTTACCACGTCACTCAGGATGTGGATCCGCAGATCAGGCCGGTCGCCCAGTTCACTGCGGATGGCATCCGCCTGGATGCGGTCGTGCTCCACCACCAGCATCTGAGGAATCACATGGAAGAGGCTGGATTCTGACATGGTGAGATCTCCTGGCGACGGCCCATGCAGCAGACGTGCCAAGTGTGTGGTGGGCAGCAGCAGAAATGCGCTGCACGCTAACCGTGGTCAGCGTGCAGCTTCCGCCCTGGCAGGGCGTGATGCCCTGCATTCGGCACTGCTGATCAGAATTGGAAACCGTAGCCGATGCCGATGCTGGCGCCGATCACGCTGTCATCCTCGTCCTCGTCCTTGTCCTCGTCTTCCAAAACGCCGACTGCCCCGATGACTTCGAGGAAGTGACGACCGCGCTGCGACGGATCCAGGTCCATACTCCAGATGACCATCAGATCGACCTCCCAGCCGCTTCTATCGCTGTTGTGGAAAACCGCGCGTGGTCCGATTGCTAGCGCATGGCGTTCGGGCAGGTGGATGAAGCCAGGTTCCCAGACCAGCGCGCCGCCGCCGCCGCCGACCTTGCTATCCTCGTTGACGAAGAGTTCCGGACGCAGTTGCACGCATGCTTCGCTCAGGCGCCATTCAGCGAATATGCCCGGCTCGATGCCTGATGTGCCCGCCAGCACCTGGACGCCTACGCGCGGTAGGTAATCCGCGTGGTCGTGGTCCACGGCAGCAAGGGGGAGTGCCGAGGTGGCGATGACGAACAGGCCTGCGAGAGGAAGAAGAGTGGAATTCATTGAGTGCTCCGATCACGCGCTCGGCTGGAGCGACGCGCCGTCATCGATCTGGGCCTTCACCAAGCGCTCGTACATCCCACCCGCACGCATCAACTCCTCATGCGTGCCGCATTCCTGCACTCTGCCCTCGGCGATCACCGCCACCTGGTCCGCATGCCGGATGGTCGCGAGGCGATGTGCGATGATCAGGGTCGTGCGTCCATGGCGCGCTTGTTCGAGCGCTTGCTGCACCAGCTTCTCGCCAGCGGAATCCAGCGCGCTGGTCGCCTCATCCAACACCAGGATGCGCGGATCACGATAGAGCGCCCGGGCGATGGCCAGACGTTGGCGTTGACCACCGGACAGGCCGCTTCCGCGATCGCCCAGCTCATGGTCGATGCCCCCCGGCAGGGCGGTGATGAATTCCATGGCGTTCGCCAAACGCGCGGCCTCAAGGGCGCGGGTGCGATCGGGGCGTGAATCACCCCAACCGATGTTCGCCAGGATGGTGTCGTTGAAGAGCACCACGTCCTGGCTCACCACGCCGACTTGGCGACGCAGTGCCCGCAGATCGATGTCGCCCAGGTCGATGCCGTCGATGGTGATGTGTCCGGCATGCGGAAGGTAGAAACCCAGGATGAGATTGGCGATCGTGCTCTTGCCTCCGCCGGACGGCCCCACCAGGCCGATGGTGCTGCCCGCACGGATCTGCAGAGCGAGCCCGTCGAGCACCGGCCGTTCGGCACCGGGATACGAGAACACCACGCCGCTCAGGTTGATGTCGCCTTGCAGACGCGGCATGCGACGGGCACCGTTCGGCGCTTCGTCCTCGTCACGATACATGCCGGCCAGGCTGCGGATGGCATCGACTGCGCCGGTCACCGCGGGCACGTGGTTGATGATCGCGGTGGTGGCACCGGTGATGATGCCGTAGTAGCTCAGCAGGATGATGAACTGACCGATGGTGATCGGCTCGATGGTGAAGGACCAGCCGGCCAGGGTCAGCGGGAGCGGTTCGATGAGGATCAGCCAGACGCCGAGCATGACCACCGCGGTGTTCAGCACGGTGCTCAGCGCCCACGACGACGACCCGAAAAGATTCATCAGGAAGTCGATCGACAGCCCCTTGCGTGCCACATCCCGCGCTCCGGCTTGCAACCGGCGTTCGACGAAACGCTCGGTGGCATGCGCCCGCGAAATGCGCATGGCCTGCAAGGCCTCTCCCAGGCGGTGCAGGAACGCGCCTTCGGCCGTGCGGTAGGCTAGCTGCGCCTCGGCCAGATGGCGCCAGAGCAACCGCACCAGCACCAGGTTCACCACCACCCCCAGGAAGATGACTCCCAGCAGCAGCGGATTGGTCATGAAGATGATGACGCCCATCAAGACTATCACCGAGGCGTTCATCAGCAGGCCATCGGCGACGAAGGACTGAAACGCCTCCAGACGGTTGAGGTCAATGGTGAAACGCGCTTGGATTTCGCCGATCTTCTCGCGATCATGGAAGTTCATGCTCAGCCGGTTGAGCCGGTGGATGAGCGCGCCGCGTAGACCTGCGGTGAGGCTGCGCGAGATGCGTGACAGCAACAGACGCGCACTGGTGTCGCCAATGATGTTCAACACGCACAAGCCTATGGTCGCCATGACGAAGAACGGCATGAACGCCATCGCCTTGCCGTCCGCACCACGGTTGGCCAAGTCGATGAGGTGGCCAGTCATCAGCGGTAGCAGGTAGATCGGCGCGAAACGCAGGTTCTGCAGCAGCCAGATCACCAGCCATTCCCACCAGCGGCCCGGTTGCAGCAGCCAGAACGCGCGCAAGGCGTGCGCACCCTGCTCCTGCTGCACCGGCGTGACCGCTTTCTGGATGCGTTGTGAATCGACCGGCTTGTCGCTGAGCGTCACCAGCCGCATCAGCCCGGCCGCCGGAATATCATCGGACGATACGGTCTCTTCCGCGGCGAGTGCAGCAGTCGCGCTCGCGGCAGGCTCAGGCTTGTTCATGAACGCGTCTGGCACGCACAGTGCCAATCATTCCATGCTCGACGTCTCCCGTCAGGACACGCTCCCTGCACTTTGCATGGAACAAGAAGTCGGACCATTGCACCGTCATCGGATTCCCACGGCCGTGTCTGCCCAGGGAATGGCGCGGTAGAGTTCGCTCCAGGTCGGCGGGATCGCCGGCAGCGGCAGATCTGCCGTCAGGGTCGCAGCTTCCTGCGCGGCACAGGCATACACGCAGGTCTCGTGCTGCAGCAGGCGGCAAATGAGATGCGCGACCGAACGGGCCGCCTCTTGGCGGTGGCCTTCCACCACGCAGATCACCCGGTCTGCTTGGACCAACACCAAAGCATGGGCGCTGGTCAGCAACTCCGGCAGCTCTTCATTGGGATGATCCGTCAGCGGCATGAGCGATGGTTGGAGGGGGCACTGGGGAGTTCTCAGGGCGGGACGGTGTGCGATGGCGACGGATTTCACAGGTCACCTCCGGTTCTCGTGTGCAGGCAGCAGTGCGTCGGAATGGTTGGCGTCATCGACCGTCTCGGGGCCGGTCGGCGACGGCGCAGTGGCGACCTGCGGCGTGGTCTGCGCCTGCTCATCTGCCGACTGGTCGGTGATGAAACGATAAAGGTCTGCGCGGCTGATGATGCCTTGGCAACGGTTGTCGGCATCCACCACCACCAGGCGTCGGACACCGAGGGTGGAGAAGCGTTCGGCGCACTCACACAGGTCGGCATCACGCGCAATGGTCTGGACCGGGAAGCTCATGCAGAGGGCGACCTGAGTGTTTTCTGGGTCGAGCCCCTCGGCGACTGCACGGCAGGCCAGGTCGCGATCGGTGACGATCCCGACCAGACGTTTCTCGCCATCATCGCACACCGTCACCGGCAGACAGCCACAGCGACGTTCGTTCATGCGCAGGGCGGCGAGGCGGATGGAATCTTCCGGCGAACAGTCCGCGACATTGGCAGTCATCAGATCAGCGACACGCATGATATTTCTCTGGGGGTGGGTGATCGTCATAGCACATGTCGTGCCCGAGGGCGGCGCGGCAGCGCCACGGCGCGGGATCAGGTGCTCCACGGCCAGCGCAGCAGGGGGCTGAGGGTTCGTCGCGGGTGCATCAGCGCGAGATGGATGAGGGCGATCGACACGCTGCCGCTGAGCACCAGCAGCAGGAGGAGGTGGGCCGTGGCACCGGGCGCGGGTTCGTTTAGCGGTGCTCCGCTCCAGACCTCCCAGGGGCGCACCGCCACCGCGCACACCAGCACCACGGCATGCAGCGCCTGGAGGAGTGTATGCAGCGCCGCTTCACCCGCCGGCAGGCCGTGTTGGAAGGCGCGGCTGCGCGTTTCCAGCGCCGCATCCCAGGCGACCAGGGCGAGATCCGCCAGCGCGAGCAGCGCTCCGAACCACAGCAACGGACCATGTGCCCAGCCCATCAGCAGCAGCAACACCACGCCGCTGAACAATATCGCCCGCGCCGTGTGGAGTGCGTGTTCCGCAGGAGCATGGCGATGCAGTTGGTAACGCCACAGGTGCAGCCACACGCCGTCGATGGTGGCAAGCACGGCATAGACCAGCGCGATGATTGCAGTCAGCAGGTGTGGATCAGCCATGCGCGGGTCGAGCATGGCCCATGCCAACGCGAACTGCCGCCGATACCTGCCGATTGCAGAGCGACCAGCGGCCGGACGTAGGAAGCTGCATGGGATCGCGCGGACTGATCCTGCATCCGCCGCGCAAACTACGTGCTGAAAGATTCCGCTACCGCTCTGCGGCGTTGGCATGGCGATAGCTCTGGCACTGGTGGCACGCGTCCGTGCTGCGCCAAGCGACCGCTTGGCATCTTCATCACCCCCGCAAGGAACATCCCATGCTGCTCCGTCGTTTTTTCATGCTGCTCGTACTCGTGCTCCCGTTCACCCTCATTCATGCTGCCGATCCGGCCGCTCTGCATGAGGACGATGCTATGTTTATCAAACGTGCGACCATCGCTGGTATGATGGAGGCCCGCGCCTGCGAAGCGGCACTCAAGCGCAACCTCACTGCGGAAGAGCAGTCCTTCGCCAAGCAGCTCATGAGCGACCATCAGAAGGCCAATGATGAGCTCTCTGCCATCGCCAAACGCAAGGGTTACACCCCGCCGGCCAACCTGCCCGACGACGAGCAGGACAAGCTCGCCAAGATGGGCGGAATCAAGGACAAGGATTTCAATGAGGAGTTCCTCGAACACCAGATCACCTGCCATAAAAAGGTGGTCGACCTGTTCGAAGACCAAGCTGAAGACGGCAAGGATACCGAGCTGCGCGGGTTCGCCGCCAAGCACCTGCCGACCATGAAAGCGCATCTCGCGACCGCCAAGCGTCTCGAAGACAAGTACTGAATCGTGATGGCCGCGGCCACCGGATGCCTGGCATCCGGTGGCCGCGGTGTTTCGTCTCCAGCCCGGGATGTTCCATGACCGATCAGCAGACCCCATGGGATGACATCGCCATCCATTTCGACGGGTCGATGAACCGTTCGCTGAGCACCGAGGTATGTGTCGTTGGCGGCGGCATCGCCGGGCTCACGACCGCGTACGCCCTGGCCCGTGAACATGTCCCCGTTGTGCTCCTGGAAGCGGATCAGATCGGCGCTGGCGAAACCGGCCGTACCTCGGCCCATCTCGCCAATGCCCTCGATGACCGGTTCCACCGCCTTGAACGCTTGCATGGTCGTGATGGCGCACGTTTGGCGGCCGAAAGCCACACTGCCGCCATCGATCTGATCGCCACCATCTGTCAGCGTCACGACATCGCGTGTGATTTCCGCCACGTCGATGGCTTCCTTTTCGCACATGGCGATCGTGATGACGAGATCCATGACGAGTTCATCGCCGCCCAGCGTGCCGGCCTCGCGGTGGAGGTGGTCCGCGGGCAACCGTTGCCGTGGTTGCGCACCGGCCAGTGCCTGCGTTTCCCGCGTCAGGCGCAGTTCCATCCCTTGCGTTACGTGCGCGGACTGGCCCGCGCAGCCAAGGAATTCGGCGCGCAGATCTTCACCGGCACACGTGTCAGCCGCATCGTCGACGGTGAGCTGGTGGAGATCCACACCGAGCAGGGTCTGCAGGTGATCGCCAAACACGTGGTGGTCGCCACCAATGTTCCGATCCACGACCGGGTGCGCTTGCAGACGTCGCTCGAAGCTTATCGCACGTATGTCATCACCCTCGCGCTACCACGTGGTCTGGCGGAGCCGGTGCTGGCCTGGGACACCGACGAACCTTACCACTACGTACGCGTGATCGCGGGCGAGGGCCACGATCTGCTGATGGTCGGCGGCGAGGATCACAAGACCGGCCAGGGTCCGGACGAGCCTGATCTGCCCTATGCCCGGTTGGAAGCCTGGGCGCGTGAACGGGCTTCGGCCTGTGGTGCGGTGGTGCACCGCTGGTCCGGACAGATCATCGAACCGGTCGATGGTCTAGCGCTGATCGGGCACAATCCCGGGGATCACGCCAACAGCCACCTCATCGCCGGAGATTCGGGGAACGGCCTCACTCACGGCACCCTCGGTGGTATGCTGCTGAGCGATCACATCCGCGGGCGCGAGAATCCGTGGACCCGGCTCTATCAGCCGTCGCGTTTCCGCCTTGGCGCGGTGGGCGAGTTCACCCGCCACAACGTCAACGCCCTCGGCCAATATGGCGACTGGCTGATGGCGGGGGATGTGCGCACGCCGGATGAAGTGCCACGCGGCCACGCCGCACTGGTGCGTCATGGGCTGTCGAAGTGGGCGGTGCATCGCGATGATGCCGGCGTCCTGCATGCCTGTTCAGCGGTCTGTCCGCACCTGGGCGGTCTGGTGCGGTGGAATGCCAGTGAACGGACCTGGGATTGTCCCTGCCACGGTTCGCGTTTCACCGTTGATGGCCAGGTGATCAATGGACCGGCCAACACCGCACTGACCCCCATCACCGCTGAACAACTGGACGAAGCGGTGCTGGTCAAACGGCACCATGCTGGCGATTGAATCTCAATTCGGCGATTGAACCGCCACGACGCCACGGAACAACAGCGACTCTGCGGTTTGATTGCGTTTTCTAGGATCACGTGCGTGGTCGTGCAGCGCCGGCTTCCAGGCGGCCTTTGCCGACCACCTGGATGTCCTGACCGTTCTCACTGCGGAAGATGCGTATCACCACATCGTAGCCGTGTGAATCCTGGGCGCGGACCAAGATCGCCGAACGTGACCCGCTGATACGTGGGCCGTAGTGCGCCAGCACCGAGCGGAGCAAGGATGCTTCTTCATCGACGCTCGCGCCAACCGTCGCCCCGATGGCACTGCCGACGGCTGCACCCAGCAGTGCGGCGGGCAGCGCCAACACGCCGTAACCCACCAGCCAACCGAACGCCCCGGCGACTACCGCCGCGCTTCCACCTGCGACCACCGCCGTCTCCGGGGCGGTCTCATCGGGCGGTTTCACCGGCGGAACGGCGGGTGATGGACCATCGGGGTGCAGGACGGTGATGTCGGTAGGCGTCCAGCCGGCTTGACGCAAACGATCAAGGATGTGGCGGGTGCGCACCGGATCTTCGGTCAGGCAGGAGAGGATGAGCGCCATGGTTATTCCTTTCCGCCGACTAGGCGTGCGGCCTCCGCGCTGGTGTGCGGACGTGCTGTCCGTTTCGGCAACGGCGCATGGGCGGTCATGGCAGTTTTCCGGCGGCGAACACCCGTTCAGCGTACAGGCGGCCGCGTCGACGGTCGCCGCCGGGGCCGGTGTGGTAGAACGCCACCGCCAGATTCCAGTTTCCTGCCCGGCGAAAACAGCGCAGCAGCCAGGCACGCGTCATGCTCTCGGCGAGGACCACCTCGACGCGGATGCGCGAACGCAGATGGCTGACGCCGAGATCGCTCAGTGCCGACGGCGCCATCTGCCAGGGCCCGACCTCACCATCGGCACCGTCCCGGCGGTCACGGTAATGCACCAGGTTCCCTTCGCGGTAGGTGCTGCCGCTCTCGACCGCGGCGATGCCGGCGATGACCCAGTCCGGGATGGGCTCATAGGGCCCGACTTCGCTGGCACCGGCGGCGGTGATGGCGAACAGGACAGACACCAGGAATGTTCCGGACCAATGCATGGGACGGAGAGCAGAGCGCCAGCCATGCCAACAACTGGGCGATGTGCGACCGCTGGCGCGTCACAGTGTCCTGCGCTCTTCAGGGAACGCTGATTAACGATGGGCGAATATGCACGGCCGTTAGCCCATGCCCGACCGCGGACTCAGTGGGCGTGCAGGTCCCGTCTGGTCGCGACGGTCGAGGAATCGTCAAGGAAACGCAGTGGTTTGGCCGCATCCGCTGGTGGCGGTTCTGGCTGGTGCGTGGTCGACCAGTCGTGCGCGCCGATGCGGTAGGCGATCCAGGTAAGCAGCAGGATGACCATGGACATGAAGTATTCGATCATGGCGGCCTCGCGGTGTAAACGTTTCCCGTTGGAGCGTGGGGGCGGCACACCATCGAAATACCACCACGGAATCAAGCCTGATTGAGGTTAAGAAGACAGGAGTTAATCATGAAATCGGACGTAAATGCAATGGCGCTGCCACATGTCGCGCGCTGGGTGGCGCTTACGTGCGCTCAATGGCTTAAGCTAAGAAGCTGTCTTGAAAGAGCGAAATTCACATGGAGGACCGGAGAACCGGAGAGAGGCGATAAACGAAGTGTCGGTGAACATCCGAGGTTCCGTAGCTCTGTCTTCCTCCGGTCCTCCGGTCCTCCATGTCGGCCCTGCCTTTCAAGATACCTTCTAAGGCCGCCCCGCATGAATAATAAAAATTGAACCGCCACGACGCCACGGAGCGAAATAATAATCAATCCATTCAATCTTTGCTTTTCTTCCTCCCCGTGGCGTCGTGGAGTCGTGGCGGTTCAATCCATTTTCTTACCTAAAGCCATTGCACGTGCGCCCACCGTAATCACCACTCCATCACTTGCCGGCGGGGCCAGCGAAGCCGGGGACCATCGCACGGACGAAGGCGTTGCGCAGGGCCGTGCCGATCGCGGTCCACACATCGGTGTCCAGGCGCTCGAGCGGACCACTGATGGGAAAACGGGCCGCGTGCTGCTGGAGCTCGGAGTTCTCGAGGATATTCTCCGCCACTTTCACCAGCACCCCCAGGAAGCTGGTGGTTCCGGTAGCTGGATCGGAATCGCCGAATGAGCGGATGTCGAGGCGGTGGAACAGCACCTTGAGGTATCCACCGAGTCGGCGTCCATCCGACACGATCTCGGCATATCCCTGGAACGTCCCATCGGCAAAGGTGAGATTGCCGAACGTGCGCGTCAGCGGATTCAACTCCGGCAGAAGAACGTGTTCCAGTTGTGTGCGTACGAGGAAGGTCGGCGATTTCGCCAGGATGTCGGCCTCGCCATCAAGTCGCAAACCACCATGCCCTGGTGTGACGGCGGTGAAATGAAACGGGCAACGATGCGTAATCGCTGACTCGGGAATGGTGAGGTTCTCCACCTGGCCGGCGATCTGCACCAGCTCTACTTCGAGTTGTCGCCGCTCGTCGTGAAAGCGGATCCGGCCATCAATGATATCGATCGCGGTCAAGCGCACGCGCACCACTGTCTGTATCGCGTCCTGCCAGGGCAGGGTCGCGGGCTGGTTTGCTGGTGGGCGTTCCAACGGCACCGGTAGCTCCTCGATCGTCGGGGATTTTTCTTCGGCGAAGAGCTCCAATTCCGGCTGATGCACGGTGAGGTGGCCGGACAATGCTCCACGCAGCAGCGGACCCCAGGCCAGGTTGCACTGGATGCGCTCGATCTTCAGCATCGGTCGCCAGCGTCCGTCATCACGCCGGGAGCGTAGTTCGAGGTCGTGGACGGTGTAATTGCCGGCCAGCAGGCTCAGCGACAGCCCGCTGATGGACCCGCGCACCTCCTCGCCCTCGGCCAACGCTTGGTTGGCGAGGCGCGTGAGGATCAACGGCGTCACCAAGCGCAGCGCCACCAGCGCGACCAGGGTCCACAATACGACCTGGCGCCAGCGTCCACGCCGACCGCTCATCCAGTCCAGCCAGGCTCGCGGCCAAGCCCTCGGTCCGGAACCACGTGTTCCGATGATGGCGTCAGAACTCATGGTCATCCAGGCGCGCGCGGATGTTCGCTACTCCACGGATCTGGCGCTTGGCGTATGCCTGCACGTCAGGATCGCGTGATTCGTCGACGGCATGGCGCAACCAGCGGAAGATCTCGGTCTGGGTGGTGCGGTGGAAGGAGACCACGGCTGCAGTCACCCGGTCGGTCGTCACGTCAGGCGCCGCGTCAGGTGCTGCAGTCAAGGAACGGGCGAGCCCAGCCAGCCACGCCTCCTGATGTCGGGCCAAACCCTCGGAGGCCGGCGCGTTCTTCAGCTGCACCAGCGCAGCCAGATCGCGTCCACGCGACTGCTGCTGATCAGTGATATCCTGCACCAGGAGCCTCAAATTTTCAGGCAGTGGTCGCGCCAACGACAGCTCGCACCCGCGGGTGATGGTGGCCTGTATCTGGATCACCGACGCGATCGTGGTGATGTCCTGCGCATCCAAGGTGGTGACCGCGAGGTCGGGGCTGGGTTGTTCGGCAAATGGTGTCGCATGCCGCCTACCGCACCCGCTCAACAGGCACACGGCCACGCCGACGGCCATCAGCAACCAGGCGAACTGCCGGAGGGAGACGCGTAGACGTGAGATCCCATGCCACCAAGGAAGTTGGATCATGGTACGGTCCTGAGGGGCGAACCCACGGTGCGTGGTGGTGAGAGCGATGTGTACCCGAGAAGAGCAAGCGACATGCCAGTGGTCCGTGCTCACGCTGAGCTGGCTCTGCACATCATCATTGCCTGGTCGATGCGTAGCGAACGGGTCTGCGCAGGGCCGGGTAGTTTTTTGCAGGTACGCCAGGGCGTCGGTTGACGTGCGGAGCCGGGGCATCAAGCACGGATCTGGCACACCAGATGCTGAGATTTATTGGGAAGCGGATGGTGGCAAACACCGTCTCCGGGCGAAGCGACCTGCCGACCGGCAGTGGAACGAGACGCCGTGGTGCCCGGCAGGTGCGATAGGTGCGATAGGTGCGATAGGTGCGCTTGTGCGCGAAAAAGTCCAGGCACGTACCTGTCGACCATCCGCTTTCCCTTATTCTCGAAAGGAACCCACCATGAACTCAACCCCCATGTTGATGAGCGAAGTCGATCGCTGTGGCGATCAGTGCGTGGCCTGCGCACGCGCCTGCGTCAAGGCGTTGTACCACCATTGCCTCACCGCTGGTGGCGCCCACGTCGCCGTGCCGCACGTGCAGTTGATGACCGATTGCAGCGAGATGTGTACGGTCGCGGCCAATTTCATGACCCGTGGCTCACCACGGCACGCCGCGGTCTGTAGTCTGTGCGCGGACCTCTGCCAAGCATGCGCCGAAGACTGTGCGACCCTCGGCGGAATGGAGGAAAGCGTGTCCGCCTGTCAGGAATGCGCCAAGTCGTGTCGTGCGATGGCGGGCTGACCCGTCGTGGCACAGGATGAACGACTGGGGTACCTGGGATCCATTCCGCATGCCCAACGCTCGATCCTGCTGGTGAGCGCGATCATGTTGGTGGTGCATCCGCGCGGGGCCAAGCTGGTGGAGGACATCCGCCGTCATCATCCCGAACTCGATGGCCAGCATCTCTGCATCCAGATGCTGCTCGACCTGATGATATCGATCGCCGGCAACAAATGGAACGCCGGCAGTTCGGTGCTGCTGCCGGTGGCCAGCATGATCGATCAGGTGGTGACGCGGGCGACCGACGAACCCGGAGCGATCTGCCCGTTGGCGCTCGCGGAGCAGCTCTGGGAACTGATCGAATACCTGCACGCTCAGCCGGACCTGCTCACCGAGGTGATAGCGGATCCATCGTGCAACTGAGGATTCTAGCTCAGCGCCTGCTGCGCGCTGGGATTGATGATGCGGCTGACGACCGCAGCGTCCGGGCCGCTGTGATCACTTGGCGGAACAATGCACCGGTCGCACCCCCAACCACCGGTGGGTGTTGTGGCCACGGATCGTTCACCGCACGGGCGAGGACTTCGGCGAAGTCGCCCTCGCTCACGACGCTGCCGGGCGCGTTGCGGGTCACGTCCCGCCGAGTCGCCCACTCATCACGCTGCTTGATCAGCAACCAGGCTGCCGGTCCGACGCGCCCCGCGCGGATCAGCGACCAGGCACCCGCCAGCTTCCGGCCGAGCACCACGAAGGGCAGGTTGCCGCGTGCCAGCGCCGCATCGACATCGTCCACCACTGGTTGCCAGACGCCGGTATCCCACATCACTACGATGCCGGCACCGTACCCGCGCGGGATCACCCCTTCGAACGCACCGTAGGCGACGGGATGATCCTCGACCTGCATGGCTAGGCGTTTGACCGCAGGATCGAGCGATGGTCCCTTCGGCACCGCCCACGAGAGCAGCACGCCGCAGTGTTCGAGGCGGACATCGTAGTGCAGGTGGCTGGCGAGGTGTTTCTGGACGCAGAACAGTCGTCCGCCAGCGCGTCCGCCGGAAGCACTCGCACTGCCGTTGGGTTCGGGGCTGAGGGCGAAGTCGCGTTTCTTTCGGTAGCCTGTCAGCGCACGCGTCACATCACGGGTTTGCTGCGTCGTACGCTCACGCGCTGCGGTGCGCCGGGTGGAGGCCATGACGTTTCCGCTTCAAGCCGGGCTGGTGGCGTATTCACGCGGCAGCAATTGCCGCAGCGTCAGGGTCGGAGCGAACAGGTCGCCCATCTCTGCCACGCGGGCGAGCACCCGTGCGCTCTCGCACTGCAGACTACCCGAACGGCGGGTGCGCCGCGCTTTGTCGATCTCGTCCCACGTCACCGGTGCCGATACCATCGGCCGTTCCTGTGCACGCAGGGTGTAGACGCAGGCGGTGGTCTTGCCGTGATCGTTCTGGCTCCAGTCGATCAGCACCCGGCCGCGCCGTTCGCTCTTGCGCATGCGCGTGGTTACGTGCTGCGGATTCTCTTTCGCCAGCAGTTCCGCCACCGCGTGGGCAAAGGTCTTGGCCTGGGTGAAGGAAGCGCCGTACACGGGAACCCCCAGATGGAGCCCCTTTCCACCGCTGGTCTTGGCAAACGCCTGAAGGTCGAGATCGCGCAATAGATCGCGCACCTGCACAGCGATGTCCAAGCACTCGGCGAAGCCCGCCGGCGGACCGGGGTCGAGGTCGAACATCAGCATGGTCGGCTGGTCTTCGTGTCCGTCGCGGAAGAGGCAGGTGTGGTATTCGATCGCTGCGCGGTTTGCCAACCACACCAAGGTTGCGGCATTGTCGATGACGCAGTAGGTCAGCGATCCATGGGTCGAACTGCTGACGATGGCTTGGTGCACCCAGGGTGGGCGCTTGGCCGGACAGCGCTTCTCGTAAAACGACAGGCGTTCGACCCCGTCTGGAAAACGTTTTAGCATGACCGGACGTTGTGCCAGATGCGGCAGCATCACCGGCGCGATCGCGTGATAATAAGCGATCATGTCACACTTGGTGAAGCCGGTGGCAGGGTAGAGCACCTTCGCGAGATTGCCGATCTCCACGGAGGCCTTCCCGACCGTGATGATGGTCATGGAAGACTTGCCGGCTGATGCACGACGTCCTCTGGCACCTTGTCGCCGCGCAGGCCGAGGAACGTCGGATGACGCAGCGCACCGTCGTGGGTCCATTCGCTGTAGCGGATCTGCGCCACCAGAGCTGGACGGCACCAGGAGATCCCAGGGCCATGCGGGAGCTCGCCGGTGACCGGCGGGGTGTCCACCGCGAGCTTCTTCAGTGCCCGCTCCAGGCGCAGCCGATCGGAGTCGCTGAAACCGGTGCCGACCTTGCCGCAGTACAGCAGCGGTGCGTTCGCCCGCGCACGGGCGGTGCTGGGATGGTAGCCGAGGAGCAGCGAACTCAGTCCGTGTTTTCCGCTCGACCACCAGCCCACCACCACGAACTCGTCGCTGCGCGTGACCTTGATCTTGATCCAGTCGGGCGAGCGCAGTCCAGGCCGGTAGGTGCTGGTGAGACGTTTGGCGATGATGCCCTCCTGATGGGTGCGGCGCATCAGCGCCAGCAGGGCGGCTCCATCGGGATGGCTCGGTGGGGTCTGCCAGGTCGGACCGGCCAGCGACAGGGATTCGAGCAGGTTGCGACGATCGTCATAGGGCAGCCGCGTCACTGATTTGCCCGCGTGATGCAGGATATCGAACAGCATGTAATGCAGCGAGTGGACATGGGGATCCCAGGTGCGACCGCTGTGCATCACCGCCGGCCTGGGCATGCGCGTCTGCAAGGCGCTGAAACTCGGATGCCCATCGCGATCGAGCGCCACCAGCTCGCCATCGAGCACCACCGGCTGACGCAGTGCCCGACGCAGGGCGGTGAATTCGGGAAGACGCGGCGCGAGATCGAGTCCGTTCCGGCTGCACAATCTCAGGCGCTGTCCGTTGAAATGTGCCAGCAGCCGGTAGCCGTCCCATTTCACCTCGTAGGCGAACTGCTCGGGATGCGCCGGCATCACGCCGGGGGTGGCGAGCATCGGTGCGGTGCAACGGTTCGGCGGCGGGCGCTTCGGCAGCTCCGCGAGCACGGATTCCAGGTCTTGATCCGGCCAGGTGGCGAGGTGGGGGCTCATGGCGGTCAGAGTGCACACGGCATGCCAAGAGGTCATTGGCATGCCGTGTGCGATGCCGTGTGCGATTGCGATGTAGCTGCGCGCTGCGCTGATCAGCGCGCAGTACCGCACGACCGTACCGAGGAGTTTCCATGCCACGACCGGCGCGACGCGAAAAAGATGATGATGAGGAAGCTTCCTTCAACCGGCGCCCGGTGTGGAGCGGCACGGTCTCGTTCGGCATCGTCGCCATCGGCGTGAAGATGTTCACCGCCGTGCGAGACCACGACATCCACTTTCATCAGATCAGCCGCCACGACCGCAAACGCATCCGCTACCTCAAGGTGGCGGAAGGCACCACCGATGAGGTCCAGGGTAAGGACATCGTCAAAGGTTACCGCATCGCCAACGGCAGTTATGTCACCTTCGATGCGGAGGAACTCGAGCGCATCGCCGCACGGCGGAGCAAGGTCATCGAGATCGAAAGCTTCGTCGATCTCGCGGGTATCGACTCGCGGCACTTCAACCGGCCCTATTACCTACTGCCGGCCGATGACGCTGCGGGAAAACCCTACCACCTGCTGGTGCAGGCGCTGTCGCAGAGCAATCGCGTCGGGATCGCCCGCATGGTGATGCACAACAAGGAATCCCTCGTCGCGTTGCGCAGTATCGACGGCACGTTGTGTCTCGAAACCTTGCATTTCTCTGATGAAATCGTCGACCCGGATACTTTGCGCCGCAGTCGCAAGACGCCGGCCGTCGGCAGCCGTGAACTGAAGATGGCAGAGCAGTTGATCGACTCGCTCAGCGCCCCGTTCGAGCCCGCGGCCTATCGTGATGCCCACCTGGAGCGCCTGCGTGCAGCGATCCAGCGCAAGGCCAAGGGCAAGACGCTGCTGCTCGACGAACCGCAGGCAGAGGACGGCGACGGCAAGGTGCTCGACCTGATGGAAGCGCTCCGTCGCTCGGTGGCGCGCAGCCGCAGCCACGCGCCTGCCGCTGATGGACGGTCGCGCCGCCGCACGGGCAAGGCGGCGGCGCGCAAGTCTGGCGCGGTCACTCGTCGACGAAAGGCCGGGTGAGGCTCATGCAATCGGCACGCAGGTGCGTGATGGCATGAGTTTTTTTGCAATGCAGCGACCTGCGCAGCGCGGCGTGGGCGGTCACTGGTTGCCATGCCGGTGGCAGGACAGGCGGCACCACCCATTCCGCGGAGCCAGCATGAAAACCTTCTCCACCCCGACCCACAATCGTAGTCCAGCGCTATGGGATCCGTTCTCCGCCTTTGTCGAGATGCGCCGTCACCTGGATGTGTTCATGCACGGTGTGCTCAGCCAGCAATGCATCTCAGGAGCGAACTGGCGGCCAGCGATCGACGTCGACGAGGACGAGCACAGTTTCACCATCCACATTGAGGTCCCTGGGTGGGAGAAGCAGGACGTGGCGGTCGAGATCGGCCAGCACATCCTCACCATCCGAGGACAACGTGGTGGAGACAACACCCATGAGATCACCGCGGGACGGTCGGCGGGACAGTCGGCGGGCGGACGTCGGGGAGGATCCTTCAGCCAGTCGCTTCGCCTGCCGCCGACGATCGCTGCCGAGCACATCCGCGCGCGGTTCGAACGCGGCCTGTTGAGCGTCCGTCTGCCGAAACAACGGCAGGCGGAACCCCAACGCCTCGCCATCACCAGCGCACCCGGCAGCGACCGCGAACTGGTGGGTGGGTGATGTCTATGGCACACACGCGTGGACGTCTGCGGGTGCTCGGCATCGGCGACAGCGGTGATCTCGGTGACCTCTACGCGCACCTGCAGCGGTACGGCCATGAAGTGCGGATGGCGGTGGAGGATCCGGCCTACCACGATGTCTTCCGTGGACTGGTGGAACACACCGCGGACTGGCGCAAGGACCTGGCGTGGATCCGCGAAGCCGGTCGCGACGGCATCATTCTGTTCGAGACCGCGCACCACGGGGCGCTCCAGGACGAGCTGCGGCGCGACGGTTTCCAGGTCATCGGCGGCTGCGCATTCGGTGATCGGCTGGAAGGCGAGCGCGAACTGGGACAGGCGGTGCTGCACCAGGCGGGCCTGCAGACGGCAGCAACCTGGTGCTTCAGGGACCTCGATGCGGGCATCGCCTACATCCGTGCACGCCCACGCCGGTACGTGGTGAAACACAATGGCCACCACCTTCCCTCGACGCGCACGCACGTCGGGACGTTTGCCGATGGCGGGGACGTCATCGCGCTGTTGCAGGAGCATGCGCGTCAGGGTGTGGAGAAGGTGGACTTCGTGCTGATGGATGCGGTCGATGGCGTCGAGACCGGCGTGGGCGCCTATTTCGATGGCCGCCGCTTCGTCGGACCGGTGTGCCTGGACTGGGAGCACAAACGATTCTTTCCCGGCGACCTCGGCGAATTGACCGGTGAGATGGGCACGGTGGTGACCTATGAGGGTGGCGGGCGGTTGTTCGCCGACACGCTCGTGCACCTCGCGCCGGTGCTCGCGGAACACGGCTACTGCGGCTACATCAATCTCAACACCATCATCAACGAGGAGGGGGTGTGGCCGCTGGAGTTCACCTGTCGCTTCGGTTACCCCGGCTTCGCCATCCTCGCGGCGTTGCATCGTGATGGGTGGGAAGGATTGCTGCGGCTGCTCTGTGGCCAACCGGCGCGGGTCCTCACCCATCCCGGTTTCGCCGTCGGCGTGGTGGTGACGGTTCCGCCCTTCCCATACCTCGCCACGCCACATCCCTCACGCGGCCTGCCGATCCGTTTCCAGGGTGGACTGAGCGCTGACGATCTTGACCACGTGCATTTCGGCGAAGTCGATTTCTCCAGCGGCGAGCCGGTGGTTGGCGGTGTCAGCGGCTATGTCCTGGTGATCACCGGCCGCGGTCCCGACGTTTCCTCGGCGCGGCGCGAGGCCTACCGTCTGCTCGGTCGGACCCAGATCCCCAACGCACGCTACCGCCATGACATTGGCTGCCGCTACATTGAGCGCGATGCAGCCTTGCTGGCGAAGTACGGTTATTCCGCCGTGGCAGCGGCATCCGCATCAGCATCAGCTTCGATGCTGGTAACATCAGCGAACCACGCGCGGTAGCAGGCGAAACAGCGCGCACCGGCGTTCAGCCGCATCAAGGCACCTTCGGCGATCCATGCCGCCGTGTTCGGATCGGCCTCCACCAGCGGGGCGATGATCTCGGCGTTCCAGGCGGCGGAATGTTTGACGTCGAGCACCGCGTGGACGTCGAAGTAACGCCGCTCAGTCGGACCCAGCCCGAGACGGCGCAGGCCGGCGGCGACCTGGGCGACGCGGCCGGGCGCGGTCAGCTCCACGACGCCCAGAGCGCCGAGCGAGTGGTAGGTGTAGTTTCGGCGCGTGGCCAAGCCGAGCATGAGATTGCCCAGCGCCAGCGCCGGCCACACGGTGGTGTCGATGGCGACGGGAAGCGCCAGGGTGTGCACCAACTGTTCGAGCATCCGTCCGTGCATACCGTCGGCACTGCCGCGTCCCATCTCGTCCCAATAGTTGCGCGCGAGTTCGAGTTTGGCGCGCACCGGCAGCTTCACCTGCGTGAACGCCACCAGGTCGTCGAAGCCGGCTTCACCGGCGGCCTCTTGCGTCAGGAACCAGCGCATCTGCGCAAATGAAGCCTCGCGCGCGAGCCAGGGGAACAACCGATCGTTCTGTCCTGGCCCATGTTCGCGCAAGGCGTTGAACCACGTCAGGAATCCGTCGACCGTGGTCGGTGCCTGGGCCGCCACCGCAGAGACGGCCCGCCGCTCGTTGCTGAGCAGGCGTTCTTCCCACGCCAACAGGCTCAGGCAGTCAGCCGTCGCGTCATCATCCGGCCCGCGCGGTTGTAGGCGGTTGGCGTTCGCGTGCGCCAGCCGGCGGTGCAGGGACGGAACGCGGTGGCGAGGATCAGCCGTCGGCGCGCTGCTCATGGCCAACACCACGCGCTGCCATTGGCCTGCGCTTTTACCGGACTCCTCTGCCGCACCCGCGGCGCGGCGGTGGTATTGCCGACGATCACCGACACCACCGCCAGCCGTTCGACCTGGGCCTGGGAATAGACCGGGTTGGCCAGATCGCCACCGAATACGTCCACATCGAGCTCCTCGTACTGGGCCGGACGACCGCTCGCACGCAGCATCGGTGCCAGGGCATCGGCCAGCAGGTCGCGTCCAGCAACCACGGGGGCTCCGCTGTAGAGCACCAGGCAACCGTCAGGAGCCAGCAGCGGCAGAGCCGCCTCCACCATGCGCAGAGCCACCGTGATACCGAGTTCGCCGCCATCACGGTAAAGGCGATGCTCCGCATCGATGATGAAGGGCGGGTTGGCGATGATCGCGTCAAAGCCGCCGTCGACGGTGGTCGCCAGGTCGGTGCACAACACTTGCACCTGATCACAACCGGCGAGAGCGGCGTTGATGCGCGCGTAGCGCACCGCCTGGGCGTTGATGTCGGTGAGCACCACCTCGTCGTAGCGCTCGGCCAGGCTGAGCGCCGCCGCCCCGGTTCCCGCGCCGATCTCCAGCAGGCGTGCGCCGCCGGCGAGCGTCCGGCGTAGCAGATGGACGAAGCGGTAGGTGTCCGGACCGAAGAACACCGCATCGCGTTCCCGGGTCGGATACCCGGAATGCAGGACGATGCGGCTGCCAATGGTGGAGAAACGGATACGTGAGCGCAGCCGTCCCTCAGGGAGCATATCGAGCGCATCGGCGGCATGCAGGGCGGCGAGCAGACGATGCGGCAGCAGGCCGGCATGGAATGGCAGGTTCCAGCCGAAGACCTCGCAGAGATCCCGCGCGGCACGTGGGCCCATGCGCTTGAGGATCACCGCATGGGTGTCCGGGGTGACGGTGGTGAAGCGGTAGTCGCACAGCTGCAACAGCCGTCCGGCCAGGAACAGCGCGGCATCGAGCGGAGCGTTGGCGAGCGCCGGAAAGAGCATCACGGGCAGCACGGGGGTCGAGGTGATCATGCGCGTGCTCCGGATGGGCGGTCCCCGGCGGGACCGGGTTGTTCAAGGCAGCTAGTGACGAGGTCCTGTAACCGTCGGGCATCGTCGATGGCGGCGCCATCGGCGGTGTTATTGAAGAAGATGAAGGCATCAGCTCCACGCGCGGACCAGGCGCACAGCAGATCGGCGTCGGCGCGCAGCGCGGCGTCACTGTACGAACCGCGGTAGCCTCCTGCCGTGCCATGACGGCGGAGGTAGAGCACGGGTCCTTCTGAGGGCAGCCCGGCGACCGGGCAGACCGGCATGTCGGCGACACACCAGGTCGCGTGCGCCCGTCTCAGGATCTCCGCAGTACGCTCGTCGAACCAACCCGGGTGACGGAACTCGATCACCAGCGGCCATCGTGGATCGCCCATCGCCGCGCGCGCGTCAGCGAGGAAATCACGCAACCGGACGTGGTCAGGCGCGAAGCTGGCTGGTAGTTGCGCCAGGAGCGGTCCCAGGTGATCCCCCAACTGCCACGCACTGATGGCGAAATCCTCCAACAGCGCACGGCAATCATGCAGCCGGTGGAAATGCGTGATGCTGTGCGGCAGTTTGAGCGCGGCGATGAAACCACGCGGCATGGTGTCACGCCAACGACGCACCATGTCACCACTGGGAGTGCGATAGGCGGTGCCGTTGATCTCCACGGCGGTGAAGTGCGTGACGTAATGTGCGAGCTGTTGTTCGGCCGGCAGCCCCGGCGGATAAAACACCCCATGCCATTCGCGGTATGCCCAACCACTAGTGCCGATGAAGACGGTCATGCCATGCGCGAAAGCCCTGAGCGTGCCAACGCGTGCCGAAGCTGCGGTTGCTTGCCACAGCCACCGCCCATGCGTACGCGCATCGGTTCTCGCGCTGAGGGGAGCTGACAGACGCAGGCAAAAAAAACGTTTCACAGCAGACCCTGTCCTGCAGATTCATCCTGGTGGTCGAACGCAGAGTTGCATTCTCTTACAGGTGGGGCACAAATTCACCCGAGATGCAACACTTGGCATGGAGTTTTGATTGGCCGGTACGGCGCGCGGTGGCGGTCAGCGCCCACGGCTCCTACGTCATCACCGGCGAAGCTCACGGTTGTTGGACGGCGAGATTCACCCGCGCCGGCACCGAACAGTTCCGCCGCCCGGCGCATGAAGTCGGCAAGGCGCCGGAGTATCCTTCGGTGGCGGATGCGATGCGCGCCTGCCATCGTCACGCGGAACGCTTCTCCGACGAGTCCTCCGATCGGCTCAGCGTCTGCACACCGTTTCCCTGAGGCGTGTCCCCGTGCACGGACCGCTCCCGTGGTGGTGCGGCAGGGCGTGGCCGCTGAAGTGCAGGACGTTCAGCGCGGCGGTTATGCAAAGTGCAGGCCATCGCGTGATCGTCTTACATGACGCAGCGTGAAAAACGCCCTCGGCGAGCTCAAAGATTGGCATGCAGCGTGCATGAGCGCCCATTCATCACCCCCAAGGAGTGCCAATCATGGCCGCTAAGAAATCATCGTCCAATTCCCGCTCACCCGCCAAGTCCGGCTCCCGCCGCAGCAGCACCAGGAATAGTGCCAGCCGCGCCAACAAGTCAGCCTCATCGATGGTGCTGCAACTGGTCGGCGACATGGTCGGCGACAGCCTGTCGGAATCGGTGTCGAACCTGAAATCCAAGGTCGCCGACCAAGTCGCCATCCACGGCGAGGAATACTTGGAAAGCGCCCATGAGAGCATCACCGATATCACCTCCAAGGTGGTCGCGTGGGGCAAGAAACACCCGGTGAAGACCGTCGCCGCCGCAGCGGCACTGATCGCCGTCTCGAGTTTCCTCTACGCCACACTGAACGGCAAGGCCGGACAGGTCGCGCAGCAGACCAGAAGCAAGCTCAAGGCCGCAGCCGCTAACGAGTGAGCACCGGCACGCGCCTGTATGCGGTGGTGATCGCCACCGCCAATGGGTGACATCAGCAGCGGGTCAGCCGTCTGGCGGCATCACTGTCGTCCTACACCTTGTTGTCGCTGGTGCCGCTGGTGCCGCTGCTGGTGACCTTCCATGCGCTCTTCGGAGGACTGGTGTTGATGAACGGGTGCTGGCCTCCGGCGTCGACGCGCAGGTGCTGATCTTGTTGCTGCGGGATGCGCTGCTCAGCGCCACTAACGCAACCAACCCGCAACCAACCCGCAACCAACCGCCATCAACCGCCATCAACCGCAACCATTGGCACCTGGCATCCGCTGGTGCTCACCGGGCTGGCCGGCGGCAGTCTGGTGATCGGGTGGTTGGTGGCGGCGTTGCTGTTCGCCGCGATCTTCCGCTGGCTGCCGCGTGTCACCGTGGCATGGCGTGATGTGTAGCTCGGCGCCGCCATCACCGCCACGCTGTTCGTTGTCGGGCGTACGGTGAACGGGTTCTACCTGGGACAGTCGGATTTCACCGGGCGGTATGGCCCGGCGGGAGCCGTGGTGGCGCTCATCGTGTGGATCTATTACTCGGCGCAGATCCTCTTCATCGGAGCGGTCTTCACCCGCGAATACGCCGCCAGCGCCAAGCCGGGCCCGGTTCCGGCAGCCGCCGGAGCGACGCCGGGAACTCGGCGCGAAGAAGATGGCACGCCCGGCGCTCACTGATCCGAGTGGAGGTTTCCCATGCCCACCCGTTACGATCCCAACCGTCAGACACCGGCCAAACGGCGCAGCCAAGCGGCCGAACGCACTTCACGTGGAGGCGATGCCGAACAGGCGAAACGGCACTCGCAGGGAACAGTGGCCCCACGCGCCGAGCCCTCACGACAGGGGGCGCGTCGACACAGCGGCGGGCGGCGCTGAGGCAACGCGTCACTCCCCGATTGCTGACTTGGTCATTTCATCACGACACCTGGCATCGCCTAGCAAGGCGAGCGCATGGTTCTCCTGCTCGCATCCCTGCGATCGTTCATTTTTTTCCTGGAGGCGTCATGAGGCTCATCTTGTCCTGCATCACCAAAGGCGAGGATCAGTTGCGTGGCGTGCTCGAGCGTCTTGCCCAGGCGGGCATCGCCAAACACGCCATCGTCGTACTGCATCCCGGTGCAGGGCCGCGGCCCACTACTCGCACACTTGGCCATGATGTGCCGGGCGATGCGAATCCCGTCGCCACGAGTGGTACGTTGGGGTCAGCCGTAGTGGAGGCCGTAGCATCGGGCGGCACCATCGGTGGCACCTTCGGTTGGGTGGTGGGATACGGGGTACTGGCGTTGCCCGGCGCGCTGCTCGGTGGTGCGGTCGGAGCAGCGGCCGGAGCCGTCATCGGTGCCTCGCGGCGGATGCTGGCACCGCACCTGACCGATGACGTGCAGCACCACTATGCCAGCCGCATCGTCGATGATCACGCCGCCGTGCTGGTGCAGGTGCAGGAACTCCAGCAGTATGAACGGGTGCTGATGGCCTTCCTCGCTGAAGGTGGGAAACACATCCTCACCAGCCGGAACAATCCGGCGCTGGCGGAGTCAGCGCAGTTGGAAGAGTTGATGCATCCCGAAAAGGTCGCTGAGGTCGCGACCGACGCCGCTGCTGCGGGTCCTGCGTGATGATCTGATGCCTGAGCCATCATCCGTGGCGTCAGCAACCGGCCACCGCTAGCATCGCCACGCCCGCGGTCAGGCGGGGAGAGCGAATGCCAACGCGGAGGCCTCCATCGCCGGGTGCACGGCGATCTCGCGTTGAGGATCGAGCACCACCTTGGTGCAACGTTCCTCGTGCTTGCTGAAAATGTCGTAGGCGTGTGGCGCTGAGCTCAGCGGCAGGCGGTGCGAGATGATGAACGAAGGATCGATCTCATCCGCCGCGACCCGCCGCAACAGATCGGGCAGGTAGCGCTGCACGTGGGTCTGCCCCATGCGGAAGGTCAATCCCTTGGCGAAAGCGGTGCCGAATGGGACGCTGTCGATCACTCCGGCATACACTCCGGGAACCGACAACGTGCCGCCTTTGCGGCACGCCTGGATCGCCTGGCGTAGGACATTGGGCCGGTCGGTTTCGAGCTTCACCGCTTGTTTGACGTAGTCGTAGATCTCCCCCAGCGAGGTGCCGTGCGCTTCCATGCCGACCGCGTCGATGCAGGCATGCGGGCCCTGGCCGTCACAGAGCTCGCGCAACATCGCCACGACATCGACCTGCGAACTGTCGAGCACCTCGGCCTTGCCCTGCTGTTGGGCGAGGGCGAGACGTTCCGGAATGCGGTCGATGGCGATGACGCGACCGGCACCTTGCAACCACGCGCAGCGGATGGCGAGCAGCCCCACCGGGCCGCAGCCCCAGATGGCGATGGTTTCACCGGGTCTGATCCCGGTGTTCTCGACCGCCATCCAGGCCGTGGGCAGGATGTCGGAGAGGAACAGCACGCGTTCGTCATCGAGGTGTTCCGGTACCTTGATTGGCCCGACATCACCGAACGGTACACGCACATACTCCGCCTGGCCGCCAGCGAACCCACCCATCAGGTGCGAATAACCGAACAACCCGGCGGTCGACGCGCCGTAGATCTCCTTCTGTTTCGCCGCATTGGGATTGCTGGTGTCGCATAGCGAAAAAAGCTGCAACGAACAGAACGGGCAATGCCCGCAACTGATAGTGAACGGCACCACCACCCGATCACCCAGGGCGAGCTTGGTGACCGCGGGGCCCTTCTCGATAACCCGGCCCATGAATTCATGGCCAAGAATGTCGCCACGTTCCATGGTCGGCATGTAGCCATGGTAGAGGTGCAGGTCTGAACCGCAGATCGCGGTGCTGGTCACCTGGATGATGATGTCGCTATCGTCGCGCATGACCGGGTCAGGTACCTGCTCGACCCGTACGTCCTTGGTGCCGTACCAGCGCAATGCCTTCATGATCGCCTCCGTGGTGGTCTTCGACTTCCTAGAGGTAGAGCGACGTACGTGCCAATCGGTCGTGTGCGCGGCGTCGCTTACCGGCTCTGAAGAGCGCAGGGGGGTGCGACCGGCGCATCATTGGTTCTCCTTCAACCCGCGCACATTCAGCAGCGCCAAGCACACCTGGAGCAGGATCACCGCGAAGGCCTGCGTATGCAGACCCCACAGCACCCACAGGACGTTGCTCAGCAGGAAGACGCCGAAGCCGATGAAACGCCGGTGCCTAGCGGTGGAGGTGAGCAGCCAGGCGCCGATCACCGTCACCGCCATCGCCGGCCATTGGAGCAGATCCCACTCCATACGGTCGTCACGCTGGCCGAGCGCTGGTCAACGGCTTGTCGGTGATCCGCTCCCAGTGGCGATGTTTGGCCACCGCGGCGCGGAAACCACGCAGCAGCAGGTCGGGATTCCCGGCGGTGACCACTCCTGGGTGGGCGGCGGATTCCTGGATGCCGACCGCCGACAGCAACGCTTGGCCGCGGCCGAGCGCGGCGATGGCCTTGTGATGCCGGAACGCCTCCTGCACGAAACGATGGGCGTCCGGATTCTGCGCCAGGATGGTGACGCTCTCGTCGCCGTCAGCGACCACGACCGCATCGTAGATCACCGACGGGGTGTTGAGCAGACTGCGGAGTGCATCCAGATCCTCGCCATCGTCACCGGTGATCGGTCCCTGATGCAGCGAGACGAATTCGACCACCGCACCATCCTTCTCCAGTCCTGCCTTCACCTGCGCGATCGAGCGGGTGATCACTCCGGGTGCGACCAGCACGGCGATGCGCCGCGTGGCGATGCTGTCCAGCACGGTGTTGGCCATGCTCAGCGCCGGTGAACTGGCTGGCCCACGCGCGCTCTCGTGCTCGGTGGCGTTCGGCGCGACGACGGTGATACCCACGGCCCGGGCGACGGTCGCCGCCAGATCGCCATCAATCATGGACAGCAGATCCCGCACCACCCGCTCGCGCACCGCCAGGCGATCGACCTTGCCGATCTCGAAACACAGCGCATCGCTCAGATGCGCACGTTCCACTGGCGACAGGCTGGCGAGGAACATCCGTGCTTGGCTGAAATGGTCGGTGAAGGTCGCGCTGCGTGCCCGCACCACCCGTCCATCCACACGCTCCCGGAAGTGGTGGTATCCGCCTTCGCTGGGTTTGGCGGGGCGGGGACTGCCGTTGCCGAGGGAGTTCGGCAGGTAGTTGGCGACACCGGCGTTGATGGTCTGGCGCGCGAAGCCGTCGTGCTGATTGTTGTGCACCGGAGCGACTGGTCGATTGATCGGCAGCTCGGCGAAGTTCGGTCCGCCAAGACGCGTGATCTGGGTATCGAGGTACGAGAACAGCCGTGCCTGCAGCAATGGGTCATTGGTGAAATCGATGCCTGGCACGACGTTGCCGACGCAGAACGCCACCTGCTCAACCTCGGCGAAGAAGTTGGTGGGATTGCGATCGAGCGTCAGCTTGCCGATGCGTTGCACCGGGACCAGCTCCTCAGGAACCAGCTTGGTGGCATCGAGCAGGTCGAAGCCGTGCGTGAGCGCGTCGGCCTCGTCGACCACCTGGATGCCGAGTTCATACTCGGGGAAGGCACCGTTGGCGATCGCCTCCCACAGGTCGCGGCGGTGGAAATCGGGATCCTTGCCGGCGATCTGCTGTGCCTCTTCCCACGCCAGCGAGTGGACGCCGAGCAGCGGCTTCCAATGGAACTTCACCAGGTGCGCCTTCCCTTCCTGGGTGACCAGGCGGAAGGTGTGCACGCCGAACCCTTCCATCATGCGGAAGCTACGCGGTATGGCGCGGTCGGACATCACCCACATGACCATGTGCGCGGTCTCGGGTGTCAGCGAGACGAAGTCCCAGAAGCTGTCATGCGCCGATTGGGCCTGCGGGATCTCGTTGTTTGGCTGCGGCTTCAGGGCATGCACCAAGTCGGGGAACTTGATGCCGTCCTGGATGAAGAACACCGGCATGTTGTTGCCAACCAGATCGTAATTGCCTTCGCTGGTGTAGAACTTCACCGCGAAACCGCGCACGTCGCGCACGGTATCTGCCGACCCACGTGAGCCGACCACGGTGGAGAAGCGTACGAACACCGGCGTGCGCACGGCGGTGTCGCACAGGAAGGCGGCGCGCGTCAGGTGGGGGAGCGGCTCGTAGAGTTGGAAGTGACCATGGGCACCCGCACCGCGGGCATGCACCACCCGTTCAGGGATGCGCTCATGGTCGAAACGCATGATCTTTTCGCGCAGGTGGAAATCCTCCAGCAGCGTCGGACCGCGTTCGCCAGCGAGCAGCGAATCGTCAGTCGAGTCGACGCGCACCCCCTGATCGGTGGTGAGGATCTGGTCGTGCGGCGAGGTGGTGACGCCATCGAGTTGGCGTGTTTTGGCATTCTTGTCGGCGGCCGGTCGTGACGCTGCGGACGTCGTCGGGCGGTGTCGGCGTTCCGGCTGACCGGGTGGCAGGGAGGGATCGGGTGCAACGGGCATGTGGACTCCGGCAGAAGGAAGGACGAGGAGGAGGAAGAAAAAGGGGGATGGAAAAAAGGGGAATGGCGAGGGTGCCCGGGGGAAAATCCCGACGGGCGCATAGCCATAAATGATTTCTGCTGCGGACGCGAACTAATTCTGGCCGTGCAGAATGCGTCAGCGGAATCGCTGAAGTGCTGCAATTCTAACGGCCGCCAGGGACGGCATCGTATCGAGAGGACGGCGGACGGCGGACGGGTGACGCTGAAGCGGCAGTGCGAGGTGTCTAGTCGTCCACCTCGCACCTCGCACCTCGCACCTCGCACCTCGCACCTCGCACCTCGCACAGCACAGCATTGGCATGCCAGACGCTGAGCATTCAGCGATGCTCTCGGCAATGCCCGAAACCACTCCCATGTTACGCACTTGCGTTGACGGCATCAGCACACGTCCCCCTGTCGGTCCGCAGGGGGACGTGTTTTTTGACGGCTGCATTATTCCCGGCGGCGGTCCTTTTCGTGGTGGCTACACATGAGCCGGGTCCGCAACGATCTCACCATCTACGACACCCACGCCGCCGATTGGTGGAAACCGCGCAGCGCCTTTTCGTGCTCACTCCAGGCGGTCAATCGCCTGTGCCTGGACGAGATCGTGCAGGTGCTGGGTGACGATCTGCATGGCGTGGTGGTGGCCGATCTCGGCTGCGGCGGCGGTCTGCTCGCGCACCCGCTCGCCGAGCGTGGGGCGACAGTGCTGGCCGGCGATCTCAGCCAACCGAGTGTGCGTGAAGCGCGTCGTCATGCCGGTCATGCGGGCGTGTGTGTGGTGGTGGCAGATGCCTGCCTCCCGCCATTTCCGTCGGCGTGCGCCGACGTGGTGTTGTGCGCCGACATCCTGGAACACATCCCCACTTGGCGGACCGCGTTGGCCCAGGCGGCCGGGTTGCTCAAACCCGACGGACGGATCTTCGTCTCGACCTTGACGCGTTCCTGGTGGTCGGCGCTGGTCGCCGTGCACCTGGGAGAGGGTCTGGGTTTCGTGCCGCGCGGGACCCATGACCCGGCGATGTTCCTGACCCCGGACGAGGTAGCGGACTACGGTATGCGCCTCGGATTAGCGTGCTCTCCGGCGGTGGGATTCACGCCCAGCCTGCTGCCGTCGCTGCTGACCGGAGAACTGCGCCTGCGCCGGACGAAGCGTGTGCAGGTCGGTTATGGCATGTGGCTGCATCGCGCAGCGCAGCTTTCCCGCGACTCGTAGAGCGACTTTCTCCCCGGCTAAAGTCCTTGAGAGCGGCGATTGCGACCTGCCGAGACAAGTTTGGCGCAGTCGCCGTTCTTAAGGACTCGGGGGTGTGGGGTCGCAGCCCTATGGCGTAAAGCCAAGCTTGATTCGAAAAAGGCAAGACGGCTTGCCACAGAGGCCACAGAAGGCCACAGAGGGGAAAAACAGAGTGCTTTGCTCTGTGCTCTCTGTGGGCTCTGTGGCTAGGTTTTCTGCCTTTTGGTTTTTCTTCGCTTGGCTTTACGCCAATGGGCCCAGCCCCCATAGCAAAAGGTCTAACGGGGCTCTGTCCCATATTGGCCCATCGGGCTGGGACGGAGCCCCGTCAGTACTGCGACATTAAACCGTGACCGTCATCGTCTTCAGCGCCTTGGCTGTGTTCGCGCTGGTTGTCAGGCACGGAAGGGTCCCGTCACTCGCGCCCACGATTGCCGTCGGCGTGGTTCTCGTGCTCCTCTTCCTCGGTCTTTGACCCTGGTTGGCGCCCACTGCTGTAATCCTGAGCTGCAAGACGCTCACGGTCCTCACGCTCCACGTATCGCCCATAGTCCGCCCGCTCCGCGTCTTGAGCGTCTGCGTCCTGATCGTCCTCATCACGACGGCTGCGGCTGTTGCGCTCCTGGCTGTCATGACCTTCCTGACTGCCACTGCCTTCCTCATCGTGGTCGCGGTTGCGAGCGTTGCCGCCAAGGCCAACGCCGTCCGCGTCCTCGTCAGTGTGGTCACGACTACCGCTTTCAGAACGACCCTGCTCATCCTGCGCCGGCGCTAGGCTGGTGCTGCCACGGCGGCCTTCATCATCGTCGCGCTGCGACGGGACACGGATTGCGGGTTCTGCACGTTCATCCGCGCGGCGAGCAAGACTGCGTCGGTGCTGACCACCGCGGGCACCGATCTCGGCCATGTGCTGACGGTCCCGGCTGACGGCTTGACCGCCGCGACGACCGGCCTCACGTGCCTCCTGTGAATCGAACTCGTGGGCGTTGCCACTCTGGTGCGCGGCGCGCCCACCCAGACTGGCGATCTGGCGCTGACGTTCCTGATCCATTGCGGCGAAGCCGCGGTTCCTAGTGGGTGCCATGTGGTTGGTCCTCCTGATTGGGTGTGGTGCTGCCGCCGGGAGATTCCCTGCGGCGCAGGGATCACGCGTAGTCGAGGTCGTGCCAAATGTGGGTGGGGTCCTTACGCAGCCGTACCGTCTCACCACTGCAAGCAGCACCGTGGGAGCAGCTCCGCGGAGCAAAATCACACGCACGACCAGTCCTGGGGCGGAAACCTACGGCGAGGATAGCGCGTTCTCAGCGTCGAAGGCGATCCATCATCTGCGCTGCGATCACCAGCGGCTGTTGGCATGGCCCTCGCTGAGGTCGCCGCACCACCCCTCGGAGCCGACCATGTCCAGGCCATCGATCATCCCGCTGTTGAAGAAGGACCACAAAGAGGTCAATGCCTTGTTCAAGGAGGCGCTCGCCACCAGCGACAACGCCGGGGACAAACGCACGCAGCTCTTCTCCCAGATCAATGAAGCGCTCACCCTCCATACCCGCTTCGAGGAAGAGAACGTCTACCCGCTGCTGCTGGAACAGCGCAAGACCAAGGAGGACACCCTTGAAGCGGAAGAGGAGCATGCGCAGATCAAGCACCTGCTGAGCGACATCGCTGAAACCGCGAGCGACGACGAACGCTGGAAGCCCAAGATCATGGTGCTGGCCGAGGATGTCCACCATCACGTGAAGGAGGAGGAGAAGGCTGGCGGTCTGTTCGAAGAACTGAAGAAGGCGGTCGACGACGAGACCCTCGCCGCGCTCGCCGAACAATTCCAGGCGAGCAAGAACGCCGCGGTCTCTTGACCATCCCGCGTGCGGCGCATCACCCACCTCCTCGTACCCGAAAGCCAGCCATGTCCCTCATCGCCACCAGCCCCACGCGCGTCGCCCAGCACACCGCCTCCGCGGTCAACCGCCGGATCGCGTTCGAAACCCATGCCCGGCAGGAACGCATCAACGGACGCCGGGAGGCGATCATGCGCCAACTGCGGGAACTGGACGAGGAATGGAATGTCGAACGCGTCATCCAGGCGAACGCCGCCAGCCTGGTGCTGGCGGGCACCGTCCTGGGCCTCGCGCCGCTGCCGCTCGTGCGGCGTTTGGGCTTCCGCACCGAGCGCGAGATCGCGGATGAACGTAACATCCTGCGAGCGCACCTCGATGCACTGTCGAGCGGTGATTGATCCCTAAAATGGATCTGCGGCGTTTCGTGTGAGTCCTTTCCCTGCCATTGGCTCGGCGGGTCCAACTACATTGAGCGATAAACCGCATCGAATTGTACAGGAGGCGCAGAGACGCGAAGATCGGATGAGGGTTAAAGAGCAGGGGATATCGGTGTAAAGCCACTTTCGCCTCCTCCGATCTCCGCGTCTCTGCGCCTCCTGTTCGCTGTCAGGCATCATCTCCGGTCAGCCAAGGACCCACACGAAATTACGCAGAGCCTATTAATCTAACCCTTTGTCTTTCCGTGGCGTCGTGGCGGTTCATTTTTTTAGGATCACTGGGTTCATGCCTAGTCACCATGGTGTTCACCAAAGCGTGATGCATCTGGTGCTCGACGACCTTCTCGCGCTGACGCGGGTACGTCTACTGCGGGAGCAGAATCCTCTGGCCCTTAAACGTCATCCGGCGAGGTGACAGGATCAGCGTTCCTGCGCTCGGCCACGGCAGCTGCGCACCGCCTGCACCTGATGGGCACCACCGTCATCGTCCAGGTCCAGCCGGTGGTCCGCGACGATCTTCCCATCAATCAGCGTCGACGGTTCACCGCGCGTGATGGTGATGATCCAGGAGGTGGAGCCCCGGCGGTAGGTGACGGTGAAGCCACTCCAGTCCTCCGGCAGCAGCGGTTCGATCACTAGCCGGCGTTCGTCTAGGCGCAGCCCGAGCAGTTCCTCGACCAGCGTGCGGTAGAGCCAGCCGGCGGAGCCGGTGTACCAGCTCCAGCCGCCGCGGCCGGTCCATGGCTCGACGCCATAGACATCGCCGCACAGGACGTAGGGCTCAGTGCGGTGCAGCTCCAGTCGGCGTGGGTCGGCGCCGCGGCGGATGGGATCGAGCAGGCGCACGACCTCCCAAGCACGTTTGGCATCCCCCATCCGGGCGAAGGCGAAGGCGACCCACACGGCGGCGTGGGTGTATTGGCCGCCGTTCTCCCGCACTCCCTCGGGATAGCCGCGGATGTATCCGGGATCGCCGTCGTGCTCACCGAAGGGTGGTGTGAACAGGCGGACGATCCCGTGATCATGATCGATGAGATGATGTTCCACCGCATCCATCGCCATGCGTGTGCGCCCGGGATCCGGCGCGCCGGCGATCACCGCCCAGCTCTGCGGCAGCGAATCGATGCGGCACGCGCTGTTGGCCGCGCTGCCGATGGGGTTACCGGCATCGTCGTAGGCGCGCCGGTACCAGCCGCCGTCCCACGCGGCGTCGGCGCTCTGCAGCAGGTCCTCGTTCCACTTCGCCAGCTCATCCGCTGCCTGTGGGGTGCGCGCGCGCATCAGCGGAAGGAACCCATCGATGACGTGGTGCAGGAAGAACGCCAACCACACGCTTTCACCCCGTCCGTGGTGTCCCAGGCGGTCGAAGCCGTCGTTCCAGTCGCCGCTGCCGATCAGCGGCAGGCCATGCGCCCCCAGTCCTTGCGCGCGCGTGAGGGCACGCACGCAGTGCTCATAAAGCGATGCGCGTTCACCGCTGTCGATCGGCTGTTCGTAGAGATCGCCCTCGCTGGGCAGCTCGCGGGTGGCGCTGATGAAGGGGATCTCCTGGTCGAGGATGGCGCGCTCGCCCGTGGCTTCGAGGTAACGCACCACCGCCGCCGGCAGCCACACCAGATCGTCGCTGCACCTGGTGCGTACTCCGCGCCCAGCGGGCGGATGCCACCAGTGCTGCACGTCGCCTTCGACGAACTGACGCGAAGCGGCCAGCAGGATCTGCTGACGCAGCAACCCAGGATCGAGGTGCACCAACGCCATGGCATCCTGCAACTGGTCGCGGAATCCGATCGCGCCGCCCGACTGGTACCAGGCACCACGCGCCCACAGTCGGCAAGCGATGGTCTGGTAAGGCAGCCAGCGGTTGACCAGCAGATCGAGCGCACGGTCTGGCGTGGCGATCTCCACCGCGCCGCACAGCGACTGCCAGTGCGCCGCGACCTCGGCCTGTCCGGAGCCGGCCATCGCCGGAGTACACCAACGCGCTGCGCGGCTGGCGGCCTCCGCCCCGTCGCCGCAGGCGAGCACGAACACCACTTCGCGTACTTGCCCTGGGGCGAGTTCGAAGGGGGCCTGCATCGCCAGGCAGGGATCGAGTGCCGCGCCGGTGTTGCCGTCCAGTCCGCTGCGCACCATCATCTCGGGAGCGTCCCAGTCGCGGTTGCGTCCCAGCACGGTGCTGCGGTCACCGCTCACGGAGCGGTTGCGCAGGTTGACGTCGAGCACGACGTGACGGTGCGCCAGGTCGGGATGGTGGGGATTGTGCGCCACCAGCGCATTGTTGAGCGGGTCGCGGGCGGTGATAACGAAGGGCGCTTCGCGTCGTCGTTGTTCGCCCAGCACTAGTTCGCCGCACCAGCTCACGCTCAGGCGGCGCATACGTTCGCCGCGGTTGGTGATGCGCCAACGCCACAACCGCACCGGTTCGTGAGTGGCGACGAAGGTGGTCATCTCACTGATGAGATCGTCATGATGGCAGGTGAAGGTGCTCATCCCCGCGGCATGCCGCACCACGTAACGCGCCGGGGCCGGGGCCGGCCACGGACTGGGGGACCAGAAGCCACCATCCTCCTCGTCCCGCAGGTAGAGCGCCTCGCCGCAGTGTTCGCTGACGCTGTCGTGTGGCCAGGGCGTCAGGCGGAACTCATGGCAGTTGCCGTCCCAGGTGCACGACGCACCGCTGGCGGATACCAGGGCCCCGAAGTGCTCATTGGCCAGCACGTTGATCCATGGGGCTGGGGTCGCGGCGCTGGGATCGAGCACGATCACGTAGGCTCCCTGGGTGTCGAAGCCACCCAGGCCATTGAGGAAGGACAGCCCCGCCGGAATCGGTGCCGGTGCCATCGCGCGGCTGCGTGGCGCGCGCGGCGGCACTAGGCGTTCCATCGCCCGCGCCGGACGCGGACGACGTGCGGCCTGGGCGAGGAACGCTCCCTGCGCAGCATCGAGCACCACCCGGGCGGCGGCGAACAGCGCGATGCGATCGTCATCGCTGACCTGGTCGGCGTGGCGCAGGATCACCGTGCCCGGATGGCCATCGAGCGGTCTGGCCTGCTCCACCAGGGTCGTCAGGCGCTCATGCAGATCCTGACGGTAGGCGGTGGGATCATCGTTCCACAACACCACGTCCACCGGCAGGCCCTTGGACCGCCACCAGCCATAGGCACCCAGGCAGTCGCTCACGACCTCGAGGTCCGTGGCGGCCGCGATGCGCAGCAGCAGGATCGGCAGATCGCCGGAGATGCCGTGCGCCCACAGCGCGGATTGCGGCCGGCGGTTGAGCGCCACCACTCCGGCCGGCGCGCGCCAGGCGTTGGAGACCGTTGCCAGAGCCGCTACCAGCCGTGCGGCCGCCTGTGCGGTCTCTTCGCTGATGCCGAGCTGATGCAGCAGCAGTCGCGCCTGCGCCCACGCCAGGCCGGCGATCCGATCAGTCAGCGCACGCTCCCGGTAGCGTGCCGCCAATGCCTCGGCGCCGGCCTGATCCTCGGCGAAGCCCCACACCACATCGACAACCACCGTCACGTCCGGCGGCAGGTGGATACGCCGCCGTAGGGCGGCCACCCCGTCAAGCGGCAGGTTTACGCAGCCGGCGAGGGGTCCGGCACGATCGAGGGCCGCGGGTGTGCGCAGCGTGCGGCCACGTCCGATGAACCGCGTGCGATCGGTCTCGACCGATGCGGGGGAATGTTCGGCACCGTGCACGGTGATGAGGTGGAGGGCCACGGGGACCGCTTCGCCGCCGCGACGTGGCCGGCGGTGGCAGAACAAAGCACCGGTTTCGGGATCGAAACGCAGCGCCAGACCCAGGCCGGAGAACGCTTGGTGGGCGATGTCCGCGGCAGGTGATCCCACCACCAGTTCACCAGCGGTGGTCAGTTCGATGGTGCGCGGCACCCCTGAGCGGTTCACCAGCGTTATGCGACGCAGTTCGATGTCGTCCTCATTCGCCACGGCGATCTCGCAGGTGCAGTCGATGTCGTGATCGCGCCGGCGGAACTCCGCCTTGGCCTGGGTGAAGACCACTTCGTAGGTGCGGCTGGTGACCTGCGACGGCTGATGTGTGACCGACCAGCGATGCCCGCGTTCGATGTCGTGCAGCCAGCAGAACAGTCCCTGATCCTCGTTGAGCGGATCCTCGTGCCAGCGGTTGAGCGCCAGCCCACGCCAGCGGCTGACACCACTGCCGCCGGCGCTGATCAGCACATGGTAACGGCCGTTGGACAGCAGCGTGGCCTCCGGATGGGTAGCATTTGGATTCGTCACCACGAACGCGCCGGCGGCCTCCTCGGCGGTGGTGAGCGGGCGCGTCTCTTTCTCCAGATCTTCGAAGGGGGGTTGCTGCGGGGCACGTTCCTGAAGCAGCAGTTCGAGTGCGCGCAGGTGCGGATCGGCGTGGAAACGCGCTCGCATCGGTGCATTGGCCAGCACGTGCACGCACGCCAGCAGCGTCATGCCCTGATGGTGGGCCATCCATGACCGCACCAGCGCCCGACGGCTACCTGGCGGCAGGCGTGCGGGCGTGTAATCGATCGCCTCGTAGAAACCGTAGCGGGCGAAGACACCCTCGTCGCGCAGACGCTTGAGGTTGCGCACGGCCGCCCGCGGATCGATCAGCAATGCGAGGGCGCTGGCATACGGCGCGATGACCAGGTCCTCGCCCAGGCCTAGTTTGAGCCCCAGGCCCGGGACGCCGAAGCCGCGGTACTGCCATTGCTGGGCGGCGTCGGTCAGGTGGTAGCCGGATTCCGACACGCCCCACGGAACGCGGTGGCTCTGGCCGTAGGCGATCTGACGCGCCAGCATCGCCCGTTGGCTGCCCGCCAGAAGCGTGTCGGGGAACTCCGGCATCAGCAGATCGGGCATGAGGTATTCAAACATCGAGCCGGACCACGACACCAACGCACCGCGTCCCTGGATGTCCACCAGCGGGCGACCGAGGGTGAACCAGTGGTCGAGCGGCACCTGCCCACGCGCCACCGCAAGGTAACTGGTCAGGCGTGCTTCCGAGGCGAGCAGATCGTAACAGCTGCGGTCGACCCGTCCGTCGTCGACCTGCAAACCGATGGAGAACAGCCGGCGCCGCTGATGGTAGAGCGGACGGAAATCCATGGCGTCGGCTAGCGCACCGGCGCGCGCGGCGAGACGGTGCGCCTGTTCGATCAACCGTCGGGCGTCCTCACAGGCCGTCAGCGGCCGCGGCGCGGCATCATCGCTCCAGCCGACCTCACGGTGGAAGGCGGCCCAGCCCTGTGCCTGGCGCACCATTGCCCGCACCCACCAGAGCGCATCGTCACCGACGCGCTCGAACGCCGGCTCCTGCGCCGACAGCCATTCGGCGAGGCGCAGCAGCCACACGTTCAGCGACGTTCCGGGTGACGAATCGACCAGCCGGTGCCGCACTTCGACGACCATGGCGCGGATTTCCGGCATATTTTCGCAAGCGTGATCCAGAGCCAGCGCGGCGGCGCGCAATCCGGCGAGCACGCGCGCCGGATCGACCACCTGTCGTTCCAACGCCTGTAGACCTTGCGCCAGCACCAGCAGTGCACCGGCGAGATTGCCGCTGTCGACCGTGCTGATGTAACGCGGGGCCAGTGGTGCCAACGTGCGGGTGTCGTACCAATTGTAGAAGTGTCCGCGGTGGCGTTCCAGCCGTTCGAGCGTGTCGAGCGTGTGCTCGCAACGTTCCACCAGTGCCGTGGTCGGCAGAAAGCCGAGATCGTTTGCCGCGAGATCCGCCAGCAGCGCCATGCCGATGTTGGTCGGCGAGGTGCGATGGACGACCAGCGCCACCGGCTGCTCCTGCACGTTGTCCGGCGGCAGCCAGTGATCCTGTTCGCAGACGAAGGTCTCGAACCAGCGCCAGGTCGCGCGAGCGGTGAGCGCCACCAACTCGCGTTCATGTTCACGCAGCGGCGCACTACCGGTTCGCAGCGGTCGGCTGAGCCACCACGCGACTAGCGGGCCCAACAGCCAGCCGCCAGCCAACAGCACGATCAGCACCTGCGTGGTGGCCGACGCGCCTAGCAATCCCAGCAGCAGCGCCGCACCAGCCACCGGACAAATCCACAACGTGCGGTAGATCCGCGACAGATCGGTGCGCGCCAGGCGCTCGGCATCGCTCGAGGTCTGCCATTCCAGCTGTCGGCGTCCACTGATCAGCGTGCGCCACAGCGCCACCGCCATCGCGTGCAGCGACAACAGGGCTTCCGCCGGCAGCAGGACCAGCGTCAGTCCCAGGCCGGCTAGCTCGGCGACGAAACGCCGGCCGATGTCGACGAGGTGCACGCGCCAACGCACCTGCTCGGCGCGCCGCGGGATGGCCAGCAGGACAGCGGTCACCGGGGTGATCAGCCAGGCGATGATCAGCGCGAGACCGGCCCAGCCGCCCGAACCGCCGGTGAGGTCCGCGACCATCAACACCAACACCGCCGGTGGCACCAGGGCCCGGCGCAAGTTGTCGAGGATCTTCCAACGGGCGAGCAGGCCGAGCGGATTGGGTTGGCGTCGACCAGCCGCGTCGCGCACCCACGGCATCAGCCAGGCGGCGATCTGCCAATCGCCGCGCATCCAGCGATGCCGGCGCGCGCGGTCTGCCAGCAGGCTGGCCGGCTGGTCTTCGACCAGCGCCACATCGCTCACCAGGCCGGCACGTGCATAGCAGCCTTCGATGAGGTCGTGGCTGAGGATGGTGTTGTCGGGAAAACGTCCGCGCAGCGCGCGATCGAACGCCGCCACGTCATAGATGCCTTTGCCAACGAAGGAGCCCTGGTCGCAGAGGTCCTGCCAGAGGTCGGCAGAGACCCCACTGTAGGTATCAATGCCGGGATCCGGCGCGCTGAGGCGGGCGAACCGCGAGCGCACCGCGCTCGCGGTGCTGATCGCCACCTTCGGTTGCAGCAATGCGTGGCCACCGGTGACCATGCCATGTTCGTCGATGCGCGGCTGGATCAGCGGATGCGCCATGGTCGCGACCAGGCGCCGCGCTGCGCCCGGCGGGAGCTGGGTGTCGGTATCGAGCACGAGGACGTAGCGGATCCCCTGGAGGGCGATCACCTCGCCATCGATGACGCTGAAGTGCTGGCGTTCACCGCGGCGGATCAGTGAATTGAGGTGTTCGAGCTTGCCGCGTTTGCGCTCCCATCCCATCCAGCAACCTTGCGCCGGGTTGTGGCGCCGCGGCCGGTGCAGCAGCAGGAACGGGCCGACCCCCGCGTGGCCATGGCGTTCGTTGAGTGCGGCGATCGCTTGCCGTGCGGCGGCAAGCACCTCGGCGTCGCCCGGCATCTCCTGCGCGGGCGCATCGCTGAAATCAGTCAGCAGGGCGAAACGCAGCGCGGCATCGCGGTTGGCGAGCCAACGCAGTTCGAGTCCTTCCGCGAGCGCCGCGGCGTCCTCGACACGAAGCAGCATGGTCGGCACCACCACCAGGGTGCGTTGGGATTCGCTGATACCGTCGGAGAAATCCATGCGTGGCAGACGTTGTGGCACCACCAGGCGTGCGATCAGCCAACTGAGCAGGTGCACCACCGGTTGGCTTGCCGCGGTGATGGCGATCAGCGCGGCGAGCGGCAGCAGCCACGTGGGTGAACCCACCGGCCAGGCGATGGCCAGCAACACGGCACCTGCTCCCATGCTCGCCAGCAGCACGGCGGCGATGAACGGGATACCACCGTACCGCCGTCGCCATTCGGCAAACAGGCATGGCAACGAGCGGCCGAGCCCGAGTTCGCGCTCCAGCTCCCGACGTCCCGCGCCGAGCAGCCAATAGCCCGTGTGCCCTGCCGCTGCGCTGCCGGCCTCGGCCAGGCGCACGGCCGTGCGGGCGACCTCCGGTTCGTCGCGACGGCTGCGACGGGCGAGGGTCTCCACCGCGTGACGGTAGGAATCGCGCGTCGCGTCGTCCATGCGCGGATGGATGCTGGCGGGGTCACGTAGCAGTTCACGCTCGACCATGCTGGCGCTCTCGACGAACGAGCGCCAATCGACCTCATCGAGGTCGCGCAGGCTGGTGATGGTCACCTCGGCGGTGAGTTGGTCGTTGGCCTGTGCGCTGGTGTGGCGCAGATCCTCGTCACGCTCCGGGTGCTGCCCGGATGCGCGTCGCGCATCGAGCCAGCCGCCGACCAACGCCTGGACCGGCGGGTGTCCGCGCAACAGCCGGCGGAGCTCGGCGATGAAGGCGACCGGGGGATCCGGCAGGGCCGCGGAGAGCCGTCCGACCTCGTTGACCAGGTTCGCGGGACGTTCCTCGGCGACGGCGACAAGGCGCTGCGACCACAGTCCGGCCTCGACGGTGGCCTGGTAGGTCTGCGACACTCGCCGTCCGAGCCGGGCGAGTTTGGCGATCAGCCCCAGGCGCAACATGATCGGTGTTGCCCACAATTCGCCGAGCAGCAGGGGGTGGCTTTCCTGGTAGGCCTCGATGAAGGCGAGCAGGGTTTCGGGATCGAGACGCCCGTCGACATCGGCGATGTATTCGCGGGCGAGCACTAGCACGCGCGGCAGTCCGCTCACGGACCCCTGGCGCAGCTGCGGCAGGCGACGGCTGTAGGAGCGTGGCAGGTGACGACGGACGGTGGTGACCTGATCGCGGATGAGCACCCGGTTGTCGAGCAGCCACAAGGCGGCCGGCGGCAGACGGTGCCCGGCGCGCATACCACTGGTCAGGTCATCGATCGCGTGTTCAAGCACGGCCGCGTTGTCATGCAGCCAGCGCAGCAGGTGGTCCCGACCACCCGTGCCGGGCAGGCCATGCAACGAGGCGAGGTCACGCGCATGGGCGATCAGGCGATCATGCGTGACCGGGACATTCGGCAGCGCTTCCTGCGGATCGTCGAAGAGGATGAGCGGCTTGGTGGACGTCGGCAGCAGGAGCATGGGAGCCTGGAGTGGGGAGGAGACGGACATCGCCGTTAGCAACTCATGGACCAAGTGGGCCATCCGGTATCCCTCAGTGCCCGGTGCCATGCGGGAGTCCACACGCGTGCTTCATGCGTGGCGCAGGTTTTGCAGGGGTGGTGCCCTGCGGATTGCAGGGGGAACATCCGCGGACGGCCATCGTCGCGGTGAGGCATGCTGCACGGCGGGGCCCGCCTAACGGCGGTATATCATCTTGCCACTGCGGCGGGACCGCGTGGCGCACAGGCGGCGGCAGCGCTGAGAATCCCACTCCCGTCGTGGTCTTGCCGGTGATCCGGCGGTTGGTGCGCGCGTGGCGATGGGCAGTGGTCCCGGCGACTGGCACGCTACGTGCAAAGGTTGTGGCGTATCCAGTACCCTTCATTCAAGGAACCAGTCATGAAACCCGCTTCCCTCATCCTGGTGCCAGCGCTCGTGCTCGCTCTGGGACTCACCGGCTGCAACGACAACACCGCACGCAGCAAGTACCCGGACCGCTCGGCGGAGACCAAGGCCGAGACTGATGCCATCCGTCGCGACGGTGAGCGTCGTGAAGAGGTCATCGACCGCGACCTGCAACAGACCTTCACGGCGCTGTCGTTCTCCGAGCAGCAGAATGCCGACAAGGCCAAGCTCGAACGGGAACGCATCGCCATCGAGCGTGATCGCAAGATCCAGCCGCTCGAGGCCAAGAAGGCCGCGGTGGAGGACAAGGCCATGCGCGATAGTGAGCGCATCGATCAGGAAACCGCGAGCAAGACTGCCACCGTGGCGGGCGAAGAAGCGGCCAGCATCAAGGCGGAAGCGGCCAGCCGCATCGCCGAGGTCAAGCGCGACGCGGCCGCGCGCCTCGCCGAGATCGAGCCGGACATCCGCGATGCCAGGCAGGCGGCACAGACCAGTCTTGCCAATGTCGATGATAGCGAGGCCAAGGAGCAGGGAAAAATCATGGCCAAGCGCGCGGAAGCCGAGCGCAAGGCGCGTGAGGAGAAGCTCACGGTCAACGCCGATACCACCGCCAAACTCGATAAGGTGGGCAAGGACAGCGCTGAGCGTCGCGACGAGCGACGCAGCCGTGACGCGGACATGCGTGAGAAGGACGAGCGCATCACCTCCGATGTGCAGAAGGACATCGCTCGTCACGGCGACTCCGCGCGTGGTGTCACGGTCAGCACCGACAACGGCGTGGTCGTGTTGGGTGGCGCAGTACGCAACGACACGGTACGCCAGCAGGTCGCGTCCGATGCGCAGCGCATCTCCGGTGTGGTGCGGGTCGACAACCGCATCGCTGTCCACTGAGCCATCCGCCCATGCCCCACGCCCGGCGCTGACGGACGTGGGGTCGTTCGGGAGACCTGTCATGTCACTGAGCCACGTCCTGCCCGCCCTCACCTCGCAGGTCCCGCCACGTGAAGCGGGCCGCATTCCGCGCGACCGCCTAGTGGTGTCGCAGGCGGACCTCGCTTGCGCCATCGCCGCCGCCGGCCCCACCACCGGCTTGCCGACCATCATCAAGGAGCATGCGCTCACCTCGCTGATGCTCGCCTGTGCGGGGGTGCGTTACCTATGCCAAGGCGCTGCGGTGCGGGACGCTTACCGACGCATGACCACCGCGGAGTTCGGCCGCATCAACGCCCGTCAGGCATGGGCCAACTGGCGCGTCATTCCGCGTAATCTGCACGGTAATCTACGTATCGATCGTCCATCCAGGGTCCTGGATCTGTGTTGTGGGATGGGCGATTCCACCCGTGCCCTGGCGTGGTGGCTGCCCGCCGGATCGTTCATCGTCGGCATGGAACTCGACCCGCGTTTCGCTGAGGCTGCTTCTGCGTTCCGCTACCGCAACCGGGATGGAGAGATCATCCCCGCATCGATCCAACGGACTTCGGTGCTGGAAGGTTTCCGCGATTGTCACGGCACCCGTTGTGCCGATGGCTCGGTCGATCTGGTGCATGCGATCGGCAGCATCGGTTGTCATTTTACTCCGGAGCAGACCGCGGTGATCCTGGCGGAATGTGCCCGGGTGCTGGCTGACGATGGTTTCGCCATGCTGGATGCCGGTCGCGCCGGGACTTCGCCCAAGGAATTGACCCACGTGGCGCAGGCGCACGGTTTCACCGTGATCGGTCGGGCACGAAGCTGGCGGTTCGATCGTTATGAACAACTGGTGCTGCGTCGCACGGCATGATGACCGACCGCCAGCGGTCGACGTGACATTGGCTTCCATCCGCCGTCCAGAGGCTGCCCACTACCTAGTCCGACTACGACCGGGGATCGAATCAATTTTTCGCCACGAAGACACGAAGCCGCGAAGGAATCCATCCTTCTTGTCGAGTTCTTGGCCAATGGCGAAAGGCGAAAGGCGAGGATCTCTGTCTGACCTTCGGGTCTTCGGGTCTTCGTGGCGAAAAATCAGGCCGTCTCTTCGTTCGAATGACTTATGGGTAACGGACAGCGTCCAAAGGGAGGGCAGGGAAACGATCAGAGCAGGTGACTGAAACCAACCAAACGTTCAGCCATAACGCGGTGTATTTTCACCTGCCAGGCCACCCAATCAGATGGTTTGTTGACGTAGTCGGTGGCACCAAGTTCTTGGCAGCGCAACCGATCGGTAAGCAGGGTGGACGAGGTGAAGACCACCACCGGAATGCTCGTCAGTTGGAGCTGCTCACGCATCGATTCGAGCATGGTGGCTCCATCGAAGACCGGCATGCGCAGATCCAACAACATCAGATCCGGCACCGGAGCGTTTTCAAAGGGATGCTGGCGAAGCAGGAAACGATGCGCTTGCATGACGTTTGGCGCATGATGCACGACCACGCCGGCGAATTTCTCCGCGCACATGCGAATGAGGCTGACATCGCCAGGATTGTCCTCGACCAGCAGGATGTTCCAGGTGCAGGTGGCGCGCATGGATCATGACCTCGGACAATAGGGTGGATTCATCGTTGCGCGGACTCCACCCCGGATTGGGAATGGACTGAGCGGGCTTCGCTGCGGGAACGTCAGCGGGCTGGGCCGGAGTCGCTGAACCGGAGGTGGCTTTCAGGACATCGCCGACACACCCGCACAGCAGGCAGGCACAGGCGAACAGCAGGCACCCAACCAGTGTGAGGCGTGCATGTTCATTTGGCATAAGCCAAAGCAGTGCCAAGCGAGAAACCGCGCTGATTCGTGCCTCGGTGACATGACCGTTGCAAAGTGATCCATGCCGCACAGCCACTCCTGCGATATGCAGATCGCTCAGATGGATCCGACCTGTCCGGCAGCGAAGGAGCTTTCACGGGGCGTTGGTCAATCCACGAACCCCTTGAGGTGCTGACGGAAGACCCGGCTGATCTCAAGTTGCCATCGCCCCCACTCGACTGGTTTGATCACGTATTCCGTCGCTCCAAGCGCCAAGGCGCGATCCCGGTCACTCGCGTAGATAGAGGAGGTCAGCACGATCACCGGAATCTGCACCAGGATCGCGCGCTCACGTAGGGCATGCAGGACGTCGAATCCATTGAAGCCCGGCAACATCAGGTCCAACAAGACCAGATCTGGCACCGGCACGTCTTCGAACGGATGGTGCCGGGCGAGGTACTGGGTTGCCTGAAAGGCATTGGGCGCATGGAAAAGTTCAACCCTGGCATGATCACCAGCACACAGGCAGATGAGATTGGCATCGGCAGGATTGTCTTCGACCAGCAGGACGTTCCAGGCAAGCATCGCAGGCATGGCTGCGATGAAATCCACCTTTCGCCGGATCTGTCAATCCCTGCCTGAGCACTGCAATCTGCAACACGGCGCCAGTGCATCGGCTGGCGCACCAAGCAAGCGTTCAGAATCCACCCAGGTGCTTGTGCATCAGTTCCAGGATCGTCGAGCTCCACTGAGGCCAATCCGCTGGTTTGGCGACGAAGTCGTCTGCGCCCAGGGCCATACATTCCTTGACGTCTCGCGGCAGTTTCGAGGACGTGAAAATGACGATCTTGGTTTGGGCACACGCGGGGGACGAGCGGATCGCCGGAATGACGATCGCTCCGCGGCCCATCGGCAGATTCAGATCAAGCAGCACCAGATCGAAAATCGGCGCATCGACAAAGGGCGGAACCCGGTGGATAAACTGTAGGGCCTCTCGGACGCTGAAGGCCGGATGGATGAGTACATTCGGATAGTCCTCGATGCACGTCTTCACCAGGAAGATATCACCGGGCTGATCATCCACGACCAGGACATTCCACGATTTTCCGGTTTTCATCCAGTGTCTATACCGATTTCCATTGCGCAGTCACTTGACGATTGAGGCCATTGCAAATTGCATGGAAGTGGGATGCCAAGAATGGTTTGATGGTTGAGGGCAGCGATCACCACCTGGAAGGCCGAGACGACCGCTGAGCGCACCGCAATGGATTGGCCTGCAATTTGCTCTCGCGTGGGCACGAGGTGCTGGATGCAATATAGTCTTGTCTGTCTGTTGCTCAGCGGGGCCTGCCAGCTGGCGGCGTCCGAGATCCGCCCGGTCGACCTGCGCGTCACCGCCATGCTCTCACCGGAAACCGAACGGGTCGATGCCACCTACAGTTCAGCAAGCGGCGGCGGTGGTTACGTATCCAGCGACCCCCTGAATTCCGGGTATCGTATCGAAGTCGGGTTGGTGACGCGCGTCGTTGAACTCTCGCCATCGACTGCACTGGTAGGTGGAGGCTGGGTCTTCTATGGCGATCAGAAATCGAATGCGAGCGGCGATCTGGACATGATGGTTGGTCCACGCTCCTACCTGGTCTTCGGCATCGATCTCTACCTGGCGTGGCGCGCCCAGTTCAACCACTACGTCGGCATGGAGATCGGTCCGGTCGTCGGCGCAGGGACCACCCGTTTCAGCGACCGCAGGGGAACGGAAACGGCATCAGTCGAAGAAGTCGGCCATGGCAATTATCGTGAGGCCGGCATGAACCTCCAATTCCTCCTGCGTAATCATAGTCGCAGCGCTCTGCTCACGTTTGGTGTCCGTTACCTGGCGTCCTATGGCGAGGCGGACAACTCTTTCGGCGACATGGTCCAGGTGGTCGAAGTGGAACAGCGCGGATTCGCGCCCTTCATCTCGCTCGGCACGACCTTCTGACGTCATCCGCTGCGACCATTTTGTTCGCTCCACCGGATCTGCGGCAACACGAGCAGGCGCCAATGTCCGGCCGGCTCACGATTGTTACGTACCGTTCATGCGATCCTTGGCCTGCAACGATGGCCGAACGCACGCGACTTCTGGACGCCAGGGGGTGACGGCCTGTGGCCTGTGGCCTGTGGCCTGTGGCCTGTGGCCTGTGGCCTGTGGCCTGTGGCCTGTGGCCTGTGGCCTGTGGCCTGTGGCCTGTGGCCTGTGGCCTGTGGCCGCAAAAACGCCCTGAATTACTGGCGTTTCTCTCGACGCGGACCTCCGCCCCCGGTTCGCTTGCGGGTCCTGCCTCTCACCCTACCCTGCCGCCCTCTTCAAACCGCCCAGGACTTCTGGATTTCACATGCCCAAGCCGTTCACCGTTGCCGAGATCCGTGAAGCCTACTTGGCCTTCTTTGCCGAGAAGAACTGCGTGCGGTATGCCAGCGCCAGCCTGGTGCCGGAGAACGACCCGACGACGCTCTTCACCGTCGCCGGCATGTCCCAGTTCAAGGATATGTTCCTGGGCCGCGGTACACATCCGTTCACGCGGGCGACCACGGTACAGAAGTGCATCCGTACCAATGACATAATGAACGTCGGCCGTACCGCGCGGCACCACACGTTCTTTGAGATGCTCGGCAACTTCTCGTTCAACGACTACTTCAAACGCGAAGCCATCGTGTGGGCGTGGGAGTTCCTCACCGAGCGCCTGGGTCTGGACAAGTCGCGGCTGTCGATTTCGGTGCACACCATCGACGACGAGGCCTACCGCATCTGGCGCGACGAGGTCGGCATTCCGCCCGAGCGCATCTTCAAAATGGGCGACAACGACAACTTCTGGCCCGCCAACGCGCCGAAGGAAGGCCCGGAAGGTCCGGGCGGCTGTTGCTCCGAGATCTTCTGGGATCACCGCACCAACAACGACCCGAACGACAACCTGACTTCGTCGACTGGTCGTTTCGTCGAGATATGGAACCTGGTGTTCCCCGAGTTCAATGTGCGCAAACCGCACGCCGATGGTTCGCCCAACCTCGAGAACCTCGGTCGCCGCAACATCGACACCGGCTCCGGCCTGGAGCGCGTCGCGGCGGTGATGCAGGGGGTCTACAACAACTTCGACATCGATGTCTTCCAGGCCATCATCACCTCCGTCTGCGCGGTGTCGGGCAAGACTTACGACACCAGCGTGCCGCTCGGCACCAAGTCGCAGGTCGCTGAGGACAACGCGCTCATCCGTCGCATCGCCGACCACGTGCGCGCGGTGACCTTTTGCATCGCCGATGGTGCGCTGCCGGGCAACAGTGATCGCGGTTACATCGTCCGTCGGCTGATCCGTCGTGCGACGCTCGACATGGACAAGCTCGGCGTCGACGAGGCGCGCCTGCACGACGTGGTGCCCGCCGTCATCGCCTCGATGGGCACGGCCTATCCCGAAATCGTCCGTCGCCAGGACTTGGCCAAGGAAACGCTCAAGGCTGAAGAGCAACTCTTCCGCCGTACCCTGCGCAAAGGCCTCGACCTCTTCCAACGTTCGCTCGACAAGTTCAAGGGCGGGAAGGTCTTTTCCGGCGACGACGCCTTCGAACTGGTGACCACCCACGGCTTCCCGAAAGAGGTCATCGCCGAACTGGCGGGTGGCGAAAATCTCACCATCGATGATGCGCAGTTTAAACTTCGTTGGGATGAGCACACGCGTGTCAGCAACACCAAGCAGATCGAGGTCTTCACCTCGACCGCCTTGCAAGAGGCCAAGCCGCGTCTGGGCGCGACGCCCTTCGTTGGCTATCAGCAGACCGAGGTGGCGAGCGAGATCACCCTGCTCGAAGCCGCGGGCAAACAGGTCGACGCGGCACCCGTCGGCACCGAGGTGCGTTTCGCGCTGAAACAGACGCCGTTCTACGCCGAGTCCGGCGGTCAGGTCGGGGACCGTGGCAGCGTCAGCGGCGCGGGCTTCACCATCCAGGTGAGCGACACCCAGAAGGACGAAGGTCTGGTCATCCACCACGGCAAGGTCACCACCGGCGTGGCCAGGCCCGGTGCGGTCACCGCCACTGTCGATCAGACGCTGCGCCGCGCGACCACGCGCCACCACAGCGCCACCCACCTGATGCACAGCGCGCTGGCGCGCGTGCTCGGCGACCACGTCGAGCAGCAAGGCTCCAAGGTCGAACCGGCCGCGCTCAGGTTCGACTTCAACCACCCGAACGCCATGACGCGCGAGCAGGTCGCCGCCATCGAACGCTGGGTGAACGACACCATCGCGGCGAAACATCCGGTCGAGATCCGCGTGATGCCGATAGCCGAGGCCAAGACCCTCGGCGCCAAAGCGCAGTTCGGCGAAAAATACGGCACCGAGGTGCGCGTGGTGACCATGGGCACCGGCGATGTCAGCCGTGAGTTCTGCGGCGGCTGTCACGTGGGCAACACCGGCGACATCGGCGCGTTCCGCATCGTCTCCGAAGCGGCGTCTTCGGCCGGCATCCGCCGCATCGTGGCGGTGGCCGGCGACGAGGCAGCCAGGCTAGCGAGTGAGGAGCGGCGCGTTGCCAGCGAGTGCGCCGCCCATCTGGGCTTGGCCCAGCCGACTGCCGAGGACCTGACGCAGGTCGACGAACTGGCGCGCCAGTTCAAGGCGCAGGCGGCGGAAGTGCCGGCGCGTGTCGGTCAGCTCGCCCGCGAAATCGCCGACCTGGCGACCCGCGTGGGCGCTCCGACGCTGGCGCTCGCCGGCTCGCTGCTCCAGCGCGTCGAACAGTTGCAGAACGAACAGAAGCGCCTGCGCAAACTCGACGAGGCCAAGCAGGCCCAGGCCGCCGCCGGCCTCGCGGATGCGGTGCTGGCCAAGCAGGTCGATCTCGCTGGCGTGCCGGTGATCGCCGCCGTGGTGCCTGGCCTCGACGGCAAGGCCCTGCGCACGCTGTTGGATGTGGTGCGCGCCAAGCGTCCCAGCCTATGCGTGGTCCTCGGCTCGGTCGCCGACGGCAAGGTCGGCTTGGTCGCGGGGGTCAGCCCCGACCTGACCAAACGCGGACTGAGCGCCGGCACCCTGATCGGCAAACTGGCGCCGGTGGTCGGCGGCAAAGGCGGCGGCAAGCCCGACCTGGCGCAGGCCGGCGGTAGCGATGCGGCCAGGCTGCCCGAGGCGATCGCGGCGGTTCAGACGCTGGTCAGGGAAGCCCTGGCCGGTGCTGGCGCCGGCGGTGCGAAAGGTTGATGGTAGATCGTCGTGCCGAAGAAGACCGACTCATCATCGAGCGACCGCTTCCGCCGCGGTGATGGTTCCAGCGATCGCATCGCTAAGGGCGAGGGTCGGCCACGGCGCAAATCGGTCTTCAAAGGTGTGTCGGTGGTGCCCGGTATCGCCATGGGTCCGGTGCGGCTCAAGTTCCGCCAGACCCAGGTCCTGAGTGACCACAACATCACCTTCAAGGAGGTCGAGCGCGAGTACGAGCGCCTGAACGAAGCGGTACGCCTGTCGAAGGAGCAGCTCCTCGAAGCGCGCGCCAAGGTGCAGAAGGAGATCGGCGAACTAGAGGCGATGATCTTCGACGCCCACCTGGCGATCCTCGAAGACCAGGGCTTCCTCAAGAAGATCCGCGCGCAGGTCCAGGCGCTGCTCAAGCCGGTCGAGGTGGTCGTCGCCGAGATCGTCGAAGGTTACTACCGCCTGCTGTCGATGAAGGAGGCGGAGAACCTGCGTGAACGCGCGGCGGACATCCGCGACATCGGTCGCCGCCTGCTCGACAATCTCTCAAAGCTCAAGAATCCCGGCGAGGAGTACCCCGCGGGCGAGGAACCGGCGGTACCGCAGGACGAGATCATCTTCGCGCGCGAGATCCTGCCCTCCGATCTCGTCACCATCGAACACCGCCACTGCCAGGCGGTAATCTGCGAGACCGGCAGCGGCCGCGGCCACGCCGGCGTGATGTTGCGCGCGATGAACGTGCCGACGGTCATGGGCCTGGAAGGGTTGACGGAAAACCTTCAGGACGGCGACTTCGTCATCGTCGACGGCTCCAGCGGCACGGTGTATGTCAATCCGAAGTCGGACATCGTCGAGAGCTTCGCCAAGACCAAGAACGAGTTCGAGCATTACAAGACCGTGCTCAAGGCCGAGGTCGACCTGCCGGCGGTGACCACCGACGGTTTCCCCATCCAGTTGTTGGCCAACGTCAGCAAGCAGAGCGACATCGATCTGGCCAAGCTCTACAACGTCGATGGCGTTGGACTCTTCCGCAGCGAGTTCCACCTGATGGTCGGCAACTCGTTCCCCGACGAGGAGGAGCAGTACTGGATCTACCGTCAAGCGGTCGAGAAGATGGCCGGCCGGCCGGTGACCATCCGCACGATGGACCTGGGCTCCGACAAGAAGCTGCCCTACATCAAACTGCCGGATGACGAAACGCACGGTCTGGGCCGGCGTTCCATCCGTCTGGTGCCGGAGCTTGAGGAATTCCAGCTCATCCAGTTGCGCGCCATTCTGCGCGCCAGCGTGCACGGCAAGGTGCGGCTGATGTGGCCGTTCATCACCAGCCTGGAAGACATCCGACTGGGTAAACGCCTGGTGCGGCAGGCGCGGCGCGACCTCGACCTCGCGCGCAAGAAATACGATGCCGACATGCCCGTCGGCATGATGGTTGAGGTACCCGCGGCGGCGCTGTCGCTCGACAAGTACGTGCGTGATGCGGCGTTCTTTTCGGTCGGCACCAACGACCTGACGCAGTACGTCTGTGCTGCTGACCGCAACAGCGCCGATGTGGCGCCGTGGTTCAAGGGCCACAATCCCGGCATGCTGGCGTTGCTGAAGCTGATCGTCGACACCATGAAGACGCATAACGGCGACCTGACCATCTGCGGTGAGATGGCGGGTGATCCGTTCTACACCATGTTCCTGCTCGGCCTGGGCGTGACCAAGTTGTCGATGCCGGCGCCGCAGGTGCCGCTGGTGAAGAAGATCATTCGTTCGGTGAATCTGAGCGGCGCGACCAACCTCGCCAACCGCGCGCTCCAGACCACCTCGACCAGCCAGATCCGCGAATTGTTCGCCACCACCGTGCAGCAGATCCTCGGTCGCGACCTGGGTGGTTGGACGCGGACGTCGGCGGAGTGACGCGCGCTGTCTTGATCGCGCGTCGCGCGCCGTGTGGCGGCGTCAGTACGTTCCTGTGAGGTGACCATCGTGAACGCACCATCGCCCTGGTTTGCCGCAGGCCTCAAGTTCACCTGCACCCAGTGCGGGAACTGCTGCACCGGCGCGGCCGGCTTCACCTGGCTCAGCGAGGACGAGGCCGATGCGCTTGCCGCACACCTGGGACTCGACGGCGAGGCCTTCCGCATGCGTTACACCCGCTTGGTCTGGCGTGACGGTCAGCAGAAGCGCACCCTGATCGAGAAACCGGGTGGTGACTGCGTGTTCTTCGCCCGCGGGACGGGCTGCACGGTCTACGGCCAGCGGCCGAAACAGTGTCGCACGTGGCCGTTCTGGGGTCGCATCGTGGCCTCGCGCGAAGACTGGCACGATTCCGCCCGCGAATGCCCAGGGATGAATCGCGGCGCGCTGCATGCCGCCGATCACATCGCGCGCACCGCGGCGGACGACGGTCTGTAGCCGGCTCTAGCTGGCTCAGGCGCCGGTTGCGGCGAGTACACTGTCAGCCACGCTGACCATCCCGCATGACGCCCGACGACGAATCCTTGGTGGTGGCGGCGCAGCATGGCGACCTCGCCGCATGGTCGACGCTGTGCGCGCGGCATCTGCCGCGGCTGGCGGCCTACATCGGCAGCCGCCTGCGTCGCCCCGAGGTGGTCGAGCGGCTGGTAGCCGATGTCGTCGCCGGAGCGTGGAAACATCTGCCCGAACTCGACCAGCCGGCGGAATTCGCGGCGTGGCTGCGCAAAACGGGTGGCAGCTTGGCGCTGCAATGGAGCCGCAAACATCCGGATGAACCGGTGGCGGCACCGTTCCCGGTCGCCCGCTGTGGCGATGATGCGGATCTCGCGGCGCGCATGACGCGTCTGGATGCGGCGCTCGGCACGCTGCCGGATGCGCAACGCATGCTGCTGGAACAACATTTTCGTGGGCAGGTCGATCTTGATGCCCTGGCCGCCGGCATGCACCTGCAACGCGAGGGCGTCGAAGTTATGCTGGAGGAGGCGCTCATCGCGCTCGATCGGGCGCTGACAGGCACGCCGTGAAACGTGCAGGCGGAGCGTTGCTACTGTGGTCCGTCCTCGGCGGAGCGCTGCTGGGTGCGGCGGAGGCGCGCGACCCGGTGATCATGGCAGCGGACAAGGCCCTCGCTGCCGGACAGCCGGTGGCGGCGCTTCACCTGCTGGACGGGCATTCCTCGGCAGGTGGCCCAGGCCTGGCGCGGCTGCTCCAGGCGCGGGCGCTGCTGACGCTCGGTCGTCAGCAGGAAGCGGCCGGCCGTCTGGGAGTGGACACGATCGACCAGATGAACGCCTGGCCGGAAGCACTGCGCGCTGCGGTGAGCGCGCTGGCCGGCGAGATCGCGCTGGCCGGCGGGAACCTCGAGCAGGCTCGACCATTTCTGGAGCGGGCCCTGCGTCTGCGCGGCGAAAGAGTCGCGCTCGATCGCATCATGGTGTTGCTGGCGGAATGCGGCGAACGGCAAGGCGACGCCGCGTTGGCGCTGCGTTTCGCCCACGCGGTATGGCGCGATTGGCCGCGCAGTCCGTACCGCGCGCGCGCCGGTGTCATTGAGGCGCGCCTGATCGCCAACCAGCAGCCCGACCAGGCGCGCAGTGTGTTGGCCGGCGTGCGGGTCATGGACCAGGTCGACGAGGACACGCGCTTGTCGGCCGCGGAATTGTTGTGCCACCTGCTGCTGCCGATGCGTCCTGGGCAATGTCTGGTGGTGGCGGAACAGGACATGCTCCGCTTGTCCGTACACGGTCGGCTGCCGCTCTACCGTGCGTTTGCCCTGGCGGCGCTTGATGTCCGTGAAGGGCTTGCCGCGCTGATGGCGTTGCCGGAATCCATGCGCGCCGAACCCGCGGTGGCTGCCACCATCACGCGCTTGAGCGCCTTGCCGGCGGCGCAGACGGAAGACGTGGCCTTGCGCATCGAACGCGCACGCGCCGAGATCGAACTCGGGCGCGCCGCGGCCGCTCGCGCGATGCTCGAACCGTTGGCTGCCACCCGCCCATCCGCGCTCATCCTGCTTGCCACCATCGATGGTGTGCCGCTGGAAACCTGGCTGGAGGTGCCAGCGATGAGCGAACCCGGTGCACGTGCGGCGGTCGCGCTCGCGCTCGCACGACGTGGCGACCATGCGCGCGCCTGGCCTCTGCTGCGACCCATGGTCACACCAACGGTGCAGGTGGTGGAGGGCGTCAATGCCGCCAGCCTGCTCTATTGGGCGATGACCTCGGCGCAGCACGTGGCAACGGACCAGGTCGCGCCACTCACCGCCGCGCTGCTTGCGCTCGACAGCCACACGGTCGAGAACGGCCTCGCCTGGGCGCTGGAAGCGCAGCGGCTTGAGCGCGCGACGGCCGCGCCGGAGGCGGTGCGTCGCGCCTGGGAACGCGCGGCCGAGGACCTGCCGAAGGAACACCCCTGGCAGCCCATCGCCATCCTGCGTGCTGCGCGTCCACTGCTGGAAGAACCGGCTGCGGGAAGCCTGGAACGCGCCATGCGCCTGCTCGAACGGGCGGGTGCTGTCGCCAGTGACGATCAGCGCCGCTGCCGTTTCCTGTTGGCGCAGACCTACGAACGCCTCGGACGTATCGCCCAGGCCCTCCAGGTGGTCGATGAGCTGCACGCCCAGGCAGATCCAGAACAGGCGCAGAAACTCGCCCGGATGCGCGCCCGACTGGCGTCGACTGGTGCGTCGGAAGTCCAACAGCGCCCCCTTGATGCGGAGAATTGACGAACCGGCATCTGGCCTTTGACAGCCCAACTCGGAGCACATATGGTCCCCGCGGACTCCCCGTCTCAGGAGCTGACTGTGCCTAATCTCCAGATCGCCAGAGGATTAAGCTGCGTGGTCTTCTTCGGGTTTATCAGTTCCGCCGCTCGCAAGGACGTGGGCATCGTCGCCCATGTCGATGCCGTCCTCAGCGCTGACCTCCAGGCAACCGCTCCATGATCCTCATCAACCTCCTGCCTCCGGAGCTGCGCAAGCGCCAGAGCGGCGTGAGTCCGATGTTCATCAGCGTCGTTGCTGGTGGCGGAGCCTGCGCCCTGCTGTTGCTGCTCTGGCTCTACCTCATCTGGATCCGCATCCCCAATGCCGACCGCCTGATCGCCGCCAAGGGTGAGGAATTGAAGGTCAAGACCGCCCAGGCCGAAGAGGTCCTCAAGCTCGAAAAACAGATCGCGGAAGCCAAGGACCGCTACGAGCAGATCGTCGGCATGATGACCCGGAAGGTCTACTGGGCCCGCACGATCGACGAGTTTGCCACCTTGTTGAATGGCCCGTTCACCATCCCCAATTTCGACGTGCGCAGCCAATCGTTGACCATCACCGAAGCGTCGGCGGTGCCCGGTAGCCGCCGCGCCACGCCAAGCGGCGCAGGGGGCCGCAGCGGCAACGAACCCACTAAGGTCGCGTTCAAGGTCAACTGGCGCTACAAGCTGCTGGGCAAGGAGCGTCCGTTGGCCGGCGACTACATGAAATCGCTCTTCGACACCATCAAGGCCAGCAAGTTCTGGTCGGAGCAGGGCTTCACCGGTCGCCCCGAGGATTCGTATGAGGGTGACACCCCGCGTCCGAACCTGGATATCAACCGGGTGATCATCGAAGGCCAATTGGACTGGGAACGGGTCAAAGTAGTCGAAGCGCGGGCGAGGAAGTAACCATGGCCATCCGCAGCTTCAATGATCTGAACAAGAACCAGCAGCTAGCCGTGCTCATCGGCGTTCCGGTCGTGGTGGCGATCACCCTTGGCGTGCTGATCTACCGCGCGATGGGCGTCCTCGGACCTGATCCCCAGGATCACTTGCCGGGCTTCATGCACCGCAATCTGCCGGGCAACAAGTGGGAACAGATCAACAAGCTCGACAAGCAGATCGCAGAGAAACAGGTCATCATCGATCGCCGACAGAAGGTTGTCGATGAATTGAACAGCCTCGAAGCAGACATCAAAGCCGGTCGTGAACGCCTGCCGCTGGAATCAGAAAAGGCGGAGATGCGTCTGCTGATCGAAAAACTCGCGCGCGACATTCCCAGTGATATCGGCACGGTGTTGGTGAAATCGGTCAAGATCACCGAAAACGCCACCCCGGCGCTGGCGGCGCGCCAAGCGTCGGCCAGCCGTACCGGCGGCTCAAAGCCGGAACAGGTCACCTACCAGACCGAGATCTCCGGCGACCTCAACGGCATCATCAAATATGTCGATATGATCGAGAAGAACCCTCGTTTCATGCTGGTGAACTCCTTCTCGCTCACGCCAGGTAAGCTCACCACCGATGACGAGAAACGTCCGGTGCTGCTGCCGCATGAGGTGAAGATGAACATCATCACCTACGTCTACAACCCGGGTGGTGGAGCAGCGCCAGCGGCAGGGGCTAAACCATGAGTCCGCTGCGTTGGCTGTCATTGTTGTTGCTGGTTTCCGTGCTGGTCGCCGGCGAGGCGCCCAAGCCATCCCCTGCGCCTGGCACGACGCCGACTCAGCCGGAAAAAGCCGCTCCCAAAACCAAGAAGAGCGATCCATTCAGTCAATTGGCGGAGGAGGAGAAGTGGACCTTCGATCCGCCGATCAACCGTCAGGACATCTTCTACGATCTCGAAGCCATGCTCATGAGCCAACTCGGCACGGAGTTGGTCAAGAGTCCGGGCATCCGGCCAGGTGGACCCAGTGACGACATTGCTGGTCTGCGCCAATGGGCCAAGGAAGAGTTGGCGCGCGTTGAGAGCTTCATCTTCGAACGTAAGTGGGACGACGCGCTCAAAGCGACCGAAGCCGATCTCAAGAAGCTCCAGCCACGGGTGGGCGAGGACGCCATCATCGCCCAGATCACCGAAAAGCTGAAGCGTTACCGTGCTCAAGCCGAGGAGGCCAAGATCTTCGAAGAGGCCCAGGCCAAGTTCGATGCCCTCGGCCTGCGGGTCGAAGGCATCCTGTGGTCACCTGCCGGAAGCTTGGCGGTGATCAGCGGTGAACCGCGCGCGCGCGCGATCAATGAGCGCGTGAAGGACTGCGTGATCATCAACATCGACACCAACCGCGTCGATTTCCTGTTCCACTACAACCGTCGTCGCTTCGAGTTTCAACGTTATGTCGGTGAAGACGTGACGGCGAAGAAACCTGGGCAAACCAAATAGCGAGCTTGCATATGCACCTGCGCCACCTCGTGATTTCCAGTCTTGCGGCCTTGACCATCGGGGCTCAAGGCGCAGTCGTCTTTGCCGGCGATGCTCCCAGCAGCGGACAACTGGACTCCACGCACCTGATCACCCTGGAAACTAGCGACAAGCCGCTGGAGACCGTTCTGCAGTGGATCAGCCGCCGATCTGGCGTGAACATCGTGTGCAACGAAGCGGAACAGCCGCGCATCACCTTGCGCCTGGTGAACGTCACCTGGCAGGAAGCGGTGGAGCAGATCGCCGCCCGCTACGATCTGGTGGTGGAGCGCAAGAGCGAGCGCCTCTGGCAGCTCACGCGTCCGCCCAAGGTGCGCATGGAGTTTCAGGATGCCCGCCTGACGGTGGTGCTGGAAGCCCTCGCCCGCCAAGCCAACGTCAACATCGTCATCAGCGATGATATCAACGCCAACCGCCGCCTGACCATGACGCTCAATGGCGTGCCCTGGCGCGAAGCCTTGGACGTCATCGTGCGTGCCACCGGTTACGCCTGGATCGAGCAGGAATACCAGATCATCCGCGTGGTCTCGCAGGACAAATTAGAGAAAGATCTGCGGACCAAGATCTTCCATCTCAACTACACCACCGCCAAAGACATGGCGTTGGTGGTCGAAGGCACCAGGAGCAAGGACGGCAAGGTCATCACCGACCTGCGTTCCAACAGCCTGATCATCACCGACACCCCGGTGTCGCTCGAAGCGATCACCCGCATCATCAACACGCTTGATGGTCGTACGCGTCAGGTGCAGCTTGAGCTGAAGTTCGTCGAGTTTTCGAACAGAGATGCGCAGAAGATCGGCTTCAATCCGATCAACACCTCCTTCAATCTCAAGGGTATCGGTTTCGTTAACCCCAGCTTCCAGCCGTTCAACGACATCTTCGGTGGCGGTGTGAACTTCAACACTACCAACCCATCGCCGGCGAGTTCGGGCGATTTCAGCGCGACCTTCGCCTTCGAAGCCCTGACCACGCTCAGCAGCTCCGAAGTGCTCCAGGCGCCGCAAGTGCTCACGCTCGACAATACCAAGGCGACGATCCGCATCGGTCGTGAGATCCACTACGCCGAGACCACGATCACGCAGAATCCCAACGGTAGCGGTTCGCTGATCACCTTGAAGGAGGCATCCTCAAGCCCGATCAAGGATGGTATCACCATCGAATTGACGCCGCACATCACCAGCGATGGCTTCGTCTCGATCGAACTGTCGGCGACCAACGAACAGGCCACCCTGATCCAGTTCACCAACGGTCAGGCACCAACCTCGCCGGACTTCGCGGCGATCCAACTGCCAACCCTGAATTCGACTGAACTCAAGACCACCATCATGATCGCGGACGGTAAGACCGGCGTGATTGGCGGTATCTTGACTAATCGCAGCCAGGACGAGACCCGTCAGATTCCGTTGCTCGGGTCACTGCCCGGTCTGGGCTGGTTGTTCAAGAAGCGCGAAGAGAGCATCGAGCAGCGTAACCTCACGATCTTCGTCACGCCGCGTATCATCCCGACGTCGGACCAGAGCGATTATGAAGACGCGCGCCTGCGTCTGCGTGAGCGCCTCTCGGGACTGGATCTGCGTCCCAAACTGGATGCCGAACAGACCCGCGGGCTCAACGAGCCCTGAACCCGGTTTACGATCCCGTGGGATGAACATCAGGCAGGCCTCTGGCCTGCCTGATGCCGTTTAAGCCCCCGGCCATAAACGCTGTTTGATCGTCAACCCCGATCCTGGTCTGAGGTTGTGTTGTCCTGGATCATCATAGGTTGTGATGCTTCATTCCGACCGCTCGTGAGCGCCGCCCGTCAGGGCCGTGTGCCCGCGGTCCCACCGGCAGCCCGACTGCAATCTGCGACTGCGGCGCCACCACGAATCGGATTTCAACCATGGGTTCCCATATCTTGATGAATGTCCTCGACGAGCAGGAGATGCGCGTCGGGGTCATCCGTGATGGTCGTCTGGAAGCGCTCATCCACGAACGCATCGGCGAAGGCCAGCACCTCGGCAACATCTACAAGGCGCGCGTCGCCAACGTCGAACCGAGTCTCGACGCGGCCTTCTTGGATTTGGGAGCCGGCAAGAACGGCTTCATCCACATCGACGAGGTGATCCACGACAAGGGCCGCAACGCCCGTATCGAGCAGGCGCTGCAACCGGGCCAGGAGATCGTGGTCCAGATCACCAAGGAGTCGATCAAGGATAAAGGTCCGTGCGTCAGCATGTACCTCTCCTTGCCGGGGCGTTACCTGGTGATGATGAATAGCGAACAAGCCAAGGGTGTTTCGAAGCGTATCGAGGATCAGGTGGTGCGTAAGCGCCTGAAGAACCTTCTTGCGAGTTTCGAGCCGCCAGCGGGCATGGGTTTCATCGTCCGCACGGCCTCTGCCGATCGCAGCGAAGCCGACATCCGTCTGGATTACGAGTTCCTCAAGCGCCTCTGGTCCGAGGTCCAGGCACTCAGCGGCCGTGTTCGCGCACCGTTCTGCTTGTACCAAGAAGCGGATGTGGTGGTGCGCACCCTGCGTGATCTCGCCAGCGCGGATGCGCAGGCGATCATCATCGATCAGGAGAAACTCTACGACGAGGCTCGCGCATTCGCCCAGGTCTTCATGCCGGAGATCTGCGATCGCATCCAGTTCCACCGCGAAGAACTACCGCTTTTCACCTATTATGGTCTGGAAGAACGCGTCGGGACGATCTACGACCGCAAGGTGCAGTTGGCTTCGGGTGGCACCATCGTCATCGAGCAGACCGAGGCACTGGTATCGATCGACGTCAACAGCGCGCGCAATCGCGATTCCGGCGATGTCGAGACCACCGCATTGATGACCAATCTGGAAGCCGCGCAGGCGATCGCTCAGCAGCTCGTGTTGCGTGATCTGGGCGGCCTCATCATCATCGATTTCATCGATATGGAGGATCGCGACCATCAGAAGCTGGTGCAACTCGCCTTGCGCCGGGCGCTGATCGCCGACAAGGCCAAGATCCAGATCTCACCGCTGTCGCGTTTCGGCCTGGTCGAGATGACGCGCCAGCGCACGCGTCCCAGCCATAAGCTGGTGGCTTCCAGCGAATGTCCGTACTGCATCGGCACGGGTTCGATCAAGACTGCTGAGAGCTTCGAAATCGACTGCGTGCGTGCGATCCGCCAGTCGCTGTCCTCTCGCAGCCTGTCGCGCCTTGAAGTGGTAGTGCCGCAGGATCTCGCGGTATCGGTGCTCAATGCCCGCCACCGTGAATTGGCCCAGCTCGAAGAACGTTTCGATTGCCGCATCCTCTTCACCGCCGATGGCCTGATGAAGGCTCGCGAGTTCCGCCTGTTGCCGACGGCCCGCAAGGGTGATCGCCGCGAACGCGAGAAGCCGGTCCGCCCCAGTCTCCTAGCGCCGTTGATGGTCGAACAGGCGAAGGCCATCGCCCTGGCCAAGGAGATTGCGACCATGCGCCCGGACGACCTCGAACGAGAGCTCGACGCGGGTGTTCCGAGCACTGCTCCGGTCGCGACACAACCTGCGGCAGTCCAGGCACCTGTGGTACGGATCGCACCCAGCGTGTGGGAAGAAGCGGCGACCCTGCGACGCCTGTTGTTCAGCCCCAATACTCCGGTCGCGGCCAGCGCTCCGTTGCCATCTCAGAACCATGGTGGCCGGGACCTTGCGCGCTCCGACTCGGCCGCTAGGGTGCCGCGCCGCTCGCGTGGGCGCCGCCGTCGTTGAACCCCATCCCACTAGCGATTTCGCAGACCGTTTCAGGAGTTTCCCATGTACGCTGTCATCCAGGACCGTGGCCACCAGTACCGTGCGACCAAAGGCGATCGTCTGACCATCGACCGTAGCGAGGCGGAGGTCGGTGCGACCGTCGAGATGCCCATCCTGCTGCTCGCCAACGAGGCTGGCGTGAAGGTCGGCGCACCGTTCGTCGCTGGCGCGAAGGCCGTGCTCAAGGTCGTGGAACACAAGCGCGGTGAGAAGATCACCATCGGCAAGTTCAAGCGTCGCAAGCACAACCTGCGCCGTCACGGTTTCCGTTCGGAACAGACCGTGGTTGAGGTCGTCTCGCTCGGTTGACGCTTGGCCGCGCCCGCGGCCAGCATTGATGGCATGCGATGGCATCGGCGGCTGACGCACTACGGCGTGGTCCCGCTGTCGTTCCTGGAGTACCGCTACAGTCACCTAGGCTGTGGCGGTCGTCGTTTCCGGCCATCTCACTAGGTTCATCAGGCTCGCCAGAGGCAGGCACCGCGTTGTGCGGTCGGATCCAGGCGCCCGCCACAGTACGTTGCAACACATCGGGACAGTTCGCGACCTGCCGTGCGTCATCGGTGGAGCGCACTGTGACCGGAGGCATCCATGACCAAGTTCCCATCGCGTTTGCTCAGCGGCATCGCCCGCCTGCTGCCGGTCGTCATGATCGCACTGTGCTGGCAGTCCGCGGTGGCGCTCGATATGCGCAACCTGGACCTGATCTCACCGATCAATGGCCAACGGTTTGTGGTGGTCAGTGTTCCCCCGACCCAGCGCGGTGGTGAAACCCTCGCCGACATGGGCGCCGACGATGATGGTTGCCGCCACAGCTCGGGGGCAGCGGAATACGATTATTACATCGCCACCGATCCGCGCTCCTATTTCAGCGCGTTGATCGCGGAGTGGGACGATAAGAACGGCTCCTTCCGCGGCCAGATCAACAACGAGGTCAAAGCCTGGGTCGACAAGGAGTTCAACTCGCAGCTCCAGGTCGACATCAACAAATCGTTCCAGACCGCCATCGCCATCGCCAAGGCACGTGGCGTCCCGCCGCCTGACCGTCGCTCCTTCGTCCTGTCGCAGGGCGACATCCCGATTGAGCGTCGTTACGATTACACCTACCGCTGTTATGCCAAACGCGGCGCACGTCCGGCAGCGTTGGCCAAGGTCGCGTTGATGGGTGCGTGGGCACTGCGTTGCCGCGCCAACCTTCCGATCGCGCACCAGTCGTTGTCCGGCGGCTACAGCGAGGTGAACGACAAGGTCACCCGTCGGGTCAAGGATGGCGAACGTTTTTCGTTGGCGAAATGGCTGCCGATCTACCGCGCGATCTTCAAAGATGAACGTCTCACCAACGAAGGTTATCTGGTCGCCGGATTGACCACCTTCGGCATGGAGATGCGCGACGGCAATTACGGCAACTGCCAAACCATCCTGGGCAAGTTGACGGAACGGTTGAAAGACGTGAAGGATGGCGAGGTGATGCGTGGCATCGTGCGTTCGCGCATGACCCTCCAGCGCGAGTACCTGCAATTCGTCGGACGCACCGCCACCCATTTCATGGAGGCGATCAACAACGAAGAATTCCCGCGCGCAAAACTGCCGGAAACCATGCTGGTGGTCGCGGAATGTCTGCGGCGTCAGGCGGCGATCGGTCAACCTGGCGGCGATGCCCCGGCGATCCGCGCGATCGATTGGTACCTAGCCATCGCCAAGATGCCCGAGACCCAGCCGAAGCTGCGTGAGGAGGCGCGTTCCCAGGGCCGCGTTCCATCCGCCGACGCACCGTACGAGATGCAGATCGGCTGGATCGCCGATCGTCAGATCGAGAGCCTGACCAAGGCCGGTGTGATCCATCCGGGTTCGATCGCCGGCCCAGACAAGGGACTACTCAATGCGATCGTCTTCGATGGCCTCGGAACGGCGGAATTCATCAGCCCGTTCTGGAAGCCGGCCACCGGCGCGACGCAGGCCGATTGTGCGCTCATTCTCGATCTGATCGGCAAGGCCGTGCTCGACTACACCTTCCGCAAGGAAGAGTGGCCCAGCAGCCTGGGCACGTTGTGGGAGCGTGAAGTGATCCACGACCGCAATTACGTGAACCGGTTCTACTGCCCGGTCACCGGCAAACCGTACCTCTACAAACCGCTTCCGGGCAACATCACCAATACCAGCCCGAATACCGTGGTGGTGGTGACATCGGAGCCGGTCCCGACCAATCAGGGTCCGCGCTACGGGGTGTTCCTCGGCAATGCGACCATCGTGTGGAGCGCGGTGCCGGTCAAACCCGGTGAACCCTACAAGCCCTGACCATGCGCCTGCGCGAGGTCATCGGTCATGGTGGTCTGCCGCGCCTGATCACCCGCTTGATCGTCCGTGGTCGTCTGCCGCATGCGCTCATCCTGGAAGGCGTCGCCGGTTGCGGACGCCGGACATTTGCCAGAGCGATGGCGCAGGCACTGCTCTGTGCTTCACCGAGCGATGGTGATGCCTGCGGTGAGTGCCCTGCCTGTCAGGTGATGGCCGCCAACACGCATCCCGATTGCAGCGAACTGCCGCACGAAAGCACGGGCGCGGATCTCCCGCTCGATCTGGTGCGCGAGGTGGTGGTCGATGCCGCTTTCACTAGTCCGTTGATGGGTGTGGCCAAAGTTTTCATCCTGCCCGGGATCGAACGCTTGGCACCAGCAGCAGCCAACACCTTGCTCAAGGTGTTGGAGGAACCGCCGCGTGGCACGTACCTCATCATGACCACCACCACTGCGGCCGGAGTATTGCGTACGATCCGTTCGCGTGCCCAACTCTACCGCCTGTCGCCACTCACCGCGCCGGAAGTGGCGAGCATTCTCGCGCGTCGGGGACTCGCACGTGAGGAGGCGGACCGGCTCTCGTTGATGGCACAAGGTTCGGTGCGTGGACTGGACGAACGGTCGGCGGAGGTGCCTTTCGCGGCGTTGTCCCGTCTGTTGGCCGGTCCCCTCGACGAGGCGCTAGTCGGCGAGGTGGTCGGCCAACTGCCAAAGAAGGTGGGCGAGGAGGCTGGCGAACGCACCCTGGCGGCTGAGCAGCGGCGGGTGCTGGCCCGCTGGCTCGACGCGCTGGTGCAACGTGAACGCATGGCCCTCGCAGGAGCGGATGCGGAGGTGGTCTGCGACCGTATCGACCGAGTCCTACGGCTGCAGCACGATCTTGATCGCCATCTGAATCCACATCTGGTGGTCGAAGGCTTGGCCTTGCCGACCCGCTGAGCGAGCGGGTGGCATCCGCATCCGGAGACAACCGAGGCCCGGGGCTGTTGCATGCCCGTATGGGATTGCTTGAATGACACGGACTTGGAGCCGGCATGGCGCGCGACGCATTGCTCGATATGTACTTGAAGGATGTGTCGGGCTTTCCCGTCCTGACGCGCGAGTCCGAATGCGCGCTGGCCCGACGTCTGCGCAAAGGTGATCGCGCGGCGCGGCAGGAACTCATCCAATGCAATCTGCGTCTGGTCATCAGCGTTGCTCGTCAATACGAAGGGCATGGGATGCAGATCCTCGACATCGTCGAGGAGGGCAACATCGGGTTGATGCGTGCGGTCGAACGTTTCGATCCTGAGATGGAGTGCCGTTTCTCCACCTACGCGGTGCACTGGATCAAGCAGGGCATCCGCCGTTCGTTGCTGGAGAAGGTCAAGAACATCCGCGTCCCCGCCTACATGGCCGAGCTGGTGGCGCGGTGGAAGAAGTTCTCACGCGAGCAGCCGCACGTCACCGACGTGAAGGAGATCGTGAAGGCGCTGAAGCTGCCGAAGGAGAACATCAAACTCATCCAGCGCATCATCCGCACGGCGCAGATCAACGGCGCCAACCTCGATACCGAGGACGCCTCGGAACTGTCCAGCTTCTTCGAAGACGAACACCTCGAGAGCAATCCCGAAATGGCCGTCGGCATGCGCGAAGACGTGCAGATGCTCCAGGCGCGTCTCAGCCAACTGACGAAACGCGAAGCCGACATCCTGCGCTACCGCTACGGCATGGACGGCTTCCCGGTCCTGACCCTGGAAGACATCGGCAAGATCTTCAACCTGACGCGTGAACGTGTGCGCCAGATCGAAGCCAAAGCGCTCAAACGCCTGAAAGAACTGATTCCGAGCGAAACGGTGCTCTAAGCCAGATGATTTCAACTGATTGATTGATTGATCCGCTGAGCGATTCCAATCGGTCAGCGACCCCAAACGAAAAATGCGATGTGCCCAAAGTGCGGGTCCAGGGCCGGCGAGGCCCTGGCAGGCGTAGCGGACAGAGTCCGCGAACAACAATCCCCCGAGCGCGCCTGCGCGCGCGAGCGGGGACCAGGCTCTGTCCTGCGCAGCAGGACAACCCCGGCGTTGCCGGGGTAGCCCGACGCAGTCGGGCTAGAGCCGCAGCTTACAGCCGAGTCAAGTAATCGACGAAGTCCTTCTCGACATACTCCGCCCAACGCACCTGAATCTTCCGCATCAAACGGTCGTGGGCCACGGTATTGATCAGCGAACTGGTGCGCAGGTTGATGGTGATGCCACCCAGGCTGGTGCCCTCGCCGGTTTCCACCAAGCACTGGAAGGTCCCGTCGAGACGTTCCATGCCATTGACCTGAATCTGCATGCTGCTGAGGGTCAGCTTCAAGCGCAGGGTCGGCTTGGCGAGGCCGGGAGTGATCCGTAGTCCGATTCCGGCGCAGGTGGCGGTCAACTGCGGCAGGATCGCTTCCAAATCCGGTGCGGCGACGATGTCGACGCTGACGCGGTCGAGCACACGCCGCAGACGCGCGCGCATCTCCGCCAGCGTGATGGGAGCTTGAGGTGTGATGCTGCCGGGTCTGGCGATCTGCAGATGTGCGAGTTTCTCCTCCCGGGCGCTGACCAAGGGCATCAGGCGTTGATGCAGGCGGGCGGCGGCACCCACCGGATGCGTCTTGAGATCGATCTCGGGCTGCTGTTCGTGACTGGCGAGCACTGCGGCGATGTCACGGTCGAGTTCACTGATGCGATTGCGCAGCGCGGTCGCCCAGGCTTCGCGATTGAGCGCGACCTGGACGTAGAGGCAGTGATCGGTCTCGGCCTGCCTGGTGACGGTGATGCCCGGCAGCTCCAAGTGATCGATGGTCACGCGTGGAGGCGCATTCGGCTCATCGTCGATTTCGAGGTCTTCGTCCTCCTGGCCATCGCCACGGATGACGATGCGCAGTTGCCGGGCGATGTCGCGGCGGCCTTCGGCGATGGCGGTGTTGCGATCCATGCGCAGGTCGGTGCCGATGCCATAGGTAATGTCCTGATCGAGCGGCGGTTGCAGCACCCAGGAGGGGATGGCGTTGGAACGGCTCTCGGGGCGCGCGGGTTCACGCCCGGGGCGGTATTGCGGCTCGCACGCCACCTGCACCAGAAGCGCAGCGCCGAGCGTGGCAGCGAGGAGGAAACGGTGACCGGTGATGTCCATGTGATCTCCAGCGATCAGTCGTCGTTGGCGGGTGCCGCTGCGGCCGGCACCCCGATGGTGGTGATGTAGACCACGGCCTGTTCCGCCGGGATGCCCAGCAGATCGGTCACGCGATCATCGAAAAATCCGCCGATACCGCTGGCGCCCAGACCGTCAGCCAAAGCCGCAAGATCCAGGCGTTCGCCGAGCATGCCGGCATCCAGATGCAGGTAGCGGTAGGCGCGTTCACCTTGCCGGCGGACGGCGCGGGCGAGATCGGCGGTGTGGAACACCACGGCGGTGGCATCGCCACCGATTTCCTGCCCCAGGCAGAGGAACTGCACTGCTTCGCGTGCGCACTCCGCCTTGAGCAGGCGCAGTTCGTTGCTGTGCGGTGCGTAGTAGTACACCCCGGCGGCCAGACCATCGACCGCCAGCACGGCGACAAAGGTCATCAGCAGATTGCGATCGAAAGCCGGCTGGTCACCCAGGCCGAGGGCATCCGGATGGTAGGCGTAGGCCAAGATGCGCGCGAGCTGCGTCGCGGTCATGGTTCCGCGGCGGTAGCGCCGGGTGCTGCGCCGGCGCAGGATGGCATCGAGCGGTGCGCTGGTGAGCGCGCTCGTCTGGGGCGGGATCGGCAATGGCACCCCACCGCGCAGTCCGTAGCGGTTCTCCAGATCGTCCGCCTGATCCTCGCCATGCGGCACCTGCCGTGGTCGCTCGCTGGGCAGCACACTCGCCTGATGCAGCGCATCGAGCAGCGGCGGTTCGCTCGCGCTGCTGGTGGTCGGACTCGGCAGCGCCGACCAGGTGGGACGTTCCACCGGCCCAGGACCGTGGATGGTCACCAGGGCGAGTGCGCCTTCCTCATCTGCGTCGACACGCAGCAAGGTGTTGAGCCGTTCATCACAGAACGCGGCGGTGAGCGTGGCGCGCAGACCGAGCGCATGCGCAGCAAGCGTGGCGTTGGCCAGCAGGTGACCGCTGTCGAGCAGGATGCGGCGGTAGGCACGCTCGCCGTACCGCCAGGAACTGCGGCGAAACACCCCGGTGATCACCAGCATCGCGGGCGCGGCGAGTACCGCCGCGTTGCCGTAGCAGGCCTCCGCCGCAGCGTCGGCAATTTCCACACCCGGCCACAGCGGAACCAGGCGGTGGCGGGTCGGATCGTAGCCGTACAGACCGGGAGCGAGGTCGGGCCAGTCGCGCACGATCAGGTAACATTCCGCCGGATAGAGTCCGCCCGCGGACGGACACGCGCGCAGTAACAGGTGGCGCGGTTCGCTCGGCACCACGCCAGTGACGCCGTAGGTGTAGAAGATCAGTCGACTGAGCGCGGCGAGCGAGGGCACGCCCTGCTGATGGGCATGCGCGTCGTCATCCGCCGGGCGGCCGGTGAATGGATTGGGATCGAAGGGCAGGAAGTCAGACAGCTCGACCGGTTCGGAGCAGTCGTATTCCTTGTAGGGCACGGGCTGCAACGACCAGTCGAGTGCTCCACCCTGACCGATGGTCTCGGGGTGGTACTTGGTCGCTTCGTGGTAGGTGACGGCGGTCGACATGAAGGTCGAGACGATCTCAGCAGCCTTACTGCTGCGCCTGCTGTTGTTGCGCTTGCGGCTGCCCTGCTGGTTGGGTAGCCGGTTGTGTAACCATGCGGCCCGGTTCGAAGGGGATCAGCGGCAGGTTGGCGTGCATGCACAGGTTGTTGAGCTGAGCCATGATCTTGCCGGTGCCGAGCACCATCAGGTGCTGGAAGAACGGATCATTGGAACCAGCCTTGGGATCGAACTTGCTGTCAGTGGTGAAGAGGAAACGCCAGCCGCCGCGGGCAAAGGGCTGCTCAGCTTGGCCGATGAACAGCGCGAAGGCGGTGACCGCGGTGTGCATGGTGCCATCGGGGCTCGACGGCAAGAAGTGCAACTGGCCAGCCGCGCGGATCTCGCTCAGGCCTTCGCGGGAAGGGGGCTGCTGGATCATGAGGCCGTCGAGGAAGTCGCGGCTGATGTCGAATTGCATGGGAAATCCCTTGGTTTTGCGCGGCCCGTGCCGGCTGCGGGGCGCACGCTAACGGCTGAGCGGAGGGGGGCAATCCCGCGTTCCGCCGGTGCATCACCGTGAGCGCAGGTGCTCGGCGTGGGGTCGGGCACCGCGTTGCTTCGCCGATGACCACCACACAATCCCGCGCCTCACGCCGGGAAATGGATGCCAGGGACCGTTGAAAGGTTCCCTCGCCGTCTGCGTCCCGGCGCACTGATCACCGTTCGGGCCGGACCCGGCGGTGGCCAGCGCGTCGTCGCAGATATGTCACACGTTCAGGGGGATGCATGTCAGAGCCGACCACCACGCCACCAGCGCCCACGCCCGCCACGCCCGCCACGGCCGAGGCGCTCATCCAGGCGCAGGGGCTGAGCAAGTTCTACGGCGATTTCACTGCCATCGCCGATGTCACGTTCAGCGTGCGCCGCGGATCGGTGACCGCCTTCCTCGGACCCAACGGTGCTGGCAAGTCGACCACCATGAAGATCCTCACCGGCTTCCTGGCGCCGTCCGCCGGTCGGGCAGTGATCGCCGGATTCGACATGGACACCCAGCGGATCGAAGCCAGCCGGGTGCTGGGATACCTGCCAGAAAATGGCCCGCTTTATCCTGAGATGACGCCCGGTTCCTACCTGCGCTTCATCGGCGAGAGCCGCGGCATGTCGGGCGGTGCGCTGCGTGAGGCGCTCGATCGCGTCGCGGCAAGCTGTCGCATCGAAGAGGTCTGGCACAAGACCAACCGCAAACTCTCGAAGGGTTTCCGTCAGCGCGTCTGCCTTGGCCAGGCGATCCTGCACGATCCCCAGGTGCTGATCCTCGACGAACCGACCTCGGGTTTGGATCCCAATCAGATCACCCTGGTGCGCGACTTGGTGCGCTCGTTGGCCAAGGACAAGACCATCCTGCTCTCGACCCACATCCTGCAGGAGGTCGAGGCGATGGCCGACAATGTCGTGCTGATCAGCGAAGGCCGCGTGCAGTTCACCGGCACACCGGCGGAACTTGCGGGCAAGACGACCATCGAAGAACGATTCCGTGAACTGACCAAAGGAGTGGTGGCATGAGCGTCCTCAATGTGAATGGCGTCAGCGCGGTTGCCCGGCGCCAACTCTATAGCCTGCTGTCGAATCCACTGGGCTACGTCTTCATCTTCGCCTTCGTGGTGATCGCCGGCGCATTCCTGTTCCTGCCGGATGTCTATTACACGCGCAACATCGCTGATTTCGGACCGCTGTTCACCGTGATGCCATGGTTGCTGGTGATCCTGCTGCCGGCCCTGGCGATGGGTTCATGGGCGACGGAACGGGAACTCGGCACGGAAGAACTCCTGCTGACCCTGCCGTTCAGCATTCTCGATGCCGTGCTCGGCAAGTTTCTGGCGGTGGTCGGGTACTTCACCATCGCCCTGTTGTGCAGTCTGACCAATCTCATCGTGCTGAGTTGGCTCGGCACACCCGATACCGGACTGATCCTGGCCAACTACGTTGGTTGGTGGCTGGCCGGTGTGGCCTTCGCCGGTTTCGGTGTGCTCGCCAGCGTGCAGGTCGGCATGCCGGCCATCGCCTTCGTCGTTGGTGCGGCCTACTGCGCGATCCTGATGATGGGTGCGCGGATGGTCGACTGGTTTGATCCCTTCAATCGTGGCGTCATCCCATTCGGTGGCGTGATCACTGCGCTGGCGGCAGCCGTTGCCGCCCTGGGCGTCGCGGTGTTCATGTTGTCGAGCCGTCGCTGGCGCCCGACGAACACGCAGCAGATCGCCGCGCATGTGGTGAGCGTGGCCTTTGGCCTGCTGCTGGCGGTCAACGTCGGTCGTCTGGCCTACCTCAAGAACGTCGACACCGACGTCAGCTCTGAGGGACTGTCCTCGATCAGCGCGACCTCCAGCCAGGTCATCCGCAAGGTCGAGCACCCGGTCATCATCCACGCTTTCATCAGCACCAACCTGCCGGACGAGCTGCAGCTCAAGGCCAAGGAGGTGAGCGACAAACTCTTCGCCATCGAACGTTCGTCCGGTGGCAAGGTCGAGGTCAAGCTCCTGCGTCCGGAAAACGCCCTCGACGCGGCGGGCCAGCGCGCGACCAAGGAATTCGGACTCAAGCCGCAACGCGCCATCGTCGACAGCGTCAGCGGACGCAAACCGCAGGACGTGTTCCTCTGCGCTGCGGTGGTGAGCGGTTCGCGTTCGCAGAGCATCGCCGCCTTCGATCCGGGATTGTCAGTGGAATACGAGCTGGTGCGCGCTGTGCGCACCGTCGGCAGTGCCAAACGCCCGGTCATCGGGATCGGCGCCACCGATCTCAAGATCACCGCCGAATTCGATTTCCAGAGCGGTCAAATGCGCCCGGCATGGGAGCTGATCGAGGAACTGAAGAAACAGTACGAGGTCCGTGAAGTCAGCTTCGACGCCGACGTTCCCGAAGAGGTTCAGGTTCTGATCGTACCGTTGCCATCGAGCCTGACCCAGCCGCAGGTCGAGAAGCTGCACGATTACGTGTGGTCGGGTCGTCCGGCTCTGTTGCTGGATGATCCGCTGCCAGCGTTCACCAGCCCGATGCTGGCGCCCAGCCAGCCCAAGAAGCCGGCGAGCAATCCGATGATGATGCAGCAGCAACAGCAACCGCCGGAACAGAAGGCCGACATGGGGCCGTTCTACCGCGCGCTGGGTCTCAACTTCAACCTCGAGAGCGTCTTGTGGTCGGACTACAATCCCAGCCACCAGTTCCGTGGCACCATGCCGCCAGCGATCGTGTGGGTAATGCGTGACCAGCAGAGCATCGAGTCGTCGACCATCACCACCGGTATCGATTCAGTCGTGTTGCCGTTCCCTGGTTCGATCACCATCGCCGAAGGGAAACCCGAAAGTCTGAAGGTGACCCCGTTGTTGCGTCCGTCCCTAACCGCCAAGTGGGGTCGCCATCCCTTCAGCGAGTATTTCAAGAACGACCAGTACGGTCAGCTGCGGCAGAACCAGCCCAAACGCTTCCTGGGCGGTGCGGACTCGCTGCGCCCGGCGTTGGCGGTGGAAGTCACCGGCATTATGCCGAGCGCTTATCCCAAAGCTGATCCCAGCGCCAAACCGCCTGCGGACGGCGAGAAGCAGGACGACCCCACCAAGGTGGCCGAACCCGCGAGCAAGGCCGGGGTGCCGAGCACCAAGCCGATCCGCGTGATCGTGGTGGCGGACACCGACTTCGTCGCCAACGGCATCTTCGAATTGTACCGCAATGCCGGCAACCAACTCGGTCGTGATGAGATGGCCGTGCTGCGCAATCTGCGCAACGTGCAGTTCATGGCCAATGCGGTCGATGCCTTGGCCTCCGATGAGGATTTCCTTGCGCTGCGCAATCGCCGGCCGTTGGCCCGACCGCTGACCCTGATCGATGAGGTCAAGGTCCAGACCGACAATGCCCGTCGTGAGCAGTTGGAATCCGCGTCGAACACCGCAGAGATCGAACTCAAGAAGGCGCAAGACGAGTTCCAGAAAGCCACCGAACGTATCGATGCCTTGACCGATCTCGATGAAAACGCCAAGGAACAGCTCAAGGTCGACGTTGTCCGTGAGGCCAACCGCAAACTGCAGAAGGCGATCACCGACATCAACTACGATAAGGATGTCACCATCCGCAACGCCGACATCACCCAGGACCAGACCATTCAGCGTCGCCTGTTGCAGGTGAAATGGTTCGCGGTCGGTATCCCAGCCTGCGTGATGCTGATCCTGGTACTAGCCGTCGCTAGCCTGCGGCTGCGTTCGGAACGCTCGCATATTCCCGCCTCCCGCAAACGGAGTCAGCCATGAAAAGTCTTCCCATCATCCTTGCTGTGCTCGCCATCGGGACGGCGATCCCCGCGTGGATTCCGATGTCGGCGACCCAGGTGGTCGAAGCCGACCTGGTTGGCCAGTTGCTCAATCGCACCGGCAAACAGGTCACTGCTGAGCAGGTGACGTCGGTGCGCGTGGTGACCTGGGACGATACCGCCAGTGCACCCAAGGTCCTGGAGGTCAAACGCAGCCAGGGCTCGTGGATCATTCCCAGCCACTACAGCTATCCGGCAGATGGCGGAACCCGTGTTGGCAAGACCAGCGGTGGCGTGCGCAACGTCGTGCGTGGCCGTCTGGTCACGCGTGACAGCAAGCAGCACGAAGATCTGGGTGTGGTCGATCCGTTCTTTGAAGACGACAAGATCAAAGGGCGCGGCAAACGGGTCGTGCTGAAGGATGCCACCGAGGGCGTGCTGGTCGACATGATCATCGGCAAGAGTGTGCCCGATGGCGACAACTTGGTCTTTGTCCGTGATGCCGATGATTCCGCGGTCTACACGGCGCGTCTGGGCGCTTACAAAACCGATGAGGAAGACCAGTCGGCCGACACCTCCTACGATGTCAGTTCGCGTTTCGTCGATTGGGTTGAGACCGATCTGCTCAAGCTTAAGAGCGACAATATCCGTGCCATCAGCGTGTCTGACTATTCGGTGAATGAGCAGACCGCGGCGATCGAAGAACGTTCGCTCAGCCGTTTCACCCGTGCTGCTGGTGCGACCGAGTGGACCTCGCCGCAGACACCCGAGGGCAAACGCGTCCTGAAGGACACGGTCGATAAACTGCTGACGCAGGCCACCAGTCTGCGCCTGAGCGGTGTGCGCAAATTCAGCCTGGAATGGTTGACGCAGGCGGGCTTCTTCCCGAGCGAGTCGCCACAATTGTTGGGCCGTCCGGATTCGCTGAAGGTCGCTTTCAACAACAAGATCTACGCACTCTTCGGCAACGAAGGGCGCGTCGACTTCACCACCAAAGACGGCCTGCGTTACAGCCTGCTGTTCGGTGAGATCTCTGGCGAAGACGAGGACAAGCCGTCGGGCGAAGCAGCCCAGGCGAAGCAGCAGGATACCGGCCACAACCGCTACATGAGCGTATATGTAGCCTACGATCCGGCCGCAGACGAGGACGCCATCAAGGCCAAGGCGGAAGCCGATGCCAAGAAGGCCGAGGCCGACAAGGCTGCCGCTGCAGATCCGACCAAGGCGGCGGAAAAGCCCGCCGACAAACCGGACGAGGTTGCGAAGGTCGCTCCAGGCCAGACTCGCGCGGCCAAAGCCCAGGCGCGTTTCAGCCAGTTCTTCTACGTCATCAGCGACGAGAACTTCAAGGCCTTGCGTCCGGCGCTCGACAAGCTGTTCGAAGCCAAGCCGGCGGACCCTGTTCCGGCACCCGGCGCTGCGGAGCCGGCTCCTGACGCATTCCCGGTCTTGCCGCCGCCGGCGGCTCCGCTGCCCGCGCCTGACGACTCGCCAGCTCCGCCGCCGCCTGCGGCGGCAACGCCCGCGGCGGCAACGCCCGCGGCGCCAGCAACGCCGACACCGCCCGCGCCCTGAGCGTTTCCCGACGCAAGCCGGGGCTTGGCAGGTGACCGTCGGCGGTGGATGCTAACCGGCATGCCCGTCACCTTCATCGGCGATGTCCACGGCTGGCGCGAGCGCCTGGATCGTGTGGTCGAGGCGGCGGTCGGCGAGTTGGTGTTCATGGGCGATCTCATCGATCGTGGCCCGGAAGCGCCCGCGGTGCTCGACCGGGTGCGCAGCCTCTGCGAAGGCCGGCGCGCACGCTGTCTGCTCGGCAACCACGAGTACACCCTGGTGCGTTCCCTGGGCCTGCCGGGTACCGGTTTCGCCGCGGATCTGCGGCTGTTCGACGCGTGGAAGCGCAGTTTTGGCGGCCAGGCGGTGATGACCTCGTACGGAGTGAAGACGCCCGAGGCGTTGGTCGAGGCGCTCGGCGATCACCTGCCGTGGATGGTGTCGCTGCCGTGGATCCTCCAGGGAGCGGAGGGCGGGCGACGGTGGATCGCGGTGCATGCGGGCCTCAGCGAAACACCGTGGCAGGCGCAGGTGCAACGTCTCGAACAGGGGTGGGCGGGCGATGACGGCCACGCCTCGCATCTGTTCAATAAGGAATGGGCCCAATGCCTGCCCGAGGATCTGCCGGCAGACTGCTGCGTGGTCAGCGGCCACACCCCGGTGCGCCACGCGTTGGTACTGGCCAACCGGGTGTTGTGCGACACCAGCGGCGGATTGCCCGACCGTCCACTCAGCGCGGTGGTGTGGCCCGAGGGCCGCGTGATCACCTCGTAGGTGGTCGTCCGGTCGGCTTGCTGCGGGCGATACGCCACTGCACATCGGTCACACCGGTTCCCGCCTTGGCCAGGGCTTGCAGCACCGCGCGTTCACGATGTTGACGCAGTTCGGCGAGCAGCGGACCGTCGAGCACCTCGACGGTGAGCACGCCGGCCTGGAGACGCACGGGTTTGAGCTTGGCGAGGATCACCTCGCCCACCGCACCCTTGAGCGCATCGGTGACTTTTTGGAAACGCTTCAGTCGACGGACGGTCTCGCTGCCCAGCAGCGCTTCGATCTCATCGCCCAGGTGCTCGGCGGCACGGAAGCGGTAACGCGGGCGGGCCGCGAGGCGGCGATCTCGTTCAGGATTCGATGCGGCCATGGCCAGCGATTGAGTAGCCGCGCACCGGCGTGCAAGCGTGGGTGATGGCATTCGCCGCCGACCGCCCTATCGACACGCCTATGGCTAGGCTCGGATCCCGCGATGTCACGGCGCTCTGGCGGGTGGGGGCGTTCTCGCATCAGCGGGTGCCAGCCACCGCCGACTACCTGTGGGACAACCGCGAGCGTAAACCCGCACGCCTGTGCGTATTCCAGTACACCGTCGAAGGCGTGCTGCGTTACCGCGATGGTGACGGTGAGCACGAGGTCCCGCCTGGACACGCGGTGTTGTTCACTTTTGGTGAGCCGAGCCGTTACTGGTTGCCGCCGGGCTCACGGGCCGCGTACATCTGCGAATGGATCAATCTCCAGGGCGCAGGCTTGGCGGAACACTGGTCCCACCTGCGTCGTCGTTACGGCTCGGTGCTGCCGGTCGGCGCAGACGTGGTCGCGGAGTTGCATCGCTTGATGGCTGGCGCCGATCCGGCAGCGGGACGCGATGTCGTGCAGATCGCCAGCGCGGTGCATCGTTTCGTCATGTATCTGTACAGCGCGCTGACGCGTGACCTCGCAGCACGGCAGACGCCGGTGGAACGGGCGATCGAAGCACTGCTGACAAAACCCCTACAACCGGGTTCGCTCACGGCGGTGGCGCGACGGTTCGCGTGCAGTCGTGAACACCTCTGCCGGGCGTTCGTGCGTCGCACCGGTCGTCCGCCGGCGGAATGGCAGACCGACCAGCGGGTGCAAGCTGCGGTCCAGTTGTTGCGCAGTACGGCGCTGACCCTCGATGAAGTCGCCGCCCAATCTGGATTCAGCTCGATCCAGACGTTGTCGCGTCAGGTGCGTCGGGTCACCGGGCGTTCTCCGCGCAGCATGCGTCAGGTGTGATCACGCCATTCGGTCGAGGACGTCAAGCAGTTCGCGCAGCTGCAGGATCTCAGCGTCCGGACCACAACGGTCGAGCGCGTCCTGGGAGTAGATGTTCTCCGTGACGCGCAGGCACGTGCGCATTCCATGCGCTCGCGCGCCTTCGATGTCTCTCAGCGGGTGGTCGCCGACGTGCAGCACACGGTCGGGGGTCTCACCCGCTTGGTCGAGCGCGTGCTGGAAATGACGTGGATGCGGTTTGATCCAGCCGACCTCGCAACTGAGGCTGTAAAAATCGATGTAGCCGGCCAAGCCGTGACGGTGGAACCATTCCCGGCAGGCATCGCCCGGCCAGGGTGTGTGCGAGAGAATGCCGATGCGGTACCCGCGCGCCTTGAGCATGCTCAAGGCCGGACCGCTGTCGCCGTAGGGAATGACGGTATCGGTCAGGCGTGCCGTGCAGCGCGTGACCGCTTGGCGGACGCGGTGCTGGTCGCAGTCCATCCCGCCCGCCGCCGCGACCCAGCCACTCAGCATGGCGGCGAAATCGAACTCCTTGTGCTCGGGATTCTGCTGCGGATCGATCGAACGCCGCCAATCACCGGACAGATCCGCCATCGCCTGCTCGGCGAAGGCCGCGGGTACCACGGCACAGCCGAGTGTGGCGAGATCCTGTGCCAGACGTTCAAATGCCCGGCGCTGGGTGACCAGGTAGGGCATTCCATGGTTGGCGGCGAGGGTGTCACCCCAATCCAGGGTGACGGTGGTGATGCGTCGGGTGGCGGCCATGCCATGCAGTCTCAATCGCTGAGAGGCGGACGAAACGGAAAAGGTCTGCCTTCCTCAGGAACCACGGGATAGTCGCAGGGATGGCCGAAGCGGACGCGGAACTGGTTAGACGTGCCCTGGCGGGTGATCGCAGCGCTTTCGAGGCGCTGGTATCGCTCCACCTGCAGCGCGCGCGCGCCGTCGCGCGCGGTGTCCTCGGCAATGATCAGGCGGTCGATGACGCGGTGCAGGAATCGTTCATGCGCGCCTACAACCACCTGGGGCAGCTCGGTGATCCGGGAACTTTTCCCGCCTGGCTCTGCACCATCGTGCGCAACGAAGCAGTCACCTGGCTTAGGCGCAACGCCCGCGTGCGCAGCGTCGATGACGAGCAGCTCAAAGAGATCGCGCAGCGCGAAGTGGAGGGTGAGAATCCTCTGCTCGAACGCCTGCGTACCTCGCTCAAACGCATTCCGCCGCAGTACCGTGAGATCCTGGCGCTGAAGTACGAGGCCGGCCTGGACTACGACCGCATCGCCGAATCGCTCGGCATCAGCGTGCCGAATGTCGAGAAGCGGCTCTACCGTGCGCGGCAGGCGTTGCTGGCGCTGATGCCGGAACTGGGCGCGCCGCCGGAATAGCTTCGAGCTTCGAGCTTCGAGCTTCGAGCTTCGAGCTTCGAGCTTCGAGCTTCGAGCTTCGAGCTTCGAGCTTCGAGCTTCGAGCTTCGAAAATGCGCACGTACGTGAGCCGAGGATCAAATCGCAGTTTGAAGGTGGTAGCTCGCAGCTACTCCGCCGGAGGCGGAGTCTTCCCCAGCAGCTTGGCAATGTTCGAGCGGTGGCGCACGATCACCAGCGTGGCAACCAAGAACAGGAAGATCGTCAACGGCAGGTTGAGCAGCGCCCACGGTTGCGGGAAGGTTGCGAGGTGGGCGAACGGCATCGCCAGTGCGGCGATCACCGATGCCGGTCCGACCGCGTCGCTGGCCTTAAGGCGGAAGACCGTGTAGCAGACCGCCCACACCAGCAGCCAGATGCCGAAGGTGATGGCGGCCGCGAGGTAGACCAGCCCGATGAGCACGCCCAGCGATGTGGCCACCGCCTTGCCGCCCTTGAAGCCGTGGAAGCAGGTGAAGCTGTGGCCCAGGATCGCACAGGCGGCGGTGAGCACCGGCAACGTCCCATGGGCGTGACCGGACTCGACCAGGGCTAGCGCAACCAGCACCGGCAGCAGGCCCTTCGCCAGATCGGCGCTGAAGATGATGAAGAACCACTTGCGGCCCAGCACCCGTCCGGCGTTGGTCGCTCCTAGATTGCCCGAGCCGTGGCTCCGTAGATCGATGCCCTTCGCGCGGGCTGCCAGCCAAGCGAAGCTGACCGAACCGAATAGGTAGGTGACGGGCAGCAACAGCCAACTCAGCATCGTGACGGATCCCTGGTCGTCTGGTTCATCGGATCACTTGCGGCGGCCACGCGTCGGTGGCGGACCGCGGCGCTTGGGTCGGGTGCTCTTGGGCCGGTTGGTCTTGGCCGGCAGCACGAGGGTGGCGCGGCGTTCGGCCTTGGTGCGTGCCTTGACCACCTGGTGTTTGTCCTCGTTCTCGTGGAACACGCTTTCGCGCGCCTTGAACAGGATGCGCAGCGGCACCTTCGAGAACGGTAGACGTTCGCGTAGGAAGTTCTCCAAGTAGCGGGAGTAGCCCGGTTCAATCCAGTCGGTGCGGTTGACGAAGAAGATGAACGTTGGCGGCAGGGTATCGACCTGCGTGCCGTAGTAGATCTTGGTGTGCACCGGGCCGACCTTGCGCGGACGCCTGCGTTGCACCGCCTGTTCGAGCAGCTCATTGAGCTGCGAGGTGGTGATGCGCTGCTTGGTCTCGCTGTATAGTTCGGTGGCGAGCTTGAGCGCTTCACCGATGTGCGCACCGGTCAACGCGCAGGTGTAGGTGATCGGCGCGAACTTCAGCCCTGGAAGGCGATCGCGCAGCCAGGTGGTGTACTCGGCGCGCGTGGCACCGCCTTTTTCCGCGAGGTCCCACTTGTTGATCACCAACACGGTCGGCTTGCCTTCGACCTCGCAGAAGTGCGCGATCTTCTTGTCCACCGCCCCGACCTCGTCGCTGGCATCGAGCACCAGCAGCACCACGTCGGCGCGTTTGATCGCGCGTTCGGTGCGACAGGCGGCGTAGAATTCCAGATCTTCTTCGATCTGGGCCTTCTTACGCAGACCGGCGGTGTCGATCAGGGTGAAGATGCCTTCCGGGCGATCGATCGGTACATCGACCGCGTCGCGAGTGGTACCCGGCAGGTTGGCGACGATCACGCGTTCCTCGCCGCAGAAAGCGTTGGTCAGCGACGACTTGCCGACGTTGCGGCGACCGGCGAGGCAGATCAGGATGCGCCCGTCATTGACGCGCGGCGCGACTTCTTCGCCGACACGCGCCCCCTTCAATCCCTCGCACGCACGTTCGATCATGGTCGATAGGCCGGTGGCCTGCGCCGCGCTGATGCCCACCGGTTCGCCCAGGCCGAGGTTGACGAACTGATGCATCGCGTGATCGAGGCCGTCGTGGTCGAGTTTGTTCACTACCACCAGCACGCGGTCCTGTATCGGCCGCAAACGGTTGGCGATCTCGCGATCAAGGTGAGTCACGCCTTCGCGGCCATCAGTCAGGAAGAGGATGCGGTCGGCGGCGCCGATCGCGCGATCGACCTGACGGTAGACGTCGGTTTCCAGGCGATGGTCATCGACGATGCCGATGCCGCCGGTATCGACGATCTCGAAACGGAAGCCGTCGCGCTCGACATCGTGCAGCAGGCGGTCGCGCGTCACACCCGGCGTCGGATCGACGATGGCGATGGGTTCGCCGACCAGACGGTTGAACAGGCTCGATTTGCCGACATTCGGACGACCGACGATGGCGATAGAGGGCAACATGACGGCGGCGATCCGAGGGGTGGCGTGCGGTTGACGGGGGAACGACAAGTGGCGGCAGGATGGGCGCGTGGTTTGGCAACCACGGCGGTCAGGTCACAGGATGGTCAGGGGACGACGGTCGGTATGCCTGGGAGCTTGTCATCCGGCGACCCGCTGGCCGGCTTCATCAGGCGGAGCGGCAAGGTAAAACAGGGCACCTGATCCAGCAAGGACCAGTTCGGTGGTCTTGCGTCGAGGCGCAAGACCTCCTGCATCGCCAAGGCTGCCGCCAGCGCCTGCACGGGTGGCAGCACCGTGGGATCGGTGATCCAGGCTTCGTGGGTCGCCTCGGGCCGGCCGCTCAACAGCCGACCGAAGGGACTGACCAGCGCCTCCGGCACTTGCTCCTTGGGCGCAAAGGGGCTGTCCGGGTGGCCGGGTGTGCTGCCCTGCCAACGGTGACGCAGCAAACGGTAAAGGGCATAAGCAAGCGGATCGCGCCGTGCGAGCGGCACGCTGCCATCACCCGTCGGTAGGCGGTGGTTCTCATCCGGGTCGAGCTCCCGCAGTGCCGCCGACGGATCGCCGATGCCGTTGAGCGCGAGGATCGCCTGCGCCAGCGTCGCTTCGCGCGCAGGTGCGGTGGATGCGCGGGTCGCTTCCAGTGCGCGTGCGCGGTTGAGTCGGTATTGTTCGGTGATGGTCTCGGGTCCGGCGTGTGGTGGTGCCGCGGTATCGAGCGCATCGACGATCGCCGCGCGCATGCTCACCGCGGCCAAGCCGCCTGGCTCGAAGGCCGCGAGCTGGATCAGGCGTTCGAGCGCGGGCCGCATGGGATTGCGTTCCTCTGCCAACAGTGGGATCGGACTGCTGAATGACGCTCCACCGGGATTGCCGCCAGCGAAGGCACGCCACCGGCTTGCGACCCACTCGGGTGCCTCCGCGGGTGTCGGTTGCCGCGTGCCACCACGCAGGCACTCGGCGCCATGGATGATCAGCCGCAGTTGCCAGCGCCATTCCTCGGGGATGGCACTTGAACTGTGCGCGAGCGCGGCGGTGGCACAGGCGGCGAGCGTGGCGAACCATTGGTCGCGCCAACGCACCACGTCTTCGGGTGCACGGTACGGCGGACGCGAACCGGTACGCACCAGGCGATCGAGCAGTTCCATCGCCAGCCCGGCAGACTCGCTGACCGGATGCGCTCCGGCCAAGCGGATCAGTTCCTGGACCGCGTCGCTGGTGCGTTTGGCCGCATCGAGATCCTGGCGCACCAACGCCACCTGGGCATCGCCCCAGGCGAGCCATTGGCGCAGTTCGGCCAGGATCGGATCCTTGGCGTTGAAAGCGCCGATGGCGACCGCGGCGGCACGCACCGCGGCACTCTTCTCGGTGGGATTCTTTTCCGCGTCGAGCACCAGCGCCTGACGGGTGATGAACAACGCATGATCAGGCTGCTGCGGATCGGAGAGCAGCCGTTGCAGCGTCACTGCATTGCCGGACAGCGCTTCGACCGTGCTGACGGGCAGCACGTGGCGATCGTCATGCAGGCTGACGGTGCTGCCCTCCATCGGGCCGGCGGCCTGGAAACCCCAGGCGCTCGCCGCCGGGGTGGTCTGCGGATCGAACACGTTGAGGACCCGCACCTCGTCGGCCCACACCTCCACGCGGAAGCCGTGACGCACCAGCACGACCTGCTGCGGGAAGTGGTCGAGGCTGGTGACGCCCAGCACCAACGCCGGATTGCCGCGCGTCAGCGTCAGCGACAGGCGGCTGGGCTGCCACTGGAGTTCGTAGCCGTCACCGGCCCGCCCGCCCTCGAACATCAGCCAAGCTGGGCCCGGAGGTTTGAGCGCGGCGTCGATGCGCAGGTGCATGCGCCAGGCGACGCTCGCCTGGTTGCGCGGCGCGGCGGCGTCCTGGTTGGTCAGTATCACGCTGGAGCGCGCGCCCCCTGGAATGCGGGCGAACCCGAGCTGGGTGGTTTCCGGCTGGACCCACCACGACCACACGGACACCACGGCGACCACCGCCAGGGCGATGGTCAGGATGCTACGCCACCAGAATCGTGAACGACGGCTCATCGGTTGGCGCAGGATACGACGGCAGACGCAAGGGGCCAGCGTGCGGCGTGACCTGCCACGCCGGCAGCGGGGTCAGTTGGGTCAGTTGGGTCAGTGGGGTCAGTCGGGCGTGTCAGCCGAAGAGATCCTCGCCTGCCTGGGGGGTGCTTTCCCGCCTTGTCCGCCGATCCTGATGGTAACTGGCGTCCTCGTCACCGTCCTCGGAGGGTTCCGGCGCCGCCATCTCGAAGCGCATCTTGGCCGGGAAGAAGCTCATTATCGCGTGGCCGGTCGGGCCGAAGCGGTTCTTGGCTACGATCACCTTAATCTTGCGGCAATCATCCGATTTGCCGCCATCACCGCTGTCGGTGCGATGGATGAAGATCACCGCGTCGGCATCCTGTTCGATCGAACCGGAACCACGCAGGTCGGACAGACGCGGTTCACGTGGTGCGGAACCGACGCCTTTTTCGCTCTCACGCGACATCTGCGACAGCGCCATCACCGGGATCCGCAGTTCACGCGCCATGACTTTGAGCACGCGGCTGATCTCGCTGACCTTCTCGTACTCGCTGGCCTCGGAACGGGCGCTGTTGAGCAGTTGCAGGTAGTCGAGCACCACCAGCTTGAGTTGGTTTTTGGACTCCAGCATGCGGCGTTTGACGATCGAGCGCAGACCCTGGACGGTCAGATCGCTGACATCCATCAGATCGAGCTGCCACTCCTTGAAGGCCTTGGCGGTGCCGGCGAGGCGCTCCATCTCATGCGTGTCGAGCGTGCCGTTCTCCAGTGCGCGGAACTCGATGCTGGCTTCGGCCGACAGCAGTTTCTTCACCAGATCCTTGCGATCGACTTCCAGGCTGAAGAACAGCACGCCGTTTTTCTCTTCGGCATGCCCAGCGATGTTGGCGACCATCTTCAGTGCGAGCGAGGTCTTGCCCACACCAGGGCGCGCAGCGAGTACGTACAGGCCGCCCGGACGTAGCGACATCAGTTTGTCATCGATATCGGCGATGCCGGTCTTCACCCCGATCTCGGGGTTGTTGATGTGCGCCTGGATGGCATCGAGGGTCTCGTCGACCACGCTGCCGATGCCGTGCACGCTGACCGATTTGTTGAAACGTCCCAGGTCGAGCACTGCCTGACTGCCTTCGTCGATCAACTGCGGGAAGGTGTCGGGCGTGCGGTAGGCCTTGTCGCACAAGGTCTGCAAGCGGGTGATCAGCCGGCGTTTGAGGTAGTAGTCCCACAACAGCGTGACGTTCCGGTCGATGCTCGCCGCTGGCGCGATGGCCTCCGCGAGGTTGGTCACGGTGTTGAAACCGCCGATGGCGGCGAGCGCGCTGTCTTCGTAGCCGGCGGCCTCGTCCGCCACGGAGCGTTGATAGAGCGCACGCAACCGCGCGCGGCTCAGCGAATCAAGCTGGTCGGAGTCGAGCAGCAGTTGCTGGTGTTTGATCCGTTCGAGCAGCGCCTTGAAGTCGTAACGCGACAGCAGCTCGGCGACCGCCTGCGCGTCGACCCGGTGCCCGGCATCGTCCAGTTCCAGACAGGCGAGATAGACGATGCGGTGGTCGCGGTGGAAGAACCCCAACGGATGTTCGACCACCGCCCGCACCTTGTGAATCGCGGTGGCATGCCGGCCGTCCAGCAGCACGCCCAGGATGGCGCGTTCCAGCTCCAGGTTGTTGGGCGGTTCACGCCCAGGGACGGCTTCATCACGTTTCGGGCGGGGGCGGGGTTGCTGGCGATCGAGGGGCAGGGAGTCGGCCATGGGCGTCAGCGGTGTCCGTAACGTGGGGGCTGGGGCACCATAGAGCGGCGGGCGTTGGCGTGAGAGGCAGTTTTCCCCGTTTTGCCCAAAGTTGTTCACAGCCTTTGCGCCGATCCGGTGCGCACGGACCGTCGTCGGCTGCCGCTGCGGGTGGTACTGCGGGCGCTTCTGGATCCACCGCCGGTACACGGGATTTCCCGCTGTTAGGCCCCCGTCGAGTCGCCCAGAACGGGACTTTTACCCAGGGTTTTCCACAATGCCCACCAGGGCTTCGAGCAGCTCTGCGATGGGCTTCGTACCGTCAAGAACCACGTCAGCGACCGCACGATAGAGTGGCTCACGGAGCGCCAGGACGTGGCTCACTTCATCCGCCACGTTGCCGCCGGTCAGACTCGGGCGTCCGCCGGCATGGGCGGCCAGACGTTGCCGTAGGATTTCGGCAGGCACCGCCAAGTAGACACATAGACCAGCGGAAGCACGGAGAATACCGCGGTTTTCTTCACGCAGCACACAGCCACCACCGGTTGCCAACACGAGATTCCCCGGCTTTTCCAGCGTCGTGCGTAATTCTGCGGCTTCGGCGTCGCGGAACGCGGCTTCGCCGTGCGCGGAAAAATAGGCGGCGATCGGCATGCCGATGCGCGCGGTGATCGCTTGGTCGAGATCCGTGAACGGCCATGCCAGCCGGCTCGCGACCAGCGGACCGAGGGTGCTTTTTCCACAGGCCCGATATCCGACGAGGCTCAAACGGCGCATGGCCGCAGGTTATCGACGACCGGGCCGCTGTCTGCGCCCTCCGGCCTTGCCCTGGGCTACGAGACTCACCGGCGCTTTTCCTGGGCCATGCACTATTGCCTGCCCCCGGTGCTGGAGCTATGACCCGACGGACATGGCCCAACTCCTGCAACCAAAGCAACAGCTTGCCGGCTACGAGATTGGCGAGTTGGTCGGCAAAGGCGGCATGGGTGAGGTCTACCGCGCCCGTCAGATCAGCATGGACCGGGTGGTGGCGCTCAAGATCCTCGCCCCACGGCTGGCCAAGCAGGATCCGATCTTCGCCAAACGTTTCGTCGACGAGGCCCGCGCGGCCGGCCGGCTGAACCATCCCAACATCATCGCCGTCCACGACGTGGGCAAAGCGCCCATGCCCGGTTCGGCGGCCGGCGCCGAGCCGGACCTCGACTACTTCTCGATGGAGTACGTCGACGGCGAATCCGTGAAGGATGTCATCGAGCGCCAGGGCATCTGCCCATTGTCCTTGGTGGCACAGGTGATGCACGGCATGACCGAAGCCATGGTCTACGCCGAGGCGCAAGGCATCGTTCATCGCGACATCAAACCCGACAACATCATGATCACCAACGGTGGCGTGGTGAAGCTCGCCGACCTGGGGTTGGCGTTGCAGCTCGGGGGCGAAGAGGTGATCGGCGAGAAGGATGGCCAGGGCCGCAACAAGGTCATGGGCACGCCGCTCTACATGAGCCCGGAACAGGCGCGCGCGCTGCCGGTCGATTCACGCAGCGATCAGTACAGCCTCGGTGCCACGCTTTTCCACATGCTCACCGGCAAGCCGCCGTTCAAGGGCGACAACGCCAAGGTGATCATGCGCTCGCACGTCTTCGATGCGGTGCCGGATCCGAAGGACCTCAATCCAGACGTGCCAGAGGGCTGGCGTCAGGTGACCATGCGCCTGCTGGCCAAGACACCGGAGGAACGTTTTCAGAATGGCGTCGCCATGCGCGTGGCGATGCAGGCGGCGATCAGTGGCCATGGCAATCCCGGCATCTCCCGCCGCGTCCGCACCATCGGTTTCGCCAGCGCCAAGGAACGCGCTGCCTCGATGCCGCAGTGGGCCAAGTATCTGATCTACGGCTTCGCTGCGGCGGTGGTGCTGATGGTGGTGGTGTTCACGATTCCTTGGGGCGGCAAGAAGGACACCAAACCGCCGGATAACACCACGCCGGTCCAGGCTGATCCGCAAGTGGCGGCACAGAAGCTGCTCGAACGCGTGAAGGGCACGATCTCGGCGCTGCCCGTCGATCACGAGAAGGCTATCGCTCAGATCGATGAGCTGGCGAAGGACAAGAGCATCACGGTCGGTCCGGCGCGTGATCTGCTTGATCGTGAACGGGCCGCGCGGGTCTCGGCGCAGAATGATCAGAAGCGCAAGGAGGAGGAACGTGCGTTGGTCGAGAAGGCGCGCGAACGTCAGGCGCGTACCATCGAATTGGAGCAGGCATGGGCCGCGAACAACCTGCCGAAGGTCAAAGAGTGCCTCGATTACCTCGCTACCGAAGTCGACAAGCTCTCACCCTCGGCGCGTGACCGCCTCGCCACCATCAAATCGAAGTTTGGCGTCGCCTTGGTCGACCAGCAGAAAGTTTTCACCGATGAACTGGTGCAGGCGCAGACGATCGATGAGCTGAAGGACATCGTCGGCCGAGTGACCGCTAGCGCGCTGGCCGAGGAGACCAAGACCTCGATCAAACAGTTGGTGGTCAAACGCGCGGTGGAGATTGCTCCGCCAAAGCCGAATCAGCCGGTGGACGACCGCTCTTTGTGGCAGGCGCTTGCCAACCAGCTCGAAGAACTGCGCGGTGGTATGACCTACGGCGAGATCTCCCGTCTTGCCGACAAGGAAGCTGCCGGTTTCCCCGCGGGTGAATCGCGTACCCACGTGCAGGGCATCGCTGCGCTTGCGCGCTTGGCGGCGAAGGCCGAGGGCGCGCTGCGCGTCTACGTCGCTGATGCCACTCCGGTGGTGGAGATCATCTTCAACAGCAAGCCGACCAAGGCCATGCTGCACAGCCTCGACGAGAAGGTCGGCTTCACGCTTCAGGAAGGTGGGGCCAACGCCGAGATGAAGCAGGACCGTCGCCACGTCAGCCTGCCATTGCGCCAATTGGTGGAGAAGGCCCTGGAAGACAGCCCGGTCGCCGCCGCCGAACGTCCGGCGATGGTCGCCGCCCTGTTGTGGGTCTGGCGTCATCCGGAAGCGGCAGCGGTGTTCGCCACCATTCCGGCGCATCCGTTGACCAAAGCGGTGCAGGAACTCGAACGCAAGACCCGGGTACTCGATCTGCAGGCCAAGATCGTCCGCACCGGTGATAACGCAGTAGTGACCTATGATGGCAGCAAGGCCCATCCGTGGTTCATCGCCGACTTCGTCGGCACCGGTGCGCAAGTCGGTGCGCTTGGACTCACCTGGGGTACCAGCGCAGCCGTCCAGCCCAAAGGCAGCGAAGCCGACATCCCGTCGCTGCGGTGGAAGCAGGCCTTGCGTCCGCCATTCAGCATCGTCGCCCAGGCGATCATCTCGCCCAAGACCCACTTGGCGTTGTTCGGTGTGACCACGGGTGAACGCACCGTCCGCCTCGGCTTCAACACCAATCGCGCACAACACTCCTGCGTCGTGCTCCAGACCAAGGCCGATGGCGAAGGTTTTGAGTTGGTGAAGAACTACACCTGGAGCGGCATGTTCAAACTCGACGCCCCGCAGAAGGTCGAGATCAGCATCGACGCGGACTATCGCATGAGCCTGCGCTTCAACGACGCGCCGCTGGGGGATCCGTTGCAATTGCCGTCCGGCGGCCTTATCAGCCCGGTTTTCCAGGTGGTGCAGTTCGAGGAGTTGGCCACCTCGTTCACCTTCTCGTCGCTGAAGATCAGCGGGAACCTGGCTCCGGCGGAGTAACCGTCACCGGTGGCTCGCCACCGGGCACCGGATCAACCCCATGTCCACCCCAGGGATGGCAACGGCAGATCCGTCTGGTCGCCAGCCAACCACCGCGCAGCACACCGTGACGTTGCAGGGCCTCGATGGTGTAGGTCGAACAAGTCGGCAGGAAACGGCACGTCGGCGGTTTGAGCGGTGACAGCACCCGCTGGTAGAAACGCACCAGCAGGATGGCCAAGCGCGCGATCATCGTTGCGGCGAGGTGGGCGGACGTGATCCGCCACGTCGTTGACCGGGTTGCGCCGTGCTGTGGATCGCCTTGGGCAGCAGCTGGCGGATCTCCTGGTCGATCAGCGCATGGGCATCTGCCGGCGGATCGCAGCGGAACAACACCACCACGTCGTGACCGGCGGCCTGGGTCTTCAATTCGCGGCGGAACAGTTCGCGAACCCAGCGTTTGAGCTGGTGACGACGGACCGCCAGACGCGCGGTCTTGGTGGCGACCATCACGCCGATCCGGCCATCGGGAGCTTCCTTCGCGGCATGTGGGCGCACCAGCACCACCACGTGGCGACCGGCCGCCTTTTGCTGGCGGTTGAACACGCGACTGTAATCGCGGCCGTCATGCAGGCGGTGTCCGGGTCCGAAGGTCGCATCCATGTGCGGACGCTAACGGCGGGCGTTCACGGGCAAACGTTCCCAGGAGTGACTCTCCCTGGGAACGTCGTCCGCGTCACGCTGCTCAGCCAGCGGTGACCGCGATGCGTCGCGGCTGTGCTGCCTTGATCGTAGGCAGGGTGATGGTCACCACGCCATTGCGCGTGGTGGCCGAGATCGCGCCGGCATCGACGTTATCCGGCAGGGTCAGCGTGCGGTGGAAATCAGCGGGTTGGTATTCGCGATGCACCTGGGTGAAGCCGGCGGGTGCGGGATCGGCAACCACACCGTGCAGGGTGAGCACACCCTGGTTGACGGAAATCTGCACCTGTCCGGCTTTGACACCGGGCAGATCGGCAGCCTCACCGACAAGAATTTTGGACCATAGGGGTCACAAGGCCCGGGCATCACCGGCCCATAAGGAGTATTTACGGCCAATGATAAGGTCATAGTGGGGCAATCGAGGGCGTCGGAATGCCAATTCCAGATAGGAGTTTCTCAACCGCTCTAGCTGTGCTCTCCGGTCTCGGCTGCCCCGATCGCTGTGGCCGGCCTCGCCCGGTGCGCTGCCGCTGGTCGAGCGACTTCCCGCGGGCTGGGCGGACGACCACCGGATCACAGCCAGCCGTGTGCGTGACCGCTGATTGACCATCCCCAGGTGGTTTGTAGCGTTCCGCCCTCCCATGGCCGGGTGTCCGGCCTGATTCCGTACCCATCGCTTTCGCATGTCCCTCATCGGATGTGCTGGAAGTGCGCCGGTGGATACGGTGTTTCGCACCCAAGCGCACTTCCGAACCGATCTCCGTGCAGAGGGGATCAGGATAGAAAGAGCACATGTCGATCGTCAATGTGAAGGAACTGCTGGAATCCGGCATCCACTTTGGAACCGCCGCCAGCATGTGGCACCCGCGCATGAAGCCGTACATCTACGGCAAGCGCAACGCCATCCACATCCTCAATATCCGTGAGACCGTCCGCGGTCTCATCCAGGCGTACTACTACGCCGCCAAGCTCGGCAAGGCCAACAAGACCCTGCTGTTCGTTGGCACCAAGCGTCAGGCCCGCGACGTCATCCGTGACGCGGCCCGCGCTGCCGGCATGCCCTTCGTCGCTGAGCGTTGGCTCGGCGGCACCCTGACCAACTTCGAAACCGTGCGCGCGTCGATCCGTCGACTCGATGAGATCGAGCGCAACATGGGTTCGGCCGAGTACGCTCGCGAATCGAAGAAGGTTCAGGCCCGCGACGGTCGTGAACGCCGCCGCATCCTGCGCAACCTCGAAGGCGTGCGCACCATGTCCAAGCTGCCCGACGCGATGTTCGTCGTCGATCCGCAGAAGGAGATGAGCGCAGTGCGCGAAGCCCAGCGTCTGGGCATTCCCATCATCGGCCTGGTCGACACCGACACCGATCCCGAGCTGGTGAACCTCGCCATTCCGGGCAACGACGACGGCATCCGCGCCATCCAGGCAGTGATCAAGGTCGTCCTCGACGGTCTGGCAAAGGGCCGCGCCGATCAGGTCACCCGCTCCGAACCGGTCGCCCCGGTCGCCGCTTCGGTCTGAAGAATCTGACTGAGCAGCCTTCCGGCTTTGGTGACTTTCCGCCCACGGCCGGCCGTTTTCCACGGTCGGCCGTGTGTTTGTCCACTCTTCTCATTTTTATCCGATTTCAGTCTCCCGTTTTGTTTCCCACTCCACTGAGAAACCCACTCCGCCATGAATACCCCGAACCTCGAGATCTCTGCCAAGCTGGTGATGACCCTGCGCGATCGCGCTGGCATCCCGATGATGAAGTGCAAAGGCGCGCTGGAAGCCACCAAGGGCGCCCACGCCACGGAAGACGCCTGGATCGACGCCGCCATCGAACACCTGCGCAAGCAGGGCCTCGCCACGGCCGATAAGTTCGCCGGCCGTGAAACCACCAACGGTGGACTCGGCATGGCCCTGGCCGACGGCAAGGGCCTAATCGTCCTGCTCGGCTGCCAGACCGACTTCGTCTCCGGCAACGATGTGTTCAAGGAATACGTCAAGTCGATCGCGGACGCCGGCCTCGCGGCGGGTGTCGCCGACCTCGATGGTCTCAAGGCCGCGCCTTTTTCGGGCAATACAGGCGTGGGTGGAACGGTTGCCGACTCCATCCCGGGCAAGATCCAGCAGATCGGTGAGAACTTGGTGCTGGTCAAGGCCACGGCCCTGACTGGCGCGGTGGTCGTCGGTTACAACCACGGCGGTAAGATCGCCACCCTGGTCAGCGGTACCGGTGATGCGGCCAAGCTGCGCATGATCGCCCTGCACGTCGCTTCGGCAAATCCGGCACCGATCGCGCTCGATCGCGCTGGGGTTGATCCCACGGTGGTCGCCAAGGAAAAAGAAATCCTGCTCGCGACTCCTGAACTGCAGGGCAAGCCAGAGGCCATGCGCCCGAAGATCGTCGAAGGCAAGCTCGGCCGCTTCTACAAGGAGCGCGTGCTGCTGGAGCAGGAGATGCTGCTCGACAACGAGAAGGGCGAGACGGTCGAGAAATACGCCAAGCGCTTCGGCCTGACCGTGACCGGATTCGTGCGTCTCGCGGTCTGATAGCACATTTCGTGATTGAACGGCGAAACGCCCTGGCTCTGCCAGGGCGTTTCTGTTGTGCTGGACGTGCGAAGTGCGAGGTGCGAGGTTTTCTCGCACGACGTCCTGATTGCTTCGCGGTCGTGGCAGTAACGCTGATATGTCAGTGTCGTGGTTTCTCGCACCTCGCACCTCGCACCTCGCACCTCGCACCTCGCACCTCGCACAGGATCGCTCCATGACCTCACTCGGTACGCCGCTCTCCGCCTCCGCCAAGAAAGTCCTCCTACTCGGTTCGGGTGAACTCGGCAAGGAAGTGGTCATCGAACTTCAGCGCCTCGGCTGCGAGGTCATCGCCTGCGATCGTTACGCCCACGCGCCGGCGATGCAGGTGGCGCACCGCAGCCACGTGTTCTCGATGCTCGATGGCAAACGTCTGCGCGAGGTGGTCGAGCAGGAACGTCCGCACCTGATTGTTCCCGAGATCGAGGCCATCGCCACCGATGTGCTGGTCGAACTGGAGCAGGAAGGTTTCACCGTCGTTCCCTCGGCGCGCGCCGCAAAGCTGACCATGAACCGTGAGGGCATCCGCCGCCTGGCCGCGGAAGACCTGAAGCTGCCGACCTCGCCGTATCGTTTCGTCGCCACGCGCGAGGAGTTCACCGCCGCCGCCGAGGCGCTGAAATATCCATGCGTGATCAAGCCGATCATGTCCTCGTCGGGCAAGGGTCAGAGCGTGGTGAAGTCCGCCGCCGATCTCGACCGGGCCTGGACCTACGCCCAGGAAGGCAGTCGCGCCGGAGCTGGCCGCTGCATCGTCGAAGGTTTCATCCGCTTCTCCTACGAGATCACCGTGCTGACCGTCAGCGCCGCCAACGGTGTGCAGTGCTGTCCGCCCATCGGCCACATCCAGATCGATGGCGACTACCGCGAATCCTGGCAGCCGATTGCGATGTCGGAGCAAGCCTGGGCCGAAGCCCAGCGCCAGGCGCGTGCGGTCGTCAGCGGCCTTGGCGGCCGCGGCATCTTCGGCGTCGAGCTGTTCGTCTGCGGCGATGCCGGTTCGGGCAACGAATCCGTCATCTTCAGCGAGGTCAGCCCGCGGCCGCACGACACCGGCCTAGTGACGCTCGGCAGCCAGCAGTTCAGCGAGTTCGCCCTGCACGCCCGTGCCATCCTCGGCCTGCCGGTGCCGGAGATCCGCCTGCTGCGGCCCGCCGCCAGCGTCGCCATCCTGGGCGAGGGCGAGGGCGTGCCGGTGTTCGACGGTCTCGACGAGGCCCTCGCTGTTCCCGAAAGCCAACTACGCCTGTTCGGCAAGCCGGTGTGTACCGGCAAACGCCGCCTGGCCGTTGCCATCGCCGCGGCCGCCGGCGTCGATGAGGCGCGTCGTCGTGCCGCCGCGGTCGCTGCTGCCGTGCGTATCCAGCTTCAGCCGCAGGCCGCTGCCGCCCGCTGAGGTCGTCCAACCACACCGCCTGATCTGCTGGCAACTTTTCCTGCCGGCGGTCGTATAACGGACATGAAGGTCTTGAAGTCCCTGTTGCTGCTCCTGCTGCTGTCGACCCTCATCGCAGGAGTGGCGCCGGCCGAGGACTACGACGAAGAGCCCATCGCCTACAGTCGGCGCCCTGCAGATGACGCGGTGGCGCGTCTGCAGCGGCGGATCGCTGCCGGTGAGGTGACGTTGACGTGGGATGATCGCCACGGCTGGCTGCCCTCGCTGCTCAAGCAGCTCGACATCCCGGTGTCATCGCAGGTGCTGGTGTTCTCCAAGACCAGCCTGCAACGCGAGTTCATCGCGCCCGATCGGCCACGGGCGTTGTACTTCAATGACGAGGTTTACATCGGCACGGTGCAGCACAGCGAGGTGATCGAGATCGCCAGCACCGATCCGCGTCAGGGCACCATGTTCTATGTCGGCAACAACCGCCGCAGCGGCATGAAGACCGAGCGTCAGACGCACGAGTGTCTGCAATGCCACGATTCCAACGCCTTCACCGGCGGCGTGCCTGGGCTGATGATGCGCTCAGTCTTCCCAGGGCAGGATGGCCGCCCGATCCTCACCGCCGGCAGCCACGTCACCGATCACCGCAGTCCGTTGCCGCAGCGGTGGGGAGGGTGGTTCGTCACCGGCACCACCGGCACGCTCGGTCACCTGGGCAACCAGATCTTCAGCGAGAACATCACGCCGGAACACGCCGATCCGTTGCGGGGCGCAGGTCGCACTTCGCTCGTCGGACTGCTCGATACCGATCCGTACCTGACGCCCCACAGCGATGTGGTCGCGCTGTTGGTGCTCGGGCATCAGGTGCAGATGCACAACCTCCTGACGCGGGCGTCCTACGAAGGACGCCGTGCACTGCGCGACGATCTGGTGATGAACGAAGCGCTCGGCCGCCCACTCGACTTCCGCAGCGACACCTTCCGTCGGCGTATCGCGAGTGTGGGCGAGGCGCTGCTGCGCTTCCTGCTCTACGCCGACGAGGCCTCGCTCACTGGCACGGTGCGGGGGACGTCGACCTTCGCTGCCGATTTCCAGGCGCACGGACCGCGTGATACCCAGGGTCGTTCGCTGCGCGACCTCGACCTGGAGCGGCGCCTGCTGAAACATCCGCTTAGCCATCTGATCTATAGCCAGTCGTTCGATGCCCTGCCGCCGCCGATACATGCCTACGTGCTTGAGCGACTGTTGACGGTGCTGACCGCGACCGTCACTGACGATCGATACAACCGCCTGACCCTGGCCGACCGGCGTGCCGTGCTGGAGATCCTGGTGGCGACCAAACCCGGTCTGCCGCCGGGGTTTGCCACCGCGCTGCGTTGACGATCAAGTTTCGCGGGCTCTTCACGTGGTGCTCATCCCACCGCGTTACCTTGACTCGCTCATGGCCCATCCGACCGTCCCACACTGGCGATCCAGCCGCACCGGGAGCAGGTTCATGGGCAAGCGCGATATGCCGAAGTACCGGTTGGGCATCGACCTGGGTGGAACGAAGATGCACGCGGTGGTGATCAATCGGAAGGGCAAGGTGCTTGGCAGCGCGCGCCGTGCGACCAAACCCGAGGACGGCTACAAAGCGGTGTTGAGGCGCTTGGTCGACACCGCCGATGAAGCAGCGGAGGACGCCGAGCTGGATCTGGACGACTTCGATGCCATCGGCCTGGGCATGCCTGGACCGATCGACGACCGGCGCGGCATGGTGCACCTGGCGCCCAATCTCGGCTGGCGTGAACGGTCGGTGGCTGACGACCTCAAGCGGGTGATCAAACGCCCGGTGGTGCTTGGCAACGACGTGAACTTCGGTTGTCTCGGCGAGGTCACCCACGGGTGCGCCAACGGTTCCGCCAGCGCCTTCGCTGCCTTCGTCGGTACCGGACTCGGTGGTGGCGTGGTGCTCAATGGCCGGCTGGAAAACGGTCTGCATGGTTTTGCCGGCGAGATCGGCCATGTGCCGGCACCGTTCGGCGATGCAGCGTGCGCGTGTGGACTGAAAGGCTGCCTCGAGACCTCCGCGAGCAAGACCGGCATCATCCGGCTGATCCTCGAGGAACAGCGTCGCGGGACGAAGAGCCTGATTCGGCTCAAGAAAGGTGATCGCCTGAAGTCGTCGCAGTTGCGTGAGGCATGGAAGCGTAGATGTCCGGCGACACGCGCAGCGGTGGCACGTTCCTGCCGGGCGCTTGGCTGGGGCCTTGGCGCAGTGGCTGGCGTGATCGACCCGGAAGTGTTTGTGCTCGGTGGTGGCGTCATGGAGGCCATGGGTGACGAGCTGCTGCCGCTGGTGCGCGACGGCATGACGGAATTCAGCATGTGTTACCGTGAGCGGAAACCCGACCTGCGCCTGGCGGCGCTCGGTGACGATGCAGTGGCGATTGGCGCGGCGGTGGCCAGCGCCGCCGAGGAGTGACCCATGCATTCCCAGGCTCCTGTTCCTCCTCCGTTGACCACGACCCGTCAGGTCGCGGTGGTGGATTGTGGCACCAGTTCCGTGCGTGCGTTTATCGCACAATTGCAGAGCGATGGTGGTGACCCCGAAATCCTTGAAGACCTGTCGTTTCCCGTCGATCTGACCGACTCCTTCGTCAGCGGAAAACTGTCGCGCCAAGCGATGGACGGCGTGGTCGAAGCCTTCGTCAACATCGCTGCCTCGGCCAAGAGCTACGGCATCGGCACCATCCGCGCGGTCGGCACGTCGGCGCTGCGCGAAGCCACCAACAGCGACGTGCTGGTCGAGCGCTTGCGCACCAACCAGGGCATCGACCTGGAAATCATCGACAACGCGGAGGAGGCACGCCTCTATTGCGAGGCGCTGCGTCTGGTGCTGGAGCGCACCAAACGCGAACTGCCCGGGCGGACGTTGATGATCGATCTGGGTGGCGGTAGCACCTGCATCGGCCTGATCACCAATGGCAAGCTGGTGCATTCGGTCGACGAGCACTACGGTTCGGTGCGCATCCTCGAACAGTTCCATTCTTTGCGCGACAGCGGCGAGTTTGCGCTGACCATCGACCGTTACGCCCTCGGTGCGGCGCGCATGATGCTCGACCGCTTGCCCAAGGGTCAGATCAACCACCTGGTCATCACCAGCGGCGACGTGCGCAAACTCTGTTCGCTGCTGACCAAGGCCACGGCCAAGACCGCCAAGGGCGGTATCCAACCACTCGCGGTCAACGAGGTCGCCTCGTGGTATCAGAAGATGCAGGCGATGACGCCGCCGGAACGTGCGAATGCCTGCGCCACCGACGCGCGCGCAGCAGCGCTACTGCTGCCGGTCGCCAGCCTGCTCAAACACCTCAGTGCCGAGACCGGTGCGACCGAAGTGCTGGTCCCGTACCTGACCCTGCGTGATGGCCTGATCGCCGATCTCATGCCCGGCGCGCACGGTGCGCATTATCTCAGCGCGGCAGATCTGATGGCCGAAGGCATGCAATTGGTATCGCGGTACGGCGGCAACCTCGCTTATGCGGAAAACACCGCCAGCCTGGCGACACAGATCTTCGATCAGACCGCCAGTCTGCACGGCCTGGGTGAACGTGATCGCGCCCTGCTCGACTTCTCCGCGTTGATCCACGACATCGGCAGTTACATCAACGTGCGCAACCGGCATAAACATTCGATGTACGTCATCCAATCCTCGGACATCGCTGGACTCACCGCGATCGAGAAGGAAATGGTCGCCAACATCGCGCGTTACCACCGCAAGAGTGCGCCGGAAGCGCACCACCTGGAGTTCAAATCGCTGCCACGGGCCAAACGCGTGGTGGTGTCGTACCTCGCGGCGATCCTGCGTTTGGCCTACGGGCTCGATGTCGAGCGCACCCAGCGCATCAAAAAGGTGCGTTGCGAGGTGTCGGATGGCCGCCTGCTGATCCACGTCGATCGCCGCCAGATCGCGCTGGAACGTTGGTCGCTCGGCGGCAAGGCGGGGATGTTCGCGGAGGTCTTCGGCCTGGATGTCACGGTGGTCGCGCGGGAGGAAAGATGAATCGCAAGTCCCAGGCTCGTCAAAGCGGAGTTGGCACCGCCCGCTTTGCCGCCAAGGAAACCATCACGCCGGTCGCGGTCGCCGCGCTCGATGATCGCAGCCGCTATTTCAGCCGCGAAATCTCCTGGCTCGCATTCAACCGTCGGGTGCTGGAAGAGGCGCAAGATCCGGCCAAGCCACTGCTCGAACGCACCAAGTTCCTCGCCATCGTCAGCTCCAACCTCGATGAGTTCGTGATGGTACGTCTTGCCGAGGTCCATGCCTTGGCGCACCGACGCGGATTCGGTGGCCAGGAACTGCCGGAAACCGCCAACGCTCCGCACCTGTTGGAGGAGATCCGCGGCGAGATCGGCCGCCTAGTGGCGGAACAGTACCGCTGCTGGCGCGAGGACCTCGCTCCGCGTCTGGCGCAGGAAGGGTGCGCCATCATCCCGCCGGAGCAGTGGGGCGCGGTTGATCGCGAAAGCTTGCAGGCGCATTTCCGCAATCAGCTCGAACCGATCCTGACGCCGTTGGGCGTCGATCCGACGAAACCCTTCCCGATGGTGGCCAATCGTGGGTTGACGGTGGCGGTACGTCTCGAATCGCTGGATCCCAGCGCGACGGTGGGTGAACGCAAAGCACTGGTGGCGGTGCCGGCGGGCAACCGCTTGGTGACGCTCATCGAACGTCCGGGCCAGCTCGCCCTGGTGGAGGACATCGTCGGAGCATTCGTCGATCGGCTGTTTCCAGGGTATCGCATCACCGGCCGCTGCCTCTTCCGCATCACCCGTGATGGTGCCCTCGACATCGACGAGAGCCAAGCGGAGGACCTGCTCAGCGAGATCGAGAACGAGTTGTCGAACCGCGAACATGGCCAAGCCGTGCGTCTGGAGATCGCCGCCAATGGCGATCAGGCGCTGCGTGCGTGGTTGCAGCAGGCGGTGGAACTCGACGCCGCCGACCTCTATCCGGTCGATGGGCCGCTCGACCTCACCGTGCTGTTTCCGCTCAGCGACCGCCTCGATCGCCCAGATCTGCGGGAAAAACCGCTGGTCGCGACGCTCTACCCACAGGAGTGGAGCGAGCCGTTCACGCGTATCCGCCAGAACGATCTGCTGCTGCATCATCCCTTTCAGAGCTATCAACGGGTGGTCGATCTGGTCGAGCGTGCGGCAGAGGATCCGCGGGTGTTGGCGATCAAGCAGACGCTCTACCGGGTGTCGGCGACCTCGCCGATCATGCGCGCGCTGATGCGCGCCGCGCGTGCGGGCAAACAGGTGACCCTGCTGATCGAGTTGAAGGCGCGTTTCGACGAGGCGACCAACATCCGCTGGGCGCGTGCGCTCGAAGAAGCCGGTGCGCACGTGGTCTACGGTCTCGTCGGACTCAAGGTCCACGCCAAGCTGCTGATGATCATCCGTCGTGACGACAACGGTATCCGCCGCTACTGCCACATCGGTACCGGCAACTACAACGACAAGACTGCGCGGCTCTACACCGATCTCAGCTACCTGACCGCCAACGAAGCCGTCGGTCGCGATGTCGCGGCGTTGTTCAACATGCTTACCGGTTACAGCCAGCCGCCCGAATGGGAACGCTTGGCGGCCGCGCCGCTGACCATGCGCAAACGGTTCGTCGAGTGGATCCGTGGCGAGGCGGCCCATGCGCGCAAGGACGGCGGCAGCGGTCGCATCATCGCCAAGTTCAACAGCATGGTTGATCAGGGTCTCTGCGAGGAACTTTATGCGGCGTCGCAGGCCGGCGTGCAGATCGATCTCATCGTCCGTGGCATGTGCATCCTGCGCCCCGGGGTTCCCGGCCTGTCGGAGAACATCCGCGTACGTTCGATCGTCGGTCGTCTGCTCGAACACAGCCGGATCTACTACTTCGCCAACGCCGGCGACCCGGTGATCGGCATCGCCTCGGCCGACTGGATGTCGCGCAACCTCGACCGCCGGGTGGAATGTTTCGTCCGTATCGATGACGAGGCCCTGCGTCGTCGGCTGATGACCATCCTCGACTGCTGTCTGGCCGACAATGTCCAGGCCCGCGAGATGGGAGCGGATGGCACCTACCAGCGGCTGTGTCCGGCAAAGGACAGCACCCGCCGGTCGAGCTTCGACGACCTGCTGAGCGAGGGCGCGGCGGTCGAACGTCCGTTGGAGGACGATGACGGACGTGCCCCCCGTTTCACCCCCAGGCGCAAGGGCGATTAGCGCGGGAGGGCGGCGAAACGCGGTTCAGATCACGCCATCGGCGGGGAAATCCATCGCCGTATGGACACCCCTGGCCCCGGCCCCGTCCCGCAGCCCCAGGGCACCGGTGGCGTGTGCCGACCGCCAGCCCGCAACAGGCCCGCAAAGGACGTTGGCAACTCGGGGTAAGGCCTTAGGAATCAGGTCCCAAGGATGACCTCCCCGATGTCTAATGCTTCGCCGGATCCGGCACTGGCAGTCGCTTCGAAGCGCGTGGTCGCGCTGGAGGCCGATATCGCCAACCTGCGCAAGGGGATGGTCCAGCAGCTCACGCTGTCGGGCAAGCTCATCAAAGCGGTCTTCGCCTTGGACGACGATTACTTCGGCGGGCGTTTCCAGGCCCAGCAGAACCAGGACAACCCGGATCCCTTCCGTGACTTCACCGTTGCCACCAAGGTGGTCGAAGCAGTCAGCGAAGAGGTCCAGGGTGCCAGCGCCTTTGCCGACAGCCCGGTGCTGCGTGATGGCATCGCCAATCTCATCACCGCGCTGGAAGCCACCCGCGGCATCGCGTTGGAGATGGAGAAGTCGGGCATCGAAGCGGTCGGCCTGCCGGTCAAACCCGAGGGCATGAAGGCCCGCATCTTCCCCGAGAACAATCCGCCCGGCTGCCTGGCCGAGGCCGCCGGTTCGGTGCATGACCTCTCGGCGATGATGGCGCGCACGCGCGATCGTTTCAGCGCCATGCGCATGATGATGAACGAGGCCGAGCGCGCGCGCAGCGAGGCCGAGAACGTCGTCACCCCGGTCAACGTCGACAAGATCGCCGCCGCCATCACCGAGGAACTCAAGAAGGTCCAGCAGGAGCTCAAGACCACACGTGCCCAGTTGATGGCGACGCTCGACAGCCACGCGCAGAAGGAGAAATCCCTGCGCGCCGAGCTGGAACGCGCCCGCCGCGAAGCCGCCTTCGAAGCCGATACCCGTAAGGCCGATCGCGCCGAGGCGCGCAGCCTCGCCGCCGAGATCGCCCGCCAGATCGAGAACGCCATGCCGCTCGGCGGCAGCGATGACCTGGAGATCACCCTGTCGGTGCTGCGCGAAGCGCTCAGCGAGGACCAGGACATCGCCGCGCTCGCCGCCGCCACGGAAGGTGTGGTGGTCGACTGGGTGCGCCTCACCAGCGAACAACTGGGCAAGTCCGCTGCGGCACCCGCGGCCAAAGCCGATGACGGTCGGGTCGCGGCGGAGCTGGCAGCAGCCAACGCCGCGAAAGCGACGTTGGAAAAAGAACTGGCCAGCGCCAAGGCCGCGGCTGCCGAAGCGGCCCAGCTCACGACCCGCCTGGGCGAGGTCGAACGTCGCGCCACCGGGGCCGAACAGGAACTGGCGAAGCACAAGGAACGTGTCGGCCAGTCCGCCGCCGCGGAGTCCGCGGAACTGACCGCGCTCAAGGTCAAACTCGCGGAGGCTGAGACCTCCTTGGCTGGGCGCGAGCGCGAACTGACCGCCGCCAAGGACGCAGTCACTGCGGCGCAACGCAAGCAGACTGAGGGTCAGGTCCAACTCGACGCCACCGCCGCCGCCGCCGCTGCCAAAGCCGCGCAGCAGGGGGGCGACGCCAACAACCGCGACGTGGTCGCGCTCCGTGCCCAGCTCTCGCAGGCGACCACCACGCTGCGGCTCAAGGAAGACGAAGCCAAACGCGCCAAGGAAGCCCTCCAGCAGGAACAAACCAAGAACGGCGACGCGTTCCAGAATCTCACGCGTCAGTTGCACGCCGCGCAGGAAAAACTCGCGGTCACCACCAGCGAACTGCAGACCGCACGGATGCAGGCGGGCGACGCCAGCAGGCAACTGGCGGAACTCCAGACGAAGTCGACCCAGGGCCGCGAGAGCGAGCTGAAGCAACTGCGCGAAACCCATACGCGCGAACTCAAGCAGGCGATCGACGCCAAGGTCATCGCCGAAACCACGCTCCAGCAGGTCGAAGCCACCGCCAAGCAGACCGAGACCCAGCGCGCCAGCGATCTGGCCGACGCGCGCAAGACCATCGCCTCGCTCGAAGCCCGCGCGACCGAACTGCAATCGAAGGCCGAGACCGCCGGGGCCGAGGCCATCCGCCTCAAGGGCGAGGTCGGGCGCATCGGTGCCGAGCAAGCCAAGGTCACTGCCAGCCTGGAGTTCGCCACCGCACGTGAACGCCAGATCAGCACCGATCGTGAGCGTCTGGAACGTGAACGTTCCGAGTTGCAGGCCCGGCTCGACGCCCTGCGCAAGACCAGCGACGCGACCGTCAACCAGAGCGAACAGACGCTCAGCGGACTCAAAAAGCAACTGGCCGAGAGCAAGGCCGCCGAGGCCGAAGTGCGCACCCAGTTGACCCGCCTGACGGCGGAAACCGCAATGCTCGGCGAAAAGCAGGGCAAAACGGAGCAGGACCTCGCGGCCTTGCGCAGCGAGAAGGACCGCGTCACCGCCAACATCCAGGCACTGACGCAGGAACGCGACCAGGCGCGGCTCAAACTCAGCGAGATCGAACGCGAACGTGCGCGCACCATCGAAGCTGGCGCGAAGGCCGAAGCACAGGTGCGCACGCTCACCATCGAGATGGCGACGTTGAAGCGCAGCGAGCAGGAGGCCACCCTGCGGGCCGACAAACTCACCGCTGAACTGGCACAGGTCCGCGAACGTCTGACTGCAGCGCAACAAGTCGGTGCCCAGGCCAGCGCGCAGCAAGGTACCCTCAAGGACCTTGAGACGCGTCTGACCGGTGAACGCGACGCGGCCAAAACCGCCGCCACCACCGCTGCCGCTGAACGCGACCGGCTCAAGGCGCAGGCCGAGCGCCTGCAGGCCGATCACGATGTGCTGGTCAAACGTCTGGAAGAACGCGAAGGCCAGCTCAGCGGACGGCTCAACGACACCAGCCGTCAGCTCGGCGAACTCAAAGAGTCCAACACCCGGTTGGCCGCGGAGAACGAACGCCTGCAAGCCGAGGCCACGCGTGCGGCGAGCGCACGTGGTGACGCCAAGGAAGCCCTGGAACGCAAGGAATCGACCAGCACCTGGACCAAGCGCCTGTCGGACACCGCGGCGCAGGTCGATCAGGCGCGCAAACGCGCAGCCGAACTGGAGCACAAGGTCGACGAGCAGCGCCACCAACTCGCCCAGTTCGAAGAACGCCTGGCACGTCAGACCCAGGGTGAAGTCCACCTGCGCGAACGCGTAGGTGAGGTCGAACGCCGCGAGGTCGCCCTGCAGCAGCAGCACGCGGCAGCCAAGGCTGAAGCTGAACAGGCGCGTGGACGTCTCGCCACCCTCGAACGCGAACTGGCGGCCACCACGACCGCTGCGACCGAGGCCGACGCCCGGCGTGAACGGCAGAAGGTGCGTTTCGACGCGCTGATGCGTGAAGCCCGTGAAGCGGTCGCCTCGGCGGCCAAACGTCAGGATCAGATCGAGACCGCCGACAAGGAGATCATCTCCGAACTCATGCGGCAGATTCAGGACCTGCGCCTGCGCTCGGGTACCAACAGTTGACGTGCGCCCCGACGGGGCAGGCGCCTACGGATTACCAGCCATGGCAGAAATGAAGGAATGGACGCTTGATCGCGGACTCCAGCCGCCGGTGTCGTTCACCGGTGGACTGGTCGCGCATCAGGATGGCGTCGGCGGCAGGTCGTTGTGGCAGAGCCTGACCGGTGGCGGGCGTTGGCACTCGCTGTCGGTCTTCCGCACACGCGAAGGGCGCTGGGTGGTTTACTTCACCTTCCGCTCGAAGGTGAAAGGGGAACTCGGTAACCGCGAAGTGTTCTGGTGCGATCACGCCAGCGATCTGCCGGCGATCTTCTCGCAATATCAGGAGGTCGCCTTTCCGGTATTGGCCTCACGCATGCTCGGCGATCCGGCGAGCCGCCAACGTCATGCGGTCGAACTGATGGCGCGTTACCAACGCCAGGTGGCGCAGCTGCTCGCCGCGATCCCGGCGGCGACGATCAAACTCCACTGACGTTTCAGGCGGCCAGCCACCACATACCGACGCCGAGCGAGGCGAGCGACGAGACGAACATCAGTGCCCGGTGTACGCGAGGCGAGGCGCCGCCGATGGTACCGAGCCAACCGATGCCGGCGGCGAAGGCGCACATCGCCAGCACGCTGCCGCAGATGAAACCGGCGAGGTAAGTGCACACGCCGGCCACGGTGGGGAAGGCCAGCGCCAGGAGGATGCCGACCAGATGCGTGCCGCCGGCGCATCCGTGCAGGATACCGATGGCGTAGGGGGCGAAGCGCCGGCTGCCGCTGGTGTGCGTGTGTGGCCGGCCGTCACCGTGGTCGTGGGTGGTCTCGACCGTGCCACGTCTGAGCCGCCAGAAACCCCAGGTGCCGATCAGCAGCAACATCACTCCGACGAGGTGTTCGCTGGTATCCGACAGGGGATCGACCAGCGCCACCTGGGCGACTACCACGGCAATGAGCATCACCAGCACCGCGCCGAGCGCATGACCCAGGCCCCAACGCAGACCCACCGCCCATACCTGCCGCCGTTCGCCGCTGGCGATGGGTGCGATGGCGCTGAGATGATCCGGACCTGCGATCACATGGATCAGGCCGACAGTCAGACCAGCAAGGAGGGCGGCGATCATGGGTGCTGGGAGGTTAACCTGGGCGAAGGGATTGCGAGGCGGCTACTCGTGCAGCACCGCAGTCATTCGTTGAGTGCCTGGTCCGCCCGCGGGTAGCTGCCGAGCACCTCGTAGGTCGAGGTGTGCTGGGACAGCTCCTTGAGCGCCGCGGCGATCGCTGCGTCCTGCTGATGGCCCAGCAGGTCGATGAAGAACAGGTATTCCCATGGCCGACGGCGGCTCGGGCGGCTCTCGATGCGACAGAGGTTGATGCGGTCTTTGTGGAACGGCAGCAGGCAATCGTAGAGCGCGCCAGGACGATCCTGCACGCCGAACATCAGGCTGGTCTTGTCGTTGCCGGTGGGCTTGGCCGCGCGTTCGGGTGCGCCGATGACGACGAAACGCGTGATGTTGTTGGGATTGTCCTGGATGTCAGAGGCGATGATCGGCAGGCCGAAGATCGCAGCGGCCTCTGCCTGACCGATGGCGGCCGCGCCGGGTTCGTTCGCGGCGCGTTCGGCGGCCTTGGTGGTTGATACCAGTTCAACGAGTTCGACCCCGGGCATGTTCGATGCCAGCCAGGTGCGGCACTGGCCAAACACCGTGTGCCGGGAATAGATGCGCTTGATCTCACCCCGTGGACAGGTCGCCATCAGGTGGTGACGGATGCGCAGGTGCAGCTCGTTGATGATGCGCAGGTGGGTGGCGAGGAACGCGTCGATGGTGTCGGTGATCGACCCGTCGGTGGAGTTCTCGATCGGCACCACGCCGTAGTCGGCGTGGCCGCGCTCGACCTCGGTAAACACCGTGCCTATCGAGTCGACCGCGGCGTAGTCGACGCTGTCGCCAAACTTGAGGCGCGACGCCATGTGGGTGAACGCGCCGGGTTGGCCGAAGTGGCAGATCGTCAGCTTGCGCTCGAGTGCGAAACTCGCCGACATGATCTCGCGCCAGATCGCCCGCAGCGCCAGCTCCGGCATCGGCCCTTGGTTGAGCGACGCGATCTTCTTGAACACCTCTTGTTCGCGGTGTGGTACGAACACCGCGCTGCCGCTTGTCGCTTTCGCTTGGCCGATGCGCTGGGCACATAGGGCCCGTTGCGACAACAGATTCACCAGATCGCGATCGATCTCATCGATGCGCGCGCGCTGGATGGAGAGGTCATCGGCGGGCGACTGGGACATGGGCGGCAGCCTGCCGGACACGTCGACGAATGCCACGGGGAGGGCCTTGGACGCCGCTATAAACCGAGCGCTGCGCGGGAGACCTTGCGAGTCCAGGGCCGGCGGAGGGCCTGGCTGACGCAGCCGGCAGCGCCCGCGGGCGCAAGATGCAGCCTAATACGCGATCGACTTGATCTTGAACTTGATCTCGCCCGCCGGGGCATTGACCACCACGGTGTCCCCGATGGCCTTGCCGACCAGGGCAGACCCCATCGGGCTGGAGGTGAGGATCTTGTTCTCCAGCGGATCGTCCTCGCCTTCGCCGACGAGCTGCCAGTCTTCGACGCTCTTGTCCTTCAAGTCCTGCAACTGGATCTTGGCCCCGAACGACACCTTGCTGGTGTCGATCAGGCTCTCGTCGACCACCACGGCACGCGACAGCTTGCCTTTGAGGTCGGAGATGCGGGCGTTGATCATGCCCATCTCTTCGCGCGCCGCGTGGTACTCGGCGTTCTCACGCAGGTCGCCCTTCTCACGCGCGTCTGAAATCGCCTTGGCAATCAACGGGACACGCTCGGTGAGTTCACTCAACTCAGCTTGGATCTTCTTCTTGCCTTCAGCGGTGACCGGGATGCTGCTCATGACGATGTCTCCATGATGCGGATGCGGGAAAACGGGCGGAAGCAGAAACGCAGAAAAATTCACGCAGGTCGAGGACCTGCGTAAGTGAAGGCAACCAGCGCTACTGGGGTTGGAGACGGCCTTTGCCGAGTGCCAACGCCAGCGTGCGAAGCATCCCCTCGGTGGTCGGGAAGTCAACGCAAGCATCAGTGATGCTCTGGCCATAGATCAGCCGGCCCCCCTCACTCGGGATGTTCTGTCGCCCAGCCACTAGGTGGCTTTCGATCATCACCCCGGCGAGATGCGGTGAACCTTCCGCGAGTTGTGTCGCGATGTCGCCGAGCACCACGCTTTGCCGCGTGTGGTCCTTGTTAGCGTTGTCATGGCTGCAATCGACCATCACTCGTTGGCACAGGCCGAGCACGGCGCAGGCACTGGCTGCCCGCGCGACATCACCCGCACCGTAGTTCGGCCCATGTTTGCCGCCGCGCAGCACCAGGTGGCCATCCGGGTTGCCGGTGGTCGCTACCATGCTGACACGGCCAGCTTGATCGATGCCGAGGAAACGATGGGCGTGGCTGGCGGCGAGCATCGCGTTGGTGGCGGTGCCCAGGCTGCCGTCGGTGCCGTTTTTGAAGCCGACCGGCATGCTCAGTCCCGACGCCATCTCGCGGTGCGTCTGGCTTTCGGTGGTGCGTGCGCCGATCGCGGTCCAACTGATGGTGTCGGCCAGATACTGCGGCGTGATCGGGTCGAGCAGTTCGGTCGCTGCCGGCATGCCCATGGTCGCGAGGTCGAGCAGCAGTTGGCGTCCCAGGCGCAGCCCGGTGACCATGTCGTGGGTGCCGTCCAGATGCGGATCGTTGATCAGGCCCTTCCACCCGGTGGTGGTGCGCGGTTTCTCGAAGTAGACGCGCATGACGATCTCGAGGCGATCAGCCAGCGCCCGGCGCAGTGGCAGCAGCCGCGTGGCGTAATCGCGCGCGGCGGCGACATCGTGGATCGAGCAGGGACCGACCACCACCAGCAGACGCGGATCCTGACCGCGCAGGATGCCGCGGATCGCGACGCGGGTGCTGAGCACGGTTGCTGCCGCGACGTCGTTCATCGGCAATTCGCGGCGCAGGTCCGCGGGTGGGAGCAAAGGGCTGGTGTCGGTCACGTGGAGATTGTCGGTCTGGGTCATGGTGTGGGCCGATAACGAAAAACCCCCGGTCCAATCAGGACCAGGGGTGGTGGGCAAGCATGATGCGAGCCGCGTCCCTAGTCCGGGCGTGGGGAGTGATAACGGGTAAACCAGAACTGTGGGCGCATGGGCGGGATCATTGCCGGATCACGAGATTGCGCCAGCCCGGGCCACGTGCGGCTCCGGTAGTGGCTGATGCAGGAACTGCTAGAGCCGATCAGCAACGGGGGTTACAGCCGACCACCAGATGTGGAATCAGCTCGCTTCGGCGGTCGCCACTTCGCTGGAGACGCTGCGGAAACGTTCGCGCAGGCCTTCGACGGCCTTGGTCTCGACGGCTTTCGCCGCTTGGCAGAAAGCGTTGTAGACCGCCACACGATCGCTGCGTCCGTGACCGATGATGGTCACCCCGTCGACGCCGAGCAGGAAGCAGCCACCGACGTTGCGCCAGTCGACACGTCGCTTCACGCCAGCGAACGCCGGCCTGGACAGCCAACCGCCGAGCCGGGTCCAGAAACCGCGCATGACCTCTTCCTTGATGATGCGACGCAGACCGACTTCGAGGCCTTCGCAACATTTCAGAACGATGTTTCCGGTGAAGCCATCGCACACCACCACATCGACATTCGGTGAGAAGATGTCGTGGCCTTCGACGTAACCGACCAGATTGACGTTGGTCTTGCGCAGCAAGTCGAGTGTCTCGCTGGTGAGGTCGGTGCCCTTGCCCTCCTCCTCGCCGTTCGACAACACGCCGACCTTGGGATTGGCGACACCGTAGACCTTGGTGAGGAACGCGGCGGACATCTCAGCGAACTGTGCGAGGTGTTCCGGCTTGCCCACGCTGTTGGCGCCAGAGTCGCAGATCCACGAGCTACCGCTCGGTTTGGGCAACGGCGTCAGGATGCCGGCGCGTTTCACGCCGGGAATGCGGCGCAGGTGCAGTTGTGCGGCGGCGACGCTGCAGCCGGTGTTGCCGCACAGGATCATGGCGTCTGCCTTGCCCTGTTTGACCAGCTGGGCACAGCGGTTCATCGAATCGTTCGGCTTGTCTTTGAGCGCCTGGATCTTCTCGGCCATGCCGATGACTTCGGGCGCGTTCTCGATTTCGATGTTGGCCAACGTCGAGCCCTCAGCCTTCAGGCTGGCCGCGATATCGCTCTCGCGTCCGACCAGCACCACGGTGTGGGTAGGATGTGCGCGCGCATAGTCGATGGCACCGCGCACCATGGTGCGCGGTGCATCATCACCGCCCATGGCATCCAGAGCCAGCCGCATCGGATCAGGCCTTGTCGGCGTCGCCAGAACCCTGTGCGTCATCGCGGAACAGCACCTGACGACCGCGGTACATGCCGGTGCGCAGATCGACGTGGTGCGGGCGGTGCATGCTCTTCGACTTGGAATCGATGCTCATGCCGGGGACGGCCAGGGCTTGGTGCGACTTGCGCATTCCTTTGCGGGAGGGGCAGACGCGACGTTTGGGAACAGCCATGGTGACCTCTGAAAAGTGACGAATGCGGCCCGCGAACGGACCGGGTATTCATGAAAGGCCGCGAAACCTAGGAGGGGCGTTCCTGCTGTCAAGGTGAAGCGACACAAACGGACTGCTGGCAGAGGCTTCTGCGTCCCGACTTGCGTCAGGAGATGAGCGGAGAGGCTCCCGCTGCCACCCGCGAGCCCCCATGTCCGAGCCCATCCCCGCACAACCTGTCGATGCGACCGTCCAGATCACCTGGGAGCTGGTGTTGACCTGGGGGGTACCGGCGGCCTGGATCTTCGGTGGCATCCTGATTGGTCTGGTGGTGGAGCGCGTCGTGCTCAGACGGCTCAAGGCGTGGAGCGAGAAGTCCGGCTGGGGTTACGACAGCATCCTCATCGGTGGGGTGAAGGGCGTGGCGTTCTTCTGGTGCCTGATGCTCGGAGTGTTCTTCGGCGGCCAGAGCGTCGGGCTGAAAGCCGAATGGCAGGCGATGGTTTCCAATGCACTGGTGGTCGCCCTGATGTTCTCGCTCACCGTCGCCGTCGCGCGGGTGATCGGCGGTCTGCTGGCGCAATCTGCCAAACGTTCCGGCGGCGCAGTGGCGTCCTCTATCATCACCAACCTGGTGGCGGCGGTGATCTACATCCTCGGCTTCCTGGTCATTCTCGACACGCTCGGTGTCCAGGTGACGCCGGTGTTGACCGCGTTGGGTGTTGGTGGCTTGGCGGTGGCGCTCGCGCTCAAGGATACGTTGGAGAATCTCTTCGCCGGACTGCATTTGGTGGCGTCGAAGCAGATCCATATCGGAGATTTCGTCCGCCTCGACAGCGGTGATGAGGGTGTCGTGTCCGACCTGACGTGGCGCTCCACCACCATCCGCACCTTGCCGGGCAACATCATCATCGTGCCGAACTTCAAACTCAGTTCGGCCATCGTCACCAACTTCACTACGCCGTCGCCGTCGCAGCCCGTGGCGATACCGGTCGGCGTGGCCTATGGTAGCGACCTGGAAATGGTCGAGCGCGTCGCCATCGAGGTCGCCACCGACATCCAGACCAGCGTGGATGGCGGTGTGCGCGATTTCAAGCCGGTGGTGCGCTTCTTCCAATTCGCCGATTCGAGCGTCAATTTCAACGTCGTCCTGCGTGCGTCGAAGTTCCAGGACCAGTTCCTGATGCGCCATGAACTGATCAAACGTCTGCACGCCCGCTTCAACGCTGAAGGCATCGAGATCCCGTTCCCGATCCGCACGGTACACCTCAAGGGTGCCTTGCCCAAGCCGACGTGAGCGACGATCGCTACAGCCGTCAGGTGCGTTTCGCACCGATCGGCGCCCAAGGCCAGGCGCGCCTTGTCGGCGCTCGCGTTGCCGTGGTTGGCTGTGGTGCGCTCGGCACCGCCATCGCTGAGCAGCTCTGCCGTGCCGGTGTCGGTTTCCTGCGGCTGATCGACCGTGACTTCGTCGAGTGGAGCAACCTCCAGCGCCAGTCGCTGTTCAGCGAGGACGACGCCCGTCGTGCTGCGCCCAAGGCGGTGGCAGCGGCGGAGCGTTTGCGGGCGATCAACAGCACCTGCGTCATCGAACCGCTGGTGGAGGACCTGCGCGCAGCCAACGCCGAACGCCTGCTCAGTGGCGTCGCCCTGGTGCTCGACGGCTGCGACAACTTCCCCACCCGCCATCTGGTCAACGAGGTGTGCTGCAAACTCGCCATGCCGTGGATCTATGGCGCGTGCGTCGGGTCTTATGGCATCTCGGCGCCGATCATTCCTGGCCAGACTCCGTGTCTGCGCTGCCTCCAGGACGAGCTCCCGGGCGCGGGCGAGACGCCGACCTGCGATACCGCCGGGATCATCCCGCCAGCGGTCCAGATGGTCGCCGCCTGGCAGGTTGCCGAGGCGCTCAAGCTCCTCATCGGCGATCAGGCCGCGGTGCGTCGCGAATTGTGGGCCAGCGATCTGTGGCGTGGCACCTTCCAACGGCTGCGCCTGACGGGATGGCGGCAGGCCGGCTGCCCGGTGTGTGGTTCCGCTGCGACCTATCCCCTGCTGCGTGCGGGCGATGATGCCGCGGTGGTGCTGTGTGGGCGTGATGCGGTGCAGATCCGACGGGCCGGAATCGACCTGGCGGCGTTTGCCGGGCGTCTGGGCGGCGCGCTGCTGGTGGCGAACACCCACCTAGTGCGCTGGCAGGATGGCATGGTGACCGCCACCTGCTTCCGCGATGGCCGGGTGATCGTGCAGGGGGTCGCCGACGCGAGCGCGGCGCGAACCTTCTGCGATCGCTGGCTGGGCTGAGGCGGGAAGTCGCAGGCACCTCGTCGCATGACGGGAGTCACGCGGTGCCTCACCATCGGTGGCTAGTCCTTGGCACCCCCGCGTTTCAGACACGGCACGTGTACGTGTTTCGCCGTGCGGCTCTTGAGTCGCTCAGGCGCTGCGGATGATCCGCAGCCAGATCGGGAGGGACCAGTCATGCCATTCTTCTCGCGTCGCCATGTCTCCCAGCCGCAAGAACGCCAACCGGCTCCGCCGATCCCGCCTCCCGAGGATCCCACGCCAGCAGTTGGCCACGCCGTCAATCCGCTCAGTCGTGCGGTGTTGCCGAAGGAACAGTTCCCGCTCCATTTCGATTTGCTGATGCGTGACTTGTGGGATCGCGGCATGTCGCCCGAAGCCTTCCAGGTCATCGCCGCTGATGAGGTCCGTCTGGATGAGGACGGCATGGATGTGGAGTTCACCTTGCTGCGTGTCGGCACCGACTCGCTCTGGCGACGTCGCGTCGACGTGCGTCATGGCCGTCTGCTCAGCATCCGCGACTGTTGAGCGACTGTTGAGCGACTGTTGAGCGACTGTTGAGCCACCGCGTTTCGCGGTTCAGCGATACCAGTTCTGGCCCGCGATGAGGTCCGCCACCGCTGGTGGAACCAGCGCGGCGATGTCCTCGCCTCGTCCCAGGCGTTCGCGGATGAGTGAACTGGAGATCTGCGGCAAGGCCGCGGGATGCTCGTCATAACCGCGGCGCGGCACCGGGATGATCCCGATCAGACGGATGAGTTCCGCCCCACGGTGCCAGTTCAGCAGATCGTGCGCAGTATCGGTACCGCCTACCAACAACCACTGGTTCAGCGGATGCCGCTGCCGCAGACGTTCGATCAGGTCGAAGGTGTAGCCGCTGGCATTGCTGCGTTCGTCGTCGCACAGGCGCACGAACGGTAGCGCAGCGAATGCGGCCTGGCACAGCCGCCAGCGTTGCTCCCACGATGAGATCGCCTTGCCATAGGCGTGTTTCGCCACCGGCAGCACCCACACCTCATCGACTCCGCCGACCACGCGGGCGTAACAGGCAGCGAGCACGTGCCCGAGGTGCGGGGGATCGAATGATCCCCCGAACAGGGCGATGCGCGGAGCGCCCAGGTCCGGTCCGGTGGCGGTGGTCATAGCGCGACTATGGAAACGCTCACCGAGGGGGTCAAGCTGGGCACTTACTTGCCAGGCTTTTGCGGCGTGGGCGGCGTGGACGGCGGAGTGACCTTGCCTTCGACGTATCTGATCAGGTCACCGATGGTCGTGAGTTCCCGCTCCTCATCCAGTTTCACGCTGAAGGCGTCCTCGAGATCCATCAGGAGTTCGGCGATGTCGAGTTCATCGGCCTTGAGGTCGGCCGTGAGTCGACTGCCGTCGTTGAGGGTCGCCGGGTCGCGAGCCAGACGCTCGGCGATGACCGCGATGACCGCGGTGCGGACATCACCCGCTGCCACGGCCTGCTGCACGGCAGGGGAGGTGGCCGGGGTTTTGGGCATGGGCTGGCGAGCGCGCCACTCGGCATATTCCTTGGACTGTCCGAACCGCTCGAATCCGGAAATGGTGCTGAGGTCGTCGGCTAATTTGGTACCGAAACGTGTCTTGACCTCATCGAGCAGCGAGGCGGCCTGGGCGTGGGCGTCGGCTTTGAGTGAGACCCCGATCGCGGTCCACCACAGATCGATCAGCGTTGGCTCGCGTTCGCAGCCCCGCGCGGCCGCGGCCTGGGCTTCGGCAATCCGCTCCGCTTCGATGAGGATGTCGGCGCGCAACGAATCGAGGTACGGATCGCCGCCAACCTGTTCGTCGACGCGATCGATGGCCTGCAACGCCTGCGGATACCGTTTGGTCAAACGATTGGCATCAACCTGTAGCAACGACAATGCCGGGTCATTGGGGAACAGGCGCTCGATCTCCTGCAAGGACGCCAAGTGTTCGGCCGGACCGATCCCCTGGGCGATCAGCATGCGCAGTGCAGCACCAGCACGGGTGGTACGGAAGGCTTCTGGCAAGGTGCGCCAGCGCTCCATCGCCTGTTGGTGTTTGCCCTCCTCGATCAATTTGCGGAGCTCGGGGACCTGGCCCACGCTGGCGACGTAGCCGTCGCCTGAACCCTGCATCAGTCGTTCGAGCGGCGTGCGGGTCAGGCTGGCGAGGGCAGGCATCACCACGCTGGTGATCGAGCGGCTGAGGGGTTCGCCGGTGGCCATGTCCTGGTAATCGACCACTCGGATGGCTCCCGCCGGCGTGCGGACGATGGTGAGATCAAGGTAGTTGAGCCCATCGCCGACCAGCATGCGCAGTTGCGCCCGTTGGTGGCCATCGACCAGACGGATGCGCAGCAGCTTGACCCGGCCTTCTTCCCCGAGCGCGGCGATCCAGCGATTGGGGATGTCCTTCGCTCCGCTCATGGCGCCGCTGAGGAAGTTGCTCCGCTCGAAATCGCTCAACGGTACCTGATGGATCGCTTCGCCGAACAGGGTTTGGAGGTCGAACACGGCATGGACCGGATCGGGATCCAGTTCATTGAAACCATCGACCACAATTTGCGCGATTTTCTGCGCCTCAGCCGCGCTCACCTGAGTGCAGGCGGCGATCGGCGAGGGGATCGCGTGGCGATTGCGCAGCAGATTCGCGACATTCCCTTTGAGGAAGAACATCGCTCCGCCAGCCGCCACGGCGGCGACGATGAGGATGACGAAGAGGACTTGTTTCATCGCGTACTCCGCTGCATCCGTGGGATACCCACCGGCTTCCCTGGGTCAAAGCCCAGGAAAGCCCAATGTCGAGTCTCTGACGGTGATCCGCTTGCTGCGCGCGGTGGTCCGGCCCGCGGTTACCCGATTCGGACCCCGCGACTATTCGGTTTCAGCCCGCGACTTCAGTACCGCCATGAAGGCCTCCTGCGGAACTTCGACGTTGCCGATCATCTTCATGCGCTTCTTGCCCTCTTTTTGCTTTTCGAGGAGTTTGCGCTTACGTGACACGTCGCCGCCGTAGCACTTGGCGGTGACGTTCTTGCCGATGCTCTTGATGGTCTCGCGCGCGACCACACGAGTGCCGATGGTGGCCTGCAAAGCGACCTCAAAGAGGTGTTTGGGAATCTCTTCCTTGAGCGCCTTGATGATCTGTCGGCCGCGGAACTCGGCATTGGTCTTGTGGCAGATGAAGGCCAGCGCATCGCAGGGATTGTTGTGCACCAGGATGTCGACGCGCACCAGGTCAGCGACCTGGTAGCCGGTGAATTCGTAATCCATGGTGCCGTAGCCCTGGGTCACGCTCTTCAGCTTGTCGAAGAGATCGTAGATCACTTCGGCGAGCGGCATCTTGTAGGTCAGCACGCAGCGCTGGGTGCCCAGGTATTCCTGCTTGAGGAATTCACCGCGACGGTCAGACACCAGCGACATCACGGAGCCGATCTTGTCTGCCGGCAGCATGAAATGGATGGTCACCAGCGGTTCTTCGATCGATTCGTAACCATCACGGGGCAACTCGCCTGGCGTGGTGATCTCAATCGAACGCGGGATCACCGAACCGTCTTTTTCGTAGAGGGGCGCGGCGGAGGCCGCACGCAGATTGACCACATAGGTCACGGTTGGCGCGGTCTGCACCATGTCGAGATCGTGCTCGCGCTCCAAGCGTTCCTGGCAGATCTCCATGTGCAGCATGCCCAGGAAGCCGCAGCGGAAACCGTGGCCGAGCGCGCCGCCTGATTCGGGCGACCAGCGGAACGACGCGTCGTTGAGCGAAAATTTTTCGACCGCTTCACGCAGCTGGTCGTAGGTGGTTTCGCCCGACGGATACAGGCCGCAATACACCATCGGCTTCATCTCACGGAAGCCCGCGAGCGGCTCCGCTTGGTTGTCTTCCAAGGTGATGGTGTCGCCAACCTTCACATCGGTGAGGGCCTTGATCGCCGCGCAGATGTAACCGACCTCGCCTGCCTCCAGGCCGTCATCAGCGGCAGTCATGCGTGGCTTCAGGCGGCCGATCTCGCTGATCTCGTAGGTTTTCCCCGAGCGAATCAGGCGGATCTTGTCGCCCTTCTTGAGTCGACCGTTCTTGATCCGCGCGTACAGGATGATGCCGCGGTAGTCGTCGTAGATCGCATCGAAGATCAGCGCCTGCGTCGGCGCGCTGCGATCGCCCACCGGCGAGGGGATGCGCTCCACCACCGCGGTGAGGATTTCTTGGATGCCGATGCCCTGCTTAGCGCTCGCGCGGATGGCGAAGGTGGCATCGAGCGCGAGGGATTCCTCGATCTCAGCACACACGCGATCGGGCTGCGCGCTGGGCAGGTCGATCTTGTTGAGCGTCGGGATGACCGTCAGGTTCAGCTCACACGACAGCAGGTAGTTCGCGACGGTCTGCGCTTGGACGCCTTGCGAGGCATCGACCACCAGCAGACAGCCTTCGCAGGCTTGGAGCGAACGCGACACTTCGTAGCTGAAGTCGACGTGCCCAGGGGTGTCGATGAGGTTGAGCTGGTAGGTCTGCCCGTCGGTGTGCAGGTACGACAGGCTGACGGCCTTGGCCTTGATGGTGATGCCGCGCTCTCGCTCCAGGTCCATGCTGTCGAGGACTTCCAGCTCCTTGTCGTCCTTGGCTTTCATCGCGCCGGTGGCCTGGAGCAGGCGTTCCGCGAGAGTCGACTTGCCATGATCGATGTGGGCGATGATGCAGAAGTTACGAATCAGATGCTGGGGGTGCGGCATGGGAGGGGCGAGAGCCTAGGTCCGACGCCAGCAAGGCAATGCGGACATCCCCATGATTATCGGCGTCTCCGATGGGCGATGATCTGGTTTACCGCAGAGGCGCAGAGGTGAGATGAGGGCCGCAGAGAAGACCGGGAAGCAAATCAGCCCATCAGCGGTTCTCTGCGGCCCTCATCTCACCTCTGCGGCTCTGCGGTTGGTTGTCCGGTATGTTCCCGCTTCTACTCCCGCGCGCCGTGTTTCTTCGCCGTGGAGATCCAGCGATCGGCGAGGTGCTCGACATCGCTGCCCAGGCCACGGGCAAGGTGCAGCGCCAGCGCCATCATCAGGCAGGAGGCCTGGCGCAGGCCGTCCTTTGAGTCACGCCTGGCGAATTCACTCTGCGCGGCGGCCTGCAGGTGGTCATGATGCGCCTTGGCGAAGGCGGCGGGATCGTCGCGCAGGTGAGCGAGGTCTGGGAGCGTCAGGCGATCCATCCAGGCGGCAGGGATCCGTGTCGCGCGTTCCTTCGGATGGGCACGGCCGAGGTCGCGCCACCCGCGCAGGGTCTGCTTGTCACCGCTGGCGGCCAAGCCGCTCTCCAGCAGCAGAACAAAGGCACCGTCGGCGAGCTGCTGCATCAGGTCCAGGTAGGCGTCCTGCGCCGTCTGGCCAGGATCGATCGCTTGGCCGGCGAGGTACTCCGCGACTGTCATATGCGGCAAATCGACGACCTCGGCGCAGCCAGCGAGGCACGGGAAGGTCTCGCCGTCATGGATGTACTCCACGTCCTTGCCGAGGAGTTTCCGACCGAGCGGGTAGAGCCGGCATGCGAGCGGTCGTCCCGGATGCACGCTGCATCCCTGCCCAGGAATGAACTGGCTGCACGCCGACAGGCCCTTCCACCCCGGTGGCCCATCGAAGCGCAGGCGGATGCCGCCGAATTCACAGAAGCGGTCACGGAACTCCCGCGCGCTGAGCCCTTTCGCCTGCGCCAGGCACGCCAGTTCCCACGGGTTGAGCCACACCATCTTGCCGTGGCAGCAGGTGCCCGAGCGCGAGCAGGTCAGCGGCAGGCGGTCGTGCGCGGAAACCACGGTGATGGCTGACATCCCTTGCACCGTAGCGGCGGGGACCCGCTCGCCAGTCAGGGGGGCCAGTGCCATTGCCGCGTGGTCAGACACCCAGGGGGCGACCCCACCTACATGGGATCACAAGCGGTTGAGGCGGGGGCATTCGTGGGGTATCCTAATCATAAGGAGTGATTTCAAACCCCTCTGCTACTGCTCCCCGCCCTCGTCGGTTGCGGCGGCGTCAGACGATCGAATTGGTGCTCACCATGGCCTACGGCCATGCCTCCGCTCCAAACCGACCGTCTTCCTTGCCTCGCTCGACGTTGGCAGGGCTCGCTACGCAGATGGATTTGAAACCACTCCTAAGCCGAGCGATTCTCCAGCGCATGTAAGGTGTTCCCCTGTGAATGATGCCCACCTTGCCTCGCCCCCGCTCAACCACCGCATCCTGGTGATCGACGACAACGCCAGCATCCACGAGGACTACCGCAAGATCCTGGTGCCTGCCACCGGCGCGGCGGACCTCGCCGACCTTGAGGAGGAATTGTTCGGCGCTTCATCCGCCGTGGCACCACCACGGCCGGTCTTCGACCTGACCTCCGCCATGCAGGGCCAGGATGGTTACCGCTTGGCCGCCGCCGCCCACCAAGACGGCAAACCGTTCGCGGTCGCCTTCATCGACATGCGCATGCCGCCCGGGTGGGACGGCATGGAGACCTCGATGCGTATCCTGGCTGACGATCCCGACATCCAGATCGTCATCTGCACCGCCTACTCGGATTATTCGTGGGAGGACATGACCAAGCGGTTGGGCGCGACCGATCGTGTGCTCATCCTCAAGAAGCCCTTCGACAACATCGAGGTTACCCAGTTGGCGATGGCGTTGTGCCACAAGTGGGCGTTGTCGCGCAGCGCCAAGAACCGCATGGATTCCCTCGAATCGCTGGTGCAGGAACGCGTCGGGCAGTTGGCGGCCAGCAACAGCCGCATGTCGACCCTGATCAAGGTCTCGCCGGTGGCCATCTTCGTGCTCGACCGCGAGGGCAAGGTCGCGAGCTGGAATCCCGCGGCCGAACGCATCTTCGGTTGGAGCAGCGACGAGATCGTCGATCAGCCACTGCCAGCGAGCATGCCGGCGCACCTGCGCGCGTTGATGCGCCCCAATGATGGCAAGCCACGCACCTCTGACCGCGACGCCACCGACCTGCATATCAAACGCAAGGATGGCATCGACATCGAGGTCGCCACCTACACCGCGATGTTGACGGATGTCGAGGGCAGGGCCGATGGTTTCATCGTGATGGCGGCCGACATCACCGCGCGCAAACTGATCGAGGATGAACTGCGTCGGGCCAAGAGTGCGGCCGAAGCGGCGACCAATGCCAAATCGGAATTCCTCGCGACCATGAGCCATGAGATCCGCACCCCGATGAACGGGGTGATGGGCATGGCCGAACTGCTGATGACCACCAAGCTCGACGGGGAGCAGCGCGATTTCGCCCAGACCATCTACCAATCCGGCGAAGCGTTGATGGCGATCATCAACGACATCCTCGACTTCTCGAAGATCGAGGCCGGGATGATGACCATCGATCCGATCCCGTTCGATCTGCCAACCGCGGTCAGCAGCATGGTTGAACTGCTGGCGGCGCGCGCCGAAGCCAAGGGCCTCGAACTGATCTATCGTTTCGCGCCGGACCTCGAAACCGCGCTGATCGGCGATGCCGGCCGCATCCGTCAGATCCTCACCAACCTGGTGGGCAACGCCGTCAAGTTCACCATGCAGGGACATGTGTTCCTCGAAGTGGCGAAATGCACGCTTCCATCAGGTAATGCCGGCATCCGTTTCGCCATTCACGACACCGGCATCGGCATCGCACCGGAAAAACAGAAACTGCTGTTCGAGAAGTTCACCCAGGCGGACTCCAGCACCACTCGGCAATTCGGCGGTACGGGCCTGGGGCTGTCGATTTCCAAACAGTTGGCGGAACTGATGGGCGGGCGCATCACGATCGAAAGCCAGGTCGGTCAAGGATCGACCTTCGCGCTGGAATTGCCGCTGCTGGCCGACCCCAATCCGCCCACGAAGGAACTGCCGTCCACCGATCTCACGGGCGTGCAGGTGCTGGTGACCGAAGCGAATCCGATCATCCGCCGGGTGATCGAGGAGCAGTTGCGCAGTTGGGGATGTGTGCCATTGCTGGCCGAGAGCGGCGGCCAAGCGTTGACGATCATGCGGTCGTTGGGCGCTTCGCGTGGTAGCGGCGTCGCCTGCATCGTGGATGCGCACTTGCCGGATCTCGATGCGTACCAGTTGGGCCCCGACCTGCATGCGCTGCCTGGGTGCCTCGATATCCCGTTGATCCTACTGACGTCGAAAGGGCAGCGTGGCGACAGCAAACGCGCGGCCGAGGCCGGGTACCACGCCTACCTGACCAAGCCGGTGCAGTTGACCGACCTACGCGATTCGCTGGCGACCCTGATGCGCCACACCGCTGATCTCGGCAGCCGTCTGGTCACCCGGCACAGCCTGGCGGAAGCGCGTGGCCACATCTCATCTAGCTCGCGTCGGCGCATGGCGGTGCAGGCGGTGCACCTCCTGTCGGTACAACCGAACATCCTGGTGGCCGAAGACAACCAGGCCAACAGCGTCATCGTGCAACGCACCCTCGAACGCTTGGGTTGCCGGGTGACGGTGGCGACCACCGGGGCCGAGGCGGTGAAATGCTGTCTGACCGAGGTGTTCGATGTGGTGTTCATGGACTACCATCTGCCGGAGATGGATGGGGTGGTGGCGACGCGTATCATCCGCCAACGTGAGGGCGCACGCCGCACACCGATCCTGGCGATGAGCGCGAGCGTCCTGGACCAGGACCGCCAACTGTTCAAGGATGCCGGCATGGATGGCATCCTGGCCAAGCCGATGCGGCTTGAAGAGATCGAAGTCGCGGTGGCGAAATGGGCTGCAGCCCGTCGGGTGATGCCGGCTGGTGACCAGATATGAACATCTCGGCGAAGATCTGGCTCAGCATCAGCGTCCTTCTGCTCGGCTACCTGATCACCGTGACGGTGAATGCCTTGCTGGGCCATTACGCGGAACAGCGGCTCAACGACATCGCGACCACGTTGTTCCCGGCGACCACCGCCACGCGAGAAGCCGAGAGCGCGTTCACCGCCCAGGTCCAGGCCTACGAGGGAGCGGTGCTGACCGGCGATCAGGAGCTGATGCCGCTGGCGGCGAAACACGCCGACACGGTGATCGCGTCCCTCGATCGACTGCTGGGCACGGTTGGATTGCGTGATGATCGTCATGCAGTTCTCAGCCAGTTGCGTGCGGTGCATGCGACGTTCACCATTTCCGCACAGGGCACCTATCAGACGCTGGCGATGGGCGAGACCAGTCCGGCGCTCCAGGTCGAAGCAGCCAAACTCAATGGCCAGGCGAGTCATCTCCAGACGCAGTTCACGGACCAGGTGGCGGTCTTCACCGGCGATCTGAAACAGGAACTCTCGGCGACGGTCGAGCGCAGTATTCAGCAACGTCAGGTCAGCCTGGTGGTGCTGATCGTCGCGGTCGGTATCAGCCTGAGCCTGGTCTACGTGGTGATCAGCCGCTGGACCGGTCGCCTGACGGAGTTGATGCAGGCCAGCACCCGTCTTGCCCGGGGCGATTTCAGCGTGGTCCTTGGTCGCCACGGCAGCGATGAGATCGGTCACCTGGCCGATTCATTTGTCGCCATGCAGGAAGCCATCAACGCACGCAATGAAGACCTGCGTCGTTTCAACGAAAGCCTGGAACAGACCATCCGTCAACGCACACACGAGTTGTCAGAGCGCAACGAGGAGCTGGTCCACGAGATCGAGGAACGCAAACGGGCGCAGGCCGAGGTCCAGGAACTGCACAACCAACTGCTCGATGCCTCACGCCGCGCGGGCATGGCCGAGGTGGCGACCGGTGTACTGCACAACGTCGGTAATGTGCTCAACAGCGTGAATGTCTCGACCAACCTCATCCGCGACCAGTTGCGTGAGGCAAAGGCAGCCGGTTTGAGCAAGGCGGCAGAACTGATGCTCGCCCAGGGTGAGGCGATCGGCCGCTTCATGCAGGATGACGCCAAAGGCCGGCAATTGCCGGGTTATCTGGCGAAACTCGCGGAACATCTCATCACCCAGCAGCGGACCTTGAGCGAGGAGACCGCGCGCTTGGCGGCGAACATCGAACACATCAAGGAGATCGTCCGGGTTCAGCAGTCCTACGGCATGGCGGTGGGTGTCATCCAGCAGTTGCGTCCTCAGGACGTGATGGACGAGGCGCTGCGCTTGAATGCCGCCAGCCTGCAACGGCACACGGTCGAAATCGAACGTCATTTCGCCGATCTGCCGGCCATACCGATCGATCGACACAAGGTCCTGCAGATCCTGGTCAACCTGATCTCCAATGCCAAACACGCGGTCGAAGAGCTGGATCCGCCTCGCCGTCTGATCATCGTCAGCATCGAACGCACGGACGACAACGCTCTGCGCTTCACCGTGCAAGACAACGGCATCGGCATCCCCGACGCCAACCTCAAACGCATCTTCAACCATGGTTTCACCACCAAGAAGGACGGCCACGGCTTCGGCCTGCATAGCTGCGCCAATGCGGCCAAAGAGATGAAAGGCACGCTGACCATGGCCAGTCCTGGTGCTGGTCAGGGAGCGACGTTCGTCTTTACCATGCCGATCAGCGATGCGCCCGCGGTTCTCTGAGAGCCAGCGCAGGGCCGCGAGGGCGGAGCCCAATGGCGTAAAGCCAAGCGAAGAAAAACCAGAAGGCAGAAAACCTAGCCACAGAGCCCACAGAGAGCACAGAGCAAAGCCCTCTTTTTGAGCAGATCACATCAGCGCTTGAAGAAGATCAGATGTTGCCACGGCAGTGTCGACACGGTGCGTTCCCAGGTGAAGCCGAGCGCTTCGAATTCCTTGCGGGCCTGTGCCTCGCTCAGCTTGTGGATTGGCTTGATCGGGATGCGCGGATCCTCGGCCTTGAACTCCACCAGGGCGACACGTCCTGTGGCGCTCAGTGATTGGCGGATGGCGGTGAGCATCTCAACCGGGTGATCGAACTCGTGGTAGACGTCCACCAGCAACACGAGATCGACGCCACCTGCCGGCAGTTTCGGATCAGTGATGGTGCCTAGGACGGGTTTCACATTGGTGATGTTCTTCTTCTTCCCGGCGGCCATCAGCAGATCGAGCATCTCCTGCTGGATCTCGACCCCGAGCACCTCCTTCACCGACGGTGCCATGCGGTAGCTGTAATAACCGGTGCCGCAGCCGATGTCGGCGACCACCCACTCCGGTTTCAATTCCAGCGCGCGCACGACTGCGGCGGTGTCTTCCTCTTCCTGGCGTTCGGGACGTTCCAACCACGCGGCGCCTTGGTGGCCCATGACCTGGGCGATTTCACGGCCCATGAAGTATTTGCCGATGCCATCGCGGGATTTGACACCAAGTTCGTATGCCGGCGGTGTCGCTTCGCCGGCGCCGGCAATTCCCAGGGCCATGGTCAGCAGGAGTAGACGTAGGAGAGTCACCATATGAGCGACGGTAGGTTGACGGGTGTTCCGCTCCATGGGCGAAGAGGTGTTCGGGCAGTCAGCGTCTCAAGGGGGCGCGGTGGCGAACGTGAGTGTAACCAGCGGCCAAGTTCCGACGTTATCACAAATCGGAGGCTTGCCTGCTGTGTTAATTCCCCTCTGTAGTTTGCGGGTTGTTTACGGTGCCCGTTGGTTCGGGATGCCCGCCATGGTTTTGGCACTCAGCGCGTGTGGGGGTGGTGGTTCATCCCCCGCGCCCCTGACCGGTTGGGCTGCGATCCGTGCGGCTGCGGTCCCGCAGGTGGCTTTGCCAGCCGAGTTTGAAGATCCCGAGCCGCAGGCGTTGGCGGTCGATGGCTGGGAAGATGGGATCTTCATCAGCCGTGACGGTCTCCATCTGTTCGCGGTTTATGTGCCAGCGGACCTGCTCAGCTTCACCCTCGCGGGTGCCGATCAGAACCTCGCCGCGAGCTATTTCCGCGGACCGACCTTTGGCATGGATCTGACCACCAATCCGGTGGGCACGACCAATTGGATCCATGGCAACATCATCCACGCCAGCCGCGCAAACACCTCGGCTCGTTTCACGCAGTGGCACCTCGCGCCGATGGCCCGCCACACCTGGTCTGAAGGGGCCCCGGTCGCACAGGGACCGAGTGGCGGCACCTGGGATCTGTTTGTCCACACCACCAACGAACATCCGACCGATTATAAAGCCCACATCGCCCTGGCTCACGGCGCCGCCCTGGATCCAGCGGTTGTCGGAACACTGCTGCCCGCCCCGGTCACCACCAACAACACTGAGGACAATCCGCACATCGAGCGTCTCGACGCGAACAACCTGGTGCTGTTCTTCGATAGCGGCGATCGTCCTGGTGCCACCGGGGGGCTCGACCTTTGGTACACCACCAGCCCCGACAATGGCACCACCTGGGCGACTCCACTGCCAGTCACCAGCCTCAACACCGCGTTGGACGAGCACCAACCGCACCTGTGGCGCGATTTTGACGATACTTGGTGGCTCTACTTCACCGCTACCAACACCGCCGACAGCAAGCTCGGCATCTTCCGTTGCCAACAGACCAGCGCTGGTGACTGGAATGCCTGGGGCACACCAGTGCTGGTCCTTGGTGCCGGCAACACTGCTGGCGTCGGTGAGCCGACGCTGACCACGGCTGGAGACCTCTCCTTCGTGGTGGTCTATGAGGACACCGTCAACGGCACACCCACCAACAGATTCGATGCTGATCCTTGGTTCATGCCGCGCCGTCCAAGTGCGGTGACGCGCAGCGTCGCTCCCATCGTTCACCAACTGGCATCAGCACATCCAGTCCACCGCTGACGGCGTCAGAACCGACCCGACCGGTGGAAATGCAGTCCTTCCCGGGATCGCCGGCGTCTCGCCGGCATGACGCTCATAGCCGGTGAGACGCTGGCGATCATGGGGGGCCGCGATCCATGCGCTGGGGATTAGCCCAGCGCTCCCGCCGCCGCAGGCGGCGATCCGGCGCAGCCGGATGTTCCGCGCAGCGGAACGGAGCGCGTCGCACCACGGAAGATGTTGTTCGCGAAGTGTTGTCCCGCGCCCGAGCGCGGCAGTTGCCATCAAGCGACCCCGCGCCGCGCCAGCGGCGATCCTGCGCAGCAGGATGCTTCGCGCAGCGAAGCCAGGGGCTCGCGCCTTGGCCATAAGGGGGGCAGCGGCGAAGCCGCGTTGTCGGGGGGGCGTCCCGACCCCCCGACTGAAAATCAATACGCGAAGGCTTCGATCCGCACCTTCGGCAGCAGCGAGTCCTGCTTGATCAGGTACTCATCGACGCAGCGCGCCACTTCGCGACCTTCCGCGATCGCCCACACAATCAGCGACTGCCCACGACGTGCGTCGCCCGCGGCGAACACACCGGGGACCGACGACATGCGCGTATTCACATCGGTCTTCACGTTGCTGCGTTCATCGAGCGCGCAGCCGACCTGCTCCAGCAGGCCGTTTTTGCGCGGGCCGAGGAAACCCATCGCCAGCAGCACGAGGTCGCACTCCCAGGTTTTCTCGCTGCCCGGTTTCTCCACCGGCTTGCCCGAGGTCCAGTCGAGTTCGACGGTGGTGAGGCCGGTGACTTTGCCGTCTTTGCCGGCGAACAACTTGGTCGCCAGCGAGTAGTGCACGGCGCCGCCCTTGGAGGTCATCTCATCGACCGAGGACGAGATGCGTTTGACGCGCGCCCATTGGGGCCACGGGTTGCCCTTGGTGCGTTCATCCGGCGGGCAGGGCATCAGTTCGAAGTTGATGACCGAGGTCGCGCCCTGACGCAGGCTGGTGCCGATGCAGTCGCTGCCGGTGTCGCCACCGCCGATGACGATGACTTTCTTGCCCTTGGCCCAGATCTTCTGTTTCTTCGGGTGCAGGGCGGCGATGTCGGCATCGCCCCAGTTGGCGCGGTTCGACTGCGGCAGGAACTCCATGGCGTAGTGCACGCCGTCGAGCTCACGGCCGGGCACCGGCAGATCGCGTGGCGCTTCGGCACCGGTGGAGATCACCACTGCGTCGTAAGCCGACTTCACCTGTTCCCACGGAATGGTCTCGCCCACCGTGGTGTTGTAGCGGAACTCGATGCCTTCGGCGGTGAGCAGATCGATGCGGCGCTGAACTTTTTCCTTCCGCAGCTTGTAGTGCGGGATGCCGTACATCAGCAAGCCGCCAGCGCGATCGAACTTCTCGAACACCGTGACCTGATGGCCCGCGCGATTCAGTTGCTGAGCGCAGGCGAGACCGGCAGGACCGCCGCCGATGACGGCGACTTTCTTGCCGGTGCGTACGCTCGGCGGTTCGGGCTTGATCCAGCCCATGGAGAAACCCTTGTCGACGATCGACACTTCATGCAACTTGATCGTCACTGGGGGCTCGTTGATGCCGAGCACGCAGGAGTTCTCACACGGTGCTGGACAGACGCGGCCGGTGAACTCCGGGAAGTTGTTGGTCGCGTGCAGGGCCGCGAGGGCCTCCTGCCAACGGCCGCGGAAGATCATGTCGTTCCACTCGGGGATCAGGTTGCCGAGTGGGCAACCGGTCATGCAGAAGGGCACGCCGCAATCCATGCAGCGACTGGACTGCGTCTTGACCTGCTCGTCGCTCAATTCCTCGATGTGCTCCTCGTGGTTCACGAGTCGTTGCTCGGCCGGCAGGTACTTCGGCGCCTGGCGGGTGTGCTTCATGAAACCTTTGGGATCGCCCATTTTATCGTCCTTTGATCAGTTGGGGAGAAGAGAAGGTACGAGGGGTACGAAGGGTACGAGCGGTACGAGCGGTACGAAAGGTCCGGATTGCAGGACCCTTCGTACCGCTCGTACCCTTCGTACAGCTGTCACATCACACCTTCGCCGGCTTGGGAGGGCCAGCCGCCTTAGTCTTGGCCGCCCGCTCCAGCAACACACGCCGGTATTCGTGCGGGAAGACCTTCACGAATTTCTTGCGCGACTTCTCCCAATCGCCGAGCAGCGTCTTCGCCGTCGGTGAACCGGTGAGGTCGAGGTGCTTCTGGATCAGCGCCTTGAGCGCGGCGATCTCGTCCTTGTCGACCATCTGCTCCAGTTCGATCATGCCCATGTTGCAGCGTGACTTGAACTTGTGGTCGGTGTCGAGCACGTAGGCGAAGCCTCCGGACATACCCGCGCCGAAGTTGCGGCCGGTTTTACCCAGCACCACCACCACACCGCCGGTCATGTATTCGCAGCCGTGGTCACCCACACCTTCGACCACCGCCTTGCAGCCAGAGTTGCGTACGCCGAAACGCTCACCCGCCATGCCGGCGAAGAACACCTCACCGCCAGTGGCACCGTACATCACGGTGTTGCCGACGATGCTGTTCTCACTCCAGGCATAGGTCGCCTTGGCATCCGGGTGGATGACGATGCGCCCACCAGACATGCCCTTGCCGACGTAGTCGTTGCCGTCGCCGATCAGCTTCAGGTAGATGCCTTCGGTGAGGAACGCGCCGAAGCTCTGGCCCGACACACCCGTGAAGGTTATGTCGATGGTGCCTGCGGGCAGGCCTTCCTTGCCATGCCGCTTGGCAATTTCACCGGACAGCATGGTGCACGCCGTGCGGTTGGAGTTGCGGATGGTGTGGGTGATCACCACCTTCTGCTTCGATTCCAGCGACGGCTTGGCCAGTTCGATGAGCGTGCGGTCGAGCACCTTGTCGATGCCGTGGTCCTGCTTGGCGATGCAACGCGTGGCGACCTCGGGGCCGACCTTGGGTTTGGCCAGCATCTTCGAGTAGTCCAGCCCCTGCGACTTCCAGTGTTTGATCGCCTCGTTCATCTCCAGCAGTTCGGTGCGACCGACCAGTTCATCGAGGGACTTCACGCCGAGGCTCGCCATGATCTCGCGCACTTCTTCGGCGATGTAGGTGAAGAAGTTGACGACGTGCTCGGGTTTGCCGTTGAACTTCTTGCGTAGCGTTTCGTTCTGCGTCGCGATGCCGACGGGACAGGTGTCGAGGTGGCACTTGCGCATCATGATGCAGCCAGCGGTGACCAGCGCGACGGTGGCGAAGCCAAATTCCTCGGCGCCCAGGATCGCGGCGATGACCACGTCACGCCCGGTGCGCAGCAGGCCGTCGGTCTGGACCTTGATGCGGCCACGCAGGTCGTTGAGCACCAGCGTCTGGTGGGTTTCGGCGACGCCGAGTTCCCACGGTACGCCGGCATGTTTGATCGACGACACCGGGCTGGCACCCGTGCCACCTTCGCAGCCGGAGATGGTCACCAGATCCGCGTGCGCTTTGGCCACGCCAGCGGCGACGGTGCCGACGCCGACTTCGCTCACCAGCTTCACCGAGACGTTGGCCTCCGGGTTGGTGTTCTTGAGGTCGTAGATCAGCTGCGCGAGATCTTCGATCGAGTAGATGTCGTGGTGCGGTGGCGGGCTGATCAGGGTCACGCCCGGCACGCTGTTGCGCAGCCAGCCGATATACTCGTTGACCTTCTGGCCTGGGAGCTGGCCGCCTTCGCCGGGTTTCGCGCCCTGCGCCATCTTGATCTGGATCTCGCTGGCGTTGACCAGGTAGTGCGCCGTGACGCCGAAACGTCCTGACGCCACCTGCTTGATCGCCGAGCGGCGCAGATCGCCGTTGGCGTCCGCCACGAAGCGACGGGGATCTTCGCCGCCTTCACCAGTGTTCGACCGTCCGCCAATGCGGTTCATGGCGATGGCCATGGTCTCGTGCGCTTCGGTCGAGATCGAGCCGAGCGACATCGCGCCGGTACAGAAGCGTTTGAAGATCGCCTCCACCGGTTCGACCTGATCGAGTGGGATCGCGGTGGTCGAGGTGAACTTGAACAGACCGCGCAGGGTGCAGAGGTTGGCTGCCTGATGGTCCACCTGCTTGGTATAGCGGCGGAACGTCCCGCGATCACCGGCGCGCACCGAGTGTTGGAGCAGCGCAATGACTTCCGGATTCATCAGGTGGAACTCGCCGTCGCGACGCCAGTGGTAGAAGCCGCCGCGATCGAGATCGCGGTTCGCATCGACCAGCGGAGCGAAGGCCACGCGGTGACGCTTAAGCGACTCCTGCGCGATCTCCAACACGCCAACGCCTTCGATGCGCGACTGGGTGCCGGTGAAGTACTTCTTCACGAAGGGGGTCGACAGGCCGATGGCCTCGAAAATCTGCGCCGAGCAGTAGCTCTGCAGCGTCGAGATGCCCATCTTCGAGAAGACCTTCAAGAGGCCCTTGCCGATCGCCTTGATGAACTTCTTGGTGTAGTAGTAAATCGCGTCGTGTTCTTCGTCGGCGGCGGCATTGCCGTCGAGCTGCGGCAGCACGCCAGAGTCGACCAGGTCCTGCAACGAATCGAACGCCAGGTAGGGATTGATCGCGGTCGCGCCGTAACCGACCAGCAGGGCGAAGTGATGGGTCTCGCGTGGTTCACCGGATTCAACGATCAGCGAACACTGGGTGCGTTTGCCGGTGCGGATCAGGTGGTGGTGGATGGCGGAAACCGCCAGCAGCGCCGGGATCGGCGCGTTGTCCGCATCGACACCACGGTCGGACAGCACCAGCACGGTGTAGCCCTCATCAACGGCCTTGGTGGCTTCGGCGAACAGTTCCTCAAGCCGCGCTTCGAGCGCCGCGGGACCGTTCTTGGCGGAGAAGAGCGTCTTGAGCGTGGTGCCGCGGAACCCCGCGACGTCCGCTTGGCGGAGCTGTTCGAGCTCCTCGTTCTGCAGGATCGGCTGTTCAAGCTCCAGCATCCGGCAGTGGTCGGGACCGGGTTCAAGGATGTTGCGCGCCGCGCCGACGTACTGCGTCAGCGACATCACCACTTCTTCGCGGATCGGATCGATGGGCGGATTGGTGACCTGGGCGAAGAGCTGCTTGAAGTAACCGTAGAGCGGACGCGGCTGGTTCGACAGCACCGCCGCCGGCGTGTCGTCGCCCATGGAGCCGACGGGCTCCTGGCCATCGATCGCCATCGGCGCGAGGACGACCTTGAGGTCTTCGACGGTGTAGCCGAACGCCTGCTGCTGCTGGCGCACCTGATCGTGTTTCGGGCTGGGCGGCTGGGCCGGTGCCGGCAACTGGTCGAGCATGATCTTCGACCGTTCGATCCAGTCAGCGTACGGATGGGCCGCCGCGAGCTCTTCCTTGATCTCCTCGTTGTCGAGGAACACCCCGCGGGCGGTATCGACCATAATCATGCGGCCGGGGGCTAGACGCGCTTTCTTTACCGCTTTTTCCGCGGGGATGTCGAGCACGCCCATCTCCGAGGCGTAGAGGATCTCGTCATCGGTGGTGATGACGTAACGCGCCGGGCGCAGGCCGTTGCGGTCGAGCGCGGCGCAGATGCGCTCGCCATCGCAGGTAACCATGTTCGCCGGGCCGTCCCACGGTTCCATCATGGTGGCGTGGAATTCGTAGAAGCCTTTCTTGGCGCGCGGCAGGTTGGCCTTGGTCGCCCACGCTTCGGGGATCATCATCGCCAGCGCGTGTGGCAGTGAACGACCGGTACGCACCAGCAGTTCGAGCGCATTGTCGAAACACGCGGTGTCGCTGCCGCCCTCGACCACCACCGGGCGCAGGTCGGCGATGGCATTGCCGATGTCCTTGTGTGCCAGCAGCGCTTCGCGCGCCTTCATGCGGTTGCTGTTGCCGCGCAGGGTGTTGATCTCGCCGTTGTGGGCGGTGAAGCGGAAGGGGTGCGCCAGATCCCAGGTCGGGAAGGTGTTGGTCGAATAACGCTGGTGCACCAGCGCGATCGCCGACACCGCGCGTTCGTCGGCCAGATCCGGGTAGTACGCACCGACCTGCTCCGAGAGGAACATGCCCTTGTAGACGATCGACTTCGACGACAGCGAACAGACGTAGAAGAAGTGGAACGGTGAGTAGTTGTTGTCGCGTACGATGTTCTCGGCGCGTTTGCGCGCGAGAAAGAGCACCAGTTCTAGTTTGGCAGCGGTCACGTTGCCGCGGCCGACGAACGCCTGCTTGATCACCGGTTCATTCTTCTTGGCGTTGCGACCAAGCGTGCTGTTGTTGGTCGGCACGTCGCGCCAGCCGAGGAACGTCAGGCCGTGGTGTTTCACCGCGTCCTCGAACGCTTTCATACAATTGGTGCGGTATTCCGCGATCTGCGGCAGGAAGACGATGCCGGAGCCGTACTCGCCGGCGGGCGGCAGGCTGAAGGGCACGATGGCACGGTAGAGCGCATCCGGCATCTGGATCAGGATGCCGGCGCCGTCGCCGTCGTTGGGATCCGCGCCGACCGCTCCGCGGTGGGTCAAGTTGCAAAGGATCTTCAACCCACGGCTGATGATGTCGTGGCTGCGCTTGCCCTTGATGTTGGCGAGGAAGCCGACGCCGCAGTTGTCGTGTTCGTTCTGCGGATCGTAGAGGCCCTGGGCGGGAGGGAGGCCACGGGCGGAGAGCGTTTCGTGCGACTGGGCGTGCGACTGGGCGTGCGACTGGGCGTGCGACATGATCAGGTACCTTTGAGGAAATAGTCCGGGGTCCGGAGTCCGGGGTCCGGAGTCTCGTGGTCGTGGGTTGCGACCCGGAATTTACGATGCGAGTGTGAAAACGATTCGAGGGAGGTCAGCGATGTCCGACAAAAGGACCCCGGACCCCGGACCCCGGACCCCGGACGCCTGCCTGGCTCCACGAAACAAACCGACGCAGTGAACGTGGATGACGCGAAGGCCGTCGTTGTGGCCTTGCACTGCGTCGTCCGCGCTCGCTGCGTCGGTGTGGTGAGGTGGATCATGGGATCAGGGATGAAGGGATGATGAAGTGGAGGACTGGCGTGCGATGAAGGCGGCGGCGCGTGCCCGCAGTTCCTGATACGGGATGAGCTGCTCGTACGGCGCGGGGCCAACCATCGGACGGCTGGATTCGAGTTGCAGCGCCGGCGTGCCACGGCTGGAGCCGTGGTTGGATGCCGTGCGATCGATCTCCCACAGGCTCGCCAACGGATTGAGGCCGGTCGACAGGATCAGGCCGACGCGGCCTTCGTGCACCGGGATGTTCAGCAGTTGCTGCCCAGGACGGCCAAGTTGCATGATGCCTGGGAAACCGGCCTGCTCGCACTCCTTCATCACCGCGCGCGCAGCGGGCAGTGCGCTCATCGGCAATTCGCGAAACGACGCGGTGATCGCGCCACGGCCGGACTGCGCCGCCTGCGACACGCTGGTGAGGTTCGCGCGGATGAAGACCTCGTTGGGCGAGAGCGAGGTCGCGTCGTAGCGGATCATCTCCAGGAAATGCTGCGGCGCTCCGGCGTCGACCTGGAGCAGGCCGCCGAAGATCGCGTGTGTCGGCACACCACGGCGCATCAGCACGCTCGCGAGCGTCAACGAACACATGGTACCCAGGCCGATGTGGCCGTCGGGCACCTCGCGACCGAGGATGTCCTCGCCGGGAACGGTGAACAGCACGCGCGATCCAACTGCCAGCCCGGCCTTGAACACCGCCTCGACCTCATCGCACAACATCGGCAGCAGCGCTTGCGGAATGACGTAGGCGTTGATCGACACCAGGCCGGTGCCTTTCGCCAGGTCGACGGTCAACTGGCAGGCGGTCTCCTCCATGCGGTAAAGGATGCTGCCGAGACGACGCGAGACCGTCAGTTCGCGCGTGATCTCGGTGCCGGCTGCGGTTAGGCGGTAGCCGCGCCGACCGTGGCGTTCGATCAGGCCAACGTCGGCCATTTCCGCGAGGTGTAGGCGCAGCGTGCGCTCCGATAGCTCCAGACCCTGGGCCGAAAGGCTGTCCATCAGATCGCGGCTGGTGACCAGTTCCTTCCACGGCTGATCGCGCAGGACCGCCAGGATCGGCTCGAAACGTTCACCGTGTTGGGCCAGGACTTCCCGCAGTTCCGCCGGCGAGACGGCGACCGGACGGACCACACGATCCTCCTCGTCACCCTCGTAGGGCGGCGGTGTCAGGTGCGGCAGGTTTTCCTTTAGACTGGCCATGTTGAGGTTGCTCGTAGCGGCAAGGTGTTGCCGTAAGGCGGGGCGCAGTCTGTGGCAGTGCTGTTGTTTGCAACAGGATTTCTCTGGGCCGGCGGAGGGGGCAGGTCATCGCACCGTAATCGACTGCTAATCAGTGTATTACGATGAGGCGACCAAGCCCCTGACACGGCCCTGCGAGGGCACGTTCGAGCCATGGTCGCAAGCATGCAAGTGCTGTTCCCCAGTGCACCCAACGCATGCCAGTCTGCCGTTTGTGCGGCACGATGCGGCAACAACGCCGGAGAATGGTGGGCAGGAACGGCAGCCGATTACCGGAAAGATGCGCGGTTCAGCACCTGGGGAGACCTCAACTCCGTTCGACCGCCACCGCTGCTAGGTGGCCGCCGAAGCCCAGCCCGAGTTTCCACAAGCGCTTCACCGGCGCCTCCAACCCCAGCGCCAACTCCACCGCCGCACTCGCACCAAGACAGTGGCCGATGACCGGCTTGCAGTGCAGGCGCGGCACGTCGCGCCATGGCCCAGCGTCGAGCCCCGTGCGTTCATACGCATCGCCACGCGCCGTACCGGTGCCGTGGGTGATGATGAGGTCGGGCCTGGGCACGACCTGCCACAACGCGTCGAGCGCATGGTGCAGCGTGGCCGGATCACGGAACTCGGTCTCGTGCCGCGCGTCGCCCAGGCGCACACTCGCCGTCAGTCGCCACGGCCCATCACCGGCCAAAGCGATGAGCCCAGCACCTTCTGCTGGCGCAAAGCCGGTCGGCGTGCCGAACGCCTGTGGTCGTTCATCGCCGCACAACACCCCGAGTGCCCGGAAGCCGGCAATCAGCAGTGGCGTCAGTGACAGATCTGCCGCACCAGCCAGTGCACGTGTGCACAACCCGTCCTCGATGCGATCAGCACACCCCAGCAGCGCATAGAGCCCGGTCGAACACGCCGCCGCCACCGGTACCGGTTGGTAGATGCCGCACCCGAACACGCCCGCGAGTTGTGGTGTGAGTTGCCCAGGCAACGCGGCGATGAACGCACGGGCATCTCCGGCTAACGCCCGGTCGAGCGCCGCTGGATCACCCTTGCTGGTACTGATGCCCAGCGCGAGCTCACCCGGCAGATTCCTGATCGCCAGCCACGGACGTGCCGCCGTCGCAGTCGCAAGGCGAAGCAAGCGCTCCGCCCCTGGAGACGTTTCCACGACTCCGTGCCAGCCGAGTCCGTCCACATGCCGCAGGGCCATCGCCGCGTTGCTGCATGCTGACCATGCCGCCCGCGCATCGCCCGCAGCGCTCAGGCAGTCCCAGGCGACAAGCGCAACCCGTCCATAGCGTCTGAGTCCTGCGATCGGCACGCCCGCGAGCATCGTCCCGCGGGTATGTTGGACAAGCGCACCACGCGGTGTGCACCGCAGGTTTCACGCAGGCACACTGATTCATGCTGGTGCGCTTGCACAACCCCCTGGACATGGCAGGGTCGCCCCGACTGAGCCATTCCTGACGCCGATTCTGAGGACCCTCCCATGCAAGAGAACGCCAAGCCCGACGTGCTGATGACCCTGACCAAGGAGTCGCTCGAAAGCGGCCTGCGTGGCGTGCCGGTTGGTTACTGCACCACCAGTTCGGTGCTGGCTGACAAGGGCCTGTTCTACGTCGGCGAGGCGGTCGAGGCGATCAGTGATCGCGACCCCGAGGACGTCATCCACCTGTTGTTTCACAAACGTTGGCCCAATCCGAGCGAGAGGACCGCCTTCTCTGCCCTGCTGCGCGAACGCAGCGTTGTCGATCACGCGGTATTCGCCTCGCTCAAGGCCCTGCCCAAGGCCGGCCACCCGATGAAGTGGTTCATGCATGCGCTCAACGTGCTCGGTATGGTCTATGGATGCCGCGACTACCAGCGCGAGGCGCTGGATCTGGTGGCGAAGATCCCGGCGGTGACGGCAGCGATCTTCCGTATCCGTGAAGGCTGGGGCGATCCCATCGCGCCGCGTGCCGACCTGGGCTACATGGAGAACTTCGTCCATATGCTCGGAATTCCCGGGCAGGACGACGCGGCGCGTGCCCGCTTGGTCAAGTTGATGCGCGTGTTCGATGTGGTGCACTTCGATCACGGTGGCGGGAATCTTTCTACCTTCGTCGGCAAGGCCGTCGCGTCGAGCAAATCCGACATGTATGAAAGTATGCTGGGAGCGATGGCAGGACTCGCCGGTCCGTTGCACGGTCGCGCCAACCAGGAGTGCCTGGAATTCATCCAGGAATGCGTCGGCAAGGTCTCGAAGAACTTCACCGCCGACGACGTGCGCAAGATGATCCAGGCCAAGTTGGACAACAAGGAAGTCATCTACGGCTTTGGTCACGCCGTGCTGCGAGTCGAAGACCCGCGCGCCCGCGTGTTGCGCAAAGTCGGTGAGGAGATCTGCCCCAACGACGTGAATTTCCGCATGGTCAAACTGCTGGCCGAGGTCGGGCCGGAGGAACTGAAGAAGAATCCCAAGATCAGCGATCCGCATCCCAACGTCGACAGCGCCTCGGGTTCTCTGCTCATGGCTGCCGGCCTCACCAATCCTGATTACTACACGGTACTGTTCGGTCTCAGCCGTGTGGTCGGCATCGCCGCGCAGATCGTCTATGAACGCTGCGAAGCACGTGGCGGCAAGGGCACACCGATCATCCGGCCGAAATACTACTACAGCCCGGACGGCACCGCGAAGGGTGAAGCAGTCATCGCGGGATCGGGCTGATTAGCTTCGAGCTACGAGCTTCGAGCTGCGAGTTCAGAAATGATAAACGGGCGCCAACCGGCACCCGTTTATGTTTTTATCCATCTCTGACTAGCTCGTAGCTCGTAGCTCGTAGCTCGTCAGACCGGCTTCTTCGATCCATCGACGACATACGCCCCGAACGCTTCAGCAATTTCTTTCACGCGCCAGTCGTGCTCGTCCACCGCCTGGACGTAGATCCACAGGTAGTAGCCATCCTTCGAACGCTGGAGTTCGGCCTTCATCATGCACTCGTCGTCGCTGTAACGGAACGTGTAGGTGCCGGCCTGATCGAAGCCCAGATCAGTGAAGGCTTCTTGGAAGAACTCGATCTTCTCGCCGAAGTCGACCAGCTCCTTGGGATCGAGGGAGATGCCGAACTTACGAACTGTGAGAGTGCCCATGGTCCTGGGGAGGCTATGGTAGCCGGATGCTTGGCAACGGTCGAATCTGTTGTGATTCGTCCGATGTCCGATGTCCGATGTCCGATGTCTAGCAGACAACGGTCAGCGGCGATCCCCAGCGGTTCTCAACACCCGTCAACAAGGGGACATCGGACATCGGACATCGGACAGCTGTTCGACATCAACTCACACCCGTCCGCGCCACGCCCACAGGCCCAGGGCCGGATTGCTGATGTAAAAGATGCGCTCCTGCGAGCCATCCGCGTGCACCAGGTCGTTCCAGCCATCGGTCAACGTCGTCGGATCGTAGCGCTTCGTCATCGCGGCAAGGTCGGCGTATTGGTAGCCAACCGACTCGATCTCCTGCCGGGTGACGTGGCCAGGGCAGTAGGTGACGGTGAAACGGCCTTCACTGGAGCCGTGCATCAGGTGCGCTGCCGCCGAGAGATTACCGCCGAGGTCGGCATGGTCGCGCACCGCCTCCATGATTTCTGCCGTGGAGCGGTAGCCGTACTTGCGGATCAACTGGTCGATGCCCGGATCCTCACCGAAACCTTTGAGCCCAGGCGCGAGCACGATCAATTCACCGCGATCGGCGATGGCCATGCGCGTGCGGTAGACCGACTTGTTGCCGAGCCAGGTGGTGTGGAACTCCTCGGGGTCGAGGTAGACCACCACTTTGTTCATCTGCTCGTCGAGCAGTTTGAAGTTCACCGCCACCGAGAGTTTGGACGCCAATTCAAAACACTCGTTGCCGCTGCCGATGTAGAGGCCGCGCGTCACCAGGCCGTACTTGTCACCGGCCTCGCCGGGTTTCGCCGCTCCGACGACGGTGAGCACGAAGACCACCGGCAGGTGAGCGCAGAAACGCGAGAGCGCTTCGTTGAGGATGCGGCGTACCGGCGTGTCCGCGCGGCCCATCATGCGTTCCATGCCGTAACACGCGCCGATGAAGTGGCTCTCATCGATGCCAGCCTTGCCGCCGCAGCCCACGAAAAGATTCTTGGTGTGATTGGCCATGCCGACGACTTCGTGCGGCACGACTTGCCCGATCGACAGGATCAGATCGTGGCCACCGTTCCAGATCAGCTTGTTGAGCTGCGCTGGCCATGGTTTGTCGTAGCTGCCCTCGCTGGCCTGTTTGACGAATTCGCTGGGCAGCGTGCCGACCGTCACCACGTCGTTGCGCCAGTCGTGATCGCGAAACAAGGAACGCGGTACACCGCTGTACATCTTCTCGATCTGCGCATCCGGCATCGGCACATGCGTGCCGAGCGCGGGCAGCACATCGACCAAGGCCTCTTTATAATGCTGGTAGGTGTATTGCGTCAGAATGCCGGCGCGGCTGTTGAAGCGCGTGAAGTCCGGCGGCACCACCAGGACCTTCTTCTTGGCCCCGAGCTGCTGGTACACGCCGATGAGCGCGGCGCGCAGGTCGTCATCGCTGATGACCGTGGTGGGTGAGCCGAGGGCGAAGAAGGTGGGCATCCGGGTTCCTGCTGCTGAGTCTGCGGAGGGCCGCAGCTTGGCGCGAGCGCACAGCGGGCAAGCAGTTGGTGCGCACGCGTTCCTGCGCGGAACACGCGTGGGGTGCCACGATGCCGAACGAAGGACAACAGGACAGCTAGCCACAGAGGCCACAGAGGCCACAGAGGCCACAGAGGAGAAAACTCAGAAGCATTCCTCTGTGCTCACTCTGTGCTCACTCTGTGGCCTCTGTGGCCTCTGTGGCCTCTGTGGCCTCTGTGGCCTCTGTGGCCTCTGTGGCTAGGTAGTCTGCCTTTGTCGTCCTCATTGAGGTTGCCATGCGCTCTATGCCCGCTCCAGATTTTGTCGATTCCACTCGCCGCGCTCGTGCATCAGGGGGTTTTGGCGGGTGATTCCGTATAGCCAGGATTCCCAAGGCGATTACACCTCGCGTCCCACTTTTTCGGAGAGCCGCCATGCCATCTTTCGCCGTTCCAGCCCGCACGACCACTGGTCTGGACTTTCTCTCACTCGGAGCGTTGGTGAACCGCCTCGATCCAGGCGCGATTCCCTTTCGTAAGGCGAACAACTTCGCGATCTGGGTGAGCGGCGGTGAGTACAACGTCTCGGCCAATCTCTCCGACTGCTTCGGCCTGCAGACCGGCGTTGCGACCGCGCTGGTCAATTACCCGCTGGGTGACCTGATCGCCACCAGCGTCCGCGCGGCCGGAGTCAAACCGTTCTACAAGATGTTCGAACACGACGGCGTGACCGGCCCCAACATGGCGACGGTGTACAGCGATCGTGGCCACGGCGTGCGTGCGCCGGTGGTGTTCTACAACCGCGCCAACGAAGCCGCCGCCCTGCTCAAACCCGGTGACTTCGACTGGAAGGCGATCTTCGCCAATGGCGTGCGCTGGTTCCACTCGGGCGGCATCTTCGCTGCACTGTCGGAGACCACGCCGCAACTGATCATCGACGGCATGAAGGCGGCCAAGGCCGCCGGCGCCATCACCTCGTTCGACCTCAATTTCCGCGCCAAGCTGTGGAAGCGCCTGGGTGGCACCGAACGCGCCCAGAAGGTCCTGCGCGAGATCGTCAGCCACACCGACGTGCTGGTTGGCAACGAAGAGGATCTGCAACTCGGCCTCGGCCTGAAGGGCCCAGACGTCGAGAGCCACCAGTCCAAGCTCGATCCCTCGGCGTTCTTCGGCATGATGAGCGAAGTCACCAAAGTGTTCCCCAACATCCGTATGGTCGCCACCACGCTGCGCGAAGTGCACTCGGTCAATCGCCACAGCTGGGGCGCAGTCGTGTGGCTGGATGGCAAGACCTACGTCAGCCCGACCTGCGAACTCGACGTGGTCTGCCGCATCGGCGGCGGTGACGGCTTCGCTGCCGGTCTGTTCAACGGCTTCCTCACTGGCCAAACCCCCGAGCAATCGCTGCGCCAGGGCTGGGCCCACGGCGCGCTGCTGACCACCACCCCAGGCGACACCTCGATGGTGACGTTGGAGCAGGTGATGGCGGTGGCTGGCGGTGGTTCGGCGCGCGTACAACGCTGAGCTGATTGAATAGCTACGAGCTACGAGCTTCGAGCTTCGAGTTCAGACAGAGAGAACGGGTGCCTGTTGGAGCCCGTTCTTGTGTTGGTTGATTGCCATCATCTGCCACGAACTCGTAGCTCGAAGCTCGTAGCTCGTATCAGGAGCGGACGAGGTCGATCGTCGCGCACAATTCCGTCATGCGTGCGCGTTCGATCGCGTAGCGCTTGGCGCGCTGTTTGTCGGGTTTCACCGTGCGTCCGGTCGCCGGAGCCAGCAGGTGGTGGTGGCCGAGTCGTTCCAGCGAGAAGATCGCCGCGCCGCGCAGGCTCGCCTCTGGTTCGTCGAGCGCCGTCAGCGGACGGCCCATGACGTCGGCCAGGCGTTGCAGACTCGATGGCGATTTCTGGATGCCGCCGCCGACCAGGATGCGTAGTGACGTGCCGGCCGGGATGTAGTCGACGATGGTGGCCAAGCGGTAGTAGCTGGATTCGGTGATCGCCTGCAGCAGGTCCATCGCGGTGGTGGCCTGGGTGATGCCGACCACCGTGCCGCCGGCGTCCTCGCGCCAGTTCGGCGCGCGCTCGGCGTTCCAGAATGGCAGCACCAGCAGGCCATGGTCGGGCGTGCGACGTTTGGCCAGCACCTCTTCGATGATATCGGGATCATCCGGCAGTTGCAGTTCGCGCAGACACCACGCGCGCAGGTTGCCGGCATTGGATACCGCGCCGCCGATCAGGTGACGTTCCGCATCCACGCGGTAGCAGAACAATCCGAACGGAGCCTTCGCCGGCGCCTTCTTGCTGGTGTGGTACATGATGCGCGCTGCGGCGCTGGTGCCGACGTTGATCGCCGCGCAACCGGGTGTGGTGGCACCCGATCCCAGGTTCGACGCCGCGCCATCGAAGATCGCCGGGAACCAGTGGGCATCGCGCAGGGCCGGCCATTCATTGGCCAGGTCCGGCAGCAGATGCAGCGGTTCATCGCCGATGACCGGCAACACTCGTTCACTGACACCGGCTAGTTTCAGCAGTTCGGGGTCGTAGGCGCGCGTGCGTGGATTGTAGAGTCCGGTGCCGGTGGCCATGCCGTGGGCGATTCGCACCTCACCGCAGAACTGCTGGTAAAGCCATTCCGCTGGCGACATCCATTGTTTGACGCGTTTCACCAGCGCGGGCTTGGTCTTCGCCAACCAGCGCAGCTTGGCCGGCCAGAACGAGGCGCGGATCATGCAGCCGCTACGGGCGTGACTTTTCCGTTCGTCAAAGCGCTCACGCAACATCCCCGCGGTCTGGCGCATGCGGCTGTCGGCCCAGGTGATGATCGTCGTCATGGCCCGGCCACGTCCATCGGTGCCGATCAGGCTGTGCCCGAAACACGAGGTTCCGACCGCGACGATGGGCTGTGAGCGCAAACGCCGATCGCCGTCATGGGCGACGAGCGTCGTGGTGATGCAGGTCCGCAGCGCGTGCAGCACCGTGGCGGCATCCAATTCGGCCTTGCCCTCTTTATCAGTCTGAAGCGGGTACGACTGCTGTGCCGTGGTGTCGAGCAGTCGCCGACCACGGACATCGAACAACGCGCTACGACAGGAGGAGGTGCCGAGGTCGAGAGCGAGGGTCAGCATGGTCTACGGTGCGTTCTCTGGTGATGTGGGCGCAATAGGAGTGGTGGGCTTGTCGCCAAATAGGTCACGGCCGATGAGCATGAGGCCGACACCCAATCCGAGGCAGAACAGGATGACGATGATGAGGAGCAGCCACGAGGCGCTCTTCCCTTCATTGCCGCCTGAGCTGGGCGTTGGAATGTCGCCATCCCACCACATCGCTATCAGATCGTCTGCGCCAGGAACCCGCCATCGACGCGGATGTCCGAGCCAGTTACGAAGCCGCTCGCGACGGCGCTGGCGAGGAACACCACGGCGCCGACCAGTTCCTCATCCTTGCCGAAACGCGCCATCGGCGTGTGGCCAAGGATCTGCTGCGCACGTTCGGTGGGCGAGCCGTCGTCCTTGAACAGCAGCTTGCGGTTCTGCTCGGCTGGGAAGAAGCCAGGGGTGAGCGAGTTTACGCGCACGCCGCTCTTGGCCCACTCGCGGGCGAGGAACTGCGTCAGACTGAGCACCGCGGCCTTGGCCGCCGAGTACGCCACCACGCGCGACAACGGGATGTGCGCGCTGACCGAGGCGACGTTGATGATCGAACCCTTGCCGCGGGCGACCATGCCGGGTCCAAACTCCTGGCACGGCAGCAGCGCACCGCCGATCAGGTTGAGATCGTAATTGGCCTGCCAATCCGCGAGCGCCACCTGTTCGAACTTCTTCTCGCCGACCACGGTGACCTTGGGATCGTTGCCGCCGGCGGCGTTCACCAGCACGGTGGGCTGACCGAGCTTGGTCACCACGTCGGCATGCGCGGCCTTCAGGCTCGCGGCGTTCTGCGCATCGCAATTGATGAACACCGCACGATGGCCGGCTTCACGGATGAGATGCGCGCGCGCCTCACCGCGGTCAGCATTGCGACCAAGCACCGCCACCGCCGCACCCGCCTGCGCCAGCCCGAGCGCCAACGCTCCACCGAGCACACCGGTCCCGCCGATCACGACGGCGACATCCTTGGACAGGTCGAAGAGGGGGCTGGTCATCGGCGGATTCCTTGCAGAGGCGCGTTTTCGCGGTGGAGCGCGGATCCTGGCGGAGTGCCTGGGGAGTCAATGCGAGCAGCGTTGGTGATTGCGGATCAGCACAAAAGCTGAGCGCCGTAGGCGGACGGTGTTTCTACGTGGCACGGGCGTCTCGCCCGTGAGGCGGGTGCCAACCACGGGCGAGACGCCCGTGCCACGGCAAGCCCCGTCTGCCGTCCTTGATGTTTGGGTGGCTCCCAGTCCTCCGCACCATGCTCATATGTCCCTGACCTACGACCCGGCCGAGGCCATCGCGCACCTGACCAAGATCGATCCGCTGATGGGCGACCTCATCGCGCGCGTCGGCGCCTTCACCCTGACACCCGAGCTGACCCAAAGCCCGTTCCACGCGCTGATGCGCGCCATCGTCTATCAGCAGCTCTCAGGCAAGGCGGCGGGCACCATTCTCGGTCGCGTCCTCGCGCTGATGCCGAAAGGTCGTGGTCGCCCTCGTCCGGAGGACTTTCTCGCGCTGGATGACCAACGCCTGCGCGCCGCCGGCCTGTCGCAGAACAAACTTCTCGCCCTGCGCGATCTCGCGACCAAGGCGCAGGAGGGCATCGTTCCCACGCTCGCTGCGCTGCGTCGCCTCACCGACGCCGAGATCATCGAACGCCTGACCGCCGTGCGCGGCATCGGCGTGTGGACGGTGGAGATGCTGCTGTTGTTCCACCTCGGCCGCAGCGACGTCCTGCCGATCGCCGACCTGGGCGTGCAGAAGGGCTATCAGATCACCTACCGCAAGCGGTCGCTGCCTTCAGCGAAACAACTGCTCGCCGCGGGCGAACGCTGGCGACCGTATCGGTCGGTGGCGTCGTGGTATCTCTGGCGTGCGGCGGATGCGGAGAAGGCTGCACGTACAAATACGATGAAGACGTGATGGCGCGGACTTACGGCGACGGCCTATCGGTACGATGGGTTGGGCGTAGGCGATCGGCACGAGCGACCAATGTACTGATACGAGCGACGTGATCGCGCCGAAATCGGTACGAGGGGCTGGAGTTACCTTCTTTGGAGGATTACGATGAACACCCTGCAAAGACTTGAGCGATGGTTCATGGCCAACTGCGACGGGGACTGGGAACACGGCTCAGGCATCACCATCTCCACACTCGACAATCCAGGATGGACGATCGACATCAATGTGGAGGAGACCACGTTAGCGGGCCGGGTAAGCGAAATATCCAAAGTGGATCGCACCGAAACTGACTGGCTACATTCGTCTTGCGACGGAACCGTGTTCAAACTTCGTTGCGGTCCGGGAAATCTTGAGGAAGCGCTCCAGCTCTTCCTCGACATGGCCGAACGGACATGAACGGCATGAGCCTGTCAGTGCACATCCGCCCCGCGCAGTCCACTTGGTATCTCTGGCGTGCGGCGGATGCTGAGAAGGCGGCGCGTACAAGTACGAAGAAGAAGTGAGGATCGTGACTTACGGCGATGGCCTACCAGTACGATGGGATGGGAGTAGGCTATCGGTGTAGTTGGCTCGGACTTGATACGAGCGACGTGATCGTACCAATATCCAACGGAGCCCGAACATGACCCCGATCAAACGCTCGCGCAGTATCGCCATGTTCATCATATTCCTTGGCATCATCGCCAGTGGCTGCTCCTCCCGTACTGAGGATCTCTCCCACTACGGGCTCACCATCGCCTCCGATGCCAAGACCATCGACGTCCAGCTCAATGGCCAACCGCTACCCGCCACTAAGTCAGACGACGGTTCCTACGTCTACGATATCATCGGCGACAGCAACGATCTGAAGATCACGCTCACGGATTTCTGGTACCTCCGCCTGGACATCAACCAGACCAAGGTCGGTTCCGACGCCAAGCTCGTCTATGCAGACAAACTGGTGTCTAAGATCCATCTTGGAACTCCAGTCCAGGCCAAGGAGAGCGGAAACGGTTACTACAACACTATGCAGATCGTCGGTCACCTCAGCAGCGCCGGGGGTTTCCGCTATAAGGATACGAATCAGCACACCGACTGGCCTGAAGCGAAGAAATACCGCTGATAGCGCAACGCAGAGATGTTCCGCATCCATGGTATCTCTGGCGAGCGGCGGATGCGGAGAAGGCGGCCCGTACCAAATGAAAGACGCGAGAATGATGTACGCGGCGGCCCCATCGGCACGAGTGATTTGGTGTGCGTGCCAACATCGAAGTGCCAGATCCTGAATGATCATTCGCAGCGAGCGCCTTCGCGAAACAACACCAGGGCCTGTCCGCCAACCGCTGCTTGCCGCGCCGCGCCCCGCTCGACCATCCACCGCTCACCCGCTCAGCGAGGCGCTATGCAGACGACGACTTCCGGTCTCCAATTCGATGATGTCGTGATCGGCAAAGGCACGGTCGCCAAGGCCGGCGCAGAGGTCGCCGTCCACTACACCGGCTGGCTGTGGAAGAACGGCGCCAAGGGCACGAAGTTCGACTCGAGCAAGGATCGCAATGAGCCGTTCGAATTCTCGCTCGGCGCCGGCCAGGTCATCGCGGGCTGGGACGAGGGGGTCCAGGGGATGCTGGTCGGCGGCAAGCGCACGCTGGTGATCCCGCCGCAGCTCGGCTACGGCGCCCGCGGCGCCGGCGGCGTCATCCCGCCGAACGCGACGCTGCTCTTCGAGGTCGAGCTGCTGGAGGCCCGAGGGGGCTGAGCGCCCGCCCAGGGACCGGGACGCGCCTAGCCGGCAGGCACCGGTGGTACGTTCACCCGCGGCAGGCCGCCTCGATCGCGGCGACGTCGATCTTCCCCATGCGACACATTGCGTCGAAGGCGCGCTTGGCCACGGTGCCGCCGGCGGTGACCGCGTCGGTTAGCACGCACGGCGTGATCTGCCACGAAATCCGCCAGCGGTCCTTGCATAACTCGCAGGCGCTCTCCGCGCCACAGTTGCCGACGAGAGCGTTCCAGTATCTCTGGTGGGCGGCAGATGCGAAGAAGGGCGCTCGTGCTGCTACTCGTGTGGCCACTCAAATTGGCGCCCTGATCACCCCGCAGGCTTACGCGGCAGGGTGATGATGAACGTGGAGCCGCGGCCCGGTTCCGATTCGATGGTCAGGGTTCCGCCATGCCGCTGGACAATGCCTTTGCAAATAGCCAGGCCCAGGCCAGTCCCGCTGTATTCCCCGCGACCATGGACGCGCTCGAAGGCATCAAAGATGCGTGCCTGGTCCGCTAGCGAGACGCCGATCCCGTTGTCTTTGATGCGGATCGCGCGCATGGCGGATTGATCGATCGCATCGACCTGCACCCTGGGACGCTGGCCTTTGGCAACATATTTTAGGGCGTTGCCCAAGAGATTCTGGAACAGGCGGATCAGCATGTCCTTGTCCGCATACACGGCCCCCAAACCGCCGCACTCGACGATGGCGCTGGCCTCGCTCACCACTTGCTGGAGGTTCTTCTGCGCTTCCTCGAACGCGAGGTCGGCGCTGACCTCCTGTAGGGCGACATCGCCATGGTCGATGCGCGCGATGTCGAGCAGGCTGCGGATGAGTCGCCCCATGCGCTGGGCCCCGTCGATCGCGATTTCAATGTACTCACTGGCCTTGACGTCAAGGTTCCCGCTATACCGGGAACGGAGCATGGTGAGATAGCTCGTCACCATGCGCAGCGGTTCCTGCATGTCATGGGAGGCGACCGAGGCGAACTGCTGCAAATTGGCGTTCTCGGTGGTGAGGGTCTCGATGGCTTCCTTCCGCTCTGCGCTGACCCGCTCCAGTCTTTCGGCCTGGCGGACTGCTTCCGTCGTATCGCGGAAGGCCACCGTGAAACTGGGCCGCTCATCGGGATGGACATGGGCTGTAATGATGCCGTGCGCGAAGTATCGCCCACCATCTTTGCGTTCATGCCAGCGCGTGTGGGAAACGTTTCCCTCGCTGGCGGCCGTCCGCCATTCCTGTTCAGGCACCCCGGCCACCGTATCGTCACGGGTATAGATGAGCGAAATCGGCTGGCCGACCAGCTCCTCCTTGGGAAATCCGGTGATCATGGCGGCGCCAGCATTGCAATCCATGATACGGCCACGGATGTCAGTCATGATGAGGGCATGATCAAGCACCGCCTCGGAGAAGAGACGCAGGCTCTTCTCCGTGGCGGTGATGGTCATCTTGGCCTGTTCCCGCTCCGTGACATCGATCAACGTCAGCAGCGCGCCCTTCCCTCCGGCGATCTCCATGGGGCGCACTTCCCAATCCACGAAGCGCTGCCCGCCGCCTGCCGTAAGGCGACAGGAGTTCCAGGCCGTCGGCTTGCCGCTCTTGATCACCGCAGCAGCATGGATTCCGAGATTCTGGGCCGCTTCCGTGCCGAGCGCATTTGCGATCGCATCATGGAGCGAGATCCCGACCAGGTCGCGCTCAGTGAAGTCGAGCATCGCGGTGGCATGACGGCTCGCGCCGACCACCTTGAGATGAGCGTCGAATCCGACCACGCCGATAGGGACGTGCTCCATGATGCTCTGGACCGCCGAGGGTGGCGGAAGGATGGTCGTCATGGCGCAACTCCGGCTGCGTTATAGGCAGATGGCCGAAATTGCATTGGCCCCAGATCTGCAAGTCAAGTGGCCGCATTGACCATACGCCGTCGATACGCCGTCGGCTAATAGAGCAGGACTGACTTGGAGATTGGGACGCGGAGCCGTTTCCCGTTTGCCAACCGCTCAGTGGCGTCGTGGTATCTGTGGCGGGCGGAAGACACAGCAAACGAGAGAGGATCAATATGATAGTGGTGACGTTTACTTGGCGAGAGCCGGCAACCACGCTGCGGCTGGAACCTGAAGGCGAGCAAATCGCCATCCCGGATGGAGCCGTCGTCGCCTTCACCTGTGAGAAGAGCGAGCCATTCACCATCGATCGCCCAGGCGAGACGGATGAACTGGTCATCTGGCGCAATGCCAGACTGGTCACGGTATCGGTGACGGGATGATGCCAGGGATCAGCACATGACCGACCTCACCAGCCGGTTCTGGATCATCGCCAAAGGTCTGATGTTCGCCGTGATCGTGGTGATGTCCGGCGTCGGCATCATCTTCCATGATGATCCCTGGTACGAACTCGGACTGTTGCTGATCTGCCTGTGGGCAGCGTGCCGCTTCTATTACTTCCTGTTCTACGTCCTGGAACGCTACGTTGGTGTCACCGGCCGATATGCCGGGATCTGGGATCTCGGCGTACGCCTGTGGCGTTCACGGCGTGGATGAGTTCAGCAAGCCACGCGAGCACCGCTCACGTTAGATCCTGTTAGCGGACTATCGGATTATCAGTTTGGCGACCACCCGGCTTCGGCGTCTGGGACGGAACCGTTAATGGAGATTCACGGACGCCAATGGTAAATGACCACTTTGTGGAAGGCGTCTTCCTCGGCGAGGATCATGATCTCCCCGTTTTTTCGCTCAAAAGCATGGATCGGATTGGGGATGTCGAGCCAACCGGTGTTGAGGCCGACCTCTGGGCCAGTCACAAAAGTTTGCGCGTGATGGCCGTCTTTTAGGGAAAAGGCCCCCACCCCACCGCCGCGTTTTTTATTCGTGAAGCCTGCAAACGCATAGTCTCCGGCAATCGCCAGTCCGGCGATGTAGTCAGCCGGCAAAACACCGCCATCGCTCTCGGCCAGCGGTACGGACCACACCACGGCACGTTCGGGGGTGCTCCAATTCCGATAGCAGGCAAGTACGCGACCGACCGCACGATCTTCGCGATCCTTGCGCGGGACGGCAGTGGTCCAGCCGATGATCAACATGGTGTCGGTGGCCTTGCGATAGGAGCAGGTGGTCATCTCCGTGAGACCTGGGGCGAGTGGATAGGAGATGCGCTTGGCATAATCATAGATCGGCGCATCAGCTTGGTTCAGCCCACCGCAGGTGAAATTGAGAATTCTAGTCTTGTGGACATGCCAGACGCCGCCCGTTTCGTCGACGCTGCGCCCCCAACACCACGTCGGATCGGTAGCGATGGCTTCGTCGGGCTGGATAAGGCCGTCGCCATTGGCGTCGGTCCAGAACGAGCCGATCCGCTGGCCTTTCAATTCCTCGGGAATGGCGGCGCCGGGAAATTGCGCCCAGAGTTTCTTGGGCTCATGCAAGCCGATCCAGCGCCCACAGGGAATGGCCTGGTTGCCCTCCATACGAAAAATACTCATCCAGTGCGGCCACTGTCCGGTGGTGTACATGAACAATTTCCCCTGAATGCGCCGCATGGCGAGAACGTAGCCATGCTTGGTGACGTTGCGGTAGTCGTTGGCACGGAAACGATCGAAGGTCTTCCCTTGCCACGTCCAATCGGTGCCCGCCGCAGCTTTTGGATCCAGGCGATAGCGGTTGAAGTCCGAATAGACATCAAGGCCGTCAGAAGCCGGATCGACGTCGGCCGAATCGACGAATTCGATGCCCAACAATTCCCAGTTCAGCTTGGCCGCGGCGTTGAACGAACGCAGGACAGTGCCATTGCCATCTCCGGCAGTCTCACCGGAAAGACGTCCATCACCGACGACATACAGATTGTTGTCGCGATCGGTTCCGACTCCGGTGATGCCGTCGAACTTGTCTGGCGCGATGCTGCCGGCACCACCGGCAGCATAGGGACGGCCAAAGGTGCTGACGCGCTTTGGAGCGGCCTTCACGTCGAAGGCGATCAAGCAGTTCTCCTTGCCGTTTTCACCAACTAGCAGTTGTTTGCGGGTTGCGGACCAGGCGAGTGCGCGCACCTCCTCGACATCGGTGATGGTCTCCGGCAACCGTGTCCCCTCGGCGGTGAAATGGCCAATGCTCGTGCCGCCCATGCCGTTGAAACCTTCGACGATCCACAGGGTGCCGTCACCCGCGACGGCGATCTTCATCGGCCGTTTTGCCGCGAAACCACCCACCACTTTCAGGTTGCCGGCAAGATCGAGGATATGGACGCGGTCTTCCTCCGGCACCGCAGCGAACAGCTGGGTAGGGGTGCACGCCATTCCCCATATCGCCTGGCGCGCCGGCAAAGCGCAACTGGCCGTTTGTGGCAACACGAACGGCGGTTGGCCAGCGGCTGCTGGCTGCAGGGGTAGGGCGGTGGCATCAAATTGCCGAATGGAAACCTTATCGCCGGTACCAAAGCCGGCGTAGATTGCATTCTCGTGGCCAGTGATGGCTACCGTCCAGCCTCCGCCTTTGTGTCCTGGTGGGCCAATGTGCGCGATCAAACGGCCAGCGCGATACACGGATTGCTCGTTACCGCCTTCGTCCCACCAGGAGGTGGTGAAAACTGCGCCGCTGGGAGCCACCCACATGTCCTGCACATGCCCCTGCACCCAGGTGTTGGCGCCACCGCCAAACGTGTTGCCGACCCAGGTGGTGCGGTAGGGAGTCGGGGCATCGCTCGCCTGGAGCAAGCCACAGCACAGAAGCGAAGCGCCAATGAAATGGCAGAGTGAAGAGACATTGATGCGCATGCTATTTCCGTGCTCGTGGAGAGGGCTTTGGACTGTCATATAACTACCAGCACAAGCAATCCGGCGCTATTCCCCCTGCACCAAGAAACGATGGTAAATCATCACGGCTCATCCTCTGATCAACCGTTCCAGGTGCCGGAGATCGCACGCTGTCATCCCCGTGTGGGCGCATCAGGGCTCCCCGATCATCTGACGAGAAGGGATGATGCCCTAACGACCCGGCGGGCCTTCGGACGCCTGTGGCGATTACGGCGCCGGTGACGCCGCCGGCCACGGTCGCGACAGCGGATCGCCGACGACGAGGTACTGGTACGGTCCCGACATCGTGCGGTGCACCGCTTCGACCAGGCTGAGTCCGCGCGCGCGGTGCAGGTGGACGAAGGCGCTGGGGAATTTGAACGGATGGTTGAGTGGTTCGGCGACCGTGCCGCCGGCACCAGCGGCACCAGCACGTAGAAAGGCGGTGAGCGGCGTCTGTCCGCCGTTTGGCTGGAGCGCGCCGCCGAGTGAGGTCAGGTGATCGCACCACGCGCCCGGCAGCATGGTTGCGCCGTTCGCGGCCCAGTCGAAGTCGGCGATGCCAATGGTCGCACCGATGACCGGTGCGTCCTTTGGCGGTAGCACACCGTCGCGGACCTCGGCGCTAATGCCGAGATCGCGCAGGCCCTTTGCCGCCGCGGCGAAGGCCCAGCGACGTGGACCGGTGCGCGCGTCGTCGTTCGAGGCCATAAACCACACGGTGCCTTTTGGCGCGGTACCGTCGGCGGCGACGCTGCGCTCAAGATTGCCGATGGTCTCGTCGACCGTCAGCCCACGACCACTGGTGACACCGAGCAGGATGGCGAGTCGTCCTGGGGATGAGCCGTCACGTGCCGGCAGGTGGCGAAATGGCGTGCTCGGCCCTGGCGTGATGTCGGTGAAGTGGGCCTGCATGCGCGCGATTAATGCTGGCCACGACGGATGGGTGCGTAGGGCGGTGAGGTCAGGATCACGTTGGCTGTGGCGATCGTCGAACCAACCGGCGTCAATAGCGCGACTGAGCGTGGCGAGTGCGTCGCCCTCGCGCGTGGCGAGCGCCTCCATGCACGCGAGGTTGTACAGCACGAGTGGTGCCGGGATGTCGCCAGCCAGCGCACGCAACACCACTTCCGCTGCGGCATGATCCTTGGCCTTCAGCAGGCGATCGACTTCGGCCATGCGCGGGTCGTTCAGTGCACGCAGGTTCGCCTGCTGTCCGGGCAACTCCGGCTGCTCGGCATAGGGATTGGCGTTGGCCGCGGTGAACGCGCGCGGCCCTGCGGCTAGCAGGGGAGCCAACAGCGTCAGGCCGGTGAGCGAAGCGGGACTGCGGCAACCAGCAGCTAGGCCGTTGTCGTCGAAGGTGATCGCGGTGGGGAAGTCGGGTCCGTAAGCGATCAGCGTCGTGGGTTCAGACAGCTTACGTTCCACCAGCACGGCTTCGAGCGGTGCGAGGATCAGACGGCGGAATTCGTCGAGCGTGACGCGGTGCGCGACGGGAACACCGGTGAGCACCACCGCCTGCGCATCCGGGATCTTGCGCAGTGCCATCCAGTGGCGCGCCACCCGTTCGCTCGCCGGGCTGGCGGCGTTGATCACCACCACCGTGGTGGCCGGTGATACCTCGGCGTACAGCCAACCGCGAAGCGACGTGAGCACGACCAGCAGCAGCAGGAGACGCAGTGACATGCGCTGGGTGTATCGGATCTCGCGCGCAGCCCAACCACCGGCCGACCGACGGAACCGAGGAGCGTCCGCGAACGATGTGCACCCGCTTCTGGGTGGGTATTGCGGCGACATGCTGGAGGAGTCAGCGTCATCACACCCAGTCCCTTCCGCACCATTCCATTACGGTCCGCGCATGAACATTTTCCGGCACCTGATCTTCGTCCTGCTGTTCGCCACCAGCGCAGTCGCCATGGCTGAAGAAATGACGCTCTCGCGCGAAGAGATCATCGCGCAGCTCGCGCCCTATGACGGCCCGACCACCGTCGGTACTGACGTCAGCACGCTCACCGGCAAGGTCGTCACCGGTTACCAGGGGTGGTTCGGTGTGCCCGGCGACGGCAGCGGCCGTGGCTGGGTGCACCTCGGTCGTGGTGGGAAGTTCGCCCCAGGTGCATGCTCCATCGAGATCTGGCCCGATGTCAGCGAACTGCCGAAGGAGGATCGATTCCCCACCGACTTCCGCTTCGCCGACGGGACGGTGGCGGAGATGTTCAGCAGCTACCGCAAATCCACCGTACTACTGCATTTTCAGTGGATGAAGGAGTACGGCATCGATGGCGCGCTGGTGCAGCGCTTCTCCAACGAGGTGCGCGATCCCAAGGCGCTCAACCAACGAAATACCGTGTTGAAGAACGCGCGTGAGGCGGCCAACCGCCACGGTCGCGGCTACGCGCTGATGTACGATCTGTCGGGTATGCGTACGGACAACTTCGAGCAGGTGATCGAGGACTGGAAGAACCTGGTTGATCGCATGAAGCTCGGCCGTGATCCGCGCGACCAGGCCTACCTCAAACACAACGGCAAGCCGTTGGTGGCGGTGTGGGGCATCGGTTTCAACGATGACCGAAAATATTCGCTCAAGGACTGCGAACGGCTGATCGATCTGCTGAAGGATGATCCGGTCTATGGCGGCAACTGCGTCATGCTCGGTGTGCCGTACTACTGGCGCGAACAGAAAGGCGACACGGTCAACGATCACGATCTACACCGCGTGCTGCTGAAGGCCGACATCCTCAGTCCGTGGGCGGTCGGCCGCTTCGGCTCCGAGCGCTCGGTGGAGGACATGCAGAAGAAAGCCATCGCTCCAGATGTCGCGTGGTGTGCAGAAAAGAAGAAAGACTACCTGCCGGTCGTGTGGCCTGGGTTCAGCTGGCACAACCTGCGTGCTGGCCAGGCGAAGTTTGATCAGATCCCGCGCCGGAAAGGTGAGTTCCTGTGGCAGCAGTGCCTCGCCGCCAAGCAGGGGGGCGCGACCATGCTCTACGTCGCGATGTTCGATGAACTCGACGAGGCCACGTCGATCTTCAAGACCACCAACAATCCGCCGGTGGGCGAGAGTCCGTTCCTCAAGGACGAGGGCCTGCCGAGCGATCACTACCTGTGGCTCACCGGCCAGATCGGGCAGATGTTGCGCGGCAGGATCGCTGCGACCCCGGCGGCACCACTGCGCCCGCGCTGAATCATCGGTCAGGACCGCTGACTGGCGTGGCGGTCCCACCTCCGGCGGCCGCTGCCGGGTGGTCGCTAGCCGGGTCTGACCACGCCGGACCATGCTGCACGGTGCATCCGTCGCCTTCCGGCGTGGAGCACAGGGTGTCATTGACCGCCCTAACGCGCTTTGTAAGTACTCGCCAGGAAAACCGCCGCGTGCCGATACCACCGCGTAAACCTTTGCCTGGTCAACGTTACGGCCAACAGCCCGGACGTCGTGGAACGTCGGGCAGCAACGTCGCCGGGCAGCGTCGTGCCACCGGCGGCCACATGCCGCAGCACATGAAGGCCATGCGGCGCACGTTGCCGCCCGACCTGTTACGTCTGATCGACAGCGATCCGTTGTTCCAGGTGATGACCGGCGATCAGCAGTGGATCGATCCGTACAGCGGTCAGGCGGTGCCGGCGACCCAGGGTCGGGTCGAAGCCGCACGTGCGCACCTGAGCGAAAGCGGTTCGTGGCGCGATCGCGAGCCGATGCCGCGTCAGCAGCTTGAAATCGTGCGCTGGCGTATCGACCTGATGCGCTTGCTGCCGGTCGAACCGCGCCTGCGCATCTTCGGCAAGGACGGTCGCTGGCTCAATCCATTCAACGGCGAACTGGTTGCCGACATCGTGCGCGAAGAGGGCAAGATCACCTCGCACACCATCACCGCGATGGCGCGCGTGTTGTGTGGTTGCCCGGAGGCGCTCAGCGGTCGTCTGCTCGATAGCCAGACGTTGTCGAACAAGATCCAGGCGCTCGGCATCGGCCGGACGGATTCATCGGCGCAGGCGAGCAACGTCCTGTCATCGGACATGGCCAAGGCCCGCAACGTGCAGCAGAACATGCTCGCCGATATGCCGACCATCGAGGGCTACGAAGTCGCGGTGCACTTCAAACCACACAGCGGCGTCAGCGGCGACTTCTACGAAGTCATCACCATGAAGAGCGGCCGTCTGCTGTTCGTCATCGGTGATGTCAGCGGTCACGGCATGCAGGCAGCGCTGGTGGTGGCCACCGCGCTCAAGACGCTGCGTTTCCTCGCGCGCAACACCTCCAACTGCGCCAACCTGCTGGTGCAGTTCAACGATGAGATCCGCCCCGATCTGCTGCCTGGTCAGTTTATCACGGTGTTCGCCGCCGAACTGGATCCGGTCAGCGGCAGCGTGAGCTGCATCCGCGCCGGTCACCATGCGGCAGTCCTGGTGAGCGCCGATGGCGACACCATCATGCGCAAGGTCGGCAAGACCGGCATGGCCATCGGCCTCGCCGCTGGCCCGATCTTCGCCGGCAGCATCCACGCCGACATGATCCATCTGCAGCCGGGCGACATGCTGGTGCAGTACACCGACGGTCTGACCGAGGCGATGGACAGCGAATCGATCGAGTTCGGCGAGCTGCGTTTCTATGCCAGCATGCTGAACCACCTCGACAAAGGCGCACAAGGCACGGTCGACGCGATCGCCGAAGACGTCATCGCCCACGTGAAGGGCCAGCTCGACGACGACCTGACCATCTTCGCCATCTCGATGTTGCCGAAGCCCGAGGACATGGGCGGCAGCGGCGAGTGGGATCAAATGGATGCGAAGGGCTGAGGTCTTCCGCCCCTGGGACCGCGGGCCACTGGCCAATGCTAGAAAGCTAACCTGAAGTCGCCGCCCCGCCGGGGCGGCATGGAAATAGCCCGGCACTTCAGTGCCGGGAACAGACGTGAAAATTAGCCAAGTCCCGGAGGGACGGCTGAAATCATCAGCGATTCAGCCGTCCCT
>JACDEI010000023.1 GCA_013816485.1 Planctomycetota bacterium
ACCGACCGTGGCGACCATCGTCGCACCCGTTTGAAGGACGTCGCCACGCCGGACAGCGCAACCGTGAGGTGATGGAGGAGATCATGGGTTGGGCGAAGAGGGCTCATGAGGCCCGACGAATTTTTTATAAGCGATTGTCAATTAGTATTTTACGGAGGGTACTAAAACGAACGGGATTGCCCCCCCCCTCTCCCCTAAGCGACTGATACCGCCGGTAGTCAATGGCCACAATCCGCCTTTCCGCCTCATGCGTTAGGAGCGAAGTCGTTCCGTCGCGAACGGCGGTCAGATGTTGATAAATGTGCTCAAGTGCCCTTTCAGCATTTATTGCGTCAGTGACGTAAATGCACGAATGGTCGTCTTCCTTTTGCTTTTTTGTAAATTTTCCAAGGCTGGCTCTCGCTCGCCTTTCCTCTGGCTTTAGCGTCTCAAGTAGTGACTTCGCCGTTTCTGGGGCTACGACTTTGAGGCATGAAATGACAGATGCCTTCTCCGGCATAGTCATTATATCAATAAATTTTTTAACAATTGCATAAGGAGAAAAGTCTAATTCCGATAGGCCGTCCAGCAGGAAGTACTTCGGGAGATCGTGGTATTTACTACAAAGCAGAAATAAAGCTTCTGGCTTAACCTGTAGCATTGGGGACGTCCTGTTTCTCAGCAGGAACGATGCGATGTCCTTGGGAGACACGGATGCCGATGGTCGCTTTACTCCCCTGAGCACTTCCATGGTGACGTCATCGGTGTCCCATAGCTCTCCCGTTGCGTCCAGATCTAGCGTGACCCTGGTGGCTCCTGGCGAATCATTCACAAAGACAAGGTTTTTGGCGCCAACCGCGTCGCTGCCGACCAATCTATATGAATCTGGGCTCGATACAATTTTTGTTATCCCATCAAGGATGCGGTCGCGTTCAAACCTTAGAATGCGATCGACGATACGTTGCTCGTTAGATGCACCGATAAGCTCGTTCCTTCCATCTCCGCGAATCCAAACCTGTCCGGAGTAAAATGATCTTCTTTCTTCGCCAGAAGGCATTTTGTACAAGCCGTCCTTGGAGAATGATAAAATATGGGAACCGGACTGCGATATCGATAAGACCAAGAGATCCTTCTCGTCTATCGTGTGCATGGCGCAGGATATCGCGACGTCATAGCCGACATATTTATCCAGCTTTTGTTTGATGTTCTTGACTTCTGAAAGTTGATACTTTGTGGTCTCGTCAGCTCCAATTATTTCATTAGTTTTATCCTTCACCCCGTATATTAATTGACCGCCGCCTCTGTTGGCGAAGCAGACAATGTCTTTCACTAAATCAATCCATCCATGATCTGTCGCGCTGAAGGCTTCTTTTATATCGAAGTCGATAGATTCCGATACTCTTCCGACTAAATTTTTTATTTGTTTGATGTTCATGTTGTGCAGGGCTAGTCTATCTGTCGCCTATGTGGGTGACAACCTCGAACGCTGAGAAGGAGGATCTCATGCCCGTGGGCTTTCTCTTTGTTGACCGACCAGGATTTGAACCCGGCCTTCTGATTTTTGTGCGAGTCGCGCCGCCTTAGGGCTCACTCCGAAGGACAAAAAATTGCCCGCTCCGGCAAGCCCCTTTGGTCATTCAACTTACCGAGTCGGACCTCCGGGGGCATGGTCCGAACGAATCAGAGACTTTCGGCCTTTCAGAGACTCCTACTTTTCCGTGTCAGCGTCTATTGGTCCGATACGTGAAGATGGCGCGACTCAAACTATGGCGGAAATCCGCGTTAAACGACGCGACCCACGGAGGATGTCCGTGGGTCTGCCGTGGGTTTGAAACCCAGAGTGGTGGAGGCGCCGGGAATCGAACCCGGGTCCGGCTTTATTCGTACGACGCGTCTACGTGTGTAGGCAGTAAATTAGTTCTCATCTACGACCAAGGCCACTGCCAGCCCGAGTCATAGACCAGCCCGATATCTCTCGCCAAGGGTAACCGGACAACTCCCTCAGCCAGCCGATGATTATTAGGGAGACCATCGCCAGCATCGGCAATGGGATGGTCTCGTCTCACTATCTAATTTATTGCTAAATTAGGCAGCGAGAGCGTACTCGACGTGATCGTCGGCACTTAGTTTTTTGCGGGTTATTTACGTGGCCTCCCGCACCACGACACGCGGCAATCGCCGGTGCAAAACCGTCGATGCCTGTTCGCCCCCATGTATCGGTTGTCAACGAGGCGCAGCATCGGCAGGCGGACGCCAGAGGGAAGCGGGTAACTCCACGGCTTGCCACGCTGCCTGTGCCGGCGCAGGGTACGCGCATGCCGTGTTCCCACCCCAGCCTGCGCAAGGATTCCGGCCGCTGGGTCTGTGCCGCCTGTGGTGCGGTGGTCGCAGCGGTTAGCAGCAATGCGCCCACTGCCGGTCAGGACGTTGTCGGCGCGGCCACCGCGGCGGACGTGAGTTGGTGGGATCGTCAGTGGTTCGGCGTGAGTGGACGCGGGCTGGTGGTTGGCGCGGCGACGTTGCCGCTGGCGTGGTTGCTGTGCTGGATGTTCCCGTTCTTCAATCACATCCTGTGGCTGTTCACCACGCTCTGTCATGAGATGGGGCACGCCGCGGGCGCGCTCATGGTCGGACGACCGGCGTTGCCGGCGTTCGATTTCAGTTTCGGTGGCGGCGTGACCATGACCGGAGAACGGCGTTGGTGGCTGCTAGCGGTTTATGTTGTCGGTGTGGTGATGCTGTGGCGGCAGGCCGGTGCACAGCGCTGGCTGCGCTGGACGCTGGGTGTCGCCGTCGGTGCGGTGACGCTGCTGATCCTCACCGGGCTGGACGTGGCGTGGTTCGTGTGGATGGGCTACGGCGGCGAACTCGTCATCGCCACGGTGTTCCTGCACCGCGCGCTGACCGGCGTGGCGGAGGTCTATCCTGGAGAACGTTGGCTCTACGGCATCGTCGCCTGGGTGCTGCTCGGCCATGCGCTCGGCATGTGCTGGATGCTACTGTTCGATCCGGCGTTCCAGCACACCTACCTGATGGGGAAACGCGGCATCGACAATGATCTGGTGCGTCTGTCCGACGATCTGGGACTGTCGCTGCGCAGTGTGTCGTGGATGAATCTGCTGGTCGGGTTGCTGGTGCCGGTGGCGGCGATAATCGCAGCGCGGCTATTCCCGCGAGAAGGACCACGAGAACGGCCACGCCCGCAGTGAGTCAGCCGTTTCCGAGTTTGACGATCAGGTCGTAGTGCCGCTGTTCCACTGGCTGCACCGACAGGCGCGAGCGCTGGAACAGCAACATCTCTGCCAGTTCCGCGATGTCGCGCAGTTCACCGAGCGGGAGGAAGTTCTTAAGCGTGCTGACGTAGCGCACGTCGACCATGTCCCAGCGTGGTTTCTCCGGCGTGCTCGCCGCATCGAAGTACGGTGACTTGGGATCCCAACTGGTGTGGTCGGGGTAGACGGTACGTGCCACCTTTGCTAGGCCGGCGACGCCGCTGGGCTCGGCGTTGGAGTGATAAAACAGCACACGATCGCCGACGGCCATCTCGCGCATGAAATTGCGCGCCTGATAATTGCGCACGCCATCCCAGGGTGCGACGCGCTTCTTCTTCAGCGTGTCGATGCCGAAGGAGTCCGGCTCGGATTTCATCAGCCAGTGTTTCATCGTTGGCTCAGGTCTGAGTGGTGGAATGCCGTGACCCGCCCGGAGCATCAAGGGCCGCGACGAGTTCCGCAAAATCGGTGACGAACCAGTCGGCGCCGGCTTTGACCTTTTCGCGCACGACGATGCCGCCGTAGCCGATGAAACCGTCGGCGGGCGGACGGGCTTCCAGATCGGTGGCGCCGTCGCCGACCATGATCAGTGGTGCGTAGCCGAAGCGGTTCTTCAGATCGCGGATCGCCGTGCCCTTGCCACCACTGCGGCTGGTGAAGGCGTTTTCATCGAAGCCGGCGTAGCTGCCGTCCGGCGCAAAATGCAGGACATTGGCGATCACACGCCCCTGTGGCAACGCCAGGTGTTTCGCCAGCGGCAGGATCATGTGGGTGAAGCCACCGCTGATGAGATAGACGTGCGTGCCGCGGCGTTCCAGCTTGGCGATCAGGTCGCCGATACCCGGCGTCAGCCGCGGCGGATGCGCCGTCAGACAATCAGCAATGAGTTGCTGCGACGGCCGGATGAGGTCGAGGCGCGCCTTGAGCGCATCCTGGAATAGCACCGATCCACCCATGGCATTGCGCGTGAGCTCGGCGACACGATCGCCAACGCCGGCCTGCGCCGCGAGGACATCGATGCCCTCGTCAGGACTGACGGTGGAATCGACGTCGAAACACACCGCCTTGGCGGAGGCCCACAGCGCGCGGATGTCGGGGGAGGGCATGGGGAAAGGTCCGACGGGTACGATTCGAAAGGTACGAAGGGTACGAGGGTACGAAGGTTACGAAGGGTACGAGGGGTACGAAGGGTACGAAGGGTACGAAGGGTACGAAGGGTACGAGGGGTACGAGGGGTACGAAGGGTACGAAGGGTACGAGGGGTACGTCGATCAGAATCGCCTTCGGACCTTTCGGACCGTTCGTACTCCTCGTACCCCTCGGACAGCGCGCTGAGCGCGCTCAGCGCGCTCAGCGCGCCATCAAATAGCGCAAAATCCGCGCCAGCTCGGCCCGCAAATCCTGACGCGTGCAGATCAGATCGAGCTGCCCGTGTTGGAAGAGGAACTCGCTGGTCTGGAAACCTTCCGGCAGTTCCTGCTTGATGGTCTCCTTGATCACGCGCGGACCGGTGAAGCCGATGAGGGCTTTCGGTTCGGCGATGATCACGTCGCCCAAGCTGGCGTAGCTCGCCATGACGCCGGCCATAGTCGGATTGGTCAGCACCGAGATGTACGGCAGCTTGGCCTGCGCGTGGCGACCGAGCGCGGCGCTGGTCTTGGCCATCTGCATCAGCGACAATGCGCCTTCCTGCATGCGCGCGCCGCCCGACGTCGAGACGATGATCGCCGCCTGCTTCGCTGCCGTCGCACGTTCGATCATGCGCGTGAGCTTTTCACCCACGACCGAGCCCATCGATCCGCCGTTGAAGCTGAAATCCATCACCCCGATGCCGACACCGAGGCCAGCGAGTTTGCCAGTGCCGCAGATGACCGCGTCCTTCAGACCAGTCTTGGCCATCTGCTGGACGATGCGGTCGAGGTACGGCTTGCTGTCGACAAACCCCAGCGGATCGCCCGAGGTCATGTCGGCGTCGAACTCGGTCCAGGTGCCCTCGTCGATGAGGTTCTGGATGCGCCGCGAGCCGGGCATGGGGAAGTGGTGGTTGCACTCCGGACAGGTATCGAGGCGTTCCTCGACCAGACGCTTGAACACGGTCTTGGCACAGCCTGGGCATTTCACCCACAGACCGTCAGGAATCTTCTTGGCCTCACGACCAGGGGCACCACGACGCAGACGTTCCAGCACCATGCGAGTCTCCGGCGCGGGATGCTAAGGGGCGGTCCCAGGGCGCAAACGCCCGCCCCCCGCCCCTTCTTCTAACTGCAGGGCAGGCCCGCCAGGCCACGGGGGCAAAGCCCAATGGCGGAAAGCTAACGAAACGGATTTTTCGCCACGAAGGGCACGAAGACACGAAGACGAGTGAAGAAGTGTCGTTTCGACCGCTTGCGAGGTGATTCCTTCGTGCCTTCGTGCCTTCGTGGCGGAATTTTTTCTGGTAGCCTAGCTTAGCTTTACGCCATTGGGCAAAGCCCCCATGAAACCAGCAGGATTGCAAATAGGGCGTCGAATCTAGGCTGCCCCGGCGGAGACTCCGTCCATGCTCAAAGCCTGCTCCTTGGCCCTGCTCGCCCTTTCCTGCCCGTTGATGATCCCTGGCACCGTCCAGGTCATGGCGGCGGATGTCCCGGCGGAGCAGCCGCAGGCGGTGGCCACCACCATGTCGAAGAAGGGCAACGTGCGCTTCGGCCCGAGCACCCAGGCCAAGGTGGTCGCGACGCTCGAGGTCGGTGCCGCGGTCGAGGTCCTCGGCATCGCCCAGGGCCTGCCCGAGTGGTACGTCGTGCGCTTCCCGCGCGAAGGCTCGGCGTGGATCCACCAGAAGGTCATCCAACTGGATGCCTCGGGCAAGACCGCCAAGGTCATCGAGGACCGTGCGCGCGTGCGCGACGATTCGCGTCAGGGCGGCAACATCGTCGCTGAACTGGCGCTCGGCGAAGAGGTCGAGATCAAGGAACGTGCGCGCAACGGCGACTGGGTGCCGGTCTATCCGCCGAGCGCGGTGGCCTATGTGCACAAGAGCGTGCTGGTGATTCCGCAAGGCAAGGTCGCTGGCTTGGAAGAGGCGGAGCAGCAGGCGAACAAACTCGACGACGTGTGGGCCGAAGCGCAGGCGCGTTATGCGACCTACAAGGAAGCGCTCGACGATATCGCCCAAAACCCCGACCTCGCCGCGATGCTCGATTGGGAATACCTCGACATGCAGTTGGCGCAGGTGGCTGACGGCCATCCCAACGTGCGCGTCCAACACAGCGCCAAACGCCTGAAGGACCGTATCGCCCCGGTGGTCTCTGCCGCCCTGCAGGTACAACGCGCACACAAGATCACTCCCATCCGTGACGTGCCCGGCAAACCGCCCGTGGTGGTGAGGGTCGATCCGCTGCCCAAACCTGATACGCCGAAGAACGATCCGCCGGCCAAGCCGCCGATCGATCCGCTGCCCAAGCCGGACAAGCCGGTCGATGTCGCCGACCTGAAAAACGCCGCGGCCCAGGCCCCCGCGGCTAGCAGCTTCGCCGCCCAGGGTTTCCTCGAAGAACGCGCGGTCGCCGGTACCGGCACCAACCACGTGATCATCGATAAAAACGGCAAGATCTGCGCGTTCGTGAAGACCAAGCCGGGTGTCGATCTGCAGCTCTCGGAGTTCTTCTGGCGTCTGGTCGGCGTGAAGGGCGAGTCGCAACCCATCGACGCGGAGAAACACGGCCAAGGCGGCGGACCGATCCCGTTGGTGCTGGTCGAGGATGTGGCGTTGTTGCAATGATGGCGTCTACGTGCGCTGCACGCAGACGCCAAGGCCACAGGTGACAGGCTACAGGCCACAGGCGTAATGCGCACGCCATGATCACCACCTGTGGTCTGTAGCCCTGTCACCTGTAGCCTGTTCCCGAGCCCATGGCGAAATCCTCCACCGACACCCCGATGATGCGCCAGTATCTGGAAGCCAAGGCGGCGCATCCGGACGCGGTCGTGCTCATGCGCATGGGCGACTTCTACGAAGCGTTTATGGGCGACGCCGAGGAACTTGCGCGCCACGCCGGTGTCGCACTGACCTGCCGCAACAAGGGCGCCGACGATCCCATCGCCATGGCCGGCGTGCCGCACCACAGCCTGCACACTTACCTGCCACGCCTGCTCGCCGCCGGCAAACGTGTGGCGATCATGGATCAACTTGAGGATCCAAAGACCGCGAAAGGATTGGTGAAACGCGGCCTGACGCGCGTCATCACCGCCGGCACGCTGATCGATGAGAGCGCGCTCGACACGGTGGCGGCGAACCACTTGGTGGCGCTCACCGCGATCACGCTGGTGGATGGCAAAGCGCTCGGCGTCGCCGCGCTCGATACCAGCACCGGACATTTCACCGTCGAAGCCGCCAACGATGCTCAGCACCTGGCGCTCATCCTCGCACGCCTTGCGCCGGCCGAACTGCTGCTGCCGGAGGATCTGCGCCGACGTGAAGACACGCCGGCACGGCTCGCCGAGTTGTGCGCACCGGTGCCGGTCCCACCACTCGCGGGGATCGCTGCGTATGCCTGGAAACCGGCGGATGCCCGGCGCTGGCTGGCTGAACGCCTGGGCGTGGCGACGCTCGACGGCTTCGGCATCAGCGCGGACGACGACCACCTCGCCGCCGCCGCCGCCGCCGCACTGCGCTACGCCGACCACGCGGCGAATCCCGGCGGCACCGGCAAGGCGCTCGGCCACGTGCGGCGCATCCGCCGCCTGCACCACGACGACCACCTGGTGATCGACGCGACCTGCCGGCGCAACCTCGAACTGCTGCGCAACAGCCGCGACCAGGGTCCGCAAGGCAGTCTACTCGCCACCATCAATCGCACGAAGAGCGCGGCCGGCGCGCGGCTGTTGGCGGAATGGCTGGCGCGACCGCTGACCACCATCCCGGCGATCTCCGCGCGCCACGACGCGGTGGCGTTCCTGGTGGCGGACGACCGCCGACGCGACGAAGTACGCGCCGCGCTGGCGCAGGTCTACGATCTCGAACGCCTGCTCGCGCGCATCGCCACCGGTCGTTGCCATGGCCGCGATCTGGTGCACCTCGCCACCACCGTGCAGGCCGCCGCGAGCGTGGCGACCGCGTTGGGCGCGGATGGTGCGGCTCCCGAACTGCTGAGGCTCGCCTACGAACACCTGCACCCCGCGGCGGAGCTGGTGCGCGACCTCAGCCGCACGCTGGTCGACGATCCGCCGCTGACCATCAGCGAGGGCGGGCTGATGCGCGATGGCGTGGACGCCGACCTCGACCGCCTGCGTGCGATCAGACGTGACGCCGATGCGTGGCTGGCGCAGTACCAAGCACGCGAGGCCGCGGCCTGCGGCCTCAAGCAGATCAAGGTCGGCTACAACCGCGTCTTCGGCTACTACATCGAACTGTCGCGTGCGCGCGGCGACCAGGTGCCGCCGCACTTTGTGCGCAAACAGACGCTGGTCGGCGCCGAGCGTTACATCACGCCCGAACTCAAGGAGTTCGAGGACCAAGCGCTGGGCGCGGACGAACGCATCAATGCGCTCGAACTCGCGCACTTCACCCGCCTGCGCGACCGCGCCGAACAGGCGCTCGACGAGATCCAGGCCTGCGCCCACGCCCTCGCGCTGATCGACGTGCTCGCCGCACTCGCCGATGTCGCACGCCGCCTGGGCTGGTGCCGACCGGTGGTCGACGATTCACTGGCGCTCGACCTGCGTGAGAGCCGCCATCCGGTGGTCGAGGACGTGCTCGGGCGCGGGCGGTTTGTGGCGAATGATTGTCGGCTGGATGCGTCCGATGTCCGATGTCCGATGTCCGATGTCGAATCAGGGACATCGGACATCGGACATCGGACATCGGACCCGGCCAGTCGCCTAGCCGTCATCACCGGCCCCAACATGGCGGGCAAATCCACCTACATCCGCCAGGTGGCGTTGGCCGTGATCCTGGCGCAGGCCGGATCGTTCGTGCCGGCGGCCAGTGCGCGCATCGGCGTGGTCGACCGGGTGTTCACCCGGGTCGGTGCCGGCGATGAACTCGCGCGTGGACAGTCGACCTTCATGGTCGAGATGGCCGAGACTGCGGCGATCCTCAACCACGCGACCAGACGCTCATTGGTGGTGCTCGACGAGGTCGGACGCGGCACCTCGACCTACGACGGCGTCAGCTTGGCCTGGGCGATCACCGAGCACCTGCACGACCGCATTGGTTGCCGTGCATTATTTGCCACGCATTACCATGAATTGGTGGATCTTGCAGTGGATCGTCCAGGAATCCGCAACCTCACCGTCAGCGTCGCGGAGCAGGATGAGACCGTGGTGTTCCTCCACCGCATCGTAGACGGCGCTGCAACGCGCAGTTACGGCATCCATGTCGCGCGCCTGGCGGGTGTGCCGGAGCCCGTCATCCGACGGGCACGCGAAGTGCTAGCGACGCTCGAACAGCTCAATGTTGACCTGACGGAGCGCGAGCGGCCAGCGGCACGCAACGCCGAGTCTCCAACGGTGCAGCTCACGCTCTTTTCGCCGACCGAGCACCCACTGATGAAACGCCTGCGCGAGCAGGAGTTGGATGGCCTGAGTCCGCGTCAGGCACAGGACCTGCTCTACAATCTGCAACAACAGGCACGACGCGGTTAGCGGTTGCACGGAGCACGACGTGCTCTCTGTGCGGTACATGCGACCGGGCCGGAGGAAACCGCTGTCCGCTCAGCAAAGTTCCAGGCTGTCCAACTGGATACAGCGCATCCCAGCGGCACCAACCCTCCATGTCCCCGGGACCAATCATGACCCACCTTCAGCGTTTCCTGGCAACCGTGCTGCTGTGCGGTCTGGTCCTGCCGACATCGGCTGCGACCTTCACCCAACCGGGCTTCAGCGAAACCCAGGTGATCAGCGGGCTCGATCCCACCACCATCACCTTCGCCCCGGACGGCAAGCTGTTCGTGTGCGAGAAGCCCGGGCGCCTACGTCTGGTGACGTGGAACGGCGGGGCGTACGTGATGACCACGGTGATCAATCTCAGTTCGCAGGTCGAGGCCAGCAACGAACGCGGCCTGATGAGCGTGGCGGTCGATCCGCTGTTCGGTGCGGGGTCGGACTACGTCTACCTCTACTACACCGCCAACGCACCGACGGTACACAACCGCCTCAGTCGTTTCTTGGTCAGCGCCGGCACCGCCCAACTCGCCAATGAGCAGGTGCTGATGGAGTTCGACACCCTGCCTGGCTCGATTCACAACGGCGGCGGACTGCGCTTCGGTCAGGACGGCAAACTCTACGTCGCCAGCGGTGATGGCGGCGACGGCTCGAACTCGCAGAACACCGGCAACCTGTTGGGCAAACTGCTGCGCCTGAACAAGGACGGCACGATCCCGACCGACAATCCGAACTACCTCACGTTCAGCGGGAACATGCGTGCGATCGTCGCACTCGGTCTGCGCAATCCTTACACCTTGGCGGTGCAGACCGGCACCAGCCGTCTGTTCGTCAACGATGTCGGCGGCGCTGTGTGGGAGGAGGTCAACAGCTACACCACCGGTGCCTCACCGGCGGCGATCAACTATGGCTGGGAAACCATCGAGGGTCCGATCGCCGCGCAGACCCCGCCCGCGAACTACGCCGAGCCGGTACACGTCTACGACCACGGCGTCGGCACCGCGATCTGCGGCAGCGTGTTCTACCAACCAAGCGCGCCGACCGGCATCGCCTTCCCAGGGACTTACACCGGGCGGTATTTCTTCAGCGATTACGGTAACTACGCGGCCAACACCGGCGAGATCTACTACATCAACCCGGCGTTGCCGACCACGCGCACGTTGTTCGCCAGTGGGGTCAACCGTCCGATCGCGGTCGAGGTCGCCCCCGACGGCGCACTGTGGTACGTCGCGCGCGGCGGCATCGTCAACAGCCCGGCAGGATCGCCGCAGGACAACGGCTCGGTGGGCACCGGTGGGTCGCTCTACCGCGTGACCTACGTCGGCGGTGGCAACGCGACCAAGGTGACCTTCGTCCAGCAGCCGAGTACGGCCAATGTCAGCAACCCCATCACGCCGGCGGTGACGGTCGCACTGCGTGATGCCAGCGATGCGATCGTTAATTCCACCGCCACCGTGACCGTGGGGATCGGCAACATTGCCGGCGGTGGAGCGCTCGGTGGCACGCTCACGGTCGCCGCCATCGATGGCGTCGCGACCTTCAGCACGCTGAACATCGATGCGGCGGGTAACGGCTACACCCTGAGTGCCGCCAGCAGTGGTGTGACCGGCGCCACCAGCAACACCTTCAACATCCTGGCCAATGTCACCGCACCGGTGATCGCGCCAGGCACCGGCACCTTCAGCGGGCCGGTGTGGGTGCAAATCACCAGCGCCACGCCGGGGGCGGCGATCCGCTACACCACCAACACCACCGTGCCGGACGCCACATCGACGCTCTACAGCGCGCCGTTCCAGATCACCAGCACCACCATCGTGCGCGCCATCGCGCTCAAGAGCGGGCTGACCACCTCGGGTGAGAGCAGCGCGACCATGACCATCAGTGGTGCTACTCCCTACGGTTGGCCAACGCGGCCACCGCTCAGCGGTGTGCTGATGCCGGCGACGGTGGGTGGCGCGTTGCCGGCGAGCCTGGGCGCAACCGGCCTCTTCACCAGCCTGGGATCCCTCACCGCTGCGCCTGGGTTCGTGCCCTACGACATCAATAGCCCACTGTGGTCAGATGGCGCCCAAAAGAACCGCTGGGTCGGCCTGCCCGGCGGGCAACGCATCGGCTTCGCCTCGACCGGCGAATATGTCTGGCCTGGTGGCACCATCTTCATCAAACACTTCGAACTCGAGACCAACGAGGTGACCAACGCCCGCCGACGCGTCGAGACCCGTGTGCTGGTGCTCGATGGTGCCGGCACCAACGGATATGGTGTGACCTACCGTTGGAACGATACCGGCAGCAGCGCGACGCTGGTCGGTACCGATGGACTCGACGAGACCTTCACCGTCACCACCGCTGCCGGTACGCGCGCCCAGACGTGGAGTTATCCATCGCGCAGCCAATGCCTGCAATGCCACACGCAGAACGCCGGTTTCGTGCTCGGACCGAAGACCCGTCAGTTGAACGGCACCTATACGTATCCAGGCAGCGGCCCAGGAATCGGAAGCGACAACCAACTGCGCACCTGGAACTACCTGCGCATGTTCACCAGCGACATCGGCGAAGGTTCGCTCGCCGGACTGAAGAAACTGGTGCGGGTCGATGACGGCAGCGCCACGCTGGAGCACCGCGCGCGTTCGTACCTCGACGCCAACTGCGCCAACTGCCATCGCCCAGGGGGAGCCCCGTCGCAATGGGATGCACGCTTCGACACCAATCTCGATGCCCAGGGGATCATCAACGGCGCCTTGACCAACAACCTGGGCATCACTGCTTCACGCGTGGTGGTGCCGCGGGACACCAGCCTGTCGGCAACGCACCGGCGCCTGACCAGCACCGCGACCGGTGTGCAGATGCCGCCGGTGGCACGCAACGTGGTCGATCAGGCGGCGATGGCCACCATCGCACAGTGGATCGCGTCGCTGCCCAAGGGCAGTGGACTGCTGGGCTCCTACCGCAATGAGGTCAAGGCCAACGCCTTCACCACCGGCGCGGTGTTGACGCGCACCGATCCGACGGTGGCGTTCGTGTGGCCGGGCAGCCCTGGGGCCGGCGTCAGCGCCGACAACTTCACCGTGCGCTGGACCGGAACGGTGGTGCCGGGTTTCAACGAGACCTACACCTTCGCCATCACCAGCGACGACGGCACGCGCCTGCGGATCAACGGCGCGACCGTGATCGACCAATGGGTCGATCAGGCACCGACGGAATCCACCGGCACCTTCGCCATGACCGCCGGCGTGCGCTATGACCTGACCATGGATTTCTATGAGGCGAGCGGTGGCGCCGAAGCCACCCTGCGCTGGTCGAGCGCCTCCCAGGCCAAGGGCGTGCTGCCGATGTACCGCCTGTACCCCACTCCAGCCGCGGATGTCGGACCGCTGCCATCCACGCCCTCGACCCCGTTGGTGGCGGGCAACGGCAGCGCCACGCCGACCATCAGCGGAACCGGCACGCCCGGCGCGACCATCCACATTCTGGTCGATAACGTCGAGGTCGGCTCCACCACCGTCGCCGACGATGGCACGTGGTCGTACCAGCTCACCGGCTTGACGCCGGGCAGTCACCAGGTGCGGGCGGTCGCCAGCGCGCCGGCCGGTCCCAGCGGCTCGTCGCCATCCAGCACCGTGTCGGTGGGGGCCGGCGGTGGTGGCGGTGGAAGCGGCGGTGGTGGTGGAAGCAGCGGCGGCAGCTCGTCCTGCGGACTTGGCGGAGGTCTCGCCGCCCTCGGTCTGTTCCTGGCTTTCTGGCTCGGACGCTCACTGCGTCTGCGCGACCAAGGACCCCGACCAGGGCTGTAGCAGGGCCAGCGCACGCTCGCTGCATGTTTCCCTTGAGGGGCCTGGGCGAGCCGCCTAGAAATAGCGCCCATGACCACCACGTCCCACCTCGTACCAGATTTTTTCATTCATTCACTGACCGCTGCACGTGCCGCCACCGTGGTGCGCACGCTCGCCATGGTGTCGTTGCTGGTGACCGGCGTCACCGGTGCCCAGGCGGTCGAGGACGATGACGAGGACTTCAACACCATCGCACGCAAGGAACGTGATCCCTACCGCGTCAACGACTGGCGTCTGGGTTACAGCATGCTGCCGGCCGGCGCCGACATCAGCGTCATCGATTCGAGCGGCAATGCGAATCCCGCCAACTACGAGCGCGAGACCAACTGGGATCTGACCGGTCGCACCGGCCTGATGTGGATGACGCCGCTCAGCGGTGTCTCCGAAGATGGCGACTTTATCCTCGGGCTGGAGCTGAGCACCAACCACTGCGTGATCGAGAGCAGTGCGACCTCGCCAGAGATCGATCTGCGCAGCTACCAACTCACCATCCACCCAGGATTGGCCTGGCTGCTCGACGACCAGTTCCACATCGAACTGAATCCCTACTTCGGCCTCGGTCATGCGGAGTTCGAACAGAGCGCCGCAGGTGACGGCACCGGCCTCTACTGGGAGGTCGGCTTCCGCGCGGCCGGTTACTACACCTGGAGCAATGGTGTTCAGCTCGGCCTGCAGATCGGCTATCTGTACGCCTCAAGCGAAGGCGAGATCGAGGGCAGCGCGACCTACGACACCGAGATCATCATCAACGGTCTGACCGTAGGCATCCAACTCGGCTACCGGCTCTGAGCCGTTGCTGACCCCCTGAAACACCACAACCGCGGGCAGCAGCCCGCGGTTGTGGTGTTTCAGGGGTGGGCGACTGCCCGCCATGACCGGCTCACCACGAGCTGAGCTTGTCCGGATCGATGGTGAGCAGGAACTCGATGTTGGTCTTGGAGTTCTTGAGCTTCGACTTGAGGAAGTCGATCGCATCCGCGCCGTTGCGTTCGGCGAGGAACTTCCTGAGTGCCCACACGCGGCGCAGTTCGTCGTCGTTCTTGATCAGCAGTTCGTCTTTGCGCGTGCCCGACTGCGCGCAGTCGACAGCGGGGAAGACGCGGCGATTGGCCAAGCGCCGGTCGAGGACCAGCTCCATGTTGCCGGTGCCCTTGAACTCCTCGAAGATCACCGTGTCCATCAGCGAACCGGTATCGACGATGGCAGTGGCAAGGATGGTCAGCGAACCACCGTTCTCGATCTTGCGCGCTGCACCGAAGAACTGCTTCGGTTTGATCAGCGCGTTGGAATCGATACCGCCTGAGAGAATGCGCCCGGAGTTGGGTGCTTCGCTGTTGTAGGCTCGCGCCAGACGCGTGATCGAGTCGAGCAGGATGACAACATCTTTGCCGCGTTCGACTAGGCGCTTGGCCTTGTTGATCACCATCTCGGCGCACTGCACGTGGCGCGAGGCCGGCTGGTCGAAGGTCGAGGCCACCACTTCACCACGCACGCTGCGCTGCATGTCAGTGACTTCTTCCGGACGTTCATCGACTAGCAGGACGATCAGCACCACTTCCGGATTGTTGGTGGTGATGGCCTTGGCGATTTTGGTCATGTAGACCGTTTTGCCGCACTTCGGCTGAGCGACGATCAGACCGCGTTGGCCTTTGCCGATTGGCGCCACCAGGTCGATGATGCGCAGCGAGTAGTCGGTGGGGTCGCCCGGCAGCTCCATGAACAGGCGTTCATGCGCATGCAACGGCACGAGGTGCTCGAAGTCTTGCACGGCCGTGCGCTTGTTCTCCGGCTCGTCCATCACGGTGTTGATGCTCAGCAGCTGCGGGCAACGTTCGTTGCCGCGCGGCGCACGCGCCAGACCAGCCACCTGCATGCCAGCCTTCAGACCGTATCGGCGAATCTGCGGGTTGGCGATGAAGGCGTCGGTGTTGACCGGCAGGTAGTTGTTGAGCGGGCTACGGATGTACGCCTGCTGATCCTTGATCAGCTCGATGTAGCCTTCGACCACGATCTCATCCGCACGACCGGCGGCGACGCGCCGCAGGATCTCGCAGATGAGGTCGTGTTTCTTCAGCCATTTCACATCGCGCACATCGAGTTTGTCGGCTTCGCCCTGGAGGTCGGGCAGGGTGCGACGCAGGTAGTCATCGAGGATGATCTTCACCGGCGGACGGTTGTCGTTGCCCTGATTGCCTGGCTGACCCTCACGCTGCTGGGTGTTGCCGGGTTGACCACCTTGCTGATTTCCGCCCTGCTGGTTGCCGCCGTCGCGCTGCTGGCCGCCATCGCGCTGCTGGCCGCCATCGCGCTGCTGGCCGCCATCGCGCTGCTGGCCGCCCTGGCGGTTCTGCTGCTGCGGATTGCCACGCTGATCGAAACGACGGTCGCCTGGGCGCTGCTGATCGCGGCGCTGCTGCTGTGGTTCGGGCTGGGGCGCACGGTCATTCTGGTCGCCCGCGTCGCCATCGGTGGACGCGTCGTCGTTATTGTCCTGCGAGTCGTCGTCGTGATCGCCGCTGCCATTGCCATTGCCGTTGTCGACGTTGCGCATCGGCATCGGCGCCTGTTTCTTCAGCGCGGACAGATCCAGACCGATTTGACGCGCCAGGATGGTCTTGGCGTAGGCCGCCAGCAAGTTGGGATCGCCGGTGTTGTCGACCGCGAGGTTGCACTTTTTGCGGCGGGCATCGGCGTCGCCGAGAGCTTGTTCGCGGCGGGCAAGTTCGTTTTCGTCCCAGCCACGTTCAGCGACGCGGTTCACGCGGTTGTCGCGGTTGGCTTTCACATAGATGGAGATGGTGCAGTCCTCACCCAGGCCGATCTCGTGCAGCAGGCCCGCGTCGACCACCACAAAGTTGCCAGCCTTGGCCGCCAGTGCCTTGGCGCGTGCGGCGATCGGCGGATGCATGATGCCGTTGAGCGTCGCGGTTGCTTCGGCGGAGGCGAAGGCTTTGGCCGCCACCGCGCGACGATCGATCTCGCCATCGCCGGTGAGGATGTCCTCACCGAAAGCGCGCGCGAGGTCGCGCTTGATGCGCGGATGTTCCAGCAGTTCGTGGCCCAGACGATCGACGTCGATCACCGTGCCGCCGAGGGCACCGAGTTGACGCGCGAGCGCGCTCTTGCCCGCACCTGGTTCACCGGTGATGCCGATGCGCACACGTTTTTCCGCTGGCACCACCAGCAATGGCTCGGCTGGCTGCGCACCGGCCTTCACTGCCTCGGAGGGCGCATCGAAGTCGATCGGCGGCAGGTGGTCGCCGGACGATTCACCACGCGGTGCCCGCTCCCTAGTCGACTCTTTCGCCGACTCTCTCGCCGACTCTTTCGTGGGCCTGGGCTTGGTGGTGCGGGCGGGTTTCTTGGCTTTGTCGTTCATGTTTTTTCTTCGTTCGGAAATCAGGGGCGAAAATGGGAGTGGCTACGACCTGTGGTCTGTAGCCTGTGGTCTGTGGTCTGCATACATCAGCTCACGGCGAACCAGGTGTCGCCGCGACGTACTTCGGCGATCAAGGCAACATCGTTGAGGATCCAGGCACCGGTCATGGCCTCGCGCAGCGCGGCGGCAGCGGCATCCGCCACCGTGGCGTCCGCCTCGACCAGCAGTTCGTCATGGATCTGCAGCACCAGACGCGAGCCGGCGGGCAGCATGGTGTCGCAGCGCAGCATCGCACATTTGATCAGGTCAGCAGCACTGCCCTGGATGGTACTGTTGAGCGCGATGCGTTCGCCTTGCAGGCGTTCATTGCGGTTACCGCTGCTCAAATGCGGCACGTAACGACGGCGTCCGGCGATGGTCTCGGCGTAGCCGCGGCTCACGGCCTGTTCGATCACTGAGGCGATGTACGCCTTCACCTGACTGAAGCGGGCGAAGTAGCCGTCGATGAACTTCTGCGCTTCGCCGCGTGCGATGCCGAGCTGCTGCGACAAGCCGAACGCGGTCTGCCCGTAGATGATGCCGAAGTTGACCGCTTTTGCCGCGTTGCGCTGCTTGGGCGTGACCGAGGCCTCATCGATGCCGGCGACCTGCGCAGCGACGAAGCGGTGGATGTCGGCGCCGCTGGCGAAGGCCTGTTTCAGCGTCGGATCACCTGATAGGTGCGCGAGCACGCGCAGTTCAATCTGGCTGTAGTCAGCCGCGAGGAACAAACGGTCAGGGCCGGGAATGAACGCCGCGCGGATCTCGCGTCCCAGGTCGCTCTTCTTCGGAATGTTCTGCAAGTTCGGCGAATCGCTGGCGAGACGTCCGGTCTCGGCGCCGGTCTGCTTGAGGTTGGTGTGAATGCGACCATCAGCGCTGATGTACTCGGGCAGCTTGGTCAGATACGTGCCGATCAACTTCGACAACATGCGGTGTTGCAGCAGCAGGTCCGGCAGTTCGTGCAGATGGCGCAGCGCTTCGAGCACGCTGGCGTCGGTCGATGGTCCGGACTTGGTCTGGCTCATCACCGGCAGACCGAGCTTGGTGAACAGCAGGTCCGCGACCTGTTTGGGGCTCGCCGGATTGAACGAGCCGCCAGCGTGTTTGCGGATGCTGGCGGTGACCTCAGTGAGGTACTGTTCCAGATGGCGCTGGGTCGCTGACAGCGTGTCGCGGTTCACCAGCAAACCAGCGTCTTCCATGCGTCCGAGGCAGCCGGCGATCGGCACCTCCTGCGTACGGTAGACTTCCAGCAGGTTGTTCTCGGCGAGTTTGGCTTCGAGCACCTGCGCTAGACGCCAGCAGCACTGGGCATCCTCACAAGCGTACTTGGCGACGGTGGCGACCGGGACCTGCGCCATGGTCTGGCCATTGGCGAAGTCAATCACTTGGCCGGTGGCGATCTTCGCTTCGTTCAGGAACGACTTGGTCAGGTGATCGATGCCGTGGCTTTCACGGCCTGGGTCGAGCAACCAACTCGCGAGCATGGTGTCGCCGTCGACGCCGTTCACCGTGATACCGTGGCGCGCCAACACGCGCACGTCGTACTTGGTGTTCTGCCCGACTTTTTTTACCGTCGCATCGGCGAAGAGCGGAGCGAGCAACGCCTTCGCCGCGTCCCACGGCACCAGCGCGTGATCGAGACCACGGATCGGCAGGTACGCCGCCGCGCGCGCATCCGGTATTCCACATGCGAAGCTGATACCAACCAAGTCGGCGGTCAGCGGATCAAGCCCGGTGGTTTCAGTATCGAAGGCGAAACGCCCGGCCGTGCGCAGGTCGGCGATGAAACCAGGCAGATCAGTGAGCGCGAGGATGCGGTACGGCGCATCCGCGGTGCTCGCTGGTTGCGCCTGCGTCGGGAAGAAACGCGCGCGGCTGAAACCGAACTTGGTGAACGCGGCTTCATCACCCGTGAGCGAACGGTCGATACGGAAGGTGTCCAGCGGCGGCAGGTCCGGTACGTCGGCGAGCTGGATCAAGCGGCAGGTCAGCTCGGCCTGCGGTTTGAACGCTTCGACGTTCTCCTTCTGTTTGCCTTTGAGTTGATCGCTGTTGGCCAGCACCGCCGCCAGATTGCCGTACTGAACCAGCAGCTTGGCGGCGTTCTTCGGACCGACGCCGGTGATGCCTGGGACGTTGTCGGCGCTGTCGCCGATCATGCACAGGTAGTCGATCACCTGCGCGGGCGTGATGCCCTTTTCTTCCTGCAGTTCCTTCGGCCCACGCAGGATGTCCTTGCCCGGATCCCAGGTGCGAACGCGCTCATTCAGCAGTTGGTCGATGTCTTTGTCTTTGGTGCACAGCCGCACATTCATGCCGGCCGCGCTCGCCTGTTTGGCCAAGGTCGCCAGGACATCGTCGGCTTCGAACCCAAGTGCTTTAATGATCGGCACGCCGCTGGCGCGCAGGATTTCCTCGACGTCATCAAGCTGCGCAGCTAACAGATCCGGCATCGGATCACGGTGCGCCTTGTACTCGGCGAAGATCTGATTGCGGAAGCTGTCGCCGATGTCGAACACGCACACCAAGTGCGTCAGCAGCGGATTCTGCCGCAGATCACGCGCCATGTTGGCGAAGGCATACGTCACGCCGGTGGGCCGCCCGCCGGGACCGGTGAGCGGCGGCATGCCGAAGAAGAACTTGTAGGCGTAGTAGTGGCCATCGATGACCACCAGCGTTTCAGCCGGCATCAAACCCCGGAAATGAACGGGTACGGAACACAACCGGGGAATGCAGCACAGGCCTGCCGTTGCAGCGCAGGCCTGCGAGAAAAACCGGATTGTGGGTGGGAGGGACGCCTGGTCGGGAGTGGGTCGACCGCAGTCGGAACCGTTACCTGACCACCACCAGCGTCGGCACGACGGATCGTGCTGGCGCACGTTGTAGGCCTGCCGGCGGAGGCTGTCAATGTCGAAGACCCCGGACTGATGCGGGTTTTCCCGCGGTGAATCAACACCTGAAATCGCCCCGGCCTTGCCCAACGCCGCTGATCATGACTCTGCGACCACCATGGACGATCCCCTCTCGCAACTCATCCCTGGGCGCAGCCTCAGCGCCCATCTCACCAATGGTCAGGTGGTACGCGGTACCATCACCGGTCTGCGAGGTGGCTGGTTGTCGCTCGGTGCGCCGAGCGGCGAAGGCGCGGTGCTGGTGAACCTCGCGCATGCCAGCGCACTCATTCTCGACACCAAACCCGCACCGGTGGCGTTCGTCGAGGTCGCCAAACCGAAACCGTCATCGAAGGACGCACCGATCCGCGCCGGCGGCAAGGCGCTCGGCCGCGCGTGGCTCGACGAGGACCTCAAGACGCTCGCCGACGCATACCTCGACGCGGTCGAGGACGGAGATCTGGCGCTCCGCTTCAACCGCTCACGCGGACAGATCAAGGAACTGCGCCAAGCCTTCGAATGCGCACGCGGCAATCTGGTCGAGGATCAGATCAGTCCGATCGCGGCGACCTGGGTGGCGCGTTGGCGCAAGGCGCTCACGCAATGAATCCGGAGTTCGGAGTCCGGAGTCCGGAGTCGGCAGCGTGCCCGGCACGTGTCCCTTGGTGGATGACCGCCGATGGTGTCGGTGCTTGGTGAAATCCCACGTACACCAGACCCCGGACCCCGGACCCCGGGCCCCGGACCGAGGCAATGAAGTCATCCTCGGCGACAACCTCGCGGTCCTGCGCACCCTGCCCGATGGTTTCGCCGACCTGATCTACATCGATCCGCCGTTCAACACCGGCAAGCAGATGGAACGCCGGGTGATGAAGTCAGTGCGCTCAGAGCACGGCAAGATCGGTTTCCATGGTGCGCGGTATGAACGCACGACAGTGGCGAGCAGCGCGTACAACGACCAGTTCGACGACTACCTGGCGTTCCTCGAACCGCGGCTGCGTGAAGCGTATCGCCTGCTGGCACCGCACGGCACGTTGTATTTTCACATCGACTACCGCGAGGTGCACTACTGCAAAGTGGCTCTCGATACGATCTTCTCGCGCCGTTGTTTCCTCAACGAGGTGATCTGGGCCTACGACTACGGTGCGCGCTCAAAATCGAAGTGGCCGGCGAAACACGACAACATCCTGGTCTACGTCAAGGATCCGGCGAAGTACCGCTTCTGCACCGACGAAGTCGACCGCCTGCCGTACTTGGCGCCCAAGCTGGTGGGCAAAGAAAAGGCTGCGCGTGGCAAGCTGCCGACCGACACCTGGTGGCACACCATCGTGCCGACCAACTCGCGTGAGAAGACCGGCTATCCGACGCAGAAACCCTTCGGCATCCTGCGTCGCATCGTCGCCGCATCGTCGCGCCCAGGCGATCTGGTGGTCGATTTCTTCGCTGGCAGCGGCACCACCGGCGCAGCCGCCCTCGCGCTCGGCCGGCGCTTCCTGCTGATCGACAGCAACCCGGAGGCGGTTGCGGTGATGCGCCGGCGTTTCGCCGACCACCCCGAGGTGGTGTTCAGCACCGGCCCCAGTGCGCCGGTCAGCGCGGCTGCCGACACCACCCCTGGGCGTGGGCCACGGGTGTCGCGCAAGCGCGGGAAATCTGCTGCCTCAGCCACCTGAGGCACCATGCTGCGCACCATGCGCCCCCGCTTGCTCTCCACCGCCCTGTTGGCCCTCGGCCTGTGCTGTCCCCTCAGCGCCGCCACGGTCGATGACCTGTTGCAGGAGGTGAACCAGGCGCTCAAGCCGGACGAGATCAGCGAGCCGGGCAATCCCGCGCGCGCGCAGGCGATCACCGCGCTGCTGGGCGAGAACCTCGGGCTGTCGGCCGCCGATCTGTTGGAACTGCGTACCGCCGGTGCCGAAGCGTGGATCGACGCCGGACGCACTGTTGAGGCGCAGGCGGCGCTCCAGACCGTGCTGGCCTCGAAGGACGCGCCGACCTCGCTCAAGGAACGCGCCGGCCTGGCGTGGGTCGCGGTCTGGCAGTTGTCCTGGAAGCAGGCAGAAAAACCCGAGACCGTCGGCAGCGTGCTGGAGAGCCTCGCACCGTTCGGTGATCTGGGAGCGGCCGTGCGTGCGCGTGCGCATACCGCCGAAGCGCAACGCCTGCAGAGCGGGCTGGCCGCGCTGCGCAAGGCCCTGCCGCCCAAACCCGCTGAGGGTGAAGCCGAGCAAGCGCTGACGCCCGCGCAGGAAGCCTACCGCGAGGTCGTGCTGACCCTCTTCAAGCATCTCGACGATGCGCTCACCTTGCTGGCCGACAAACCACCAGCCGACCGCGTGCCGGTTTATGCCCTGCGGGTTCTGGCGATGGAAGAAGCCGGTGCCAAAGCCGACGCGGTGCAGGCGTGGCTGAACGGACGCAACGATCCGGCAGCCAACCAACTGCTCGATTCGGCGATGACCGCGAGCGAGAAGTTCGTCGGCCAGCCGGCGCCCAAGCTCAAACTCAAACGCGTCGACGGTCAGGAGGGCGAGATCGATCTCGCCACCCTGGCAGGCAAGCCGGTGCTGATCGATTTCTTCGCCACTTGGTGCAAACCCTGCGAGACCGTCGCACCAATCATCGCCAGCGCGGCGGTGAAACTCAAAGAGCAGGGTGTGCTGACCATCGGCGTGACGCTCGATACCAAGCAGACCCTGCCCAACCTGCCGGCGTACATCGCCAAGATGGGCATCACCTACCCGGTGCTCGGCGAAGGTCTGGGCTGGGACAGCGAAATCGATGACGCCTGGCACGTCGACGGCATCCCGGCGCTCGTGCTGGTGGGCGCCGACGGCAAGGTGCTGGCGGTCGAGCAGGATCTCATCGGCGGCACGGTCGAGGAGACCGTCGCCAACGTCCTCAATCGTCTGGGCCAGTCCGCGAAGGCGGCAGATCCCGCCGCGGATCCGACCAAGCCCGCAGATCCAGCGAAGCCCGCCGCACCCGCCAAGCCGGGTGAGCGGTTCATTCCATGAGCGCCGCACGCCACGGTGGCGTGCTCAGCAGGCTGCTCGTAATCCTGGTGGTGGTGTCGCTCAGTGGAGCGCTGGCGTGGACCACGCTGGCCAACCATCGCGCACACGGCGTCTGGAGCTTCCATCCGCTCGACAGCGCGTGGTGGTCGCCGGTGCCCAAGGACTCCACCAGCGGCGATCCGTTCGCCGAGGTCGCCAACGACGCGAAACGCCTGGCCGATCGCGCGGGCGAATCATTGTGGGGCAAGGGCGGCCTGATCGAACGCTGCGACACCTGGTGGCGGACACGCGAGCAGTCCACGACCACGCCACCGGCGACACCGGCACCGGGCACGCCGACGACCACCCAACCCACGACCACCACACCAGTGCCGACGACGACGCCGACGCCGACGCCGGTGCCGACCACCGTGCGTGGCCTGCTCGAACAACGGTTCACCACCAGCGAACAACGTTTCGCCGAAGGCATCGAGCTGGCCAAACGCGCCCGTCCGACCCTGGCCGACGACGCCGCGGCCCTCGCCGGACGCATGGGCACGCTGACGCAGGCACGCACCTGTTTCAGCGAGGTCGAACGCGACCTGGGCGAGGCCATCCCCGCCTACGAGGCGATCGCCGGCCACGACCCGGCAAGACTCGCCAGCGCCAGACAATTGCTGGGATTCACCCGGCAGATGCAGGAACTCACGCGCCTGACCCCGTGAACCCGTACGCCACGGGCACCTTCATCGTCAGTTCACGCGGTCTTCATCTGCCTCGGAAGGATCTCCCGCGGAACGAGACGGTCGCCGCCCACACCGGTGCCCGGAGATTCGTGCCGCTCGTCGGGTCTTCTCGACGAGCGGCTTTTTTATGCGCCGTGCGCCTCACCTTTTATGTGCCGTGCGCCTCACCTGAAGCTGGCAGTGCGAAGCGCACCTTAGCGCGCCTCAACGCACCGGTTCGAGCAGCACCACGACCTGCGCCTGGATCGCACGTTTTTCGCCAACCGCGTCCAGGCCTTCGTTGGTCCGTGCCTTCACGCCGATACGCCCCAGCGGCAGGAACAGCAGTTCCGCCAGGAACTGACGCATCGGCAGCTTGTACGGCCCCAGGCGTGGGACCTGGGCAATGATGTTGCTGTCCATGTTGGTCACGCGCCACGGTTTGAGCGCCGGCAACGCCAGGACTGCCTGGACGAAGGTGCGCGAATCGCGTCCGCGATGGGTCTCGTCGGTGTCGGGGAAGTGTTCGCCGATGTCGCCTGCACCGACCGCTCCCAGCAGCGCATCGCACAGCGCATGTAGCAGCACATCGCCATCGCTGTGCGCGACCACGCGGTATTCACACGGAATCGACACGCCACCGACGACGATGCCGCTGCCGGGTTCAAGCCGATGGATGTCGTAACCGATGCCGATGCGGTGGGTCATGCGAATACGTCCGGAGTCCGGGGTCCGGGGTCCGGAGTCAATCGACGCGACTCCGGACCCCGGACACCGGACGCCGGACCGTGGCAATCCCTCATTTCGTAATCTTCGCCTGGTAATCCGCCGCCGACAGCAGGCCGGCGAGCGCATCGGCTTTGGCCGGTTTGATCTTGGCGAACCAGCCGTTCTTGAGCGGGTCGCTGTTGACCAGTTCGGGATTGTTGGCCAGGGCGCTGTTCACCTCGGCCACCGTGCCGTCGATCGGACTGTAATAGTCGTTCACCGACTTCACCGATTCGATCTCGGCGCAGGGCTTGCCGCGCGTCAGTACCGTGCCGACCGTGGGCAACTGTACGTGGATGACCTCACCGACCTCGCCCGCGGCGAACGGTGAGAGGCCGATCACCACCAGGCCGCCCTCGGCACGCGCCCATTCGTGGGTGGGAAGGTAGGATTCGCTCATGGTTCGGTTCCGCAGCAGGTGGAAGGGCGCAGATTGGATCACCACCCCCTCCGACCTGCAAGCGGGCACGATGCCGGCACTGACGCACACGCGCCACGTCGCGACTGGAAGCGGTCGGACAGCCAGCTAACACCACGGCGTCCCGGGGGCTCAGACACGTGTCGGGTGTGTGAAGTGGCGGACAGGTGCTGCGAGTGGGAACATTGTTCGCTTCCAGCTTGGGGGATATGGTTGACAAGTGCTTACATGACCATCGGCTGCCGCCCCCTGCCGGCCAGCCTCTCCATGCGAGCCTTCGGATGATGCAGTTTCTGCAGGGACCTGGAGCTAGGACGGCAACGTGGTGACCAACGGCACGAACGCAGCTGAATTGGATGAGGATTTCCGCTATGGCCAGTTGGCCATTGAGGGCCGGCTCATCACTCCCGACCAGTTCGACACCGCGATGGACCGCGTGCGCGAATCGAAGAAGCCCCTCGCCGACATCCTGGTCACCGACGGCACCATTGACGCCACCACCGCCGACCGCCTGACCAAGGCCCTGCGCCGCATCGTCCGCGACGAGCGTGCGAAGAGCGAAGGCGGGATGCTGGTCAACAAACAGATCGGCGGTTACAAACTCGTCAGACGCATTGGTGAAGGCGGCATGGGCGAGGTGTACCTCGCCGAGCAGCTCACCATGCACCGCACGGTTGCGCTCAAGATCCTGCACAACAAATGGGCCGACGACGAGGAGTTCCGCAAACGCTTCCTGCTGGAAGCACGCGCCGCGGGCAAACTCAACCACCAGAACCTCATCCAGGTCTACGACGTCAACAAGTACCAGGGGAAGTACTACTTCTCGATGGAGTTCATCGACGGCGTGACGGTCGAAGACCTCATCCGCCATGAAGGCGCGTTGCCGGTCGAGAAGGTCATCAACATCTGCATGCAGGTGTGCCAGGCGCTGAAGTACCTCGCCAATCACAACATCGTGCACCGCGACATCAAACCGGCCAACATCATGGTGACCAAGGACGGCACGGTGAAGCTGGGCGACTTCGGCTTCATCCAGTCGGTGTGGGACGCCGAACTGATGCAGGAAGGCACCACCATCGGCACGCCGGACTACATCTCGCCCGAACAGGCGCGTGGTGAACGCAACCTCGACGTGCGCTCGGACATCTACTCGCTCGGCGCATCGCTCTTCCACATGCTCACCGGCAAGACCCTGTTCCAGGGTTCGTGCAGCAAGGTGATGCGCGACCACATCGAGACCGAGCCGCCGAAACTGGAAGACCTGCGCAAGGACCTGCCCAAGGACCTCAAGCGCATGCTCGGCAAGATGACGGCCAAGCAGCCGATCGATCGCTACCAGACACCGGACGAGGTGATCAAGGACCTCGACCTGCTGCGCATCGACGTGGCGCACAAGGACGGCGCGATCCCATCGTCGCGCAGCCAGATCATGAACGTGATCACGGCTGAAAAGGAACGCATCGCCACGCTGGAGAAGGTCATCGCCGCGAAATCGCAGCAGATCACCGCGCTGCTGGTGCTCATGGGCCTGGGTTGGATCCTCGCCGCGGCGAGTTTCGCCATGTGGATGATCAACGCCAAGTAGATGTCCGATGTCAGGCGATGTCCGATGTCCGATGTCGGACAGCAGGACACCTGGATGGACGGTCGATTACCTGGAGGTGCGCAGCAAAGCCCAGTAGGACGTCTGTGATCGCCCAAGACAGTCCGCCATTCCTCCCGATCTCCCGGTCCACCCAGACATCGGACATCGGACATCGGACATCCATCAGCGGATAGCCCTTGGGGGTTGCCCCTCTAACGAGCCACGGCTAGGGTCAGGGACATGTACGAACTGGTGTTCCTGACCGGTGCTCGTGCGGGCGAAGTGGTGCCCGTGAACAAGAACCTCATCGGTGGGCGCAGTCCCGATTGTTCGCTCGAAGTTCCGGACCCCAACGCCAGCCGTCAGCACGTGCGCTTCCAGTGGGACGGCGCGGTCTTGCTGGTGGCTGACAACGGCTCGTCCAACGGCACCTACGTCAACGACCAACGCATCCCAGGACCGCACACCGCCAAAGATGGCGACGTGGTGCGCCTGGGTGAGACCCGCATCCGCGTGCAGATGCACAAGATCCCGAGCGACGCCCACTCCAGCTCGATCTTCGGCTTCAAGGAACGCGAAGCCGACCTCAGCCAGAGCATCGTCATGTCGGTGTCGGAGGTGCGCTCGCAGGGCGTCGATGCCAAGACCCTCGCCCAGCGTCTCAACGCGATCATCCAGGTGTCGAAGGCGCTGGTGAACATCACCAGCGAGGAACTCGTCAGCACCAAGATCATCGACACCCTGCTGGAGGTCTTCCCGCAGGCCGACCGCGGCTTCCTCATGCTCGGCAACGAGGTCGGCAAGCTCAAAGCGATGGCGATGCGCAACCGCAAGGGCGTGACCGAGAACCTCTCGGTCTCGACCACCATCTGCCGCAAGGCGCTCGAATCGAAATCGGCGTTCCTGTTCAACGACCAGAACACCGGCGACTTCGATCAGGGCATGTCGATCGTCTCGCTGAAGATCCGCAGCGCGATGACCATCCCGCTGCTGGTCGGCGACGAGATCCTCGGCCTGGTGCAGATCGACACGCCGGACAGCAAACGCGCCTTCACCCGCGAAGACCTGGAGCTGGCGGTGGCGGTCTGCCAGCAAGCTGCCATCGCGATGCACAACGTGCAGTTGCTGCGCAACGTCGAACACGAAACGCGCCAGCGCGACAACCTCATCCGTTACCTGCCTGGGGCGCTCGCCGACCAGGTGAAGACCGGCAACGTGGCGATGGTCATGGGCGGCAGCACCTACCGTGCGACCATCCTCTTCAGCGACGTCATCGGCTTCACGCGCATGTCCGAACGCCTCTCTCCAGAGCAGGTCGTTGCGCTGATGAACGCGTATTTCAACCGCATGGTGCCATGCATCCAGAACCACGCCGGTTCGGTCGACAAGTTCATGGGCGATGCGATCATGGCGGTGTGGGGCGTGCCGATCGACAAGGGTGACGCCGTCACCAACGCCGCGACCGCAGCGCTGAGCATGCAGAACGCGCTGGTGGGCTTCAACAGCCTCCAGGCACGCGACAGCCAACCAGTGCTGGCGATGGGCATCGGCCTCAACCACGGGGCGGTGGTCGCCGGCAACATCGGTACGGAAGAGCGCAAGGAATACACCGTCCTTGGCGACACAGTGAACGCCGCGCAACGCCTGGAAGCGACCGCTGGTCGCGGCCACGTGCTGATCAGTCTAGCCTGCTGGCAGGCGCTCGGCGGTGCCGGTCACGGGTTGGCGATGCCGCCGCTCAAGGTGAAGAACAAGGCCGACCCGCTCACGGTATTCAGTCTGCGCGGCCTGCGCATCCTCAACGACGAGGTGGTGCTCCACCTGCCGTTGCTCTCAGGTCCCGTGCAGGTGTATCTCGTCCGCCGCTTGGCGGACCGCAGCTTCCTGCTGCTGCATCCCGCCGAGTGCGACATCCTCGCGCACGATCTCGTGAGCGATCTGCAGGAATGGTCGGGCACGCCGCTTGGTCGTCCCGAGATGGTGCAGGTGCTGCCACCCCAGTCCGGTGACGGCACGCTGGTACGCAGCCAGATCAAGTTGCCCGATGCGGATCTCGCCGGACTCATTGGTCCCAACGCGATCACCTGCACCCGCACCTGGGACACGATGTTGCGTTCGGCCGCCGAGTAACCGGCCGGATCAGCGCGCCTGCGCTGCTGCCGTCATCCCGCCACGCGTCCACCACGCGTCCACCAGCGACCCGACCTGGGAATTGCTTGGAACTGCCCATCCATCCCTGAAGGTGAATTCCAGCACGCAACCGTATGCCCATGCCACTCCCATCCTGTTCCGCCGATTGGCTTGGCGAGGTGCTCGATCACCTCGAAATAGCGGCGTTGGCTGCCGCCGGCGAAGGCCTGGAGGACGAGCCGGATCAGCAGCGCTGGCTGAGTTTCATGCAGCGCCAGGCGGTGAGTTCCTGCCGAATGACTCGTGGGCTGGCGTCACTCCATGGCGACAGCCCGGAAGAGGTCGATCCCGAACGCGAAGCCGATGAACTCGAAGAGCTCGATGACCTAGCCCACGCGCTGCGCAAAGATCTTCCAGACGCGCTGCGCGAAGTGGTGAGCGAAGCCCAGTTGTTTCTGCTGTTCTACCTCGCGGCACACATCCGCGCCGGTGTGATCGATCGCACCGAGGGCCAGGCGGTCGCGCTCGCCTGCTGGCAGGAATGCCGCGGCGAGGACTGCGACGATGAACCGTTGCCGGTACGCGTCGATGTCCCAGGCGATGCGCACGCCTGGGTCGACGAGATCATCGCCGCCTTCGCCAGCAGCAGCGGCACCAACGCCCTCGAATTGGGCGACGGCGGCAACTTCACCGCGCCACCAGCATCGCTACTTCAGAGCGCGATCGTCCTGGCGCTCGGCAACCGGCGCGCGGCCCCCGAACGTGCTGAACTGGAGGAACTCATCGCCACCATCACCGCGATGGAGGCCGACGTCAGCGGCAGCGGCCCAGAATGGCAGGCGATGCGCCGCATCCCCTCGTTGGCCTTCGCCATGTATTATGTGTGGGTGCACCTGGCACTCGGCTTGACCGAGGAGAGCACCGCCATGGTGGTGATGCGCGAGTGCACTGAGCGCATCGGCGAATTCCGCGAGCGCATCGGCGAATTCCGCGATCCGCTGCCGCGTGAACGCTGAGCGAGCGAAAAGAGCGAAAAGAGCGAAAAGCGCGAAAAGCGCGAAAAGCGCGCAGCCCGCCGTGCACTACGGCATCAGATAAACCGTCACCGTATCCTGCACCGGTCGTCCTGCGCGCGTCAGACGCAGGTGGCCAGCGGATTCCTCCACCAGACCTTCGTTGATGAGCGCATCGACGCGTGAGCGCCAGCGGCTGGCAGGATCCCCCTGCGCCTCGACTTCGGCCAAGACCACCCCCTGCGCCAAGCGTAGTCCGAGCATCCAGGTCTCGCGCTGGCGTTCCGTTGCGCTGATGGTCTCACTGCGCCACGCCGCCGCTCCACCCGCGCTGATCGCGGTGATGTAGGCAGCCGGATGTTTCTCGCGCGTTACCCGCACGCCACCGACGGTGCTGACCGCGCCGGCACCGGCGGCGTGGTAGTCGCGTTGCCGCCAGTACGCGAGGTTGTGGCGCGACTCCTGGCCCGTGCGCGCGAAGTTGCTGGTTTCATACGCCATCAGCCCCAGATCGGTGAACGCGTCCCACAACAGGTCGAACTGCCGGCGGCTGTCTTGTGGCGCGATGTCGTGCAATTCGCCGCGCCCGCGCCGGGCATGGAACTCGGTGCCGGGTTCGTAGGTCAGGTGGTAGACCGATGCATGGCTCAGGTCGTGGCGGCGGTAGAGCGTCAGGTCCTGGCGCAGCTCCGCATCGGTCTGCCCAGGCAGGCCCATGATGAGATCCGCCGACACCCGCGGCACCGCCCGGCGGGCGAGCTCGATGGCACGGTCAGCTTCGCTGGCGTTATGAACGCGCCCCAGGAAGCGCAGGTGATGGTCGTGGGTCGACTGCACGCCCAGCGACAGGCGGTTGACCCCGTGCTCGGCAAGGACGGCGAAACGCTCGGCATCGGACGACCCAGGATTGGCCTCGCACGTCCATTCATACCCCGCAGCCAGGATGAGGTGCGCGCGTACCCCCGCGAGCAGACGCGCAAGCAAGGCCACTCCCAGCAGCGTTGGTGTGCCTCCGCCGATGAAGACCGTGTCGTAGGGCCCGCGTGGCAGGCGACGCACCTCGGCGAGCAGCGCATCGACGTAGGCCGCATGTTCCGCATCCCGCCCGGCGATGGAGTTGAAGTCGCAGTACGGGCATTTCGCCGCGCAGTACGGCACGTGCAGGTAGAGGTGGCGGGGCGCGGTGTCGACCATCGCCCGCAGTAGGCAGCACGCGGGCGCGCCGGCAACCGCCGCCCGCTGCATGACCGGACACGTGCGCCAGCATGCCTGGGCGGCGGTTGTGGGCTGGCGTACTCCCCACTAGGCTGCCGACGAACCTCCGCCGGATCCGCATGGCACTGCTCAACTGGTCGATGACCACCCTTGGCTATCCTGCCCACGCCCGCACCGCATCGCGCGTGGTCGGCCTGACGCACATGAGCACGCACGATGCGCTGCACTTCATCGAGGTGCAGGGCCTCTCGACCGGTTGGTTGCAGGTCGAAGGGTCGCAACCGCAGCTCGAACGCATCCGCGAAGGCACCCGGGTTGACGTCAACCTGCCGGAGCTCTTCGCCAGCAGCATGATCATCCAGACCGAAGGCGTGGCCTCCGGCGCGCTGACCTTCGTCGCCGCTGATCCGAAACTCGGCAAACCACCCGGCGATCGTTCGCTGGTCGCCTGGGCCGAGGAACAGCGCCGTCCATGGCTAGAGGTCATCGACAACGACGTGGCCTATTTCGGTGGCCTCGACGACACCCAGATTGATGTGCTGCTACGCTGGTTCCTCGCCCGCCGCCCGGCCGAGATCGATTGGCGCAAGACCGTGCTCGACCCGCGTCTGGCCGCGCGTCTGCGAGCCGGCTTGTTCGACCATGGATGGACGCGCAACCTCGAACTGGTGAAGGTCGGGCGCAAGACTTTCTGCGACTTGTGGGGCGGCGTGCATTCCAAATGCCTGCTCGACCACAGCACCATCCCAGGCCCGATGCAGGTGCAGATCGGCCTGCGCCTGTCCTGCGACAACGGCGCCTGGAGCGGCAAGGACATCAGCGATCAGCGCTGCGTGCTCAACGACGACACCGGCAAGCTGACGTTCGGGTCGGGCTATTATAAGCCATGAACGCGGAGCTACGAGCTATGGGCTACGAGCTACGAGTTCATTCCCATTGCCCAGTCGGGAGCCCTGCTGCGCACCGTGTTTCTAAGTTCAATGGACTCGCAGCTCGCAGCTCGCAGCTCGCAGCTCATCCATGAACAAGGCCACCATCCTCGCCGTCATCCTGTTGGCGATCATCGCCGCTGGTGCGCTGATGGTGAATCGCGAGATGCGTGATGCGACCGCACGCCCGGCGGTGCAACGCCAGTTGTCGCAGGCGCGGCTCGCCCAGTTCGCCGAGGCGCTGCGTCAGTACCAGGGCGAACACCACACCTGGCCTGATACCACCGCGCAATTGCTGCGCGCTGGGAAACTGCCCGCCACCAGCACGATGGTGCGTGGCGCCGGCATCTACCGTTATCGCAAGCCCGCCGCCGCTGGGCCCGCGGACACCCTGGTGATGTGGAGCGACCGTCCCCACGACGGTGTCGCCGCCGGTGAATCGTGGGGTGGCGAAGGCCAGGTCACGGACAAGGCCGTGCCACCGACCGCCTACGCACTGACCGCCGGTCTGGAGGTCGTGGCGCTGTCGCCAGAAGAATGGGCCAAGCGCAAGCCAACCGAGGAAATCGCCCAGCCCGAGCCACCAGCGGCGCCGGGAACATCCGCACCAGCACCGTGAGTATGTGAGCGGTGCGCCCGTTGCGGCTGGCACCGGGTGCGGTTGATCCCCCTCACTTCGGATCGACACTCCCCGCCCATGCGTGTGGTCAGCTTTGGTGAACGTGGACGGGAACAGGCCGGTGTGCTGAGTGCCGATGGCACCCGGGTGCTGCCCGTAGCAGCGCTTGATCCGTCGCTGCCAACCAACGTCCGCGCGCTGATTGCCGGTTACCACCTGCCGCGTCTCGCCGCACAACTGCAGTGCACCGACGAACGTGGTCTCGCTTTGGCTGACGTGCGCCTGGGACCGCCGGTCACCGATCCTTCCAAGGTGGTGTGCATCGGCCTCAACTTCAAAGGCCACGCTGCCGAGCAGAACAAACCGTGGCCCGAACAACCGCTGCTGTTTGCCAAAGCACCGAGCGCACTCTGCGGTGCACACGACGACATCGAACTGCCGGAGGACGACTGCGGCCCCGACTACGAGGTCGAACTGGTGGCGGTGATCGGACGCCGGGCGCGCCACGTCGCCGCCGGTGATGCCCTCACCTACCTTGCCGGCTGGTGTGTCGGCAACGATGTCTCCGGCCGGAAATGGCAGAAGAGCGACGGCCAGTTCTTCCGCGCGAAAAGCTGCGACTCCTTTTTCCCCTGCGGCCCGGCGCTGGTCACCAGCGATGAGATCACCGACCTTTGCGCGCTGCGCCTGACCACCCGCATCGGCGACGAGCTGCTGCAGGACGCCACCGCCGCCGACCTGATCCACGACGTGCCGACGCTGATCGCCTACATCAGCCGTTACATGACGCTCGAACCCGGCGACCTCATCAGCACCGGCACCCCCGCCGGGGTCGGCTGCTACCGCACGCCGCCACGCTTCCTGCGCGCCGGCGACACCGTGACCTGCGCCATCACCGGAGCGGTCGAACTCGGACGTCTGGTCAACCGCGTCGTCGCCAGCAACCACCAGGCAGCACGCTGACATGGCACGTCTCCTCATCGTCATCAGCCTGTTCGTCTCCCTCGTCGGCCTGGTCATCGCTTGGCCCTTGGTGCGCGCCGCCGTGCAGTTCCGTCCAGTGCGTGGCGAGGTCCTCGACGTCATCACCGTGCCGGCGGACAACGGCCGGGTGCGCGTGATCATCGCCTACGAATACCCGCTGCCGACCCCCGGCGAACGTGCGATCGGCTACACCCTGACCGACGAACGCCTGCAGCCGGTGCCCGATCCAGAAATGGATGCGCAGCAGGCCGAGTCGCTGCGGCGCAACCTCCCAGGGCGGGCGGTGCGGATCTATTACGAAGTGAACCGTCCCATCGACAGCGCGTTCATGCTCAGCCCGGTCTCCGACAAGGGCGGCCTGCGCGCGGAACACGGGGCTTTGATGGTGCTGATCGGCATCGCCTTCAGCATTATCGGCCAACTCGCGCGCATGCGCCGCTGACCGTTTCCATCGGAGCACACGTCCTTCCCAGGAGCACACCATGCTGCGTCCCATCGCCCTCTTCCTGCTGCTGCTCGCCACCTACTCCAGCGCTACGACCACGCTCTCCGCTGGCGAGGCGCTGATCGACGCCACCCAGCAGGAACTGCACGGTACCTTCGCCGGCCAACCGTTCTGGGCCCGTCTCACGCAGCCCGACAAGCAGTTCGGCAACAACCGCGTGCTGCACCTGGTCTACACCCCGCCGAGCGCCGCCGACCTGGATGGCGCGCACCTGAGCGACTGTCCCTTCCTGCTGCTCGACCAGCAGTTGCGCATCGTCGCGTGGAACGGCCGCGACACCGGCACCCAAGCCGTGCCCGCCGCGCCGACCGGCTACAGCATCACCCGCGAAGTCAGTGTGGTCGAGGGCGACGACAAACGCATCGACCTCCAGCAACGTTCGATCACCGGCGAACGCGGCTGGGACCTGCGCGCTGCACCGCTCCTGCTCGCCCTCGGCTGGCGCCGCGGCAGCACGCTCAGCGTCCGCGCCATCGACCTCTTCGGCCCACGTCACGGCGAAGCGCTCACCGTCACGTGGCAGGACGCCGCCGTCACCATCGCCGGCACGGCGTACACCGCGGTTTCTGACGAACAGGGCCGCCTGAAGAGCCTCACCGCTGCTGATGGTGCCGTGCTAATCAGCGTCTCTGCCCGCACCAATGTTGCTCCAGTGCCCTAGGTGGCATCCTGAGCGAGCCGCATTTGACATCCCCACTTGCCTCATAGGCTTCGCCCTCCCATAGCGCGGGGTAGAGCAGTCTGGTAGCTCGTTGGGCTCATAACCCAGAGGTCGCAGGTTCAAATCCTGCCCCCGCAACCATAAAAACCCCACCGGAAACGGTGGGGTTTTTTGTTATGAGGGACACCCCTCCGAAGCCCGTCAAAACACGCGGATTTCGCCGCGTTTTCTGAATCCCCCGCTCTCCGTTTTGGGCCGCATCGACCGGCCACCAAGCAGGACCGGTCCCAAACACCCGCCGTTCTCCAATTCTCCGGGGTGGAGAAGGGGCCGGGTTAACGGAGTCGTCCTGCTTGGAGTACCAAGCGACATGCGAAATGGTCGAAATGACCGGGTGCGGCTGATGGCTGGCTGGCCGGTACACGACGAAGAGCATGCGCGTGAGAAATCAAAGTCCCCGATGATCCCCCTCAATCAGCCAAATCCCGTGAAGAGATCGGGCGCATCGGACTCAACACCTGCCATCTTGGAGCGGTTGCGCACCTTGCAGACCTTCACCGGCTGGGACGGGAAGAGCGTTTACACGATTGCTGAGATCAAGCCGTACCGTGTTCCTGGAAATGCTGCCCGGGGCCAAAATTGTACCGCGGTCTGGCTGCACAGCCCGAAGTCGAAACGCAGCCTGATCATCTTCCCCGAACTGGTACAGGCCGCGATGCGGTTCATCCAGCACCCCGAGCATCGCGGAGTCTTCTCGTCCGTTTGCCCGACTAATTTTTCTGCCTGTGTTTCTCGGGGTCCGGCTGCTTACCGAAAGTTCCCCGCCACCTACAGCCATGCCGGAATTTATCTGGCACTGGCCAAGATCATGCTGGGCCTGCCGGCCGATTGGGAAGAAGATACACTGCTAAAAAAGGACTCTGCTTCCCGTCCGCATCGCCACGACATTCGCACCATCGCCGGGCTGCTCGAGGATGTCATAGACGCATATGCCTCCAGCGAGCGTGCCCCTCTCCTTTACCACGTGTCTGTTGCTTCCTCGGATCTGGCTGTGCGCGCATTTGAAGCCCTCTGGTCTCGCCACGGACGAGGCACGCAATGCGATGAGCGCGATGCCGTCCGCAACGACCTCGCCGGCTTGTGGAAGCGAGCCAAGCAAGATCCCGACAACAACGACATCGTCGACGTCCCGTTACTGATGTTTTCCTTGCTGTATCTCAACGGACTCCAGTGGCTCAACCGAATCCGCGCCAGCGCCGTCACCTCGGTAGTGAACCGGTTGGCAGATGCCCATGACGCTGGCGAACTCCAGCCACTGTTGGCCGCGCTCAAAAGTCAGGCGGCGGCGAAGGAAAACCATTTGGAAACAGAGCTGGGACTCGTCTTCACCACGGGATTGCGTAGCCCAGTTTGGAAATGGCGCACGTGAACAACAGCATGCATCCCGATTTCGCCGACCATCAGTCCCGGCCTTCGGCAAAGCGGTCGCATATCACCAAGGCCAACGGAAAAGTTTATCGCCTCTGCATTAGCCTCCTTGGCGTTGAGCCGGAAATATGGCGCCGAGTTGAGGTCGTAGACATCACCCTGGCCAAGCGACGTCACTCGCCGATGAGGTCAGCGCCCTGCTGACCCGCCACACCGGCGAGCGCGTGCATCGGGACATCCCCATCAGGCCGGACGTCATGGCCTACCTGCGGGAAGCCATAAACTTCTACGGTCGGGACGAGACGGCCGGCAAGAAGGCGTGGATAGAGGTCGGTATGCTGGCGAGTGGCGGCGTGAGCGACGATGGCCAAGCCCGATACCGCATTACCTCAATCAACGACGGACGGATGCTCACCGGGCTCGCTGTGATGTGCTGGATCTACGCCGGCACCAAAATCTGGGCGCCGCAGCTTGTCAGCAAGCTTCCGGACTTCAGCAAGGAGTGGGGGTTGGCCGGGGGCGACGGAGACGCTCCCCGAAAGTGAAGCCATACGTGAAATGCATCGCTGGTTCATTGTCAGCAAAGGACTTACGGGCGGAGAATTGCTCGGCACTCGTCCCACTTGGTCAGCGAGGGGAGCATGGGGGACGAGTGCCAGAACCCCTCGCCTACGGGTTATGACTGTGGACCACAATCAACCGGGGTCGATTTTGGTCTGGACCATAATCTAGCTCGGTCTATTTTGGACCCGCATGTCCAAGCCGCTTCCGCGCCTCTATGACGCCCTGATCGCCAAGCATCTCGCCGGCTACCGCCAGATGGCGTTCATCAGCGGGCCGCGCCAGGTGGGGAAGACCACGACTGCCCGGCATCTGTCCGGGAGCTATCTTGATTGGGATAACCCGGCCCATCGGAAACTCATTGCGGCGGGGCCGGATGCCGTCGCCACGCACGTCGGCCTGGACCACCTGAGCGACACGCTGCCCGTCATCGCCATCGACGAGATCCACAAGTTCGGACGCTGGAAGAATTGGCTCAAGGGGTTCTTCGATATCTACGCCGACCGCTGCCGGGTGATCGTCACCGGGTCTTCGCGCCTGGACGTGTATCGTCGGGGCGGCGACAGTTTGATGGGGCGTTATTTCTATTATCGCATGCATCCTTTTTCAGTTGGCGAATTGGTAGCGCCATCCATTCCCGACACGCTGATCCGTAAGCCGAAGACCCTGCCTGACGCCCAATGGAAGGCGCTGTGGGAACACGGCGGATTTCCCGAGCCGTTCGCGCACCGGACGGCGGCATTCTCGCGCCGCTGGCGTGATTCCCGGCAGCACCAGCTCCTGCGCGAGGACATTCGTGATCTGACCCTGGTGCGAGAGGTCGCTCAGATCGGTCTGCTCGCTGAAATCCTGCACGATCGTTCGTGCGATCAAATCGTGATGAAGTCGCTGGCCGATGACCTGCATATCGCTCCTGACACGGTGAAGCACTGGCTAGACCTGCTAGTCGCCTTGCACGTCGGTGTCCTTATTCGCCCATGGTTCACCAACGTCACCAAATCGCTGCGCAAAGAACCGAAGTGGTTTCTGCGCGACTGGTCCGGGATCGAGGATCCGGGTAAACGTGCCGAGACATTCATCGCCTGCCACCTGCTCAAGGCCGTCGAGGGCTGGAGCGACTTGGGGCTGGGGACGTTCGAATTGCGCTATCTGCGCGACAAGCAACAGCGCGAGGTTGACTTCGTGGTGATCCGCGACCGCAAGCCGTGGTTCCTCGTCGAGGTCAAAGCCGGACAGGACAGCCTCAGCCCGTCGCTGAAATATTATCAGGACCAGATCAAGGCGCCGCACGCCTTCCAGGTGGTGCTCGACCGCGAATACGTGGCGGCCGACTGCTTTGCCCGCCATGCGCCGACCGTGGTGCCTGCCAGGACCCTGCTCAGCCAGCTTCTGTGAGGGGTGACTGCGGAGGATTGTCATTTTGGCCCAATATCTCCGCCTAAATTTAGCGGAAAATTGCTCGGCACTCGTCCCACTTGGTCAACCAAGAGAAAGCCCACCGGAAACGGTGGGCTGACTTGTTCTGGGACACGGCCCGAAGACGATCGGTGAAAACCGGCGGATTTCACCGTATTTTGGTGCCTGCCCGATTCTCTGTTTTGGGCCGTCCGAGCGCTGACCCAGGCAGGATGCGAACAAGAGAACGCCGATTCTCTGATTCTCAGGGGGAGAACCGGGGCCGGGTTAACGACCTTGTCCCGCTTGGTGGGCGGGTGGGACTCGCAAAGGGAGAACAGCATAACTTTGCGTTCGACTCTGTACCGAATGCTCCTGCTTGAGTGCCACGGTTGAGGGTGCCATTCTGAGGGCATGATCGCACGAATACTGACCGCGGTTGCGGCTGCTCTGATTTTGGCCTCTGGCCTGGAAGCGGTCGAACTGACGTTCAAGACACCGACTGCGACCTTTCAGGCTCCGATCGAAGTCACGGGCCAGGATGTGGTTTTTGCGTTCACCAACGAAACCACTGAAGCGATTCTCATCACCGACATCCAGACGGGGTGTGGTTGCGTAACATCAGCGCTGGAAAAGCGCACTTATCTACCAGGGGAATCAGGGGCTCTTCAGGTGCATGTGGACTTCCAAGACCGGACGGGGCCAATCAAAAAAATCCTGCGAATCCGCGTGCGAGGTGAAAAAGAGACTACAGAAACTGAGCAGCGCATCAAAATCGATGGAGTCGCTACTACGCCATTAACGCTGTCGAGCCTGACCGTTTCTTGGGCGGGCGGGCAACCACCTGAGACCAAGGAGATTCTGGTTTCAATCAAAGAAGGCATGGACGTGAGAGATCTGGTGGTTGAGAACCCGTTGCTCAGCCCTCATTTCAAGATTGAGTCGATCCCAAGGCCGAGCGGCGGGTTGATTGTTCGGATCACACCCCATTCCGATGCAGGGGGTAATGTCTCTTTGAACGATGGGCGCGAGATACAACAGTCGTTTTATCTGACCTACAAGTATTCGCCGCAAAGTGTCGGCAAGCGGGAGCGGTTCTATGCGATCGTTTATAGACCATAAGACTTCGCGAATCCTGGAAATAAAATGCGCTCTCTGGCGTCAATTTTCTTCGCTTTAGCCGTGGTTTCTTGGATGGCCTGGGTGCTTCAGATGACCCTTGGTTATCCTGAAAAGAAGTACCACGCACTGCTGGGTTTGCTGTTCTTCATCTGCTCTCTTCTTGTTTTGCAAATTTTGTCATTGCGCACTAAGGGGCCGCGCAATCTGTTCCCATTCCATCCACCGGTTGATGAATCTCGGAACCCCATTATTTACGCATTAGTCCCTTGGGTCTACGTGTTAATCCATGTTCTCTTCGCGGGGATTATAATGCTCTTTCTGTTAAGGGGGTTCCGCGACTAATGATAAGGCATTGGATGGTTTCGCTAGTCGCATCGGGTAGGATAGACTGGAATCCGATTCACTTCCTTGAGGCGAGAATTTCTGCAATTTCCTTGAGGGCCTTCTCGCCAACGAGGGAGGAGGCAATGGTGACCTTCTGCTTTCCTCGACATACGATAAGTGATTTTTTACCGTCAAAGTCGACAACTAGGCCACTGCGTGGAAAAGATGTGCTTAGGTTGTAAGCGTTGCGAATATCGATAAATTCTTCTGTAATCGTAACGTAGATGACTCGACGGTAGCAAAATCCGAGGAAGAGAAAGGCGATGGCGCCAATTAGAAAGGACCAACCAGGGAACGAACTGATGCCGAAACGCATAATGCTTAGAGCTGATGCAATTGAGAAGAAAATTCCGGCTAGTGTGTAGGTTTTAGCCAATATGGGTCGAAAGTGCCATTTCATGGTGGGCACCTGCTTTGAGGGGGCTTCTTTCATCCTGGTTCACCGGATGGGAACAAGTCTTTGATGCTTGACTCGATTGGGTAATCTGTGTCAGCGAAGAGGCTATATATATACCCGCAGGCTAGCGCAATTACCGCGACTACGCCCACAAACAAACCAACAAGCCCAATGATAAGTGCAAGCGCGGCAAATTTACAAACTACCAAACCCAAAGCCGCAATGGTCAGCACGAGGGTTACGCCGGCAAGGATATCAGCAAAAACTTTCATATCTGCCTCGAACTTTTGCACCTCTTCCTCTCGATCTCTCGCCATTTGGTTAAGGATCTCTTGCAATTCTTCTTTGGTTTTTCCCTTGCTGGTAATTGAAGCCTTCATTCCTGCGGTTGTGGTGCCATCAATCTGAGCAGTAATATCGGACCGGCCTAGGTTTCCGTACAGAAACAATCCGATCTGGAGTCTTCCATTAGCGCCACCCGAAGTATTGAACGTCCGGCGAAGGGCGGGGTCAAATTGATTGTCCCAGCAGTTTTTATCGCCGCCAATAAATGAAACATGGAGCCAAGGGTCACCTTCCGCATTCGGCATTTCTGGATCTTTTGTAGTATAGTTTCCAACTTCATAGAATGAGACATTAGGGATTCCTCCGGGTACGGTCGAGAGGGTTACATTTCTGATTTGTGGCGATTTTTCGCGCTTAACCGGCGTGTCCTTCCACTTATCAAACGCCGCTTTATACTCCTTCATATAGCGATTTGCGGTTTCCGTGTCCTCTCTCATTTTGTTTAGCGCCGTTTCGTACTCAGAGGCTGCGTTTGTAAAAGAGATGTAGTCGATGGGTATCGAAATTATATCAGCCAATCGAGATCCAATATCAACTGCTGCCTTTCCTGCTTTGGTGAGCTTCTTGATGACCTCCTCTGCCTTGGCACCCCTAAGTGATTCTGTCAGCCCACTAAGCTCCGTCGCCATGTCGGTTGCGGCTTTTGCCAGGATGGCCGCTTGCTGTTTTTTAAGTCTGAGGGCTTCTTTTAGGCGAGCAATATTATCTGCAAGATTTTGGAGGGCGACCTTCATCTGGTCGAGCTGTAATTTGGCATCCGTATATTGCTGAAATTTAGCTGCATACCGTGCTTCTGCCGGGCGGAGAACAGTTTGCTCCAGGTGTTGGCGAAGGACAGGGTCAGATATCGCATCAATCTCACTTCTGATTCTGGCCAATTCCTGAGACAGCGGAGTAAGCTCCGCCTGGAGCCGAATAACTTCCTTAGATTGTGTTTTAACTTTTTGATCAAGCTCTTTATGCTCATTTTCAACGGACTCAAGCTCTGCCTCACGCCCAACCACATCTAACCTAACGGCCTCGGCAGCGGCTCGTATCTTCGTCTCGGCTTGTTCCATTTGTTGAATGAGGGACTGAGCTGATGCCTGTAACGCTGGTTCAATTTGTCACGCGGTCGCTTCCAGATACGGTCGCATGCCGGCCTCGACCCGACAGATGCGCGCGAACTCAAGAACTCGCTGAAGGCTGGCGCCACGACGGGAGCGGTACGCGCGCAGAGCCTCGACCACGACATCCAGGCCAACGTGATTGCGAAAGCGGAAACAGTCGGCCAGGGTCTTCTCAGGCCCGTAGACACGAATTGGCGTCCCAGAATGCTCGACGGTCGTGATGCCTGCGGCGAAGATCGCGGTCGAGAAACGGTGGACCTCAATGGGCGGGTGATCGAGCACCGGTCGCCGGGCAGTCCGTGGCAGCGCAAGATGGACCACGTGCGGGATCTGGGTTGTCAGGCCATGCATGGCCAGGGCGGAGATCAGACAGACCACGGCTTTCGGGATCCGCTTCGCCACGACCACCAGATCGGGATCGTCGATCATCGGCAGCGCAGCCCAGCGGTAGACTCCCCGCGAGAGTTGCGTCAGCGCCCCTGCGTCACGGAGAGCGGTGAGGGTCCGCGAATGAATGCCGGCAGCCAGCGCTTCGCCAGCCCGCATGGTGCCGCCACCGCGCGTGGATATCTGCTGAACAGTGGCCTGGTCGGTTGGCATGGCTGGATGAATCCGTCGCCAGATCCCAACAACTGCGTGCAGATTCATCCACAAGAAAGGCGGGCGGAATACCCATACGCGAAACGCATCGCACGGCCCGTGTCAGCAAAGGACTTATGGATGGAGAATTGCTTGGCACTCGTCCCACGCCACGTCGAGTACACCTGCAATCATCTCCCCACACCACAATCGCCTCTGACCCGAATATACCCGCAGGACCACCGCCACCCCGCAGCCAAAGGCGAGGTGCAAGCCCGGCTGGGCAGAAATTCATCCATCGGGCAATCCTTCCAGACTGCTCAGCAACGCGGGGAAATTTGCCCATCAACAAATCTATCCGAACCGCAGGTATCGACGTTGTGAGGAACCGAACCGACCATACCGGCCCGACCTCGTCTACTCGCGGCTGGCAGGACGGTACAATTCAGACCCTGGGTTTCGGATCTCTGGGTAGCGGCTGTCAGCTGGTAGCTGCGGCGGGCGGGCGGGGTGAAACGGGCATGCGGCGAATAGGGCGTCATTCGCCGCAATATGTGCGGTGAATGACTTGCAATGCGGTGATTATGGCATACATTCACCGCAACCTCCGCGTTACTCATGACCTACATCCACGAACTGCCTGAATGGCCCCAGCTGACCTGGAGCACCGCTGCCGTGGCCAAGCCACTGGCCACGGTCCGCCACCAACAAGGCAGGCACCTGGGCCGGATGGAATTCCTGGGCTTCGACCTGCGCTCTGAGGCCAACCTCGTAGCCCTGACCGAAGAGGTGGTGAGAACGTCGGCCATCGAGGGTGAGCGGCTGAACTCCGACGAGGTCCGCTCCTCAATCGCCCGCCGCTTGGGCCTTGATGCCGCTGGCTTGCCGACACCAAGCCGGGCGGTCGAGGGCGTGGTGGAGATGATGCTCGACGCCACCCGTCGCTACGACCAACCCCTCTCCGCCGAGCGGTTGTTCGCTTGGCATGCTGCCCTCTTCCCGACCGCGCGCAGTGGCATGCATCGCATCACGGTCGGCGCTTGGCGCGACGCCGCTGCGGGACCGATGCAGGTGGTGTCAGGGCCGATGGGCCGCGAGCGAATTCACTTCCAGGCACCAGCAGCTGAGCGGCTCGACAACGAGATGAATCGCTTTCTCGATTGGTTCAACGGAACCAACGATCTCGATCCCGTGTTGAAGGCAGCGGTGGCCCACTTCTGGTTCGTCACCATCCATCCCTTTGAGGACGGCAACGGGCGCATCGCCCGTGCGATCGCCGACATGGCCCTGGCGCGTAGCGATGGAACACCGGACCGGTTCTACAGCATGTCCGCCCGCATCGAGGATGAGCGCAAAGAGTACTACTTCCAATTGGAGAGCGCTCAGCGTGGCTCGACCGACATCACGGCCTGGATCGCCTGGTTCCTTGGGTGCTTGGAGCGGGCGATCGAAGGCGCTGACGGGATGCTGGCCGGAGTCCTGCGGAAGGCTCGCCTCTGGCAGTCGCTGAATGTCAAACCCGTGAATGAACGCCAGCGCCTGGTGCTCAACCGGATGCTCGGTGATTGGCAGGGATTCCTGACGTCTGCGAAGTATGCGACCCTGGCGAAATGTTCCGCGGATACCGCCCAGCGCGACATCAAGGATCTCGTCGAGCGTGGAACGCTCGTCCAGAATGAAGCGGGCGGGCGCAGCACCAGCTATCGGCTGCGAGAGGGTCCGGATTCTCGCGAAGGGAACGCTGGCACTGTTCAACCTGCGGACTGAACCACACCCAATCATGACCCGTTCTTGCCGGAGGAGCGGCGCCCTGCTGCTCGAGTGCCACAATTCTCTGCAAATGGCCGGTTCTCAGAGAATGGGCACAAGAATCGACCAGACCTGGGCCTATCGCAGGACCACCGCTGCCCCGCAGGCGAAGCCGAGGAGCAAGGCGGGCTGGACGCAGGTTCAGATCCTTATCCACGGATCACCAATCGCCCACCACAACGATCACCACCATTCCCGCACGTGGTCCAATCCCGCTTATAATCCAACCGCAACAGAACACGGCACATTCCGCACGCCTTGTCTTCGCCGATCACCGCTTACGTTCCGCCCGACCCGTCAGACTTTCACTACTTTAACCAAACTGTCCCTGCGAGGTCCCCATGCAGATGATCCTCTTTGCGCTGAGCGCGCTCAGCGCGCTCAGCATCGCCATCCTGCTCTGCGCTTGTGGCGACGATTCTGTCACTCCAGCGGCCCCGGTGACTCGAGTCATCCAATTCAATGGGCACGCACTCGACGCGGATGGGGTCGCCACGCTCGCCCAGTTGGAGGCCGCTGCGGGAACACGCCTGCCCGACGGAAAATATTGGTACGATCCCATGTGCGGTGCGTTCGGTGCCTGGGGAGGTCCGGTCGTCGCGATCCTGCCTGCCGGTCTCAAACTCGGCGGGCCGGTACCAGCTAACGCTTCTGGTGGCGGCACGGGCGTCTTCACCAATGGCCGTGAACTGCATCCCTTCGACGTGCTTTATCTTCAGCACCTGCTGGGACCAATCCAACCTGGGCGCTACTTCACCGATGCCTTTGGCAACGCCGGCCTGGAGGGCGGTCCGGTGTTGGTCAACTTGATCGCGGCGGCGCAACAGCGGGGTGGGTTTTCGTCTTACTCCGCGAACGCCAACGCGAACACGCGCAGCAGCATTTCCTCGGAAGGCGTGAGTTTCACCAATAGCACGGGAAAAACCGTGTCCTGGTATCCAGGCTTGGGATCCTCAGTCAGCCAATAGGAAAGCCCATTCCCTGCGGAGTGCGGGAGTGCCACATGCTTCGGCTGCCGTGCCGTTCGCCTCCGCGATCCCCGCGCTCGCAACCTTGCCATCACCGTTCAAGCTCCCAGCGTTCCTACATGACAAGGATCTGTTCCATGCGCCTGCCCCTGCTGCTCATCCCCCTCATCGCCCTCGCCAGTTGCACCACCGAGTCCAACCGCGCCGCTGCGCCATCCGCTCCGACGACACCGTCCACGTCGGCCGCGAGTGCTCCGTCGACGCCCGCAGCCGCGGCACCGGGCACGCCGTCGACGCCAGCTCTTCCAACCGCCGTCGCAGCCACCGCCACAGCGAAGCCCGCGCCAACCAAGGCCACCGTCGACCTGCATGGTTTCGCCGGCCCGACGGACAATGCCGACCTGTTCGGCTACGATGAGAACAACAGCCGACTGTTCTTCTATTCCGGCGGCACGATCACCGTGCCGGTGCAACTGAGTGGCGATGGCGATTACGACATCGTCATCAGCGCGGCCTGCGACGAGGCCAAGGGCGAGAAGGCAAAATTCACCGTGAGCGTGGATGGCCAGGTCGTGGGCGGCGAAACCACCTGCACCACCACCGACGCCAAGGACTACGTGGTGAAGGCACCCGGCCTGAAGGCGGGTGAACACAAGATCGCCATCGAGTTCCTGAACGACGTCTACAAAGAGAACGAGTACGATCTCAACCTCTACGTTCACAGCGTCACGCTGCAGCCGGCGAAGTAACCTCAGTCAGCAACATCGATGTTCTGAGACGAATAAACCCTCGGTGTTCACCGAGGGTTTATTCTTGTTGGCAGAAAAGTTCCGGCGTACCGACGTATCCAGCCATGACTCCGTTGGTTCACCCCGTGGTGATCGCCACTACCACGCCCTTGCGCACGTACAGGTTCAGACGGTCTGCGCGATAATCCATGGTCGCGGGGAAGTGTTCATCATCACGCGCAAGGACACGGACTACGCGACCAGCGGCGCGCATCTGCATCAGCGCGTCAGCCTCGGGTAGACCAAGCCAGGTCAGCAGCGCGACCTCACTGACGCCCTCGGCGCGCATGGTCTTGTCCTGCATCGCATGCGCCCACAACACCCGACCGCCGAGCACATGCACACCGACCACCAAGCCGACGGGCGACGGGACGGCGGGCGGCAGCGCCTGACCATCACGCTGTTCAACCACCAAGGTGCCACCTTGACGACGTGCTTCAGCGTCAGCCTGCGCTTCGCTGAGCGCGAACCACGTCCACGTGTGGCGAGCTTTGGCCGCATCCCAAGCATCAGCCGCGGCGAGGCCGGACTGGACGAGGAGCGCCAGCCCCAGCAACACCATGCCGGAGCAGATGGCGGAAGGACGGTCAAAACAGCTGGTCGACATGATGAGGGCCTCGGTGGTAGCCGCACCTCCTGCCGGCGGCTACTGGCGACAACCACGATATACACCAAACCGCGGACCTGGCAGTTCACCTGCTCAGGCCCGCGGTAGTGGGATTTTTTCAACGACTCTCGCTAACCATGGTCGTGCACCTGCGGTGTGCGTCAGGTCAGGCGAGCGTAACGCGTCACTGCTTGGGCGAGACCAGGACGAATGCAGAAGCCTCACGGTTCCACCTGACCACCACCGCGTCGCCGACCTTCAGATTCGCCGGCATCTTGGTGACTTTCACCACTGCCGTGCCATCCGGTTCGATGACCGGGCTGGACACCGTCACGGTTTTTTTGTCCGGGTTCAGGGCGGTGACCTTGGCTTCGGCATCGGCCGCCGACAGAGTGACGTTGGAAAATATGGCCAAGCCGGCGATGGCAAAGGCCGCGTAGGTGCGTCCGAATCGGTTCATGGGATTTTTCTCCGTATGGCCGCGCGATGGCGGCCTGGGTGGTGGTGTGATCGGACGAAGTGTTCGTCGCTCACCCAGATACCGCACGTCCTACGCAATCCATCCTGAAATTATTTCCGCGCCGCACGATCTCTGATCACTGATCAGCCCGTGATGAGATTCCTTCGTGCCTTCGTGGCTTCGTGGCGGAATTTTTTCTGGTAGCTTGGCTAGCTTTACGCCATTGGGCGAAGCCCCTGAGCAGATACGATTGACCACGGATTGGCCTCGCCACCTGCCCAGGTGACCGCGCGTCAGAAATCATTGATCGCAGTCGGCTTGGGGCTGTCCAAGTCCGGCCGTTCAACGAGGAGCGCGATGGCTTGTGGACCAGACTCGGTGGTCTTCCAGCGGACAAACACGCGCTCGCCCGCCATGAGCGCAGAAAATTTCTCCGGCTTGCCATTGATGAGCAGAATGGATTCATCCATCGTGCCGATGCTGATGAAGTCCTGATCCGCGTGCAACATCGGCATGCGGGTCGGCTCCATAAGCCCGGCGAAAATGTATTCCGCATCGCGCACGACGATGGTGCGACGTTTATCGATGAACGGTCGTTCGTCTGCTGACTGAGCTATTGGCTGAATTGCTGGCTGAATTGCTGGCTGGGCTGCGACAGCGACAGGGGCAGTCACCGTCGGGGCGACGGTCGGCGCAACCAGAACCACCGGCACTGATGCCGTAGGTTGCACCGGCACTACGTTCACAGACACGGGAGACATCACCGCTACGGGAGACCCGCTGCGATGCTGAGCTTCGTCCACGCCGATGAACCACACCATCCCAACCGCCCCGGCGATCACGATGCCCACCAGCGCGACCCAGGCGGCTATGGAAGTGGTGCCAGATCCGGCCGCAGCAGCATGCATCACCGTCGGCAGCGTCTTGGACGCGAGCAACTGCGACAGGGCCGTCGGATCTGACAGCGGAACCGCAGGTGGCAGATCGCGTGCGTTCGCCTGCTGGGACAGGAACGCCGTCAGCATCGCCAACGACAGCGCGACACCACGTTGGCGCAGCGCTCCACGCAGCATCTCTCTTCCACGACTCAGGCGGCTCGCAAAGGTCCCGACCTTGCAGCCCATCAGGTGGGCGCCTTCGTCATGGCCGTGGTTCTGGAGGTGGTGCAGGATCACCGGGACGCGGAATTTTTCCGGTACGGATTCGAGCGCCTCGTCGAACACCGCGGTAATACGCGCACGATCACCATCCTGGTCATCGGTGATCACGGTGCTGCTGGGCATGGCTTCCCGCTCGTATTTGACCCGGGTCAGCGCCTGCCGACGCAGGTCGATACAGGCACACCAGGCAACATGATGCAGCCACGCCGCTACCGAGGCCTGGCCGGTCAACGACGCCGCCTTGGTCGCCAGCGCAATGAATGCGGCCTGCGCGGCATCCTCCGCATCATGGCTGCGCCCGAGGGTCCGCCGGCAAGCGCACAACACGCTTGCCCCATGGCGACGCTCGATCTGCGCGAACGCGGCTTCGTCGCGGCGTAACACGAAGGCCGCCAGCAGGGCGCCGTCAGTTGCTTGGTCGTTGGAGGGTTCCATCCCTTGCTCTACCGGACGAGGTGCGGGTTCCATCCCAGGAATTTTACGCCCTGATGGCGGGATCGTCGAGAGGTGCAGCTGTTGTGACACGATGCCCCCTCAGCGACTGGCCTGCGGCGGTCGGCCCGAGCAGCTCAGACCCCATAACTTCTCCAACGGCGCATCGATGGCGATACCGGCTTTCGCTGAGCCATAGCCCCAGGCGTAGGTACGAATCTGCAGACGATGCCACCCAGGCGTCAACGTCACCGGAACGGTCGAGGTCAGCCACGCGTTCGCGATCTCCTTCTTCGACTCGTTGTCGAAGATCTTGACGTCATCCAACGTCAGGCGCACGCGTGACTGCGGCATGTTGTGGATGATCACGCTCACCGCTGTCTCGGCCTCGGCGCGCACCCAGGCGGTGGCGTACCACACCTGCGCACCACCTTTGCCGAAATGGACGCGCGCGTCGAGCGCTTCGACTTCGGTTGGTTGCCAGCGCGCTTCGCGCACGGGATTCCAATAGCCGGTGAGTTGGTCGCCGGTGAACGTCGCCTTGGGATCGAAGGTGCCGCTGTCCGGCGGATAAAGTGCCTGCTCGAAGAACGCGCGCACCTCGTCCTTCATTTTACCCGGCGGATCCCAGGTGAACTTCTCAGCCCCCGGTCCGCCGAATGGCCCGAGGATCATCCAGTTGCGCAGCACCATGCCGCTGCCGACCGCGGGCGCGGCGAATTCCGCTGGGGCCCATGAGCCGGGATAGAGGCGTGCCTCGCTTGGTTCATCGAAGGTCTCGCGACTGGCGGACCCGTCAGTGTTCGCCCACCAGGCCTTGGCGTGGCCGCCGAGGGTGGTCTCGAAGTTGACGGTGGTGCGCAGCGCCGGCGAAATTACCGGCAGCCCTGGGATGGCCGTGCGCGGGATGGTCACGCTGACCACGTAGCCCTTGCCGTCGGCGTCCTGCTTGCCACCCAACTCCGCGCCGGCGAGTTCGCCGACGTGTGCGAACTGAGCGGTGCCCACCGGCGTCTTGTACGATTGCGGCTTGGCGCCGGCACCCTTCCACGCGGGATGGAAAGCGATCGCCGCCGGACGGACCTTGCCGGCATCGTCAAACAGACCGAGCACCACGCGCACGTCGCCTGGGCGACCACCTTTTGCGCCATCAGGTTTCGCCGCCGGATCACCCTGGACATAGAAGCTCACTGCGTCGCTCGCGCGGTCGTGGGCGAACACGCGTTCGATCGGCGCCAGGGCGCGCGGTGCGAAGGTGGTGCCGGTGCGCACATGGAAACGCAGGTGCAGGTGTTCGGGATCCCACAGACAGCGCGCCTCGACCGTGCGGTCTTTGTCGACGCGGAACTCCACCGGATCGGCCTGCTCCCAGCCCGCGAGCGAACCGTCGTGCGCCACGCCACCGAACGCTGGAGCGAAACGCGCCAGACGCGCAGCACCCGAACCACCACGCACCGCCAGGGCGACCTCGGGCGGGCGGGCGATCTGCGGCAGGGCGATGCTGACCATGGCCTGCAATTCCTTCAGCTTGCGCACCGGGTTCTCGCGCAGCGACCAGCCGACACAGCGGAACACCAATGGCGTGTCCTTGCCGACGCCGACGTAGATCGCGCCGTCTTTGGGATCGGCGTAGGTCATGCCGGAGAAGAACTCCCCAGGCAGATCGTAGATCCCCAGGCGACTGCCACCGGGCGGGAACAAGGTGTCGACGTACAGACCGTCCTCGTTGTAGAGCACCACGCCGCAGCGCGACTGATCGATCACCGGCAGGATGCCGTTCATCGGCGCGCGGATGTGCATCCCGCCGACGGTTTCGCCCGCTTGTGGCGTGCCGTTGACCGCCGCGCGACCGACACGCCAACGCAGGCGCATGCCGCCTTTGCCATCGGGGACGTAGGCGGAGACCTTTTCCTGCGACGCGTGGTTAGCGCTGAAATTCGGGCCGCCACGGGCGCTGACCCAGAAACCTTTTTCCGGTGTTCCGTCGACCTGCGCCCAGTCACTGCTGAAATGGTCGGCTAGCTCGTTGCCGCCGAAGATCGCGGTGGCGCTGCCGTCGGCGCGCGCGCTGAAGACCGGATCGGTGATGATCTTCTGCCACGGACCGAACTCGGGGATGCCGCGCTCATCGATGCGCGTCACCGGCAAACGCCAGACATCGCGCCCGCCCTGGTTGATGGCGAGCAGCGCGAGATCCTCTCCCGCCTGTTCGCCGTGGTAGCGCAGCACATTGCCCGGCAGCGTCATGGGCGAATCGCGGAACTCCGCCTCCTGGACCTTGCCGTCGCCGTTCTGGTCACGCCAGGTGAAGCGCTGCGCCGGTCCTTTTTCCGGTTTCACGCTGACGATGCCGGCCGCGAGTTTCCACCGGTCGCCGTCGAGGCGGTAGATCGCGTACTGACTGCGCGGCGAGCAGGCGAGGAACGGTTTGCCACCGACGCGCACCATGCGCACATGGTCATAACCTTCCAGGAACGGATCGGTGCCGACCTCCGGCCACACCGCTTCCAGGGTAAATCGACCGGTCTTGTAATCGATGACGTAACGGCTGAGCCAGCCGCCATGACCACCGATGTAGGCGTGGCTCGGGTTTGCTGGATCGACGGTCCAGCCATCGTTGGCCTTGGTTTGCAAACTGGGGTATTCGCGCAGCAGCTTGCCGTCCGCACTCCATTCGCTGACACGCGATGGGCCATCGTACTCCACCACCAACAGGCGATCCTTGCCTTCGGCGTCGGTCCACGAAGCCAGCTTCATCGGACGCATGAAGGTTTCTGGGTCGTAGGTGCCGGGCTTCTGCACGTCGAGGCGGCCATAGCTGCGCAGACGTTTGCCGTCGGCCGCGTACTGGTGCACCTTGTTGGCCTTCGGCTCGCTGACGTAGATGCGGCCTTTGCTGTCGACCGTCAGGCCGCTCGGATCCATCGCCGTTGGGATCGTCAGGATTTGTTTCCATGCCCCATCAGGCACACCGTCCTTGAGTGACACCATGCTTACCGACCACCCGGATCCGGCGGCGTGCAGGCCATAGAGTTTTCCATCACGCGCGGACAGACCACGTGGACGCGCAAGCGGGACGGTCGCGAGGATCTTTCCGCCTTCACCCGCATGGACCGTGATCACGTCGACCGGCGTCTCGCTCTCGACCCAATGGTGTTCGCCCTTCTGGATCAGCGTGCCGCGCTGGGCGATGAACACGCTGGTATTTCCACCACTGCGCCACGCGGCCATTGCGGTCACCTGACCATCCGGCGCATAGCCGTTCTTGCGCATGGCGCGTGGACTCGACCCGAAGGTCTGGCCATCGGGGCGATACACATGCGAACCGCCATCGGTGGAGTAGCTCCACACGGTTTCGCCGTCAGTGCAGGTGCTTGCACCGCCACCCGCGCCACCAGATGGGAATGAGCGCAGGAATTGCCCAGGGCCTGACGGCTTGCGCAGATCGATCATCGGATTGCTGAGACCGTTTTCGAGGTAGGTGTAATAAAACACCGCGACGCCCTCGGGACTCACCGCCACATCGCCGATCGGCGCGTTGACCGGGTCGCCGCGGAATGGCTCACCGAGTTTCCCTGCATCTTCCACCGACGGCAGCCAGTCGGAGACGCCACCGACGTACCGCGGCACTATTGAGTGGAACTCGCCATCCACCGCCCATTTTTCTGCCGGCATGCAGATGCCTTTGACCGCGTAGTCACCGGGAGGAACCGGCATGAAGTTGTCGTCGAGGCCATCCCAGACCTCGTTGAATTTTCCGCCGTTCTCGGCGGTGACGGTGCGCGGCACGCCGGCGGCGAACTGACTGATGATCCAGTCCGGGTTCTTCGGATCGACGATCGCGAGCGTCACGCGCCAAGCCTTCGACGGCGAGCCATCGGCGGGCAGCGTGTAACTGATCGGCACGCCAACGGGTGCGGGTTCAGCGGCGAAACCGCAACCAACGGCCAACACACAGAGCAGGGTCTTACGCATGTATTCTCCGAAGCAGGAGAGGTGATTTCACAGGAGACGCGGAGACGCGGAGATCAGAGGAGACGAGCATGCAGGGATCAGAAGCGACCACGCTGCTGGCCATCACATCCTCCTCTAATCTCCGCGTCTCCGCGCCTCCTGTTCGATGGTTCATGGTGTATTTCATTCGAGCGTGAAGGTGCCCCAACGTGCGGGCGTCAGTTCGGCTTCACCGGGTACGTCGTTCACCAGATTCGTTGCCTGGTTGCTCCAGTAACGCCGGGCGACGGTGGTGGTGCCGCCGGGGTCGGCGGCGAGCACCCCGACATCACCGGCTATGGTGAGGCCGGACTTGGGGGTGATGCCGAGGCGATCCCAGGGCACGCTGGCCTCGACCAGGAAGCCACCTGGGCAGGGCGCGATCGCCACAGGAATATTCGCCAGCGGTGCGACGCGATCGAGGAAGATGGTGCGTGAGGGCGAACTGAACCCGGCGCGCGCGTCATTCGAGGTGCCGGGCACGCTGCGCTCGTAGAGCACTGCCATCGCTTCACCGTCGCGCGGTGCCACCAGCAGACGCAGGTCGGTGGCGCCAGTGAGCATCAGGTCGACGCAATCACCAGTCTTGAACAGCAAACGTGGATCCTGCCCGGCGTTGCGCATCGCACCGTCCGCCTGCACCCGCCAGGCGAGATGTAGGAATCGGTCGTCCCACGCCAGGGCGACGCGTGCGTGCTCCTGGCCGATCGCCAAGCCATCACCCAGTTTCGGCCAGTCATCACCCTTGCCATCAACGGTGATGGTGTTGCGCCGTGGAATTTTCGCGGTCTTCGCCACTGCCGGCAGCGGCAGCGTACGATCACGCAATGCCCGCGCGGCAGCCACCTGTTCACCAGTGACGGTGATGGCGCCGCTGAAACGCGCGATGCTGTCGAAGCCGGTCAACTCCAACACCCGGGCATCGGTCGCGCCGATGGTCAGCAGGACACGACCATCGACCGTGCGCGTCAGGTGGCCACCAAACGATTCACCACCAGCAGTGATGCGGTCCATGTTCATGCCGCGGGCGGCGGTCACCGGCGTATCGAAGTGACCGCGCGTGTCCTTGAACAGCGCCTGCACCCACAGGCCATCCCAGGTGAACAGGTAGTTTTCGCCCAGGTTGCCGTTCATGCTGAAAACCTCACCCGCCGCGCCGCCAACGTCGGCAGTGCCGAGCACGGCATTCGGGCCGATCAAGTAGCCCGGTCGCGCTGCGGTGGCGGTGTGCGAGCCATGCACCGACAGATGGCGACTGGGGTAGGTGAAGAGCACTTTGCCGTCGAGGTCGATGCCGGTCAGCGGTTTCATGTTGAGGAACACCCGACCAGTGCCACCGCAGATCATCTCCAGCGAGCCCTTCAGATCGACGCCTGTGACCGGCACGATGCGCGGATTGCGGATGTCGTAGCGCGGTGCACCGCAGGCGGTGAAACCCACGATCGGCAGTACCACCAGGGTGTTCTTCTGCTCATCGACATACACCAAGGTGCCGTCGGTGGTCGGCAGATGACCCCAGTAGCGGCTGCGCAGTGCGTAGTCGGCAAAGGTCACTTCATCCCGCTGCACGCGGCCGTCGCCATTGGCGTCGGCCCAGGCGAAGGCTTTGCCGTCGTGGTCGGCAAACAGCGGATCAGCGAAAGGGCCACCGGCCTTGCGATTCACCGTGGCGACGTGCGCCGCCGCACGCCACATGCCATCCTGCATCAGTGCGACATTCGTGTGGGTTGCGGCATGTTCATCCACCATCCATCCAGGTGCATAGAGATACGTGATGCCATCATGCACCACCACCCGTGCGCGGCTTTGTACGACCGGCGGAAACAGATCGCCCGGTTCGCCGGACGGCGCGAAGCTCCACGTCGGCGTCCAGCTACCGCGGTCGAGATCGATGCGGAACACCGCGTCGCTGGCGAAGGCCATGCTCGGGTTGTGCGGATTGATCGCACCAGCGGCGGCGTAGCCGGTGGTGCCGTTCAGCTGCAACGCGAGTGCGCCGTCGGCGCTCCAGACGCTGGTGCGCTTGGGATTCCCGGTCTGTTCCGCGACCCACACGCGACCAAGGCGATCGACCGCGAGCTGCGCCGGATTGCGCATGCCCTGCTCGTCAAAGGCGCCACTGAGCGGTCGACCACCAGCGCGGCCGATGGTGCGCACGACGCGGCCTTCGCCGTTGATCACCGCCACGTCGTGGTCACGCCCGCGACGTGAAACCAGGATGTTGCCTACCGCATCGCTGGTGAGCGCGTAGGCATCCGCCCACTGGGCGTCGCCGAATGCCACCGGTTCGCCGGCACCGAGGCGCAGCAGCCGATCGTCGGCGAGCACCACCCAGGTATCACCCACATGCGTGATGCCGCGTGCCTGCGGCACCACGACTGTGCGTTTCACTGCGCCGGTGTTGGCGTCCAGCACCCGCACCACACCCTCACGCTCCAGGCACACCGCGATCTCACCCGCATGCCAGGCGATGCCGCGCAGGTTGATCACCAATGCGTTCTGTTTGCCCTGTCGCGCACCGGGCTGATCCGACACCAACAAGTCGAGCACCGGCTGGCCATCAGCGCCTTTCTTATCCCACGCCGCGTAACGGCCGGTGACCAGATCGACGCGGTAGACGAACGAACGTTTGTCCTCCTGCGCCACCCACAGGATCTTGCCATCGGTCGCCAGCGCGGTGTGGACGCCAAACTCCGAATCACGGTTGGCCAGCGCCCAGCGCCGCCGTCCATTCAGGTCGCAGCCGATCACGTGCGGACCAGCTTCGGTTCCTGGGCAAGCGAGCGCGACCATGTCGCCGCCAGCAGCAACACCGGTGGCAGAACTGTGATCGCCATAAAACGCACCGCGTCCGTCCGGTGTGTTCCAGGTGGGATCGCCGGGATTGGCGAAGGACATCACATAGCTGGCGTGGATGCCCTGGTGGTGCAGGCCACGCAGGCGGTACTCACCCACCGGCACCGGTTGACCGTCGTCATCGAGCCCGTCCCAGCGTTCGACGTTGGCGCCGGCCTGGCGTGGCTCGGCGGCAATCAGGTTACGGATGCGTTTGCCACTCACGTCATCGATAGCGACGGTGACACGTGCGTCCTTCGGCAGATCGTAGCGCACCTCCACTGGACCTTCGGCGGGTATCCGCTTGAGCGCCGCCATCCATGACGGTTTGGGCAGTGTGAGTTTCCCTTTCGGCTCCAACCACACCGGGCCCCAGCTTTTGTGCGCGGTCCAGAAAAATTCGCGGCTCGTCGCGCCGGGTGCCAGATTGTCGGCGTAACGATGCAGCGGCCAGTCGGTCTCGCCCCACAGGAGTTCGATGCCACAGGCAAACTGCTCGCCCGCGACGTACGCCTTGCTGGTGGTGATCAACGCCCACGGCAGTTTCAGTTCCTGCACGTAGCCCTTCTTGTCCGCGTCGACGCGAAAGCCCATCTCGGCGCCGCCGTCGAGTTTCCAGCCCTCGGTGCGCATGAGCATACGCGAACCACCGCCAAACGGTTCCGTCAGACTCGTGCCGTAGTCGATCTGCAAACACGGCTCCTGCGTCGGCGCGAAACACCAGCCGGTGACGTGGCAGATGCGATCGGTCTTGAGGCGCAGTTGGATGCTGTCGCCGGCCCAGCCTTTACTGGCGGAAAAACGCGGATCGTGGCTGTTGCCCAGCGGTACGGTGTCGGCCCAGTGAATCGATACGTAGAGCGCCTGCGCGTCGTACATCATTGCTACCTGCGCGCTGTAGACGTCCCGCAGTTCCGCCACGTCGTAACATTGCAGATACGCACCTGAGAGATCCCAGTCGGCGAGATCACCATCGATGGTCACCGCGCCTGGTACTGGCACGGAGTGAATGCCTTGGGTCTCGGATTGCGCCGACCACAGCGACGAGGTGATGGCAGCACACAGGGCAATGAGCGGGAGGCGCATGATCAGTGGTCCTAGGGCTTCATATCGGCTGGAATGTCCGCGTTGGCCGTCTGCGCGGAGAAGATCGGCGCCAGCGTACTGGAGGTCGGGCGCTCCGGCGCACGGCGTTGCCGGTCGAGATCGGCGACGCCCAGGTGCAGCAGTTGGTTGGCGTCAAAACCGATGCGCGTGATCGGCAACGCGCTGGCGGTGGGCCAGGGGAAATTGGCGTGCGCCACCACTTCGACCTCGGTGGGCGTGCGGATGCCGAGCGCTTTCAGACCAGCCGTCGCCGGACCCACCAGATTGTCATCGGTGATCAACAACGCGTCGGGCACTTGCTCCTGTCCTGGGCGGAAGAGCAGACGTGTGATGTGTTCGGCCCAGTACGGATAATCGATCACCGCCGCCTGCAACCACTCAGGCCTCGTGGTCAGGCCAAGTCGCTGGATCTCGGCGAGAAAATGTTCGCGGTGTGCCGGCTCGATGCCCGGCACAGTGAGCAGCGCGATACGCTTACGACCCATGGCGGCGAACCGTGCGAGCGTGAGGTCGAGGATGCGCTGCGAATCGAGGGTAATCATCGAGGACACGACGGCACCGGGCCCTCCCAGGCCGACCGCAACCCGCGGTAACCCAGGCTGATCGAGCACCGGCGAGTTCATCAGGAAGTGCGGATTGGTGGCGAAGATCAACCCAGCGAGACGACGCGCCTGCACATCACGCAGCAGCTTGGGATAGTGCCGCTCATCACGCGTCTCGATGCCGTAGTACACCGTCAGCGAACGCGGGCCCTTGCCGAACAGGTCCTTCGCCTCGTCCGCCAACGCCCGCCAGAAGTGCGGCCAACGTTCTCGACGATCGAGCGCACCTGGGATCACCAACCCGTAGTGGCAGAGATGCGGCGGATGATCGACAACAAAAGTTCCGCTGCGGCCACGCGGCTGGACGAAGCCATCCGCGATCAAGGTGTCGAGCGTCCGTTGCACCGTCACGCTGCTGGCATCGAAGCGCGTCACCAACTCGCTGCGCGTCGGCAGGCGTTGGCCTGCAGCGAAGGTGCCGTCGAGGATCTCACCCCGCAGGGCATCGAGGATGGCGTTCTGACGGAAGGCGGATGGGGCCATGGTGTTCCCTGGGGCTATCGATTCACTTTATACTGAATTATACTTTTACGTTGAGGACGGATTATCGATGACCCGGGTAAATACCTCTAAGAACAGTTTTAGTTTGGACTTGCATGGCTTTATTGGCGCTTACGAGACAGCCATGTGCGCGCCCGTTCGTGATCTTCCCTGGGCTGGGCTGCCGCGTTCACCGGCACGTCTCGCCCTGCTTCTGCTCCTGCTCGCCAGTGCCTGGGCGGGCGAGGTCGCACCGCTGGCGTGGCTGGATGACGAGCGCTTCCTGCTGCACGACACCGGCGCGGGCCATCCCGAATCTCCGACGCGTCTGCACACCATCCGCGCGGCGGTCGCCGCGTCGCCGCTCGCTGCCGGACTGTTGCGGCTGGAAGCGCGTGAGGCGGAGCGCGCCGACCTCCTGCTGGTGCATACGCCGGCCTACCTCGATCTGGTCGAACGCGAGGTCGCCGAAGGCCGCCGGGTGTTGTCCACCGGGGATGCGATGGTGTCGCCCGGCAGCTTGGTCGCCGCGCGGTCGGCGGTCGGAGGACTCATCGCCACCTGCGACGCCGTGCTCGACGGCAAGGCGCGTCACGCGTTCTGCGCCGTGCGTCCGCCCGGACACCACGCCGAGCCCGAACGCGGCATGGGATTCTGTATCTACAGCAACGTCGCGATCGCCGCGCGGCACCTGATGGAACGCCGACAGCTCACGCGCGTGTTGGTGATCGACATCGATGTGCATAACGGCAACGGCACCTACGCCGCGCTCAAGAGCGAGCCGCGCGCCTTCCAGTTCCACCTGCACCAGCATGGCATCTATCCGGGCAGTGGCGTGCGCGCAGGTGCCGGGCGCGCAGACGAAACCGGCGAAGGCGCGGCACTTGGTCGCACGCGCAACGTGTCGTTGCCCGCGGGCAGCGGCGACGACGCCTTCCTCACCGCCATACGCGACCAGCTCGCGCCGGCGATGGAGCAGTTCAAGCCGCAGTTCATCCTGGTGAGCGCGGGTTACGATGCACACGTCGACGATCCGCTCGGCGGCTTGGCCGTGACCACCGATGGCTACCGCCGGATCTTCGCCGAACTCGTCACCATCGCCGACAAACACTGCGCCGGACGTGTGGTCGCCGCGCTCGAAGGCGGCTACAACCACCAGGCGCTCGGCGCCGCGGTGGTCGCCACGCTGGAAGCGTTGGCCGGGCCACGGTGAGCGCGGTCTCAGCCCAGGGTGATTTTCGCCATTGGCCAAGAGCCCGACAGGAAGGATGGATTCCTTCGAGCCTTCGTGTCTTCGTGGCGAAAAATCGAGTCGATTCCCGGTTGTAGGCGGACTTATGGGTAATGGGCAGCTGTTGGACGCTGGAAGCGGATCACGCGCTTGGGCGCCGCACGGGAAATCGATCCGCAATGATCCTGGGTGCAACGGCAAGGTCGGCACTCGCCGCGGTTGTCGCGCTGGCACGAACCGCGCTCACCGACCTGCAATGATCCGACCACCAGCCATGCCGACCCGTTCGCTCATTCTCATCGCCCTGCTGATTGCAGCATCCGACCTGGCGGCCGCCGATTGGCCGCAGTGGCGGGGGCCATTCGCCAACGGCGCCACCGACGACCAGGGATTGCCGGACCGCTGCGATGACAGCACGCGCCTGTGGCAGGCGCCGCTGCCGGGCATCGGCGCGGGCACGCCGGCGGTGTGGGGTGGACGGGTGTTCGTCACCGCCATCGACCGTGAGACGGCGATGTTCACCGCGTTGGCCTTCGATCGCCTGAGCGGCACCGAGCTCTGGCGTGGCGAGGTCGCCATCGCCTTCCATCCGCAGCACCGTGACGACCTCGCGGCGGCCTCGCCGGTGTGCGATGGCGAGCGCGTCTACGTTGCCTTCGGCAGTGGCGACCTCGCGGCCTTCACTCACGACGGACGCCTGGTGTGGCGGCGCAATCTGCAAAAGGATCACGGGAAGTTCACCAACCAGTGGGTCCACGGCTCGACGCCGCTGCTGCACCATGGCGTGCTGGTAGTGCAGGTGCTCCAGACCACTCCCGACACGGTCGCGCCGACGCCGAAGACCGGCTCGTACGTGCTCGGCATCGATGCGGTGAGCGGCAAGGATCGCTGGAAGCAACCGCGACCGGTCAACGCCCGCGGCGAATCGCAGGACGCCTACACCTCACCGATCCCTTACGATCAGGGCGATGGCCCTGGGTTCCTGGTGCTGGGCGGTGACTGCCTGACCGCGCATGCGCTGGCCGACGGCAGCGAACGATGGCGCCACGCCGGCTGGAACGAGCGCGCAGCGAAGGACTGGCGCATGATCACCACGCCGGTGGTGGCTGGACGGCACATCGTGGCATGTACGGCACGCGGCAAACGTCTGCGTGCGATCACGCCGCAGGCCGACGGGGCAGCGGTCGTGGCGTGGGATCACGCTGACCTCAGCAGCGACGTAGCGTCGCCGCTGGTCTATCGTGAGCAGCTGTACGTGCTCAACGGCGATGAACGCGAACTGGCATGTTTCGATCCCGTTACCGGAACGCTGCGCTGGCGCGGCGCCTACGACAGTGCAGGAGTGGTGCGTGGTTCGCCGAGCGCCGGCGACGGCAAACTCTTCGCGATCAGCGAAAGCGGCGAGGTCCTGGTGTTCGCCAGCGAGGCCTTCCGCCTGATTTCACGCAGCGCTCTCGTCAGCGACGGTCCGACCCGCGCATCGATCGCATTGGCCCATGGACAGGTGTTCGTGCGTACGGGCGAGCACCTGCATGCGTTCGCCGAGCGCTGACCGGTGAGTCCGTAGCTGCCCGACTGACGTGAAGGAGGTCCTCGCGCGCCGCGACGCTCCCGCGCCGTTCCGTGTGCTCGCGAGACTGCCACCCAGGCAGGGTTGCGCGGGACGGTTGTCAGGACGGCAAGGATGGCGACAAAGCCACACGCTCATGTCCTGCCACCCGCCGCTGTCGCTCATCCGCCTGCTGATCCTTCTCATGGCCGCCGCCCTGCCGCTGATGGCCGCGGCGCAGAATGTCGCTGAGCTGGTGTTCGACGGCCTGCCCGAGACCGTCACCGCCGACAGCATCACTGCAGCACTCAGCCAGAAGACCGGCGTGGTCTACGATAAGGCACAGTTGCCGAGCGATCGCGAGCGCGTGGTCACGCTGCTGAAAAACCAAGGCTTCCTCGACGCCGACGCACGTTCGACGGTGAACTTCATCCCCGATGGCGTACGCGTGACCTATGCGGTCAAGGCGCGCAACCGCTACACGGTGGAATCGGTGAAGGCCGAGGGCATCGCCGAAGCGGAGCTCGCGGCAATCGTCGCCGCGGCGAAGATCGACCAGGACACCCCCTGCACGCAGGAGGTCATCGACCGCTTGCTGCCCGCGATCGCGCCGAAACTCGGCGTCAACGTGTTGTACGTCGATGCGCAGTGGAAGCAGAACGCCGACAAGAAGCAGGCGGTGCTGATCCTGCGGAAGTAAAGGCGCTCCCAGGCAGAGCCCTCCTCACTTCGTGACGAGTGACTCCAGTACGGCGTTTGCCAGCACCTGCTGGCCGACCGACGAGTGGTGCACCTGGTCATCGACGAACAACCGTTCGCGCCCGCCGTCCTTCGCCGCGGCGACGAACGCGGCGTAGCCATCGCACAGGCCGGCGTTCTCCGCTTTGGCGGCCTCGCAGGCGGCCTGCGCCAGACCACCGAGTTCATTCCACAGCGGAATGCCCGGCAGCGTGGCGATCACCAGCACGTCCGCTTCGCCCTGCGTCGAACGGCGCACACGGCGGATAGCGTCGACCATCGCCGGCTTGAAGCGTTCCGGCCGCATGCCGCTCGACCAGTCGTTGTAGCCGAAGCAGATGGTCACCAGATCCGGCGTCGGCGTGCTGGCGGTCCAACGCGGGATGAGCACGAGGTTCTGTTTCAGTTCGGTGCCGCCGATGGCGGGATTGATGAGCGTCACCGCGCTCTTCCAGCGTTCCTGCGCGGCGTCGCGAAAATACCCAGGCCAGTTGGTGCTGCGGTTGGCCCAATGGCGCGTGTCGGTTAGCGAATCGCCCATGGTCACCACGGTGATCGGTTGCCCGGCTTTCAGCTTTGCTGCAACCCGCGAAAGCGGCGCGCCTACCGGACGAAGGTCCGTGGCATCCACGGCGATGACGGGCTCCAAACGCAGATCATCAACGGCATAGCCATGCGCCGGATATTCGCGCCAATACCACCACTTACCGAACCAGATCTGACCAAGTTGCGATGGCTTGCGTTCGCCAGCGGGATCGAGCGGGAAGCTCTTCTCATTCGCCGCAACAGGGATGAGGTCACGCCACGGGATGACCACCTTGGTCCACTCCATGGAGGTGATGGAAAAGGATGCGTCATAACGCACCGCGTAATCGTCATTCCACACGAACTGGATGGCACCGCGCGTCGCCGAGCCGTCTCCTTTGACCCAGAACGAGATGCCCGCCGCATGATCCCAGTCCGGGTGGCCACGCACGCGGCCCATGGCGAATGAACTGGCGCACTCTGCGGCAAAGTTCAGGCGGATGGCCGCACTAGTATGGCCAGCGATCGATTCCACACGCACCTTGTCGTTACCAGCTTTGAGCGTCACCGTATCGAAGGTGTCGAGCACCGCCGGTTCGGCAGCGACGACACCGGCGGCAATAAGCGTGAGTAACAGCGCAGGAAAATTCATGGCGGGGTGCTCTACCGATTGGTTACCCGCTTCACTCTCAGGCATCGCCCGTCAGCCGAGTATGCCGTCCGGAGAATCGTCGCACCAACGCGGCGCGTTTATCCGGGCCGGCAGTCCAGTGATCACGCATGATTGCGGATCGCTGGACGCCAGCAGCGAACGTCACGGCGCGGTCTTGACCACCAGACCGGTGACCGCCTTGCCGTCCTTGTCGAGGAAACGCAGCGCCGCGGCCCAATCGTTCTTCTGATTGATGACCTTGAACACCACCACGTTCACACCTGACGCGAGCGTGACGCCGACCTTGTCGCTGTCCTGTTCGATGCCGCGGGTCTCGGCGAACTTCAGCACTTCCTTGCCGTTGAGCCAGACCTTTGCCTGATCGTTGCTGCCGATCGCCAGGGTCAGCCCAGGCATGTCCTTGTCGGCGACGACGTAGGTCACCAGGTAGGCGAGCGCGTCTTCATTGCGAGCGCCCAGCACCTCGTGCAGATCGAGGTTGTAGGCCGTCGCCGTCGCCGCCTTCCAGGTGGCTTCCTTGTCGCCGATCTTCTGGACGTCGCCGGCCTTGGGTTTGAGATCGCCTTCCTTGGTGATCTGACTCATGTCGATCGCATCAGCACCGGAATCCTCCGGCAGCGCGAACGGCGCGAGCACCAGCCAGTCGCGGACGAAACCTTCGCCATCGACCTTGCTGTCAGCAGCGTGCAAGGCACCGCCGAGCGACGCCATCAGGGACAGGGTGACAACGAGTGCGCCGAGTCTGGGCAACGTGATCGACATGGGGGCTCCGCGGAACGGGTGGGTGGAGAGTTCTCGTGCTGGTCTAGCGCTGCACCACACGAGCAACAAGCAGCCGGGACGACTTCCGTTCACCCGGTGTGCCTCGCTGTGTCGCGGTGCACCACGCGAATGGCGTGACTGGGCATGATTCCCCGTCAGCTCCCCGGCATTCAGTTGTTTGGCCGCCGCTCCGGCGAATCCAGCTTCGCCTTCAGCCAGTGTGGTGGTGCTGATGCGCCTGCGCCGACGACCATCAGTACGAGTTGAGACCCGCCGCGGCGGCGAGCAGATCGAAGGCGAGGTTGGCTTCCTGCACCGAGATCATCCCGTCGTTCGAGCGGTCGCACATGGTGAAGAGCGCGCCTTTACCGTCGCGGATGGAACGGATGGCGGCCTGGACCTCGGGACGGCTGACGTTCTTGTTCTGATCCTTATCGACCACCACGACGCCGTAGCGCACGAACACCTGGTCGATGCGTTTCTCCAGGCCCAACGATTCGTCCGCGGTCAGCTTGCCATCGTGGTTCTTGTCGTTGGCGGCGATGGCCATCACGCGTGCGCGATCGCGCAGGCTGATCCAACGCTTCGACGACTCGGCACTTTCATAACGGGACATCTTGCCGCTCTGATCGAGATCGACTGCGGCGATCAAGCTGGACTTGGTCTCCTTGAGCGCGGCGGCGTACTGCATGCGCGCAGTCGCCATCTCGCCCTGCGAAACCTTGCCATCGCCGTTCCCGTCGAGCACGCCGAACGACCACGGTGCGGTCTGGCCGTCACGCCACCAGTCGCTGTTGTTGTCGACCCCACCAGAGACGACCGCGGCGGACAGCGGCGCGGACAGGACGGCGAGCAGGACGAGGGAGCGCAGCATGGGGATTCCTCCAAGGGGTGCTGGGTGGCGGATGCTGAGGGGCGATGTCGGCCACTCAAGCCGCCGGATGGGCCCCTGTGTCATGCGTGGATCACGATCTGGTGCGCAGGCCCTCCCACCGGGCGGACACCCGGCCGGTTTCCCGTGCGAAAGATCTACGGTCCATACGGCCAGCCACGCGGGTCAGGCGCTGGTCACGGTGCTGACCATGGTCGCCTCCGTGCGCATCCACGACGCCAGGACCGCCCTGGTGCGCAACGCCACCGACGGCGGCCTGGTGCATTACTTGAGCGAGGTGGCGGACTACCTGCGCGCGAGCGGAAAACTGCCGGAGACCTGGAACGTCCAGCGGGTGGTCGATACCACGGCGTTCAGATTGGCGGCGACGGGGCAGTGAGCCAATGGCGGGCACTCAGCCTCATGGTGTCGCTGGCGAACGAGCGTCGTCGCTGACGACCGCCGGTTTGTGGCGCAGGCGCACGAGGCGGACCACCAGCACGGCGGCAACCAGGGTGGTGATCAGGATGGTCAACCACAGCGGCGTGGTGACGGCCGCCGGACGGAGACGGAACTCTGGGCTGCGATCACCGGCAATCAGCAGCAGCCAGCGCGACGCGCCGGCGGATGGTTGCTGACCGGCCTGCCACATTACCACGTCGAACGGTGTGCGCTCCTGCGCCAGGAAGACCACGCGCTGGTCCGGCAGACGCGCTTGCCAGGTGGCGTTCACCAGCCGGTGCGGGCCGGGATCGGCGCTTGGCGGCACCGGTGCATCATCGCGGTAGCTATCACGCTCGCTGAACGTCAGCGGTGCGAGGTGTTCCAGCGGCAGCACGCTATCGCCGACCTGGATGCGCAACGCGTCACGCAGCACCTGACGGGCCTGCGCCGCATCGGCGATATTGGGATTGTCGCCGTGGTCGGCGGTCAGCTCCAAGGCGATCACCCCATCGTCGCCGATGGTCAGCCGTGCGCAGATGAACTGGTTGCCGTGTGCAAACGCCGACGGGGCTGGCACAGCCAGCCCCGCGACAAGGACCATCCGGATGATGAGCCCTGCTCTCACTGACGGTTCCAGCGCAGCACGCGTCCGAACTGGTTCCACTCGGTTTCCAGGATGTTGCCCGTGAGGTCGAAGGTGATGCCGTGCGGCGAAGTCACCACGTCATCCTTCCAATCCTTCGGCTCGACCTTCGGCGTGTTGGTCTGGCCCTGGGTGTCGTTGGTGCCGAGCTTGGCGATCTGCTTGCCGTCCTTGTCGAACACCGACACGCGGCCGGCGATCTCGGCGATGCACACGTAGTCACCATGGAACGACGCGGAACTCGGACGACGCAGGTCCTTGTCAGCAATCACTCCGATCAAGCTGCCGTCGAGGGCGAGGTGCAGCAAACGGTTGTTGCCACGATCACAGACGAAGATGCGCGCCGGTTCGAAACGCGGATCGATGAAGATCTTGTGCGCGTTGCTGAGCTTGAGCGGCTCGCCGCGACCACCAAAGACGGTCTTGTACGTGCCCTCCTTGTCGAAGACGAAGATCCAATCCTTGCCGTACCCATCGACGACGTAGATGTCACCGTTGGGCGCGACATCGAGGCCGGTGAGTTTGAGGTCGCCCTTGTCGGCGGGGAATGACGCCTTGGGGATCTCCAGCAGCATGGTGCCATCGGTCTTGAGTTTGATCACCTTCGACTGGCCGAGCACCGCGGCGTAGATGATGTCTTCGCCGCCTTCCTGACGGATGACGAAGCCATGCAGTGAGCCTGGCGTATTCGGCACGTAGCGCAGGAACTTGCCATCGGGCCCGTAGACCTGGATCCCGCCTTCCTTCTGGCCTTCAACACTGACGTAGATGTTGCCCTTGGAGTCGACGCGGATCTCGCCGTGGCCGTTGCCGATGGTCTGCATGCCTTCTGGCGGCGTGAGCGGACCCGGCGCAAAGGTCCAGGTCGGATCTGCCGCGCTGAGGCTCGCAAGGGTGAAGGTCAGGGCGCAGGCGGCGTGACGGAGCGAGGCGAACATGTGGGAGTTCCCAGGTGGGTGGAGGTTCGGGTGGGGATGATGAAGTGGTCACCCGCCGGCGCCAGTCCATGCCGACGGGTGTGGAGGTGAAGTTACGCGATCACGTGTGGCACAGCGCGTCGACGCAGGACGGATGACGCAGATTCTGGGATACAAACAGCATCGCCGATCCGGCTCCGACAGACCATCACGCCAGCAGCGCCTTGATCACTTCCGCCTTCTCCACCCCGGTCAGGCGCGCGTCGAGGCCCTGGTAGCGGTAGGTCAGGCGTTCGTGGTTGAAGCCAAGCTGGTTGAGAATCGTCGCGTGGAAGTCGCGGATGTGGATGGGATCCTTGATGATGTTGTAGCTGAAGTCGTCGGTCTCGCCGTGGATGTGGCCGGCCTTCACACCGCCGCCAGCCATCCACATGGTGAAGCAGCGCGGATGGTGATCGCGACCGTAGTTGTCCTTCGACAAGCCACCCTGCGAATAGATCGTGCGGCCGAATTCGCCGCCCCAGATGATCAACGTGCTGTCGAGCAGCCCACGGCTCTTGAGATCCTTGATGAGTCCCGCGCACGGCTGGTCGATGTCCTTGCACTGCGACGGCATGCGGCCACCCAGGTTGCCGTGGTGGTCCCAGTTGTTGTGGTAGATCTGCACGAAGCGCACGCCGCGTTCGACCAGACGACGTGCCATCAGTACGGAGTTGGCGAAGCTACCGGGCTTCTTCGCCTCCTCGCCATAAAGTTCGTAGGTGCTGGCGGGTTCCTGGTCGATCGCGGTCAACTCCGGCACGCTCGCCTGCATGCGGTAGGCCATCTCGTACTGGGTGATGCGCGTGTGGATCTCCGGATCGCCGATTTGCTTGGCGGTGATGCGGTTGAGATCACCCAGGCCATCGAGCGTCAGACGCCGCACCTCGCTGCTGACCCCAGGCGGATTGTTGATGAACAGAATCGGATCACCCTGGGAACGGAACGACACGCCGGTGTATTCCCCAGGCAGGTAGCCCGACGACCACACGCGGCCGCTGATCGCCTGTTCCTGCTCGCGGTTCGAGGGGATCGCCACCATCACCACGAAAGCAGGCAGGTTCTGGTTAAGCGAGCCAAGGCCGTACGACGCCCATGAACCGAGGCATGGACGCCCGGTGACCTGGTTGCCGGTCTGCAATTGACTGATCGCCGGTTCGTGGTTGATCGCCTCGGTGTGCAGCGAGCGCATCCAGCAGATGTCGTCAGCGACCGTCGCCAGATTCGGCAGCAGGTCGTTCATCCACATGCCGCACTTGCCCTGCTGCTTGAAGGTGAACTTCGACGGCGCGATGGGGAAACGCTTCTGACCCGAGGTCATGGTCGTCAGTCGCTGACCAGCACGGATGGACTCCGGCAGATCCTTGTCGTACCACTCCTGCATCCCTGGTTTGTAGTCGAACAGATCCATTTGCGCCGGGCCACCGACCATGTGCAAGTAGATGACGTGTTTCGCTTTCGGCGGGAAATGTGGTCCAACCGCGCCGAGCGGCTTGGCCGGTTCACCGGCGGCGAGATCGCTGGCCATGCCGCCCATCAGTGAGGCGAGCGCCGCACCACCGAGCACGTTCATGCCCTGGCCGAGGAACGCACGACGGGATTCCAGCAGGCGACGCTGACGGATGAGCTGAGCGAGAGCGGGATTCATTTGTTCAGCACCTCGTCGAGGTTGAGCAGGGCATTGCAGAGCATGGTCATGGCTGCGAGGTCGGCCGAAGGCAACGCGCCGTCAGCCTTGCGTTCACCCACGGCGATGAGTGCCTTCGCCGCCTCAACGTTGGCCTGGTAGTGCGCCAGCAGCTTGCCGTGGCTCGCCTTCGCCACCGCCAGTTCGGCATCGCTGAAGGGCCGCAGCAGCACGCGACGACCGGCTTCGGCCACCCGTTTGTCTTCCGGCTGCTTCAGCACCTGCTCGGCCAGCACGCGTGCGGATTCGATGAACTGCTCGTCATTGAGCGTGACCAATGCTTGGAGCGGGGTGTTGGAGCGTTCGCGCCGCAGGCAGCTCACTTCACGGTTCGGCGCGTTCATCACCTCCATCGCGGCAGGCGGCGACATGCGTTTCCAGAAGGAGTACATGCTGCGGCGGTAGAGCGCCTCGCCGCTGTCGCGTTTGTAGTTCTTGGTGTTGCTTTCGCGCATGCCAACCGCCTCCCACACACCTTCCGGCTGATAGGGTTTCACGCTCGCGCCACCGATGGTCGGCGACAGCAGGCCGCTGACCGACAGTGCGTAGTCGCGGATGACCTCGGCGTCCATGCGGAAACGCGGACCGCGTGAGAACAGACGGTTGGCTGGATCCTTCTCGATCTTCTGCTCGGTGGCGACGGCCGCCTGACGGTAGGTCGCCGAGGTCACCATGAGCTTGAGCAGGCGCTTCACGTCCCAGTCGCTCTTGAACTCCGCGGCCAGCCAGTCGAGCAGTTCGGGATGCGAGGGCGCGTCGCCCATGATGCCGAGGTCTTCGCTGCTCTTGACGATGCCGGTGCCGAAGAGCTCCTGCCAATAACGGTTGACGATCACACGTGGCGTCAGGCCGTTGTCCTTGGCGGTCAGCCACTGCGCCAGACCCAGGCGGTTCTTCGGCGCGTCGGACGCCTGCGGATGCAGCGCGCTGTAGGTGCCCGGTTCGACCTCGTCCTTGCGTTTGTCGTACTCGCCGCGCGCCAGGATGTGCGCCATCGCCTTGCTGTTCATCTTCTCCTGCTGGATGTGCGTCACCGTCGCGCGCTCGCGCACTGACTTCATCTCGTTCTCCAGGTCCTGGAGCTTCTTCGTCGCGGCGACCAGCGGCTGATCGTTATCGTCCATCACCTCGAACAGCCGGTCGACCACTTTCGCGTCGCGTTTGTCCGCCGCGGTCGTCAGCAGCTTGCGCGCCTCGGGCGTAGCCGCCTGCCGGGCGATGGTGTCACCCGCCAGCACGTGGTCATAGAACTGGATCTGCTGGAGCCCGACGTTGGTGGTGAGGCTGCTCGACTTGCGGCGCGCGAGTTGGAACGACGCTGCGGTGCGCGTGGTGCTCTTGAGCGTGTCGGATTCGGTGTCGTAGCCGTTGTACTTGCCATTCACGTAGATCTTGAGCCCGGCAGGTTTCGCCGAGCCGTCGTAGGTGATGGCCACGTGCAGCCAGGTGTCGCGTTTCGCCTGGTTGCCCTTGGTGCGGACCTTGAGCGCGTCGTCGTTCCAGTGGTGGATCAGGTGGCTGGCGAGTTCATTGCCTTGCAGCCACAGGTCCCAGCCGCGGAAGCCGTTCTCGTTGTCCATGCGTCCGAAGAGCGCGCCGTCCGGCGTATCCTTGGCGATCTTCACCCAGGCGCTGACGGAGTACGGCTTGTCCTTCTCGAAGTCGCCAACCTCGGCGGGGTAGGTGATGGCCATGTCGCCGCTCACCTTGGCCGCGGGACCGAAGGGGCCGTCGTCGAGCCATTCCAGCGGTTTGGCGTTCGCATCGACGGTGGCGGCGAACGCCTTGTCGCCGGCGGTGCCGTGCAACACATCATCCTTGGCCGGACCCGTGAGCGGCAGGCGCTGCACCGGCGCGCGATCCTTGGCCAGCTCCTGATCCCAACTCTCGATGGTGGCAGTCTTCAACCATGCGTCGAAATTGCCGCGTGCGTTCTTGCGCGCCTCATCGCGCTCCTTCTTCGCGGTCTCGATCAGCGGCGACAGTTCGCCATAACGTTTCTGATCGGCGTCCTTCGGCAACACCAGGATCGGCGGGGTATCCTTGATGTTGCCGTCGAGTCCGCTCTGGGTGGTGTTGCGGTAGTACGCGCTCATCGCATAGAAATCGCGCTGGGTGATCGGATCGAACTTGTGATCGTGGCACACCGCGCAGTTGGCGGTCAGTCCGAGCCACACCCACGAGGTGGTCTCGACGCGGTCACGCGCGTAGCTGACCAAGTTCTCCTCCTCGATCGTGCCGCCTTCGTTGGTGGTGATGTTGCAACGGTGGAAACCGGTGGCGATCTTCTGCGCGATCGTCGCGTTCGGTAACAGGTCGCCGGCGAGCTGCTCGATGGTGAACTGGTCGAAACGCTGGTTGGTGTTGAAGGCGTTGATCACCCAGTCGCGGTAGGGCCACATCTCGCGGTAGTTGTCGAAGTGCACGCCATGGGTGTCGGCGTAGCGCGCGGCGTCGAGCCAATAGCGCGCACGGTGTTCACCGTACTGTGGCGAGGCGAGGAACTGGTCGACGAGTTGTTCGTAGGCGTCGGGGCGCTTGTCGGCGACGAAGGATTCGACCACCTCCGGTTTCGGCGGCAGGCCGGTGAGGTCGAGGCTCAGGCGACGCGCAAGTGTACGACGGTCGGCCTCTGGCGCAGGCGTCAGCTTCGCTTCGTCCAAACGTGCGAGCACGAAACGATCGATGCCGTTCTTCGCCCACTTGACGTCCTTGGTCTTCGGTTCCGCCGGACGTTCGATGGCGATGAACGACCAGTGTTTCTGCCACGAGCCGCCCTGCTCGATCCAGCGCCGCAGCAGTTCCTTCTGCTCCGGCTTGAGCTGGATGTGCGCATCCGGCGGCGGCATCACTTCATCTTCATCCTTCGAGGTGATGCGCTGCCACATCAGGCTCTCGGCAGGCTTGCCCTTCACCACCACGAAGCCGTCCTCACGTTTGGCGGTGAAGTCCTCTTCACGGTCGAAACGCATCTTGGCCTTGCGGCTCGCGGGATCGGGGCCGTGGCAATGGTAACAGGCCTCGGCCAGGATCGGACGGATGTCGCGGTTGAACTGCACCTCGCCCACCGGCGTCGCGGCGGCGAAGGCGCTGCTGCCGAGACCGACCAGCGCGGCGATCAGCGGCAGGCGACGGGAAGCGGGCTTGGCGAGCACTCGAAGGGCGAGCACGGGAAGAGCGGGCAGAGCGGGAGTAGTGGGCACGAATGCGGCCTCCGGGTCAGGCAGTACCTGGCCCTGAACGAAACGTTGAACTTCTTGTGACACAAGAGGTTGGACATGGCGACGAAGACCTGGCAAGGCCCTGCCGGCGATCCCTGGGGATGCCGGACGGTCCCTGCCCTCCCCACGCTGGCCGTCCACCGGCCAGATGTGGCGTCGGCGGACATCCTTTCAGCAGACGTCCCACGGGCTGAGCGACGGACATCACACCCAGCGCGGGTGGCACTGAGCGTGCAGCGCACCGCGCCGGATCGATGATCTCGTCACCATGCCGGATCCTGGGCGACCACCACCAGTGCTTTGCCGATCACCAATACGTTTTTCGCCTACCGCCCGCCCTCAGCGATGACGCTTGCGATACTCGCGTGGCGAGACGCCGGTGATGCGTTTGAACACCGCGCTGAAATACAGCGGGTCGTCGTAGCCCAGGCGCTTGGCGATCTCCTGGCAGGACAACGTGGTGGTGCTCAGCGCGTCCCTGGCCTGTGCGATCAGACGCTCACGCGCATAGCGCAGCGGGCTGGTGCCGAGCGCGTCCTTGAACACCCGATGCAGGTGCGAGACCGAGGTACCGACCGTGCGAGCCACCTGACGCACGTCGAGATCACGCGCGCCGCTGGTGTGCAAGATGCGCAGCGCCGCCGCTACCTGTGGATTGAGCGTGGTCGCCAACGTATCGACGCTGGTCATGGAGTCCTCGTTGGACCACGGCGTCCGCACGTGGCTGCCTACCTTGCGGCGAAGCGCTGGACCTTAGCGAAATTTTTGCTCAGGGGCTTCGCCCCAATGGCGTAAAGCTAAGCCAGGCTACTAGAAAAGTTCCGCCACGAAGGCACGAAGAAATCACCTCACAGGCGGTCGAAACGACTCTTCTTCTCTCGTCTTCGTGTCTTCGTGCCTTGTAAGTCTCTTTTCTCCTCCCTTCCTCTTAAGCTGCCTTCCTGCGGGGCTGGGGAATTGAGGTGATC
>JACDEI010000084.1 GCA_013816485.1 Planctomycetota bacterium
TCGACGCCATGATCACCGAAGCGCGACGACACGCCTATAAACCGCGGCCGGGACGATCATTTCCTCGTGTTTCCAAACTGCCGTTCGGACGCACGGAACGGGGTGGGTAAAGTGAACGGCATTGGGGGCAGCGCCCCGGGTGACAGGTGAATGAGTAATCAAGGGCTGAAAGCCCGGCTCGATCGTGCGGGATGGAAATGATCTACGGTTGAGTCGGGCTTTCAGCCCTCACCTTCACCCGCTCACCACCCGGGGCGTTGCCCCGGGCTGTGTTGAAGCGCGCCGTCGGCGCTGAAGGCAAGGCATTGCCGTGGCCCACGCATGGGCGGCGGCGTTGATGGATGTGCTCAGGTGGTTGGTGGAGACGCTTAGGGAGCAAGAAGAATGGTGATCTCACGCCACAAATTCGAGCTTTTCCGGCGCCTTCCCTTCCACCTTCTTGGTCCGCAAGAATTTCGCGAAGATGACAGAACAACACGCTTTCTGATTGTCCTCGGTCCATCCCCATCCGCTGGTATCAGGCGCGAGTTCGATGATCTCAAAATTTGACTCGTCCATCCTGACGACACCCCAATCCTTCATCAGAATCGAATCGGGCGTGAATCTATAGATGTGCCATGACGCTCCTTCGCCAATCTTCTCCGCAAAGTGGTGTCGGTAGGTCATGAGGAATTACGACAACCCGCCCGCCATCAGCGCCGGCAATTCATCCGGCTGCTGACGAATACCAAAATAAAACGGACCGAACTCGGCGTAAAGTGAGCTCGCCGGGTCGAAACGCATCTCGGTGATCAGGCGTTTGATCGCCAACGGATCGTTGGCGTGCAGGCTGACGCCCCATTCCCAATCGTCGAAGCCGATGCTGCCGCCGATGACCTGGGTGATCTCCTTGGCGTACTTGTGGCCGACCTTGCCGTGGCCGCGCATCAGGGCGCGACGTTCCTCGGCCGGTAGGTTGTACCAGTTCACTTGTTCGCCGCGGCGTTTGTTCATCGGGTAGAAACACAGGTAGCGGTGATCAGGGATCGAGCGTAGCACGCGGCTTTCCAGGACCTTCTTCTCCTTGGTCAGTTCGCGTTCGAACTCCTCCTCGTACTCCTTCGAACCCATGGCCAAGCCCTTGGTGCTGGCCTTGCGCTGGGCGATGGCGATCGCTTCGTAGAGGCTGGCCTCGATGACCGAGAAGTAGGAATAGGACGGGCGCAAGAAGCCGGCGAGGCGCAGGCGGCGCCAGCCGCGTTCGCTGCGATTGAGCGCGTCGACCTTGCTGCGGTAGTGCACCAGGATGAGGTCGGCCTTGTGGCCGATGCCGCTGTAGAGCGCGCTGTAGATCTGCCCGACGCCAGCCTCGTCCTGCAGCCAACGACCGGCCTCGGTCGCGATGTCGTCGCGTTCCTTGATCGACAACGACTGCCACGCCGACCACATGACGTTGTAGCAATCGTGCAGGACGAAGTGGCCGTCGAGCGTCTGCGGGAGTTCGAGCGGATCGGGCATGGCGGTGACCTCGCTGGCACTATCCGTGGCCGACGGTCATAAGGCAATCACCTGCCCGTGTGTCCGTCCGGCGACAGTGGTGACACGTTGCCGTCGTGGAGCGGCGCTATTTCTTGGCCTTCTTCGCGCCGCGCGCCGGTTTGTCCTCCGGCTCCGGGGCCTTCTCGATCCACTTGCCTTCGACGAAGAACGCCGACCAGCCGCTGGGCTCGCCGTCCTTCTCGCTCGCCAGGTAATGCTCGCGGGTCTTGCGGCTGAAACGCACCAGCGCCGGGTTGCCCTTGGGATCGACCACCGGGCCGTCGGCGAGGTAGAGGAACTTCTCGTTCAATTGGGCGCGATGACGCTGCAGATCCTGCACCTTCGGCGGCCGGGTTTCACGCAGGCGTGGGTAGGTGCTGGCTGCCAGGAACAGCCCGAGCATGCCGTCACGCAGGATGTAGTGCGCTTTGCCGTCGCTGCAGATCAACTCGGGCATCGGGATCGGGTCGCACTTGGGCGGTGCCGCCTGACCGCTGCGCAACAGCTTGCGGGTGTTCTTGCAGTCGGGGTAGCCGGTGCAGCCGAAGTACTTGCCGAAACGGCCAGATTTCAGCTGCATCGGCTTGCCGCACTTGTCGCATTCGATCACCGGACCGTCATAGCCCTTGAGCTTGAAATGACCGGTTTCGACCATCGATCCGGTACAGTCGGGATTGCGTCCGCAGATGTGCAGGCGACGGGTCTCATCGACCAGCCAGGAATCCATCGCGGTCTTGCAGATCGGGCAGCGGCGCTTCTTGATGAAGATGCGGGTCTCGGCCTCGCTCGCCTCGGTGGCGTCGGGATCCTCGTTCTTGTTCGTCACCGCCTCGGATTCGTCGCCAGAGACCAGGTTCACCGTGTGCGCGCAGTGCTCCGGATCTTTCTTGTCGAGCGCGTAGCCGGTGCACGAGAGGAACACCCCGGTCTTCGCCGTGCGGATCGCCAGCTTGTGTTTGTTGCACTTGGGACAGGTCAGGTCGACCGGCACCGGCGGGTTGGTGCGCATGCTCTTGCTGGCGCTCTCCAACTTGGTCTTGAACCCTTTGTAGAACTCGTCGAGCACGTTCTTCCACGTCGATTTGGCTTCGGCGATCTCGTCGAGGTCCTCCTCCATCCCGGCGGTGAAGCCGTAGTCGAGCAGGTCGGGAAACGATTCGACCAGACGCTCAGTGACGATATCGCCGAGTTTCTCGGCGTAGAAACGCCGGTTGTTCAGTCGGACATAACCGCGTTCCTGGATCGTCGAGATGATCGCCGCGTAGGTCGATGGGCGGCCGATGCCGCGTTTTTCCAGTTCTTTGACCAAAGCCGCTTCGCTGAAACGCGCCGGCGGTTTGGTGAAGTGCTGGCTCGGATCGAGTTCGACCAGCGTGAGCACCTGACCGACCTGCACCGTTGGCAGTTCGACATCGTCCTGTTTGGCCGGCGGCTGGACCTTCTGGTACCCATCGAAGCGCAATACGCGGCCACGAGCGATCAGTTCGTAATTGGCAGCAGCGATGGTGATGGTGGTGGTGTCGAACTCCGCCGGCGGCATCTGACAGGCGACGAACTGCCGCCAGATGAGGTCGTAGAGCCGCGCCTCATCGTTATCGATGCCGGCGATCTCGTCGTTGCGCACGTCGGTCGGACGGATGGCTTCGTGGGCTTCCTGCGCCCCGGACTTGGATTTGTAGGTGATCGCCTGCGCCGGCAGGTAACGCTCACCGAACTTCTTGCCGATCAGCGTGCGACAGGTGGCCACCGCTTCGGCGCTGAGGTTCACCGAGTCGGTACGCATGTAGGTGATGTGGCCGGCCTCGTAGAGACGCTGCGCCAGGGTCATGGTTTTCTTGACCGAGAACCCCAGGCGCACGGAAGCCGCCTGCTGCAACGTCGAGGTGATGAAGGGCGCGTTGGGGAAACTGCGTGCCGCTTTGTCCTCCTTGGCCGCGACGGTGAAAGTCGCCTTGGTCAGCGCATTCACCGCAGCGTCGGCGTGATCCTTGGTCGTCGGCTTGTAGGGTTCACCCGTGAAGCGCATGACCTGCGCACGGATCGCGGCGGGCGTGGCGAGGTCGGCAAAGACCTCCCAGTATTCGTCGGGAATGAACTTGCGGATCTCGGCTTCGCGTTCGGCAATCAGGCGCACAGCGACCGACTGCACGCGACCAGCGGACAAACCACGCGCGACCTTGGCCCACAGCAGGGGACTGACCATGAAGCCGACCACGCGGTCGAGGAAGCGCCGCGCCTGCTGCGCGTTCACGCCGTTCATGTCGAGCGTACCGGATTTCTGAAACGCCTCCTGGATCGCGGTCTTGGTGATCTCGCTGAAGGTCACGCGCTTGAAGCGTTTGGGATCGCCGCCGATGACTTCGCGCAGATGCCAAGCAATCGCCTCCCCCTCGCGGTCACGGTCGGTCGCGAGATAAATGGTGTCGGCGTCCTCGGCGTACTCCTTCAATTCCTTGAGCACCTTTTCTTTGCCCGGCAGCACCTCGTAACGCGCCGCCCAGCCGTGCTCGGGATCCACACCCATGCGCCGCACCAGGGCGAGCTGCGAGCGCGCCGCCTTGGCGACGATCTTCTGAGTCTCGCTCATCTTCGCCGCGGCCTTCTTGGCCTTGGCTGCCGTCTTGGCGCGCTCGGCCTTCTCGTCCTCGTCCTCCTCGCCCTGGCCCGAAGGCAGATCGCGGATGTGGCCGTAGCTCGACTTCACCACGAAGTCCTTGCCCAGGTACTTGTTGATGGTCTTGGCCTTGGCCGGTGATTCGACGATGACGAGGGAGCGACCCATTGGAGACCTCTTGCTCTTCTCTTAATTAAGACGGCGGCGCGAAGGGCGTACTTCTATGGGGGCGGGGGCGTCATGGTCAAGGGTGTTGATCCCGTGACGTGACCATGGCGGGGGGCTGTCCGACGGTCCCTTAGAGGTGCCAAGCTGTTCTTTGCAACTTCTGTCAGGCCAAGACTTGGGCGGATTCGGCCGGACGCGCCGTGGGCTGGAATTCCGCCTTCCACACCTCACCGTGCCGCGATGCCCAAAGCTGCCGATCTGGTCGACCTCCTGCTGCTTCCCAGCCTGGAAGCGTTGCGCGAGGTCGACCCGGCTGCGGCCACCGAACGGCAGCGGCGGATGGCAAAAAAGCCCGCCGATTTTGTCCGCGGCAGCCTCGTCCTGCACACCGCTTGGCTCGCCGCGCACCCCCTGCCGCATGCGCCGTGGGTGTGGTCAATCGGCGACGCGCATGCCGGCAACTTCGCCACGCTTGCCACCGGTCCACTCAATCGCGCGGGGCTCAGTCCGGTGACCTACGGCGTCGCCGATGTCGATGATGAACATCCGGCGCCGTGGCATTGGGATGTGGTGCGGCTGCTCGCGAGCGCCGGAATCGCGCTGGGTGAGAGTGGCGTCGGGCATCGACGCTTCACCGATCTCGCGCGCTGCTGCCTCGCCGACTACGTGCGCGTGCTCACCGCCGCGAGCGACGATGACGAGCATGCCGAACGACTCGACTTCCACGGACTGCCGGAAGCGCTCAAGGCGGCGATCAACGATGACGCGGAACCAGCACGCCTGAAGCGCCATCGTGAACACCACATCGCCCGCGGACGTCTGCGCCCAGGTGATGACTGCGTGGCCGATGCGGCGGCGAAACGCCTGTTGTTGCCGGCGATCGAGCAGGCCTTGCGCGCCACGCCACCGACCAGGGACTGGCGCGTACTCGACCTAGCACGGCGTACCTCCGCCGGCGGCGTGGCGTCGCTCGGACGCCGCCGCTGGTGGGTCATGGCGCAAGAACAGAGCCGCGACGGCGGATGGGTATCGCGTATGCTCGAACTCAAGGAACGTCGCCCCAGCGTGCTGAGCGCCATCCTGCCGGCGCAACCGTTCGCCCCGGCGACCACCACGGCATGGACGCTGCCGATGGGCGGCGATCGTTGGCAGCGCGCAGTGCCGATCGGCATCGGCGATGCGCTGCTGCGTACACGCTGCCAGACGCGCACCGTGCTCGACCTCACGACACTCGACCAGGGCGACCTGATACGTCTCGCGCGGCTGTGGGGGCAGATCCTGGCGGTGGCACACCTGACCAGCGCACGTGGACTCGGCATGCCGGCGCAACGTGTGGCCGCCACGCTGGCGGTCGCGGCGGAAAAATCCGCCCAGGACGTGGCGGAGCTGGCGTGGGCGCTGGTGCGCTGGACGCGCGAGGCGCATTGCGCGTTCAGGAAGGCGAGAGGTCTCGCTTAAGGATTGCGGTGAGAGGGACGGCCGAGCGCGGATCAACGCACATCGCCGGTTCACCGAGGCGTGGTTGCCGCAATCCACCAGCAGCAAGCCCGATGCCCCTGACACCGACCTGACAGACGATACACAACCCCTTATGGCTCAGGCGGTATGTTCTTGAGCCACAGTCACGCCGTCACCATCGCAGCCTATATCGCGAACCATGTCCGACGCCCCCCGCCGCAACCTCTATGACCGTCCCATCGGGGTGCTGGCGGTGTTGTCGGCGTTGCTGGTACTCGGCGCGCTGACACTGCCGTCGATGCGCATCAACCTTAAGCCGGCGGGATTGACCTACCCGGTGGTGATGGTGCGCATGGCAATGGACACCGAATCCAGCGCTGAGGCGCTGGAGCAATTGACGCGACCAGGCGAGGAGATCCTGCGTGCCCTGCCCGGTGTGGAGAGCGTCACGTCGAGCACCCAGGGCGGAGCCGTACGTTTCTTCGTCTCGCCCTCGCCCAGCGTCACGCTGACGGAATTGAGCAACCAGGTCGGCGAGGCGCTCGACAACAACCGCCATCGCCTGCCCACCAATGCCCGGCCACGGGTGAGCACCTTCAGCGATTCCGATCCGCCAATGGTGGCGGCGGCGTTCAATCCCGGTGATTACGCCGACGCGACCTTCCGCGATGTGATGGAACGCAACCTGATGCCGCAACTGCTGCGCATCCCAGGCGTCGCGGTGGTGCAGCACAACCTGGAGGGTGAAGGCACGCTGTTGGTGGCGTTCTCACCCGAGCACGCCACCGCCACGCGCACCGACCTGACCAAGGTCGCCGGGCACTTCACCGCCGCGCAGCCACGTTCATACCAGTTACCGGTGATGCAGGATGGTCAGCGGCGCGAGCAGATTGTGCGCCTGCGCAGCGACGACCTGACCCAGGCTGGTCTGCCCGACACTGCGATCTCGCCAACCAATCAACTGAAGGAGATCGCGCTGGTCGAACCGCTGCCATCGAACTATGGGCGCTGGGTCACGGTTGACGGCAAACCCGGCTGCACCATGTCGATCTATCCCGCGCCCGATGCCAACAGCTACCTCGCCTCGAAGGAGGTGACCGCGGTGCTCGAACGCGAGAGCAAGCGCCTGGGCATCCGCTACGTGCTGCAGAGCGCGACGCATGTGCAAATCGATGCCGCGGTCCGGGAACTGATCGATGCGGCGATCTGGGGCGCGGTGTTCTCGGTGGTGTTCCTGCTGCTGTTCCTTGGCCGCCTGCGCCTGGCGCTGCTGGTGTGCGCGTCGTTGCCGTTGTCGCTGGCACTCGCCGTGCTCGCCATGGCCTGCCACGAGAACACCATGAACCTCTTCACCCTGATGGGGTTCCTGCTCGCCTGCGGCATGGTGGTCGACAACGCCATTGTGGTCGGCGAGGCCCTGCTGCGTGCACGCGGCTCGGCCGATCCCGCAGAACGCAAGGCCGCGTTGCATCGCGCGGTAGCGGGCGTCGCCCTGGCGATCGTGGTCAGCACTCTCACGACCATCGCCTTGTTCGTGCCCGCGCTGGTGATCGAAAACCCGCAGGTGCGGATCAGCATCATGGCGATGGGCGAACCGATCATCTGGAGTCTGCTCGGCAGTCTGGGCGTCGGACTGGTCCTGGTGCCGATGGCCTTTTCGTGGCTCTACCGCAAGGGCCTCTCCGGCAGCGATGGCCGGTCACGTGGTCATGCGCGCTGGCTGATGGCCAGTGAACGCGCGTATGGACGGTTCCTGGCGTGGTTCCTGCTGCGGCCGTTCATGGGCGTGCTGCTGGTGCTGGCGCTGGTGACCCCAGGCATCGCCTGCTGGTGGTACGTACAGGAGGTGCCGAAGACCGAACAGGAGGACGATCGCCACCTCGGCTTGCCGGTACGCATCCGCGGCAATCCGAGTTCGGCCCAATTGCGCGAGGCCTTCGCCGAGTGGCAGCAGCAACTGGCGCTCAAGCAGCGCGAACTGGCAATCACGTCGGTGATCTGCGACTGGCGTCTCGAGCGCGGCACGCTCAACCTCTACCTCGATCCCATCGATCCCCAGCGCCGGCACGAGAACGACATCCAGTCCGCCGTCACCACCCTGCTCAAGCCGGGATTGTACATCGCATTGCAGGACCACCTCTCACGCGCCAGTTCCGAAGCGGTGAAACTGCCGGAGCCCGATAAGAAAACCGATACCGCCAAGGGCGACGCCAACAAAGGTGAACGCGGCGGACGCCGTAGCGGCAGTAGCGGCAGTAGCAGCAGTCGGCGCAGCGACTGGGCCTCGACCACCCGTCTGTCGTTCCGCCTGATGGCTCCCGATGAGGAATCGATCGATCAGGCGTGGGAGCGGCTCCGTCCAGTGCTGGCCGAAACGCCGGGCGTGACCAATCCCGGTCCGCTCACCGATCCGCCACCGACCGAGACCGAACTGGTGCTGACGCGCGGCGCGGAGGAACGCGGTTGGCGCGCCGACCAGCTCAGCGGTCAGGTCACGCGTTACGGCGGCACACGTCAATTGCTCACCATGCCCGATGGTTGGGCGCTGGCGGTCGGACCGCTGGAAAGCACCCCGCGGACGTTGCGCCGGCTGCTCGGCATCGAAGTGCGTCAGAGTGGCGGCGACATCGACCGCCTGGAGAATCTCGTCGAACGCCGTGAGGTCCCGACCCAGAACGACATCCGCCGCCGCGACGGCCTGAGCCAGCGCGACTACTGGATGATGGTGGAGCCGGCCCAGCATGCGCGCATCCGCGGCGAGTTGTCCAACCTGCTGGCGCGCGCCGACGTACCACCGGCGACGCAGATCGGTCTGAGCTGGTGGGAGGAGCACATCGCCAAACAGCAGTGGCAAATGAAGCTCGCCACCCTGCTCGCGGTGGTGATCATCTACCTGCTGATGGGCGTGCTCTACGAGTCGGTGCTCGCCCCCCTGGCGCTGATGATCACCGTGCCGGTGGTGTTCGTCTCGGTGCAGGGCGTGTTCAAGATCACCGGCATGCAGCTCGACAACATGGTCACCTTGGGTTCGTTCCTGCTTATCGGCGTGGTGGTCAACCACGGGGTGGTACTGATCGATCGCATCGGCACCTGCGCGCCGATGAACCGGCTGAATCGCCGGCAGCAACGCCTGCCGCTGCTGGCGATCGCCGCCGGCGCACGCCGACGTTTCACCCCAGTGGTGCTGACCAGCCTGGTGACCATCGCCGGCGCCTTCCCGATGATCTTCGGCGATGGGCGCATCAATGGCGACTCGATCGCTGGCCTCGGTGCGTCGCTGGCCATCGGCATGGCCCTGGGGATGTTCTTCACCTTGCTGGTGGTGCCGCTGATCTACCGCTGGCTCGCCGCCTTCCGCTCTGGAATGATCCACTTGTGGCAGGCTTGTGTGCGGTGACCTCATGACGACAACACCATTCATCAACGCACGTACGATCATCGTGAAAACCGCGTCATTGGCCGTGCTGCTGACCACCTGCCTGCTCGGCCACGGCGAAGATGCACCCGCTGAATATCCCCCGCCCCTGCCGCAACCGCTAGTCAGCCATCAGCATTGGCTGGCCCCCCTGCTGGGTGCCGCCCAGGCCCAGGTCCTGGTCCAACCGCAGGTGGTGCGCGCCGACCGTGAGATCAAACGCAGCGAATTGGTGCGCTACCAGGTGCTCGCCCGCTGGAACCCCGAATTCACCCTGGGCACCAACTTCGATGAGAACCGCCGGCTGTCGACCAGTTCGGTCGATGGTTTCGGTCTGGTGGTCGATCAGAACGCCACGCTCAACACCGCCCTGTCCAACACCTTCTCGACCGGCACCACCGTGCGGCTCCAGGCGGTGACGCAGCAGTCGCAGACCACCAGCGCCTCGGCGCTCAATGACGAGTTCTTCAACAGCACGGTGCAGGTGGTGATGTCGCAGGCGCTGCTCCAGGGTGGCCAGCGCGAAGCCAACCGTACCGATCTGCAGAACGCCATCGACCAGAGTGATTCCGATCGCGACACCCGCGATGAACTGGTCGAAGGCCAGCTCCTCAGCCTCGCCGAGATGTGGATCGACCTAGCACAGCGCGAGATCGAACTCGACCTGCGGCGTTCCCACCTGGTCCTGATCAAACGCTACCTGGGATTCGCCGAGGAACGTGCGCGCCTGGGGCTGGGCCGTGAACTCGACGCCTTCTCGCTGCGGCGCGATGTCGCCGCGGACGAGGCCGCGATCGGCATCGGCGAACGCGCCATCGCCGGCCTGCGTGAACGTTTGCTGGTCGACTGGCCCGACCTCGTGCTGCCGGATCACATGCCGCTGCGGCGCATCGCCCAGCCGCAGACCCCGCCACCCTCGTCGTTCGTCACCACCCGCAACGGGCGCGTCAGCCTGCGGCGTATCAGCATCAGCGCGCGTGCGCTGACGTTGGCGCGCAGCAACAGCCTCGACCGGCTCGACCTCACCGGATCGGTGGGCAAGAACGGCACCGATCCGAGCCTGAGCGGTTCGTGGTCGGAGGTCGGTAACCCGGAAACCTACCGCTGGGCCCTGGGATTGAACTACGTTCACCGCTTCGGCAGCGATGTCGAACGGATCGAACTGCACCGTTCGACCTTAGCCCTGGAGCAGTCGAAGCTGCAAGGCGAGACCGACGAACGGGCGTGGCGTACCCAGGCCCTGACCTTGCGTCAGGCGTTGGAGGATGCGCGTGCCCGGGTCGGTGAACTGGAACGCGTCTACGACGCCTACCGCCAGGAGTTCCGCCTGACCAAGGCGCAAGCCGACGCCGGTCTGATCGCCATGCGCGATCTCATCAACGTCGACAACCAGTTGAACACCGCGCTGGTGCAGGTCATCCAGGCCCATCTCGATATTCTGCGTGCCGACGTCCGCCTGCGCGCCCATGACGACCGTCTGTTGGAGCTGTTGCCCAAATGAAAACCACCACCAGAGCGGAGTGTGGAGTGCGGAGTGCGCAGTCGCCACGGCGACGGTTGCTGCTGCTGCCGGTGCTGACCGCGCTGGTGCTGGGCGGCTGCGGATCTTCCGACACCACGACCAAGAAGTCGGACGAGAAGACCGCCGGCGTACGCGTCACCACCGCGCTGCCGATCCGCATCACCCAGGCCGGGGCCGGCAAGGTGATCGAAACCCTCGCGGTGCAGGGCCGTTTGGAGGTCTGGCAGCGGGTAATCCTCAGCCCGAGAGTCTCCGGCGTGGTCGAAGAGGTCACCGTGCTGGCGAACCAGCACGTCGAGAAAGGGCAACCGCTTCTGCGTCTGCAAGCGCCCCTGGCCGACATCGAAGCACTACTCAAAGCGCAGGCGAAGCTTGAGCGGGCGCGCCGCGATCTCGACCGGCGGGTCAAGCTGCGCGAGATCGCCCCAGAAACCATCAGTATCGCCGATCTCGATACCGCGCGCGACTTGGTGAGTGACAGCGAACTCGAAGTCGAGTTGTACCGTCGCCGCGAGGCCAGCCGCACCATCATCGCGCCCTTCGCCGGTGTGCTGCTGATGCCGCCGTCGACCGCCGCCGCCAACACCCAACCAGTGATCACCGGGCAGCAGGTAAGCGAAGGCAACCAAGTTGCCGAACTGCTCGATGTCAGCCGCTTCCGCCTGAGCCTGGATCTGCCGGAGCCGAACCTGCGCCGCCTCGCCATCGGCCAGACGGTGACCATCAGTGCCATCGCCGACCGCGTCGAGGCCAAGGGCCGCATCTCCGCCCTGCCGGAGGCGATCGATCCGCTCAAGGGCAGCGGCCGGGTGTTCGTCGACATTACCGATCCACCCAAGAGCTGGCGGCCGGGCGGTTTCATCGCCGCACAACTGGTGCTGGGCGAAACCGAGGCGCCGCTGGTGCTGCCGCGCGATGCGGTGCTCTACCGTGAGAACCGTCCCTACGCGTGGATCGCGGAAGAACACGAGGGCATCCTGGTGGTGCGGCGCGCGTGGCTTCATCTCGGCCCGGGCGACGATCGTTCGCTGGTGGTGACCAAGGGCGTCATGTCGGGCGAGAAGATCGTCACCGAAGGCATGAGCGGCTTGTCCGACGGCGTACCGGTGGCCATCCGCGACGCGGAGACCGCCGCGGTGCCGCTTGAGGGCAAGGACAAGGCGAAATGATGTCCGATGTCCGATGTCCGATGTCCGATGTCCGATGTCTGATAGCGCACGTCGATCACCTGGCACACCAAGTCGTCCGCCGCACCGGTTCAACTGACTACCACCGTCCTGCGATAATTCACGATGGCTTGGACATCGGACATCGGACATCGGACATCGGACATCGGACATGATCTCCGCTATCATCCGCCGCCCCATCGGCGCCTGTTTCATCGCGCTATCGGTCGCACTGCTCGGCATCCTGGCCTATGCCAAGCTGCCGGTGGCGCTGCTGCCGCCGGTCGAGCTGCCGGTGCTGACCGTGCGCTGCGATCGCGCCGGGGCATCGGCCATCGAACTGGAAGAGCAGTTGCTCATCCCGTTGGAGAAGGCGGTTTCCACCGTCCCAGGGTTGACGCACCTTGAAGGCCAGGCCAACGCCGGCGCGGTCGAACTGCGCCTGACCCTGCGCGCCGATGCCGATCTTGAGGCGATCACCAACCGCCTGCGCGAACGCTTGTCGACCATCCGTCTGCCGACTGGGGCCGAGCCACCGCGCGTGCTGCGTTATGATCCCAGCGCCGAACCGCTCATGCGTCTGGTGTTGGAGCCCAAACCCTTCGGACCGAACGCCACCTCGCTCGCAGCGGTGGCACGTGACGATCTGACTCCGCAGATCGAAGGGCTCTCGCAGGTCGCCGCCGTGCGTCTGCGCGGCGGACGCGAGACCGAGATGCGCATCGTGCCGGATCTCGCGCGCCTGGCCGCCTCCAGCGTGACCGTGGCGACGCTCGAAGGCGCGATCCGTGGCGCGGTCTCCAGCCGCTCGGTCGGTACGGTCTATGACGCGGAGGGTTCACGCCGCGTGCGTTTGCGTGGTTCGATCTCACGGCCGGAGGAGATCCGTGCCGTGCTGGTCGCTCCCGGCGTGACCGTCGGCGATGTCGCCACGGTCGAACAGACCCTGGCCGAACCGACCGAACTGGCGATGGCCCTGCCGCAAATCGTGCCCGCATCGGCGCTCACGCCGCCGACGGCCACCGCACCGGCACGCACCGCCCAGGAAAGCCGCGAAGTGGTGTTGATCGAGATCATGACGCAGGCTGATGCCGGCATGGTCGCCGCGTCCGACGCCATCCGCGAACACATCGCCTTGTTCACCCGTGTTGCGCAGGACGGTTCCTGGGACTATGCCGGTGGACGCTTGAGCCTGCTGACCGATCGCGCTGATCCCGTGCGCAAGGCCATCTCCGAAGTGAAATCCGCGACCATCGAAGGCGCGGTGCTGGCGTGGCTGGTGCTGCTGGTGTTTCTGCGCGCTCTGCGTCCATCGCTGATCGTCTGTCTCGCCATTCCACTGTCGGTGGTCGGCACTTTCCTGCTGATGTCGATGTCGGACGTCGGACTCAACCTCATGAGTCTCGGCGGCCTCGCCCTCGGCGTCGGCATGCTGGTCGATACCGCCATCGTGGTGCTGGAATCGGCCGATCGGGTCGCTGGGCATGATCCCGGGGCGGGTGGCGTGAGCGAGTACCAGCCCAACGCCGTCGCCGTCGGCGTGAGCGAGGTTGCCGGTGCGCTGATCGCCGCCTGCCTGACCTCGATCGCGGTGTTCGTGCCGTTGGCGTTCCTCCCAGGCGTGCTCGGCAACCTGTTCTATGACCAGGCATTCTCGGTCAGCGCCAGCCACATCGTCAGCTTGGCCGTCGGCCTGGGACTGGTGCCGACCCTGCTGGCGTTGCCACGCTGGCGGCGCGATGGCGTAGCGGTGTCGTGGGCGTGGCCATTCACGACCGCGGACGGACGCAGCACGGGCGCGCTGCGCATCCTGCTCTGCCTGCTGCTGATCATCGGGGTGGCGCTGATCTACCTCGCCCGCGTGCTGGCGCTGGTGGGTGGCCGCGTACTGCGCCTGCTGGGTGAGGGCATTCGCCTGCCTATTCGCGGCATCGACTGGCTGTGCCGCTCGGGACTCGCGTTGGTGCAACAAGGGTATGGCCGGGCACTCGATGTGGTGCTGGCGCGTCCCAGCCTGGGTCTGCTCGGTTTCGCCGCCGCATTGGTCGTCGGCCTGGCTTTCATCTCCCTGCTGCCAGCACGCCTGATGCCGCCGAGCCTGTCGACGCGTTTCGTACTCGATGTCGAACTGCCGCGGGGCCGTAGCGTCGACGAGACCGCGGCGTGGACCAACGGTTTCCTCAGCCACCTGCGCAGCGAGCGCCCGGATCTTAAGGCGGTCGCCGTCGCCGGCGAGGACAGCCGCTACGCCCCAGGGCTGACCAAGCGCCAGGATCACGAATTGCAGATCGTGCTGACGCTGGCGCAACGCGCGGCCGATCTCGACCAGGAGCGCACCTTCCTCTCCGGCTTGGAGCGCGCCGCGATGCACCACGGCGCGGTCAGCGCCAGCGCGACCGTGCCACCGCTGGTCGACCTCGGCCTCGGCAGCCGCAACGCGCTGGAGTTCGCCATCCGCGGACCCGATCCCGAAGCGTTGCGGGTGATCGCACTCGACCATGCCGCACGTCTGCGGGTGGCTTCGTGCCGCGGCGTGACCACCTCCGCCACCGCCTCGTCGGATGAGGTGCTGGTGGTGCCGGATACCGGACGTCTGCTCGACGCAGGCCTGACGCTCGACCAGGTGCAGAACGCGCTGGCGGGTGCCGCCGAACTGCGCGAAGTCCCTGGATTCATCCCACGCTTCAACTCCCATCAAGTCAGCACGCGCACCTTGCCGATCCGCATCCGCGGGCCGCTGCGTGACGCCGATCCTTCCGCACTCGACCAGCTCAATGTCGGCACCACGCAGAAACCGGTGCTGTTGTCCGCCATCGCCACCATCACCCGCCAGCCCGGCGACGGCCTGATCATCCACCACAATGGTAGCCGAGTGGCGACGCTCACGGTCGCCGCCCTGCCCACCGGTGTCGGTCCGAAGCAGATGCTGGCGGAGATCGCTGCCGTCTCGCCCCTGCCGGCGGGTTACGATCTGGTCGGCAGCGATGTCGAGATGGTGACCGGCGACGGTCTCGCGGCGATGGCCGGCATGCTGCTGCTCTCGGTGTTCCTGGTGCTGGTGGTGATGGCCGTGCAATTCGAAAGCGTGTCGCAACCGTTATTGGTGATCCTCGCCGTACCGATGGCCGCGGCCGGCGCGTTCCCGGCGCTGTGGTTTTTTGGCCACGGGCTCGACGCGATGAGCGGCATCGGCCTGGTGATGCTGGTCGGCGTCGCGGTGGCAAACGCCATCGTGCTGGTGACCACCGTCAACCTGCGCCGCGCCCAGGGCCTGCCGCCACGCGAAGCGATCGCCAAGGCCGGGCGCGAACGCCTGCGCCCGATCCTGATGACCACCGCGACCTCGGTGCTCGGCCTCCTGCCGATGGCAATCGGCTGGTCGATCCACTGGGGCTTCCCGCCGTCGATCGCCGCCGGCGAAGCGGTCGAACTGCGCGCCCCGCTCGCGATCGCGGTGATGGGCGGCCTGTGCTCGTCGACGGTGCTGGTTTTGCTGTCGCTGCCATCGGTGTTGTTGTTGACGGCGAGGAAGACCACACCCGCTGCGACGACCACGGATGACCGCGCGCCGTATGTGCCGCATGCTGATCAGGCGTGAGGCGTGAGGCGTGAGGCGTGAGGAAAGACCGCGCAAAGCGTCCTCAAACCTTAAGCCTCACGTCGCAAGCCTTCTCCCGCCTCCCCAATAGTTCCGACATCCGCTCTGTGACAGAAAACCCCCAGCCGGAACGACTGGGGGTTGGGGGTCGGTTTCGCTGATGATGACATGGGACTTAACCGGAGAAGGCGGTGGACGCCGAGGAAGTCAGCCCTTCCCAATGGTCGTTCAATTTGCGTATATCCTTGTACCACGATTGGAAAACGCGAGAGACCAAAACCATGCGATGTTCCCTGTGAAATCGACGATTCCCAGTCGCGATAGAGCCGACCATTTCTGGTCGCCCCCCGCACAGATCCGGACAGGCGCGATTCACGCATCCGGCTCTTACCTCTGGTAACTGACGCGCAGGCGTTGATTCGGATAGGGATG
>JACDEI010000098.1 GCA_013816485.1 Planctomycetota bacterium
GCTTGGCGGCGTCGCTGGCCGGGGCCGGCGCGCCGGCGGGTGCCGCGCTGTGACCGAGGATGGTGCCGGCCAGCGCGTTGAGCGTGCCGCCCGCGTCTCCGCCGGTGACCATCACGTGCGGGGTGATCTGGATTTTGCCGTCGGAGACCAGCTTGAAGAGCTCAAGCGTGGTCACGCCCTCGGCGCCGATCGCCAGCGCCATCGAGGTGTAGGCCTTCTGCTTGGCCTCGGCGGTGATCGCGATGTAGCTGGCCTCGCCCTGGGCCTCCGCTTCGCGGGCCTTGGCCTGCTGCTCCATGACTTGGACCTTGAAGGCGGCGGCGACGACGTTGCGCTGCTGCTCGGCTTCCTCCTGGGCTTTGACCAGGGACGCGCGTTCGATCTGGGCTTTCTTCTGTTCGGTGTACATCTGCTGCTGGTTGACCGCGACCACGCGGTCGGTCTGGGTGGTGATCAGCGCCTTGCCGGCCTCGGTGTGGTCGAGCTCGATGTTGGCGACGAAAACGCCGTCGGTGTGCAGGAAGTACTTCTCGAGCTCCTTGCGCATCAGCTCGGTGGCGTCGGACTCGACCTTGCTGCGGCTGTCGATGAACTGCAGGGCGGTCAGGGTCTCGGCGACGTCGCGGAAGCTGGTGCGGATCAGCGGCAGCACCACCATGCTCTCGATGCGCGAGAAGGTCTCGTCCTCCTGCTCGTTCTTCTCGACCTTGTCGGGATCGCCGAGGATCGCGACTAGGCGCGGCGCATCGATGGCGCTGACCTCGACGCCGACGCGGACGTCGACCGGGAAGGTGAAGCCGTCCTTGGAGCGCACCTTGATCGACCACTTGTCGTCCTGGTAGGTGTAGACGCGCTTGGTGACCTGCACGCGCACGACCTGGTAGGCGTCGGGGTGCAGGTTGTAGGCGCCGGGCAGCAGCGCTTCGTTCCACAAGCCGCGGAAGCCGCGCGGCACCAGCGGCGAGCCGTTGACTTCCTCGATCTTGGCGCCGGCGGGCGGAGCGTAGAGCGGACCGGCGTTGGCCTTGATCACCGCGACCTCGCCGACGTGCACGACCTGCGCGGGCTTGGATTCGATCTTGAACAGGCGGGGATTGTAGCGGTAGCGGCCGGGGGTGAGCACGGTCAGCTGCGGGCCGCGGTAGCCCTTGGCGTCGTTGGCGAGGAACTTCTCGCCGTCGAGCAGCTCCTCGGCGGATGCCCAGGCGTCGGCATAGACCGTGCCATCGGGCAGCGACTTGCCGTCGAGCGCGACCAGCGCGCCGACCTGGCCCTGCTCGAGGGTGATGGTCTCGACCAGGTTGAGGTCGTAGAGCCACGGCCAGAAGCCGAAGTGCCAGCCGGGGCCGAGCACCTTGGCCTGGGGGCCCTTCTCGCCATTGACCGCGACCACGCGGTTGGCGGGCAGGTCCGGGCCGAACTTGCGCACCACGATGCCGCCCTTGTCGTCGTCGACATAGATCGCGGTCGACAACGCCAGTGCGCACAGCGCGGCGACCAACGCCAGGGTGCCGGCGGCGACCGCCATCGCGCGGGTCGCCAGCAAGCCGGGCACGGTCAGCAGGACCACTCCGGTGACGGCGAGGATGAGGCTCAGGACGAACAGGCTCATGGCGAAGCTCCGAGGGGCGGATGGTGGCGCCGGCGCGAGGCGCACAAGGTCGCGGGGTTGCCTGGCCTGGGCCAGCCCTACCGTTCCCGCGCATGCGCTGCTACACCTGGAACGTCAACGGCATCCGTTCGGTCGCGCGCAAGAACCTGCTGCCCTGGGATGTTTGCGAGGGCGCCGACGTCATCGGACTGCAGGAGATCAAGGCGACCTCGACCCAGCTCGAACCCGCGCTGAGCGATCCGCCGGGCTGGCACAGCTTCTGGCATTCGGCGGTCAAGCCCGGCTACAGCGGCGTGGCGTTGATCTGTCGCGACAAGCCCGACGAGGTCGTCACCGGGATGGGCGTGCAGGAGTTCGACGACGAGGGCCGGGTGATCGCCGCGCGCTTCGGCACGCTGGTGGTGGTCAGCGCCTACTTCCCCAACAGCCGCGACGCCGGCGCGCGCATCGGCTACAAGCTGGCGTTCTGCGCCGCCATGGAGCGCTTCCTCGACGGCTGGCGCGCGCGCGGCTGCGAGGTCTGCCTGATGGGCGATTACAACATCGCCCACCAGCCCATCGATCTCGCGCGCCCCAAGCAGAACGAGAAGAACGCGGGCTACCTGCCCGAGGAGCGGGAATGGATGGACCGCTACCTCCTACTCGGCTACCGCGACGTCTTCCGCGAGCGCAATCCCGAGCTCGCCGGCGCGTACACCTGGTGGACCAACTGGGCCAATGCGCGCGGCAAGAACATCGGCTGGCGCATCGACTACTGCACGGTCTCAAGCGCGCTGGCCGGACGGGTCTCCGGGTCGGCGATCCATCCCACGGTGATGGGCAGCGATCACTGCCCTGTTTCGATCGATATCAGCTAGCAGCTGCACGGCCCCGAACTGGGGCACCGGCGCGTGCAATCGGTTTTCGCAAGCTAACGTCAACAGCATGCGCAAGCCCATGCCGCTCATCGCATCGCTGGTGTTCGCCCTGTTCGCCTCCCTGGCCTCGGCGGCGGATGGCCCGGGCATCCGTCCCGACACCTGGGCGGTGCCGGTCGAGTTGGCGGGGTGCCCGAACCTCTTCAAGCTCGCGCCCGACATCTACCGCGGTGCGCAGCCCAGCGCCGACGGCATGGCCCAGCTCGCCAAGCTCGGGATCAAGACGGTGATCAGCCTGCGCGCCTTCAACGACGACCAGGACGAAGCGGTCGGCACCGGGCTGACGCTCGAACGCATCAGCTTCAAGACCTGGCACGCCGAAGACGAGGACGTCGAGCGCTTCCTCAAGCTGATCGCTGATCCGACCAAGCGTCCGGTGTTCATCCATTGCCTGCACGGATCCGACCGCACCGGGACGATGTGCGCGATCTACCGCATGGCGCTCGAGGGTTGGAGCGTCGACGAGGCCCTGCGCGAGATGCAGCACGGCGGCTACGGGTTCCACGAGATCTGGACCAACCTGCCGAAGTACCTGCGCGCGCTCGATATCCAGGCGATCGCCAAGACGGCTGGCGTCGCCGCGGCGGCGCTGACTCCCGCCGCGCCCTAGTGTCCTGTATCAGAAATGTGGCTCTCATGCAGATCGGCAGACAGCTTGACGGGGTCTGTATGATCCCGCATGCCCGTCCAAGTCGTTGGTATTCAGTGTTTTTTGAACACCCCTGGATGGCTCGCGGACCGAGTGGTCTTCAGCGGGAAGGATCTCCAGGTTGAACTGCACCGGGATCGCCGGCTTGCCCTGCGGTGCCCGCACTGCGGCGAGTCGATGACGCCCAGCCGAACTCAGAGCCATCGCGTCCGGGACATCGGCCTTGGTCCTGATTGCCCGCTGTGGTTGATCTACGCCAGCACCCAAGGTCGGTGCCGGCCCTGTGGGCGCTATCACACCGAGCATCCGCTCGGCGTTGACGGCACGACGACGATCCGATTCCAAGCCTGGGTGTCATCCATGTGCCGGGTGATGACCCTGGCGGATGCTGGTGAGATGGCCGGCATCGACCCGTCGACGGCGTGGCGGATCGATGATCGGCATCTCAGGCGGACGCTGCCCGAGCCATGCCTGGATGGCCTGACCCATCTGCTGGTCGATGAGAAATCGATCCGTCGTCGCCATGGCTACGCGACCTTCGTGATCAATGCTGGCAACGGGGAACCCCTGCACTGCGCCGAGGGCAAGCGGAGCGACAGCCTGGCCAGCTTCTTCGAAAAGCTGACACCATCGCAGCGGGCCTCCATCCGCGCCGTGTGCATGGATCGGGCCGGGCATTTCCGAAATGTCGTGAAGAAGTACCTGCCCCAAGCCGATGTCGTCTTCGACAAGTTCCACATCATCGCCAACTACAACGCCACCATCGACGCCGTTCGCCGCCAAGCGTGGCATGACGCCGAGCAGCAGGACAAGCGCTTCATCAAGGGCCAGCGATACAACCTCTTCGCCAGGAAGGGCACCCTCAAGCCGGAGAAGCAGGTCGATCTCGACGCCCTGCTGGCTGCCAACGCCTCACTCAGTGAGGCCTATGTCCTGGGCGATCAACTGCGCAGCGTCTGGGAACAGCGGTCCGTCGAAACGGCACGACAGGCGTTGGACGACTGGATTGCTTTGGCGCTAGCGAGTTCGGTCGCTCACATCAGGGCCTTCGGTGCGTCACTGCGGCGTAGTGCCACCGAGATCATCGCCTACGCCAAGCATCGCATCACCAACGGACAGATGGAGGGATTCAACAACCTCGTCTCCAGATTGATCCACCGCGCCAACGGCATCAGGTCCTTGCTCTACCTGTTCCGCAGGGCCAGGGCCGCCGTCGTCAGACCCCGTCCCGCTGTCTGCGGTCCTGCATGAGACCCA
>JACDEI010000024.1 GCA_013816485.1 Planctomycetota bacterium
TCGACGCCATGATCACCGAAGCGCGACGACACGCCTATAAACCGCGGCCGGGACGATCATTTCCTCGTGTTTCCAAACTGCCGTTCGGACGCACGGAACGGGGTGGGTAAAGTGAACGGCATTGGGGCAGGGGCAGGGGCGGACAGAAAGGGCCGACCCCCAGCCCTCGCTGAGCTGGGTCGGGCTACGCGGGCCGGACGCCGCGCAGGGCGAAGCCGGATGCCCTTTGGGGCATCCGTGGAGGCGTCCTACGCCGGGGCGGCGTACCCGCTTCGCGGTTCGAATCCCTCGTTGCAGGTGACGACGCGTCTTCGGTTTTCTGCCTTCCGCCCCTGGGACCGCGGGCCACTGGCCCGCATGTCTTTAGCCTTCCACCCTCGGAGTTGGAAATTTAAATCTAAGGCGATGGACGAACGAAGGGGATCTTTACCTTGTATCGCCCATTGATCGAAGCCGGGCCGCCATTCCAAAGGAGCTGCAGTTCGACGCCATCGCGGAAGATGGCGATCCATCCACCGTCGATTTCCTTTACCTCCTGATGATCGCGGATGAACACGCGGACCTCAGTATATTTCAGCGTTTTGACAGGTCGTTCAGGGAGATTTGTCTGCAAGTCGTAGTCACTCGGGTTGTAACGGTAGTCGCCCGGCGGCAGCGTGATGGTGATCGTCTGGTGCAGGGTCGCAGGCCAAGGACGAAGCTCTTCACGGATGATCAGACGGTTGTCTGGATCTCTGCTCGTTTCGACCCGCACGGCATGATGCGTACATCCAGTGAACAAGAGCAGGCATGCTGTTACGACGATGACGCTATTCGTGCGGGGAATGATCATTGGACCTCGACGTGATGCATCGGATGACAGAGCCTCTCGACTCAGTCGAGTTTGGCCGGCAGGCCTTCAACCGTGAACGGAATCTCCGTCTCCGCACTCTGACTCCAGAACTGGATCAGCAGGGTGGCGTCGTCGGGAATGTCGTTGCTGTAAGTACGGGTGACGGTTTCGCCGTCGTCGCTGCTGCTCCAGCTTTGGCTGAGGGCTTCGCCGTTGGTGTCGATGGGGCGGAATTCGCTGATGCGGTCGGGCCAGCCGCTGGGGCTGCGCATGATGAGGTTGTTGTCCTGGTCGCGCTCGAAGGCGAGTTCGATGTCGAACGCGGCGAGGGGGATCGATTTTCCGAGCAGGTCGCCGATCGGGCCAAGGGCGATCTCCAGGAGTTCACCGCCGACGACGGACAGGCGGATGTTACCGGCGAGCGCCTTCAAGCCGGTGAAGGCCTTCTGCGGGGCGGCGAGCGCGAAGCGGGCGTAGACCTCGTGGCGTTCGCGTTCCCAGGAGGCGTAGCTCTCGGAGCCGAGGTCGGGGTTGGCGTCGATCGGGGCGAGGTTCTCGCCTGTGATCGCGGTGGCCTCGGTGATGGTCACGCCGCGGCAGGCGTTGGCGGTCCATGACGGGTCGAGGTCGAACAGCACACGCACGGACAATTCGGTGGAGGGCGCGAAGTCATCGTTGGGATCGCTGCGCTGGATGCGGCGCCGCAGATCGAGTTCAGTGAGGTGGGCGGTGAGCGATTCGGGTAGGGCGACGCCAGCACTCGGCAGTCGATCATCAGCCGCGATGCGGCGGGCGGAGGGTCCGCTGTTTTCGGATGAAGAGGAACCGCCGCCGAACGCGCTGCTCATCGCGTTGCCCATGGCTTCCATCGCCTCACCGAGTGGTGCGACCGCTTCGCGCAACGCGTCGCCCATCATCTCCAACGGATCACCGCCGAAGGTGGCTTTGAGCGATTCATTCAGATCGACGCCCCAACGATCCTCCACTGGTCGCACGACGAAGACGAACCGTTGATCACTGCCGTCTGGACCATTGAGTCGTGCCGGCACATGCACGTTGCCCTCGACCGTCAGTGGTTCGTCGAGCGCGACGCCGGTGATGCCTGGGGGTGACTTCACATCGCCATTGATGCTGGCGAGACAGTCGGGATGCAGTTCAGCGGCGGCAGCGGCGTTGTCGCCAGCTTCGCCAGCAAGGATGAAGCGGACCACGCAGCCCACCGGGCCGCGATCGTCGGCGTCGCCGCCGGTGATGGAGAAAGACATGTCGGCCTCGTTGGAGGTGGCTCAGGATCCACGCGCATCCTGAGCGACTCGGGTCCGTCCGACAAGCCACGGCTGCCGGATGCTCAGGGCTTGGTGTCGCCCGCGGGTGTCGGCGACGCAGCGGCGGGCGTGGGCGCGGGTGCAGGTGCAGGTGCAGGTGCAGGTGCAGGTGCAGGTGCAGGTGCAGGCGTCGGATAGGCGAGGCGGAAAAGCGCCTCCGCCGCATCCAGGAGCCCAGGGCCCGGATCTTCCAGCAGGTCGTCATCAAGGATCAGCAGATGGCCGTCAGTGACGGCGCGCAGGGCTTCGATCCCAGGCAAGGCACGCAGGGCGGTGGCGCTTCCCGCGGAGAGCACGATCACCTCAGGATTGAGCGCGATGACATCTTCGAGCGATAATTTCGGCCAGCCGCGATACTGCTCCGCCGCGACATCGATGAGTCCCGCAGCGGTCAGCACATCGTGGTAGCTGCTGCCACGGGTGCCGCCGTAGATTTCGCGGCCATAGACCCCGAGGTAGAGTGCGCGTCGGCGCACCTGCGCTGGCGGAAGCGATGCCGCAACATTGCCGAGGCGGCGGGTGAAGGTCGCAACGAAACGGTCGGCACGCACATCCGCACCAATCAGCGCACCGATCAGTCGGGCGTTGGGCATGAGTGATTCCACGCCACGCTGTGGTCCCAGATTGCACACCGTCAGTCCCGCCTGACGCAGTCGGGCGATGCGATCGAGCTGATCCGCCGCGCTCGACACCAGCACCAGGTCCGGGGCCAGTGTGATCACCGATTCCAGATCATCGAGCCCGGCGAAACGCGGCAGTCCGGCAAGGCGCAGGGCCGTGACACCACGGTGGTAAATACTTACACCAGCCAGGCGATCACGCTCACACAACTCGGCCAGCAGCGCATCGGATTCCAGGCCGAGGCTGACGATGCGGGTGTAGTGTCCCAGCGGAATCGCGCTGCCCTGGGCATCACGTACCGCCGGACGGCCATCGTCGAGCAGCACGCGTGGAATGCCGACATCCGATTCGAGCGCCGGGCTCGCCGTGCTGCTCGCGGATGGGCGGGTGAACTGCAACGTGCCAACCGCAGACACTGCCAGCGCGATCAGCAAGGCGGCAAGATTCACCCCATCGAGCCGGCTCATGGTGATTCCACCGGTTGGGTCCGCGGCTCGGACAAGCGGAAGGCGAGTGCGCCGGCGGGATCGGGCTCGACGCCGAAGGCCGCGGTGAGGTGGGCCGAGGTCATCACCGCATCGGGAGTGCCGGTGATCGCCACGCGACCCTGGTTGAGCAGCACCGCATGATCAGCGACACGCCGGACCTCATCGAGTTGATGCAACGCCACCAATACCGTGCAGCCGTTGGCTGCCAGACGCCGCAAGAGTGCGAGCAGCGACAAGGCATGGCCAATGTCGAGCGCGGCGGTGGGCTCGTCGAGCAACAAGGTCTGTGCGCCTCCTGCAAGCGCCCGTGCCACCAGCACCCGTTGCGCTTCGCCGGCCGAGAGTTCGTTGAAACGTCGCTCGGCCAAGGCGGTGGCGTCGACGGCCGCCAGGGCTGCATCGACCGCTCGGCGGTTGGCACCGAATATGCCACTCAGGCCACCACTGAGTGCGTAACGACCGAGTGCCACCACCTCGCGCACCGGCAGCGGTGCACTCAGGCGACTGCGTTGCGGCACATATCCGATGAGTCGTGCACGTGCACGGCGGTCGAGGCGCAGCAGATCCTGCCCGAGGAGGTGGATGCGGCCATGATCACATGGCACCAGACCGAGCGCAGCATTGATCAGCGTCGACTTGCCCGCGCCATTGGGGCCGATCAATGCCGTGACCTGCCCCATCGCCACGCTCACTGACACGTCATCGAGCACCACGCGCGAACCCCGCCAGATGGTGAGACCGGTGATGACGAGCGCTGGGGCGGTATCCCTGGGAGCGCCGACCTCGGTCGCAGCAGGGAGATGCTCGGTGGTGCGCGCTGACGCAGGTGATTCCGCGGCAGGCTCCGACGGCGGCACGTCCGGAGGAACGCCATCAGCGTTCGGTGGTGTCTCGTCGCTCATGCCAACTCCCGGTGCGAACGCAGCAGCACGACGATAAACAGCGGTGCACCGATCAGCCCAGTGACGACGCCGAGCGGCAGCTCACCAGTGGTCGGTAGTGCACGGGCGAGATTGTCGCAGGCGACCAAGAACACCGCACCACCGAGCGCGGACGCTGGCAGCAAACGACGATGGGTCACACCCACCAAACCACGCATAACGTGCGGCACGATCAGACCGACAAACACTGCCGCACCACCGAGCGCCACTGCCGCAGCGGTGAGCGTCGCGGTCCAGATCAGCGCCCAGCGGCGCACCTGGGGTACATCCACACCGAGCGCGGCGGCCTCGTGTTCACCCGACAGCAGCACGTCGAGTGGACGACCCCAGCCCCACGCGCACAGACCAGCGATGAACACCAAGGGCGCACCGAGTGCGAGTTGCGCCGGCCCGGTGCCATCGACACCACCCAGGCTGAGTCCCTGGAGCGCACGCATCAGTTCCCACTGATCACGGCTGAGGCTGGTCAGCAACGTCCCGGCCGAAGAACCCAACGCGGCGAGCAGGAACCCGACCACCAGCACGGTGGTGAGTCCGCTCGCGCGTTCGGCCAACCACAACAACGCCGCAAGCGCAGCGGCAGCACCAATCAGACAACCGATTGGTAACAACAGCTCCGCTGGCAACCACACCGGCAACGCCGCACCGGCCAGCACCACCAGCACCAGCACGATCTGTCCGCCGAGCAACGCGAACGCGGTGGTGCCGAGCAGATCCGGACTGGCGAGCGGATTGCGGAACAGGCCCTGCATCAGCACGCCACCCATGCCCAGCGCAGCGCCGGCAAGTGCGGCAGCGGCGATGCGCCACGTGCGCAGTTCGAGGAACACCGCACCGTTCTGGCCCGACAGATCGCCGCGTCCGATGCTGAGGCCGAGCACGGCGATCACGCCGAGCAACAGGGCGGCACCAATAAAGATCAGCGTGGTACGCATTCGTGGTCAGTCTGGCGCAGCCGCCGGCCACTGAAAGCCATGGTCGGCATGGTCGACCGCTTAGAAGGTCGCACGCACGCCGCCATACGCCGCACGCCTGGGCGTGGCGTAGCTGGGCTGGATCTCGTAGTCCTCGTCGAGCAAGTTGTCGGCGCGGCCGTAGATCTCCCAGTTCCTGGAGATCGCCCAACCGGCGCTGGCACCGACCACAGTGTAGGGTGGCAAGTCCTGGCCACCGGAGAGGCGCGACCACTGGCGTTCGGCATACAGACGCAGCCAGCCGTCGAACACGCGTCCGGTGCCGGCGATCATCAGCTTGTGATCCGGCAGTTGTGGCAACGACGCACCGTCGCCGTCGTCGCTGTCCTGCCACGTATAGGTTGCTGCGATGCCGCCGTGGGTGCCGTTCCAAGCCAGCGCGTTCTCGATGCCGTGGATGCGCGCATCGCTGGGCAGGTTGATGCTGACGAAGGTGTTCGGATCGAAGGTGATGGCGTCCTTGTAACGCGTGAGGAAGCCGGTGTTGGTCAGCGACCAGCCGCTGCCGGCCGGACGGATGGTGTGTCCCAGGTCGGCGCTCAGCGAGGTCTGCGGTTCGAGGTCGGGATTGCCGTAGAACGGGTCGTAGAGTTCGTAGAGCGACGGCGCACGGAAGCCGCTGCCGGCCGAAGCGAAGACCTTGTACTGCTGCTCGAACCAGAAGGTCGCCGCACCGACACGCCAGGTGTCGGCATCGCCTTCACGGCTGTGGTCATCATGCCGGCCGGTGGCGCTGAGCGCGAGCCACGGCAGGTCGTAGGCCAACGTCAGCCACACGCCGATCAGACGCGCCGATTCATCGATGCTGGCGCTGCCGGCGGCATCGATCAGTTCTGCCTGTTGCCACAGGCCATCGACGCCGAGGTCGGCGGAGAAATCACCCGGTAGGCCAGCGTGTGCGCGCACGTTGGCGAACAGGTCGTCGGCGAGAAACTCCTTGGTGTAGGTGGTCTCCTGGGGGTAACGCCGCTCGCTGGCGGTGTAGGCGACATCGCTGGCGATGGTCACCTGCTGACGTGGCCGCCATTCGCCGCCGCCGGCGATCCGCCACGAGTCGAGTTCCTGCGTCGAGTCGCGATCGTCGGGCGCGAGCGTGAAGGTCGGCGGTGGGAAGCCGTCGAAATCCTGCGTCGCCTCGACCACGTTGCTGGAGAGGTACAACAGACCGTGCTTGCCGGTATGTTGCAGGCGCAGGTTGGCACCCAGGCGCTCGATGCCGTCGGCTTCGTGGTCGCGTGGATCGCCATTGGCGTCGGCATCGGTCGCGGTGCTGAAGCCATCGCTCACCAGACCGCCGATCCCGACGACGTAGCCGAGTCCGCCCACCAGCGGACCGCTCGCCTGGGCTCCGCCGGCGAGGGTCGCATGGCTGCCGCCTTCCAGACGTACGCCCATCCGGTGAGCGCTGGTGGGACGCGCGCTGATCAGATTGACCACGCCGCCATTGGCCCCCGAACCGTAGAGTCCGCTCTGCGATCCGCGCACCACTTCAACGCGCTCAAGTCCCAAGGGATCGAACAACTCGATCAGCGGGCCGTTGTCGATCGCGCTGGCGTCGGTGACCGGGATGCCATCGCGCAGGAAACGCGTCTCGCCGGATTTCGCGCCGCGCAGGCGGACCTGGGTGGTGCCGGCGAAACCGCCGCCGGTCTGGTTGACATCCACACCGGGCAAGCCGCGCAGCCAGTCATGGATGAATGGTTGGTAACCGCGTTCACGCACCTCTTCCTGACCCACCACGTCGATGCTGGCAAAGGTGCGGTCCTTGACCGTTTCGCGGCGATCGGCGGTGACCACCAGCGCCTGGTCATCCGCGTGCTCGTCGACCAGCGTCGGCGTCGCCGGCGGTGCGATGGGGACCTCCGCCGCGCTCACAGAAGTGATGAGGGAGAAAGGACTCGCCAGGACGGCGAGCAACGGAACCAGGGATTGCAGACGCACGACATCGCTCCACGGCCAGCCACGGGCCATCGGGGTGAACGGCCAGCAGACGACGTGTCCGCTGTACCCATGCGATGCATCGAGGTGGAATGGAGCCGTGCCACGTGATCACCGCAGAGCAGTGATCGCGTGACTGGCCGTACCCCGTTCCACGAGGGTAGCGCCGCAAGGCCCAGGCAGGTCTCCTGACTTCCGGATCAGCCTGCCTCAGCGCCTTCCCGCATCACTGATGTAGTGGTGCAGTGGCTCGTGCTGAGCAGTCCCCGGTTACAGTGGCGGGTCCGCGCCGGAATTGCCGCGTTTGCACGCAGCGCACCGGCTTCCCTTTTCACCAACGCGCGTACGCGTCGGCACCTAGGCGGGCGGAGGTGTAGGGAGCGACTATGTCCTCGCAAGTCCGATGTCCGATGTGCGATGTCCTGCCTTCGACATCGGACATCGCACATCGGACGGAAGTCGACCGATCTACACATTGCCCGCCAATTACCGCACTTCACACTAGGCCCCATGTCCGACCTTCTCGATCGCCAACTCGATCGCCTGCATCGGCAGCGACGTCTCCAACGCGCGTTCGACCACCTGCTGCCGGCGCTTGGTCTGGGCCTGGGTGCCGCGGCGTTGGCGGTGATGGTGGTGCGTCTGGCGATCCCTGGAGCCGACTGGCTGGCGCTGCCGTTGGCTGCCGCCGGCTTGCTCGCTCCCATCCTGGTGGTGCCGCGCGCGTTCGCTGTGCGGGATGAACGGGCGATGCTGATGGGTCATCTCGATCGTGGATGTTCCGCGCAGGGCTTGGCGATGGCGCTCGCGGCGTTGCCGGCATCACAACGTGATGGCGACTGGATGGCGCGTCTGCGCCGTCCGCTGGAAGACCTCGCGCTGCCGCCGCTACGCTGGGCGGCGGGTCGTGGTGCGTTGTTCGCCGTGGTCTGCCTGCTGGTGGCGCTGGCGTTGCCGCAGCGTGACCTCGTCGCGTCCTTGCCGACTGTGGTCGGGAGTTTCTTTCGCCAAGCGAGCGAGCGTGTTGCGGCGCTGGAACAGGCGGGCGTCATCCCGCCGGCGGAGAGCGAACAGGCGCGCACTGATCTGGCGCACCTCCAGGAGCGCGCCACCGATCAGGGCATGGACCAACCGACCTGGGAAGCGCTCGACCGCATCAGACAGCGGCTTGATCGCAGCGTGAGCGCGACCAATCAGCGGCTGGCGCAGTCATTGGCGCTCAGCCAGTCCGTCGCCCAGGCGCCCGACCAGGCACCCAAGTCGCAGGATGGCGCACGGCTGGCGCAGGCGGTGGCGGAACTCGCGACCCGTGCGCCTGGGCTGGTGCCGAAACTCCCGGCAGGTGCCGGCGAGGAGGAGCTGGCCGCCGCCTTGGCGCAAGCTGCCGCCGCCGGTGCCCTCAGCGCGGAGCAGGCAGAGGCGGTCAAGCAGCTCGGCCTGCTGCGACCACAAGCCGGTCGTCGGCTCGACGCCGCGCAGGCACGTAAACTCGGTGAACATCTGGCGAAGGAATTGGCCAAGGCCCGTGAAGCGCTGAAAAAGCTCGGTGAATGTCAGGGCGGAGATGACGATGGTGGCAGACCGAATCGTCCAGGTCGTGGCGGAGTCATCCGTGGTCCTGGGCATACCGATCTGACCTGGAACGATCCGCTGCGCACCCACGGTGGCGGCGTCGAAGGCCTGCCGGCCGGCGCACAACTCAATCCCGATGGCTCGGTCACGCTCGCGGAACAGGTGCGCGATGCGGAGATCGACGAAGCGGTGCAGCAGGCGGCGGTGCGTGCCGCGGCGCGCGCCTTCGATCCGACCGCCGCTGACGCCCGTCGTGCTGCGGTCGCACCACGTCATCGCGCGGTGGTCGAACGCTATTTCGCCAGCGAATAGTCCAGTCGCGATTTGCCATGCCTGCGCACCTGAGCGGAAGCCGTACGGGGCAGCAGAACCCGCGCTTCCCTAATCGGGGGTGAGTCCCTACACCCTCCCCGCCAATGACTGCCAGCCGCATCCTCCATGACCGCGTCCAGGTGTGCGCCCGCACCGAACTACCCGTTCGCTGGGCGACAGAGCTGGCGCGCGCCATGGTTCCTGAACTGCCGGCGGCCACCATCGAGCTGGCTCAGGAACGGGTGGTGCCGCTGGGCGACGGTGTGCAGTTGGCGCACGTACGTACGCCAGCGGTCGAACAGTGCACCATCGCCGCTTTCAAGGCCAGCGATGTCGACAGCGAACCCGAGGCTGATTGGTTGTGGCTGGTGGTGCTGATGCCCGATGGCGAGGTCGCGCGCCACCTGGGCTGGCTGGCGCATCTCGCGGCCGTGCTACGCGATGACGACAATATCCGGCGGCTGAAGATGGCGACCAGCGGTGGCAAGGTCGCCGAGACCCTCGAAGCGGTGTTGGCGGTCGACAGCCGGCGTAATTCCCGCTCCGGTACGCAGGTGGTGGTGCGCAAGTCCACCACCACGGTCGCCAATCGCATGGTGGTGGCGGTGCTCAAGGGTGATGAAGCGGTCGATCAACTGCTGACCTTGTTCGTCGAACACGATGTGCACGGCGCGACCATCATCGATGGCATCGGCATGGGTGAACATCTTGCTGCACACTTGAGCCTGTTTGCCGGCTTCCGCATGGCCTTCAAATCCGTCGGCAAGAGCCACGTGGTGATGGCGGTGGTGCCGGCCGAGCGCAGTGACGAAGTGCTGGAGTTGGCGCGCATCGCCATCACCGGTACCGGTGGCGGAACCGGTGTGGCGTGGGCGATCGATCTGGCGGGGTTCATCGCTCCGGGCGGTGGCTGATGCCGCCGGATGGCGAACTGGTCGCGCTGTTGCCGACAGCTCCGACGGCAGTGGTGGCGACCAATCTGGATGCGTTGGTGCTGTTGCTGCTTGGTGGATTGTTCGCCCTGGGCATGCCACGCATCACCGTACGCGGTCGTCGGCGTTTTTGGCACGCATGGGCGAACAGTGGCCTGCTGCCACTCTTGCTCGGCTTGGCCGTCGGCCCGACCCAACTCGGATGGATCAGTGACGAGGCCAGTTCCGCCCTGCGTCCGTTGCTCGGCCTAGTGTTGGCCGCTGCGGGCGTGCTGGTCGGTACGCAGTTGCGTTTTGCCTACCTGCGTGGTGCCGGTTGGGGATTTCTTGGCCGACACAGCGGCTCTGCATTGGTCCAATTCATTCTGGTGTTCGTGCCGCTGGCCTTGGCGGCGTCCACCGCATTGCCGTGGGCGATGGCGCTCGGAGCTGCCGGCTTGGTGAGCGCGTGTGCGGTGGCGTCCACGCAGCGTCCGCCGTTGTCGACCGAAGACCGTCTCCCACCGCGCGAAGTGGTGATGGGTCACGTGGTGCCGTGCGGGTGGTGGAACGTGCTGGCTCTGGTCGGTGGCAGCCTGGCACTCAGCATCGGTTTTCAGAATCATGAGCTATTGACGGAACAGCTCGCATCACCCCCTGCTCTGTTGTTCGGCACGCCGGTGGTGTTGGGTCTGGTGTGCGGTTGGTTGACGCTGCGGGCTCCGAACCGTGACGATTTGTATTTGTTCCTCATGGCGGTGCTGGCACTCAGCGGTGGCTTGGCGCTGGCGGTGAACGCTGTCCCACTGTTCTTCGGCATTCTGGTTGGCGTGGTGCTGGTCAACGTCGCGGCGCGACGGTCCACTCATCTGGAAGGTGTGCTGGAGGAATTGGAACAACCCTTGGCCATGGGTACGGGGCTGCTGGCGGGTCTGTGTCTTACCCATCTGGTGGTCGATCCGTGGGTGTGGTTGCTGATGCCGGTGTTGATCCTGGGCCGCTGGGGTGTGCGTGGACGCTTGGGGCCAACCAGCAGTGCGATCGGCCATCTACGTGAGCGGCGTTTCTCCCCACCTGGCAGTGCCTGCATCCTGTTGATCGGTGCGGCGGTGCTGGCACCGGATCCAGCACCGGTGTTGGTGGTGCCACTGATCGCTGCGCTCACCATCGCAACCTTGATCAGCGACGTGGTTGAACGTCGTGCAGCGCCTGCCAGTGAGGTGGTCAAGTGATCCGCCGCCTACTCGGATTTGGCAACGGCCTGATGGATACTGTGGGCGTGCTCCTGGGGCTGACGGCGTTGTGGATCTATCCACATCTGCCTGGGAGCGATTCGCCGGTGGCGACGTTGTTGTTCCTGGCTGGCGTGGTGTTGGTGCTGGGCGCGTTTGCTGGCCATGTGGCGCAACAGGTCAACCTGCCACGTATCACCGGCTGCATCCTGGTCGGCGTGCTGATCAATCCGACGTTGCCGGATGTGTGGCCACTGCTTGCTGGACTGCGCCTAGTCGACGCCCAGCAGATGCAGGGGCTCACCCTCATCAATGATCTGGCGATCGGTCTGATTGCGCTGATGGCGGGTGCCGAGGTCCGCCTTTCCTGGCTGCGCGCGCGTTTGGCGGCGATCCTGGCCATTACCGGTGTCTCATCGCTGCTGGTCCCTGGGTTGCTGATGGGTGCGCTGTTGGTGCTGCCCTACATCCCCGGTATCGGTGCCATCCCGTTCATGGATCAGGCTGTCGCTGCCGGTATTCCGTCCTGGGCGGTGGCGGGTTTGGCCGGCGTGATCTTCCTGGCCAACAGTCCGACAGTGGTGGTGTCGGTGATCAAGGAGAGCCGCGCCGATGGGCCGATGTCACAGACCGTGATGGGTGTGTCGGTGGTGGTGGACGTCCTGGTGATCCTGTTGTTCACCTTGTTGATGGCCTTGATCACGGTGATGAGCGATGGCCAGGGCTCGGTCGCCACGGCGGTCGGTCAGACTGCAGGCAGCATCGTGATGTCGGTGGCGGTTGGTGTGCTGGTGGGCATCGGTCTGGCGCACTACACCGAGCAGAGCGATCATCGTTTGAGTTGGACCCTGGTCGGTCTGGCACTTGCCGTGGCCACGCTTGGTCCGCTCATTCATCTCAAGCCGTTGTTTTGCTTGCTGGCTGCGGGATTCGCCTGTGAGAATCTCACGCGCCGTCGTACCACGTTGGGTTCGCATCGTCTTGAAGCCGGTTTGGCGCGGGTCGCCAATCCGGTGTTCGTGATGTTCTTCGTCGTTGCCGGGATGGGTCTCAACCTCAGTGCCTTGATGGGCACCTGGGTGATCGTGTTGGCCTTGTCGTTCGTGCGTTTTGTCGCGGTCTGGTGGTCGACGCGGCTCGGTGCCCACCTGGGCGGCGCTGACCCGGCAGTGCCGCAGTACGGATGGATCGGACTGTTGTCACAAGCCGGCGTGACCCTGGCGTTGGTGCCGATTGTCGCGCAACGATTCCCAGGCTGGGGCGATGAGTTGGCGACCATCATCGTCGCCATGGTTGCGGTCCATCAGATCATCGGGCCGGCGGCTTTTGCGTGGGCGATCAGGCGTGCGGGCGAGGCTGCTCCCGTAGAGGCTGCTCCCGTACGGGCCAACACCCTTGGCGGACATTGATTCGCGCAGCGCTCAGCGCCGGGGGCGCAGCGCCAACGGTTTGTCGAGCACTTCGCGCAGCACGATCATTTCGCGCAGCGCGCCGGGATGGCGGACCAAGCGGGCGATGCGCCTGGGATCGACGGCGCCGCTGGCATGGACCACGCGTGCCGCCTCGACCGTCTGCTGTTGACGCTGGCGCTGGCGCTGGCGTTCGCCGTCGCGTTGCTGCGTCTCGTACTGACGTTGCTGTTCTGCGCGCTGCTCTTCGGCGTCGCGTCGCGCCTGTTCCTGGTCCATACGTGCCTGGACTACGCGGTTGGCCCTCACCTGACGCAAGGTCGCGATCTCGTCCTCAGTATACTCCGGTGCCGGAGCGGCTGGCGGACGTTTGCCCCGCTGGTTGGCCTCGTCGATGGATTCCTTGGCCAGGAGGATCAGTTGTTCGATCAGGCCCATGGATGACTCCTAGTGCGAGGTGCGAGGTGCGAGGCGCGAGGCGCGAGGCGCGAGGTTCCGTCGCCAAATCTTGTGCTTGGTGGGGAGTGCGATGCGCGCCGGCTGTCCGACCTCGCACCTCGCACTCCGCACCTCGCACGGTTGTCACTTCGGCTTCTCAGGCTTGTTCGCCGCATCAGGATTGGCGATCGACGAGCGCATCTCGGTATCGGCCTGCACATTGCGCAGGTTGTAGTAATCCATCACGCCCAGGCGGCCGTTGCGGAACGCATCGGCGATGGCCATCGGGATCTCGGCTTCGGCGAGCACGACCTTGGCGCGGTTCTCGGCCACCAGGGCGATCATTTCTTGTTCACGGGCGACCGCCATGGCGCGGCGCTGTTCGGCTTCGGCCTGGGCGATGATCTTCTGCGCTTCGGCCTGGTCAGTTTGCAGGCGGGCACCGATGTTCTCACCGACGATGACGTCGGCGATATCGATCGAGAGGATCTGGAAGGCGGTGCCGGCATCGAGCGCCGAGTCGAGCACGGTCTTGCTGATCGACTTGGGGTTCTCCAACACTTCCATGTGGTTCTTGGCCGCACCGATGGTCGAGACGATGCCCTGACCGACACGCGCGACGATGGTGTTCTCGGTCGCACCACCGACCAGGCGGTCGAGGTTGGTACGCACGGTCACGCGCGCCTTGACCTTCAGCTGGATGCCGTTGCCGGCCACGCCGTCGATGGTGGTCGGGCTTTGGCCTGGGGTCGGCACGTCGATGACCTTGGGGTTGACCGAGGTCTGCACCGCGTCGAGCACATCACGACCGGCGAGGTCGATGGCGCAGGCGCGATCGAAGGTCAGCGGGATGTCGGCCTTGCTGGCGGCGATCAGCGCCTGGATCACGCGCACGACGTGACCGCGGGCCATGTAGTGGCCTTCGAGCTTGTCGGCACTGATGTCGATGCCGGCTTTCTTGGCGGTGATGCGCGCGGTGACGATGATGTTGGCGTCGACCTTGCGGAAGCGCATCAGCACGATCGACATCAGGCCGACCGGCGCGTTCGAGAGGATTGACTGCATCCACAACTGGAAGGCGTTCCAGATCATGAAGAAGATGAACAGCAGCATCAAGCCGAGCAGGCCCAGACCGATGGTCACCGGGTTGAGTTCGGGCAGCGCACCGAGCGCCAGGGGGGTCGAGTCGGGGAGGTTCATGCGGGATCCTTAATGGTTATTCAGGTGATGAATTTGGTGAAGAGGGGATGAAAGGCAGATCAGACCAGCGCTGGCTCGACCGTCACGGTAATACCATCGACGATGGTCACCCGCACCGGGTCACCAGCGTTGGGGACGGTGCGCGACCGTACCACCACGTCTAGTTCGCCTTGTGGGAAACGCACGCGGGCGGTCATGCGCGGCGGATCGGTGATGGTGCCGGCGGTCCCTGGGGCGGCCTGCAGCAGGACGGTCGCGGGATTGACTGGTGCGCGGTCAGGCGCCAAGCCCCCACCTGTCGGTGGGTGGATCTTGCTCGCCTCATGCACCGCATCGCCGATCAGTTGCAGCGGATCCTGGCCGACCAGATCGACCGCACAGGCGCGTTCGAGCGTCAGCGGGATGGCGAAACGTTTGGCCGACAACAGTGCGGCGACCACCACGCGGATGTTGCCGCCGGCGAGGTGATGCGCCGCGAGCAGGTCGGCGCCGACCTCGAGGTTGTTCTGCTTGGCCACCAGCAGTTGGTTGACCAGCAAGGTGGTGTCGATGCGGCGCAGGTGCATCAGCATGAGCTCGGTGATGCCGATATGCACGCCTTTCATCCAGGCGCTCAGACAGAGCAGCCACGCGCGCAGCCACATCAGGCCGGCGGTGGTGACCAGCGGCGTCGCGATCAGGACGAAGGTCAGCCACAGCCAATTGTCGGCGAGGAATTCACTCATGGAGGGGTTCCGGGATCGGCAGAGACGACGACGGTCGGGCCTTCGATGCGCAGGACGGTGATCACCGTGCCTTTGTTGGCCGCGGGGCCTTCCACCTGCACATCGATGTCGCCGCCGGGGAAACGCGCGCGTCCGGTTGGCAGGGCGTCGGTGACAAGGGTGCCGCGCGCACCGACGGTGATGCCCAGGCTTTCGGTGGCGTGCCGGTAGCCGGCATTGCCGCTGATCTCCTCCTTGGGCACGAGGTCGGAGCGCGCCAAGCGCCGCAGACCCCAAGCGATCACCAACGCGGCCATGATCGGCGTCGCTGCCAGCAAGGTCCAGCCGACTACCGGCGACGAGCCGAAGCCGAGCACGATGCCGGCGATGGCACAGCCGAGGGCGGCGATGGCGAGTAGACCATAACTGACCACCAGGAATTCGAGCAACAGTAGGATGCCGGCGAGCGCCAACAGCGCGACGGCGAGCAGCGCATCGTTGAACATCGTCACCGATGAGGTGGCGGGGGTGGTGGTCTCGCTTACCTGAAGGAGAAAGGTGGGCGGTATCATGACTCGGTCACTGCTTGCACGATCGCCTCGCCGAAACGCATGCCGACGATTTCCACCGGTGTACCGGCCTTGATGAACTCGCCATGTTGCGCTTCGGCGCTGATCTCGCGTCCGGCGAGGACGATGTAGCCGTTGGGAGCGAGGTCGCTGCGTGCCACGCCGCGGCTGCCGATCCCGGCGAGGTTGGTCACCGCGGTGGCGGAGTCGCTGGTGGCGGTGGCGGTGATCTCCGCGGTCGAGGCCATGTTGCTCGCCACTGCGAGGCGCGGCAGCGCCATGATCAACGCGATCATGCCGCCGCCCGCCGCCAGCATGGCGAACATGCTGCTGATCAACGCATCCATCAAGCTGCCACCCCAGCCTGGAGTTCCGGGAGAGAACTGGCTCGCATCTGGCATGAAGGCGAGCACCAAGCCGATCATGGCGATGCCGACGCCACCGAGCGCCAGCATGCCGCCAGTCGGCAGCAGGAAGATTTCCAGCGCGATCGCCACTATGCCGAGCATCACCAGGATGACTTCCGGGTAGCTGGCGAGTTCGAGGTAAAACTGGCAGACAAAGAACAGCACGCCACAGATGCCACCCAGGGTGGCCCAGATGCCGATGCCCGGTGCCTTGAGTTCAAAAATGATGAACAGCACCGCCAACGCGGCGAGGATCGAGGTATAACCGCTGAGCACCCAGCTCAGCTCCTCGCTGGCGCTTGGTGCGAGATCAAGCACCGTCGCCGGATCGCCGCCAAGCTCGCGGTAGAGCGCCGGCAGATCCTTCACCAGACCGTTGGCCATGTGTTCATCGAAGGCTTCCTTGGCGGTGTAGCTCAGCAGGCGATCTTCACCGAGGATCAGTACCTTCTGTTCAGTTTTCACCTCCGGATGGGCGGCAAGGAAACGGCCGAGGTCATCTTCGATCACCCACTGCGGACCATCAGGCAGATCGAAGCGGTAGAGATCCTGGTTGCGCGCGGTCATCTTCATCAGCTTCGCTTCGCTCCAGCCGTTCTTCTGCGCCACTGAGCGCAGCAGGACGCGGATGACGGTCTCGATCTTCTCCGGCCCGTATTCGATCTTGCCGTCGGCGGTCTGGAAAATCACACCGATGTTGCCGATGGTGGCGACATCGGTCAGGTAAACTCGTTGGTGGGCAAAGGCGATGAGCGAACCGGCGCTGTACGATTCGCGATCGACGAAGGCTACCGTGAGCGGACCGTCCGCTGGCATCGCCAATGCTTTATGGGTCATCTCGATCGCGCTGCCGACACCCCCGCCGGGCGTGGTCATGTGCACCACCACCGCATCGACCTTGGCGGCGATCGCAGCATCCATCGCCCGACGGTAGTACGCGGCGCGGTTCTGGTCGATCTCGCCATCGATCTTCACGTAGGCGATGCGTTTGGCCGGCGGCGTGTCAGCACTCGGGCCGGCTTCCGGTTTTGCCGGATCAACGACCGGGGTCGCGGTTGGTGCCGCTGTTGGTGCTGTAGGGGGGCTCGTGGGGTCTGCGGCACCCAAGGTGGCGGTGACCAACAGGGAGCAGAGCAACAGCAGGGTGCGCAGCGCGATCATGGGCGGGAGTGTGTAAGCAGCTGACGGAGTGGCCAGCGGAAGCCACCGTCCTGTCAACTAGCTACGAGCTACGAGCTACGAGCTACGAGCTACGAGTTCATCTCGACCCCCAGTGCTGACGTGCTCGTAGCTCGTAGCTCGTAGCTCGTAGCTCGTAGCTCGTAGCTCGTAGCTCCCTCCCCATGCCCATTTCCGCGTGCTTGCCGCGCGCGACGGGCTCCCCATAACCCGCCTCCCCACGAGGAATCCCCATGCCCGCTTCCAACCTGCCGTCCGCGCCAACACCCGGCAACGTCGTCATCGGTCAGTCCGGCGGTCCGACCGCGGTCATCAACCAGACGCTGATCGGGGTCGCCAAGGAAGCGCTGCGCCATCCTCAGACTTTCAAGAAGGTCTATGGCGCAATCCACGGCATCCAGGGCATCCTCGACGGCAATTTCTGTGATTTTGCCGAGGAGGATCCGGCGAATCTCGAGATCGTTGCCGGCACGCCGTCCGCCGCGCTCAAGTCCGTCCGCCTCAAACCGACGCCGCAGATCTGCGCGCAGGTGTTGGCGCGCTTCAAAGAACACGACGTCCGCTACTTCTTCTACATCGGCGGCAACGACACCGCGGAAACCGCGCACATCATCAATGAGATGGCGATCGCTGACGGCTATCAGCTGACCTGCATCCACTGCCCCAAGACCATCGACAACGATCTGCGCGTCACCGACCACTGCCCAGGCTACGGCTCGGCGGCCAAGTTCGTCGCGCAGGCGTTCATGGGTGACAACCTCGACAACCGCTCGCTCGGCGGCATCAAGATCAACGTGGTGATGGGCCGCAACGCCGGCTGGTTGACCGCCGCGAGCGCCCTCGCGCGCCAGTTCCCCGATGACGGCCCGCACCTGATCTATTGCCCGGAGACGGATTTCTCCATGCAGCAGTTCGGTTCCGACGTGCTCAAGGTCTCCCAGAAGCTCGGCCGCTGCGTCATCGCGGTCAGCGAAGGCATCCATGGCATCGGCGGCGCCGACATCATCAACCTGGGCGAAACCGACAGTCACGGCAACAAACAGCTTTCCGGTTCGGGTGCGCTCGGCGATTACCTGGCGGCGCAGCTCAAGAACTTCCTGGGCAAGGCCCAGCCCGGCGTCAAACACCGCATCCGCGCCGATACGTTCGGCTACCTGCAACGCTGCTTCCCAGGGGTGGTCAGCGAGGTCGATGCGCGTGAAGCGCGTCAGGCCGGCACCGCCGCCGTTGAAGCCGCCATTGCCGGCACCACCAGCGGCTCGGTCGCCTTCAGGCGCATCGGCGACGGTGCCGCCTATGCCATCGAGACCTTCATCACTCCGTTGCACACCGTGGCGAAGGAGACCAAACACATGCCGCGCGAGCTACTCAACGCAGCAGGCAATGATGTGGTGATGGAGAAGCTGATGCCCTACCTCAAGCCCCTGGTCGGCACGCTGCCGGCAATCGGGCGGTTGGCGATGGTCGGGGCGAAGAAGGCGTAGGCGTCCGAGGGATCCGAGGGGCACGAAGGGTACGAAGGGTACGAAGGGTACGAAGGGTACGAAGGGTACGAGAGGTCGGAAGGGTTCCGATCCCTCACGGCCTTTTGGTTTCCGGACCCTTCGTACCCTTCGTACTTTTCGTACCCTTCGTACCGCTCGTACCGCTCGCACCTTTCGGACCTTTCTCCACAAAGGTCTGACCACTTTCAGACACCGACCCGCACTAGGGGGTTGGAAGGGCTTCCTTTTCCAAGGCGGTCCGCTACCACCCCGCCTTCCCGTCTGACAACGCGCGAAAGCGCCGCAAGTATTCTTGCCACCCAAACCATTGGAGCATTCCACATGAGTCTCGTACCCAAGTCTGACAAGTGGTTGTTCTGGGGCTGTTTCATCGCCCTGATCACCACTGCCTTCGGCTTCCTGCTGCGCATCTTCCTGATGGATGGCTGGGCGAAGGAATTCAACTTCACTGAGACTCAAAAGGGTGAGCTCTTCGGCGTCGGTCTGTGGCCCTTCGCCATCAGCATCGTGATCTTCAGCCTGATCATCGACAAGATCGGTTACAAGGTCGCGATGTTCTTCGGTTTCGCCTGTCACATCGTCTCGTTGATCATGACGGTCACGGCCGGCAGCTATGAAACGCTCTACTGGGCAAACTTCGTGGTGGCACTCGGCAACGGTACGGTTGAAGCCTACATCAACCCAGTGGTCGCGACGCAATTCCAGAAGGAAAAATCGCGTTGGCTCAACATCCTGCACGCTGGTTGGCCGGGTGGTATGGTGGTCGCTGGCGTGCTCGCCCTGAGCCTGCCTGCTGACATGGCTTGGCAGAGCAAGATGTGGCTGCTGGCTATCCCTGCGGTGATCTACGTGGTCATCCTGGCGTTCCAGGATTTCCCGGTGAACGAGCGAGTAGCGGCGGGCAGTTCCTACATGGACATGCTCAAGGAGGTCGGCGCAGCCGGCACCTTCATCATCGTCTGGTTGATGGCGGTGGAATTCGTGCGTTCGACCACCAACTCGGAAAGTCCGATGATTGTCGGTACCATCATCGCTGCGGTCGCCGCAGTGGCGATGTTCGCCGTGACCAGGTCTTTCGGCCGTCCACTCTTCGTTCTGTTGCTGCTGGTGATGGTGCCCTTGGCCACCACCGAACTGGGTGTCGACAGCTGGGTAAGCGATCTGATGACCCCGATCCTGGGCGCGAATGGCCTGTACGTGCTGCTCTACACCTCGCTGCTGATGATGATCCTGCGCTTCTGCTCGGGTCCGATCATCAACAAGCTCTCGCCGCTGGGCGTGTTGGCGACCTGCTCAATTCTGGCTGCCCTTGGTCTGATCGCCCTGTCGCATGCCACCACCGGCGCGTTGATCTTCGCCGCTGCTACTCTGTACGCGGTCGGCAAGACCTTCTTCTGGCCCACCATGCTCGGCGTCGTTGCTGAGCAGTGCCCCAAAGGCGGCGCGCTGACGCTCAACGCCACGGGTGGCGTGGGTATGCTCGGCGTGGGGGTGATCGGTGCGATGCTGCTCGGTTTCATGCAGGACACGACCCTTGATGGCAACATCAAGAAGTCGGCTCCCCAGGTGCATGAGCAGGTGATGAGCGAGAAGGTCGGTCTCCTCGGTGCCTACAAGGCGATCGATGAGGAGAAACTCAAAGCAGTGACCGACGAAGATCGCAAGGTCGTCACCGAAGCGCGCGCCGGTGTGAAGCAGGCCACCTTGCAAAAGGTCGCGATCTTCCCGATCGGCATGTTCCTGGTCTACCTCGGCATGCTGCTCTACTTCCGTAGCCGCGGCGGTTACAAGCCGGTGGACGCGTCGGCGTCAGCTCACTGACCCATCGCCTCATAGTCCACCGCATGGACGCAAGAAACCCCCGGCGATTGCCGGGGGTTTCTTGTTTGAGACCGAAAGCAAGCGCGCGCCGGGATCACCGGCGCGCGTTGTCGTTCACTTCTTCTTGCCGGGCTTCTTCTTGGCCTTGGCTTTCGCTTTGGCAGCCGGCTTCTTGGCTTTCGCCTTCGGCGCAGCCTTCTTCTTCGCCGCACCCCAGCGCTTGGCGACTTCGCGCTTCATGAACTTCAGGCCGTCGCCGGCGAGTTGTTCCTCGCTGACGAACATCTTGCGCCAGATCTTGGTCGCAGCGGCGAGGCTCGGCAGGGCGAGGCCGAAGGCTTCGATGGTTAGCCAGCCGTCGTATTTGATCTTCTTCAGTGCGTCGAAGGTCTCCTGCCAATTCACCTGGCCTTTGCCTGGGGTGCTGCGGTCGTTCTCGCTGATGTGTACGTGGGCCATCACGTCGGCGCAGGATTTGAGCGCTTCGGTGATGCTCTTCTCTTCAATGTTCGCATGGAAGGTGTCGTACATCATCTTGCATGCGGGGTGGTTCACCTCGCGGACGAAACGCGCGGCATCGGCGGAACAGTTGAGCAGGTAGATCTCGAAGCGGTTGAGGAACTCCGGCACCAGGACGATGCCGAGATCACCGGCGTATTCCGCCACGGGCTTCATGCTCTCGACGCCCCACTTCCATTCGTCCTTGGTCGGGCCCGCGCCGCTGAAGTGGCCGAGCGCAGCGTAGTACGGACCGGCAAGGTGCGTCGCGCCGACGGCCTTGCAGCAGTCGAGGACCTTTTTGGTCAGTTCGATGCCCTTGGCGCGCACGGCAGGATCCGGGCTGATGGGATTGTCATCGACTCCACGCACCGTCACCGCGGTGCGGCCCAGGCCGAGTTTGTCGAGCTTGGCGCCGAGTGCTTCCCAGCGCGCCACGTCGAGGTTGAACACCGGCAGTTCGACGCCGTCGAAGCCCATCTTCTTGAGCTTCTCAATCACCGGGAAGAACGACTCCTGCGTGGGGTCGTCGGTCCAGAGCAGCAGGTTCATGCCGAATTTCATGGGAGTCCTCGCGGGATGGGCAGCGCCCTGCTGCTCGAGCCGGGCGCGGCGGTTGAAGTGATGTCGCAGTGAAACGGAGCGGGCCGCGAGGCTGTGCGCGCGCACCCGGCGCGCAAGGTCAGCACGGTCATCAGCGCCTGATCGATGCCGTGGGTGTCTCAAAGTGGGGAGGGGATTTTCGCCACTCCACTAAGGCACGAAGACACGAAGGGGAGAGCAGTCCGCCTTCCCAACGTCGGGTCTTCGCGGTGATACGTCCGTTTGGGGTCGGTCCGTGGTTGGTCGCATTTCTCGGACAAACCGTGAAACGTCGGTTGCCGACGCCACATCCACCTCGGCGGATGGTGTGACTCCCAGGCGTGTGCCCGTGTATCCCCGCGGGTGTCGTGTTTCCGGAATCGGGATAAACATCACGGCCGGAACGTCACCACGCCGCCATCAAGGCGTTGCCCTGGATCGAGCGCGACGGTCAGCACGTTCCAACGTCCATCACCGTCGCCCGTATTGCTGAGGTACCGGCTATTCCCGCCCAGGAGTCCTTCGCCCATGTCGATCCGTCGTCACCTGCTCATCCTCGCTTTTGCCGTCGTGTCGCCCTGGTGCGTCGCGGAGGACGATGGCTTCAAGCCGCTGTTCAACGGCGAAGACCTCACCGGCTGGTCTGGTGACCCGCAGTTCTGGCGCATCGAGGACGGTGCCATCGTCGGTCAGACCACCGCCGAGAAGCCCACCAACGGCAACACCTTCTGCATCTGGAAGGGCGGCGAACTCGACGACTTCGAACTGAAGGCCAGCTTCAAGATCATCGGCGGCAATTCCGGCATCCAGTACCGTTCAAAGGATCTCGGCAACTGGGTGGTCGCGGGTTACCAGGCCGACTTCGAGGCCGGTGACGGCTGGGGCGGCACCAACTACGAAGAGAAGGGCCGCGGTGTGCTCGCGAAGCGCGGGCAGAAGACCGAGATCGGCGCCGATGGCAAAGTCAGCGAGACCGGTTCGGTCGGCGATCCCGGCGAGATCCAGGCCGCGATCAAGAAGGAGGATTGGAACGACTATCGCATTGTCGCGGTCGGCAACCGCCTCCAGCAGTACATCAACGGCAAGCTCACCGCTGATGTCACCGACAACCATGCGGAGAAGCGCATGCTGTCGGGCATCCTCGCACTCCAGTTGCATGCCGGTCCGCCGATGCAGGTGTCCTTCAAGGACATCGCGCTCAAGCGCCTGAAGCTCTCCGACAACCGCAAGAAGATCGTGTTGATCGCCGGCCCCAACAGCCACGGCAATGGTGAACACGAGTTCGAAGCCGGCACCTACGCGCTGCGTCGTTGTCTGGACAAGGTTCCGACCGTGGTCGCGACACACTACTTCAAAGGTTGGCCACAGAACGATCCGACTGCTTTCGACAACGCTGATGCGGTGATCATCTACTGCGACGGCGGTGGTGGACACCAGGTGCTCAAGGACAACCGTCTAGCTACCGTGCAGGCGCTGGCCAAACGCGGTGTCGGCCTCGGCTTCATGCACTACGGCGTCGAGGTGCCCAAGGACAAAGGTGGCGACGCCTTCCTCGAATTGATTGGTGGCCACTACCAACACGAGTTCTCGTGCAATCCGATGTGGGAGCCCGACTACCAGAAGTTCCCCGACCATCCGATCGCCCGCGGGGTCAAACCATTCAGCACACGTGATGAGTGGTACTTCAATATGCGCTTCCGCGAAGATCAGTCCGGCATCGTGCCGATTCTGAAAGCCGCGCCGTCCGATAAGGTGCGCGATGGCCCCTATGTCTGGCCGAGTGGCCCGTACGCGCACATCGTCGCCAACAAGGGCCGCGCCGAGACTATGATGTGGGTGGTCGACAATGCCGGTGCCAACCGTGGTTACGGCTACACCGGCGGTCACTTCCACAAGAACTGGGCCGAGCCCAACACGCGCAAGGTGGTGCTCAACGCGATGTTGTGGATCGCGCGCGCCGAGGTGCCGGCGGACGGCGTCGAGAGCAACCCGAGCGACCTCGAACTCAACGGCATGCTGCGCAGCCGCGCGAAAACCGACGGCACGCCGGGTGACGGCACGCCGGTGGTCGATCCGGCGAAGGCGAAGTTCAGCAGCAAGATCGTCACCGAGGGCACCATCGACATCGATGTCGATATCACCGGCGCGAAACAGCTCCAACTGGTCGTCACCGACGGCGGCAACGGCTTCGCCTGCGACTGGGCCGACTGGATCGACCCGGTGCTGGTCGGACCCAACGGCGAGGTGAAGCTCACCGATCTGAAGTGGACGAGCGCCACCAGCGGCTGGGGCGAAGTGCGCGTCGGCAAGAACGTCGGCGGCGGTGAGCTCAAGGTCGCTGGCAATCCGGTGAAGGGCATCGGCGTGCACGCCAACTCGACGATCATCTACGACATTTCGGGCAAGGGCTTCACCCGCTTCAAGGCCAAGGGCGGCATCGACAACGGCGGCTCCGACCAAAACGGCGGCAGCTCGGTGCAGTTCCTGGTGATCACGCCCTGAGGTCGAAGGGAATCGACTGACATGGAGGACCGGAGCACCGGAGCGGCAGAGAGGAATGGTCATCTCGAATTCTTCTCCGGTTCTCCGGTCCTCCATGTCAGTCATGATTTCTCGTCGCACACGCGTCGACCACACGTTTGTTTCGATAACCACGGAGGTTTCATGCGCATCCTGTCCACCTGTCTGCTGGCACTCTCGCTCGGTCTGCCGAGCGCACTGGTCGCTGCTGACGCTGCGGGCAAGCCGCTGTTCGCCAGCAAGGTCATCAACGAAAACTCGGTCGACATCGATATCGACATCACCGGTGCCAAAGAATTGTGGCTGGTGGTGACCGACGCCGGCGACGGCTTCGGCGCCGACTGGGCCGACTGGGTCGATCCGGTGGTCGTGGGTCCCGATGGCGAGATCAAGCTCAGCGGCGTGAAACCCAAGGTCGCCAACACCGGCTGGGGTGCCATCGGCATCGACAAGAATGCCGATGGCAAGGACATGAAGATCGCCGGCAAACCGGTCACCGGCATCGGCGTGCATGCGCCTTCGTCGCTGGTGTTCGACATCGCTGGCAAGGGCTACACCCGCTTCAAAGCCAAGGGCGGCGTCGACAACGGCGGCACGGATCAGGGCGGCACCTCGGTGTCGTTCATGATCTTCACCACCAAGCCGGCGCAGAAGTACCTGAGCCCATCGGCCCAGAGCGGGCGCGATCTAACGGCGGCACTCGCTGCGCTTGAAGTCGCGCCAGGTTTGGCGGCGACCACCTGGGCGTCGGAGCCGTTGTTTTCCAACCCGACCAATATCGACATCGACCACAAAGGTCGCGTGTGGGTGTGCGAGGGCGTGAACTACCGTCGTTGGAACGCCAACAAGAGCGAGGGTGATCGCATCGTCGTGCTTGAAGACAAGGACCTTGATGGTGTTGCCGAGACCTCGACGGTGTTTTACCAGGGCACCGACGTCAACGCGGCGCTCGGCATCTGTGTGCTCGGCAATCGAGTGATCGTCTCCTGTTCGCCTCACGTCTTTGTCTTCACCGACACCGACGGAGATCTGAAGGCCGACAAAAAGGAAGTGCTCTTCAGCGGCATCGCCGGGCATCAGCACGACCATGGCATGCACGCCTTCCAGGCCGGCCCTGACGGCAAACTATATTTCAACTTCGGCAACGATGGCCACCAGTTGAAGGACAAGGACGGCAAACCGGTCATCGATCTGGCCGGTAACGAGATCAGTCATCGTGGCAAACCCTATCGCCAGGGCATGGTGTTCCGCTGTGATCCCGACGGCTCGAACGTGGAGACGCTCGGCCACAACTTTCGCAACAACTACGAGGTCGCCGTCGACTCCTTCGGCGCGATGTGGCAGTCGGACAACGACGACGACGGCAACAAGGCCGTGCGTATCAACTACGTGATGGACTACGGCAACTTCGGCTACACCGACGAGTTCACGGGAGCCGGCTGGGGACAGAAGCGCACCAACATGGAAGCGGACATTCCCAGTCGGCATTGGCACCTGAACGACCCAGGCGTGGTGCCGACCATGCTGATCACCGGCGCGGGATCGCCGACCGGCATCACGGTGTACGAGGGCGATCTGCTGCCGGAGGTATTCCGCAATCAGATCATTCATACCGACGCCGGCCCGAATGTCTGTCGGGCGTATCCCACTACGCCGGATGGCGCCGGGTACAGCGCGACGATGCTCAACGTCATCAAGGCCACGGATTCGTGGTTCCGGCCGTCTGATGTGGCGGTGATGCCCGATGGTTCGCTGATCGTTGCCGACTGGTACGATCCGGGCGTCGGTGGCCACAACATGGGGGATAACACTCCTGGTGAGACCAAGGGCCGGCTCTACCGCGTCGCGCCTCCCGGCCACAAGCCAGTGGTGCCGAAGCTCGATCTGACCAGCGCCGCTGGCGCGGTCGAAGCGCTGAAGTCGCCGAACTACGAAGCGCGCTTCCTGGCGGTGACCAAACTCAAAGAACTCGGCGCCGCTGCGGCCCCTGATCTCACCAAGCTGTGGGGTTCGACCAATCCGCGTCTGCGCGCGCGTGCGCTGTGGGTCCTCGGTCAGATCAAGGGCCAGGAAGCCAAGTGGATCGACACCGCGATCAAGGATGCCAACGCCGACATCGTCAGCGTCGGACTACGCTTGGCGCGTGAGCTGAAAGTCGACCTGTTGCCGTTGGTGCAGTCGCTGACGAAGAATCCCTCGCCGCAGGTGCGCCGCGAGTGCGCCATCGCGCTGCGTTTTCAGAAGACCCCCGCTGCCGCTGCTTTGTGGGCCGATCTCGCCGCACAGCATGACGGCAAGGACCGCTGGTACCTCGAAGCGCTCGGCATCGGCGCTGCGCTGAATGAAGACGCCTGCTTCGAGGCGTGGAGCAAGAAGGTCGGTGACGGCTGGAACACGCCGGCTGGTCGCGACATCGTCTGGCGCTCGCGCTCAGCCAAGGCCCTGCCGTTCCTGGTGAAGATCATCAAGGACGCCAAGACCCCGGAAGCCGAGCAGGCCCGCTACATGCGCGCGTTCGACTTCCACACCGGCGCGGCGAAGGATGAGGCGCTCAAGAGCCTGCTCGATTGATCTGACCACCAGATCAACCGCCGAGGACGCCGAGGGCACCGAGAAGATTCACCTCGGCGAACTCGGCGTCCTCGGCGGTTAATTCGCTGTCCTCTTCATTCCCAGGATTCCGTTCCATGTCGTTTCGCACGCAGACTCCTTCCTGTTGGTTGCTCGCCGGCCTGCTGCTGGCCAGTGTCACCTCCGCGTCGTTCGCCGAGGACGCACCCGTCGACGCCGAGAAACTGCGCAAGGCCAAGCTCTATGCCGATGTCGTGATGCGTCTGAAGGGCACCGACCTCAGCACCGATGCCAAGACCAAAGGCATGGTCGAGAAAGCGCTCACCGCCAATGAAGGCCTGCCCGCCTATGTCGAGATCATCGAGGCGTTCGCGTTGCAGGACCATGACGATCAGCTTGTCACCATCGCTGCGGCACATCCCGATGACGCCACCGGTGCGTCGGCGCTGCGCGTGGTGCTGGCCAACAACAACCTTGATGCGGTGACACGCGGACTGGCGTCGCCCACTGGTGCAGCGTTGGCCCGTGCGCTCGGTAACGCCAACGATCAGAAGGCGGTCGCCCTGCTGCTGCCGATCGTCAGCGACAAGACCCGCGATCTGCCGCTGCGCCAGGACAGCGTGCGGGCGCTCGGCAAGATCGAGCAGGGGGCCAAGGCGTTGCTCGACCTGGTGGTCGCCGGCCAAGCGAAGGACCTCAAGGTGCTAATGGGAGGGGTGCTGAACAACGCGCCGTGGGATGCGATCCGTGAAGCGGCGGCCAAACACTTCCCGCCGCCCCAGAGCAAGGACAACCAGATCCTGCCGAGCAACGCCGAGCTGGCCAAACGCAGCGGTGATGCCGCGCATGGCGAGAAGGTCTTCAACACCATCTGCGCCATGTGCCACCTGGTGAACGGCAAGGGCATCGACTACGGCCCGGCCCTCGGCGAAATCGGCAGCAAGTTGGGCAAGGACGCGATGTACGAGGCCGTCCTCTTCCCCAGCAACGGCATCGAACACAACTACGCGACCACCTCGCTCACCCTCAAGGACGGCAACAGCGCCCTGGGCATCCAGGTCAGCGAGACCGAAGGCGAGATCGCCCTCAAAGCCATCGGCGGCATCGTCTCCACCTACAAGCAGGCCGACATCGCCCAGAAAACGATCCTGAAGACCTCGTCCATGCCCGCCGGCCTGCAGGCAGCGATGACGCAGCAGGAGCTGGTCGACTTGGTCGAATACCTAGTGTCGCTGAAGAAGAAGTAAGAGGGATTGCCACGGTCCGGAAGTCCGGGGTCCGGGGTCTGTCCGTTACCCATAAGTCGATCGGCGAAGAGATCGCCTGATTTTTCGCCACGAAGGCACGAAGACGCGAAGGTCAGACAGGAATCATCGCATTCATCCGGTTGCCAAGAGCCTGACAGGAAGGGTGGATTTCTTCGTGCCTTCGTGCCTCGTGGCCAAAAATCGATCCGGTTCGGGCCGGAGGCGGACTTATGGGTAATGGGCAGGGTCCGGGGTCCGGGGTCTGAGCGACCAGTGTCCCAGACGGTTGCTGTTGTGCGGAAATGAGGGATTCTGCCACGTTTTTCACGCCGTTTTGTGGCGTGGCATCTGCCGGCCGGCTGAGGTCCGCGCAGCGCGACCCCGGACCCCGGACCCCGGACCCCGGACCCCGGACCCCGGACTTCCGCACCGTGGCAATTGTGTTCGCCGTGCTTGACACCCAGGGTCACCACTCTAGCCTCCCCGTCCCTTTCAGGGAGGCGCGGGGAATTCGCCGGCTCCGCGCCGTTTTACGCTCAGGTTTCGCCACCTTAGCTCAGCTGGTAGAGCAACTGTTTTGTAAACAGTAGGTCGCCGGTTCGAGTCCGGCCGGTGGCTCCGCTCTTTGTCATTCTCACAACTGTGGACTTCATCTGATCGACACCGGGCGCCCGGGTAGATACCGAAGTGGCCAAACGGGGCAGACTGTAAATCTGCTGGCTCACGCCTTCGAAGGTTCGAATCCTTCTCTGCCCACCATCCGTGCGCTTCCGCGGTCTGCATACGCAGACACCAACCGCGGGTGTAGCTCAATGGTAGAGCGACAGCCTTCCAAGCTGACGACGAGGGTTCGATTCCCTTCACCCGCTCCATTCAGATGAATTCCATAGCACCCGTCACGGTGCTGCCTTAGCTCAGCTGGTAGAGCGCGTCCTTGGTAAGGACGAGGTCTTGGGTTCAAATCCCAAAGGTAGCTCCACTCACTCAACACAACGGGCTTTGTCCGTTGTCCACTTCCAAATCGGTCGCCACCGCGGCCGTCAGTCCCAGGAGCCCGTCATGGCCAAGGAAAAGTTCATCCGCAACAAGCCGCACGTCAATGTCGGCACCATTGGTCACATTGACCATGGCAAGTCCACCCTGACCGCTGCGCTCGTGCACGTCTGCTCGCTGATCGATCCGAAGGCCACTCCGCCCCGGACCTACGCTGAGATCACCAAGGGCGGCACCGTCCGTGACTCGAACAAGACCGTGACCATCGCGGCCTCGCACGTGGAATACAGCAGCGACAAGCGCCACTACGCGCACGTCGACTGCCCAGGCCACGCCGACTTCGTCAAGAACATGATCACCGGTGCCGCCCAGATGGACGGCGCGATCCTGGTGGTGTCCGCCGGCGACGGCCCCATGCCCCAGACCAAAGAGCACGTGCTGCTCGCCCGTCAGGTCGGCGTGAACCACATGGTGGTGTTCCTCAACAAGGTCGACCTCGTTGATGACCCCGATCTCATTGAGCTGGTCGAGGAAGAAATCCGCGACCTGCTCAACAAGTACGGCTTCCCAGGCAAGACCACCCCGATCATCCGCGGTCGTTCCAATGCCGCGCTGGCCGCCACCGACGCCAAGGGTGCCGATGCCAAACCGATCATCGATCTGCTCAAGGCCCTGGATGAGTTCATCCCCGAGCCGACCCGCGAGGCCGACAAGCCCTTCCTCATGCCGGTCGAAGACGTGTTCTCGATCGAAGGTCGCGGCACCGTGGCCACTGGTCGTGTCGAACGCGGCGCGCTCAAGCTCGGCGAACCCCTCGAAATCGTCGGCCTGCGCGACGAGCCCCTGGCCACTGTGGCCACCGGCATCGAGATGTTCCGCAAGGAGATGGATTCCACCATCGCTGGCGACAACGCAGGCATCCTGCTGCGCGGTATTGCCAAGGAAGCCATCGAACGCGGCATGGTGCTGTGCAAGCCCAAGACCGTGAACGTGCACACCAAGTTCGAAGCCGAGGTGTACATCCTCAAGGCCGAAGAAGGCGGTCGTAAGACTCCGTTCATCAAGGGCTACCGCCCGCAGTTCTACTTCCGTACGACCGACGTCACCGGCACCATCGAGCTGCCGGCCGACAAGGAAATCGTCATGCCGGGTGATAACATCCGTCTGACGGTGACCCTGATCAACAAGATCGCGATGGAAGAGAAGCTCCGCTTCGCCATCCGCGAAGGCGGCCACACGGTCGGTTCGGGCGTCGTCTCGAAGATCCTCCAGTGATTCTGCGGCCAGCGCCCGTGCGGGCGCTGGCCAGGTTTTCGTTACCAAGTCTGTGCTGCTGGTGAGCTTCGGGTTGCGGTTCGGTCGAAAGACCAGCCGGGGTCCGAAGCTCTCAGCTTCCCAGCCGCAGCCACGGTTTCCGTCCGTGGTGCGCCTCTCAAAAAAGCGAGTGAAGGACAGCAAATGGCTAAGGATAAACGCGAACGCGTGGTGATGGTCTGCCAGGAATCCGGCGACCTGAACTACTACACCAGCCGGTCGAAGACCGCCGAGAAGCTGGAGCTGAAGAAGTACAATCCGCGTTTGCGCAAGCACACGCTGCACAAAGAGAAGAAGCGCAAGTAAGCCAGGTAGCTACGAGCTACGAGCTACCAGCTACGAGTTGAGCAAACTCGCAGCTCGAAACTTGAAGCTCGAAGCTACCACCCATACGGGGGTAGCTCAGCTGGTAGAGCAGCGGATTCCAAATCCGCCGGTCGGGGGTTCAAATCCCTCCTCCCGTGCCACATTAAAAAACGCTCGGAACTTTGTCACATGTACAAATGGCCTCAAGGACGCATCGTCCGCATCGTCTGCCTGTTGTTGACTGCGCTGGTGACCTTCGATCTGGCCTATAATGGGGCCTACGGTCCGCTCACCGCCGGTGAGGGCACCAAGCAGTTCGTAGTCGGCATCGTTTTCTGTGTTCTGGCTTTCGCGGCCCTGGTCAGTGGCCTAGTCGCTGCGGGGTTCCACCCGAAGGCCGTCGACTTCCTCATCGAGGTCGAACAGGAGATGGTGCGCGTCGAATGGCCGGCCACCAACGTGCTCATCCGCAGCACGCTGATCATCGCGGTGGCCATCGTCGTGATGGCGGTGATGATTCTTGGTGTCGATCTGGTCAATCTTCAATTCCTCGATCTCGTCCGTTGGCTGGGAGGCAAGCTCTGATGTCGAAACGCTGGTATGTCATTAAGGCGGTCTCTGGCCGCGAGAGTTCGATCAAGGAGTTGATCCACTCCCAACTCAAGGGCCGCAAGCTCGATGTGCATGTGGGCGAAATGCTGATCCCTGCCGAACGCATCACGGAAGTGAAGCGCGGCAAGAAGGTCTCCACCGAGCGCAAGCTGTACCCGGGCTACATCTATATCGAGATGGAGCTCAACCACGACGTGCTTGAAACCATCAAGGATGTCGACGGCGTAACCGGTTTCCTGGGTGCCGATCCGCGCAACCCGGATCCACTGACGGTGAAGGAGGCGGAGCAGATCATCAAGGTCGCCACCGCCCAGTCGCCGGAAGAGCAGCGCCAGGCCTTGGTCCAGATCCCCTTTCACTTGGAAGACCGGGTCAAGGTCAAGGAAGGCACCTTCGCCGGCATGGAAGGCGTCGTCGCCGAGATCAACCCGCAAAAGGGCGAGGTCCGCGTGATGATCACGGTCTTCGGTCGTCAGACGCCCGTGTGGCTTGAGGTCTGGCAGGCGGAAGCCGTCGTCTGACGACGACGGAGCGACTAGGGACTAGGGGATAGGGTCGACGCACCACGGTGACCTCGGATCTGGCGGCGACACCCGCATCACGGCCCTAATCCCTAAGCTCTAATTCCCGCCAGCCAGTCGCGTGAAGCGCCAATTTCCCTCTTTCAATTTCAAACACGGGCACATACTCCGCGCCCCGCTTTTCACCCCTCTTTCCGTTTCGAGTCAGTCATGGCCAAAGCCAAAGAAATCATCGGCGAAATCAAACTGGTCATCTCTGGCGGCGCTGCGACCCCCGCGCCGCCCGTCGGCCCGGCGCTCGGCGCCAAGGGCGTCAACATCGGCGCGTTCGTCAAGCAGTTCAACGACGCTACCGCGAAGATGAAGGGTGAAACCATCCCGGTCATCATCACCGTCTTCAAGGACAAGACCTTCACCTTCGTTCTGAAGCAGCCCCCGGTCAGCGCCCAGATCAAGAAGGCGGCTGGCGTCGAGAGCGGCTCGAAGACCCCGAACGCGATGGACGGCGGCAAGATCACCAAGGCCCAGGTCGAAGAGATCGCCAAAAAGAAGATCGCGGAGATGACCGCGGCCTCGCTGCCCGCCGCGATGAAGACCGTCGCCGGCACCGCCCGTTCGATGGGCATTGTGGTTACGGACTAAAGCCGACTAAAGCCGACTAAAGGGTCGCCGACTAACAAGTTCTCGCATTCACACCCGTGGGAGATCAGCCTCGCGCTGATCGCCTGGACCACGAAAGGATACGCATGACGAATCGCAGCAAGCGCTACCGCGCGCTCATCAAAGACGCGGGTATCGATCTGAAGCAGCCCCAGCCGGTGAATTCCGCTGTTGGCGTGGTGAAGAAACTGGCCAAGGCCAAGTTCACCGAGAGCGTGGAACTCGCCGTCCACCTCAATCTCGACACCAAGAAGACCGACCAGCAGTTCCGCGGCAATTTCAGCATGCCGCACGGAACCGGTCGTGATGTGCGCGTGATCGTGTTCTGCGACGACGGCGAGAAGATCCAGGCCGCCACTGCGGCCGGCGCGGTCAAGTCCGGCGGCGAAGATATCGTCAATGAGGTCCTCGGCGGCTTCATCGATTTCGACATCGCCATCGCCACCCCGAAGATGATGCGTCTCGTCGGTAAGCTCGGCAAGGTCCTCGGCCCGCGTGGTCTGATGCCCTCGCCCAAGGCTGGCAGCGTGACTGACGATGTGGTCAAGGCCGTCACCGAGTTCAAGGGCGGCAAGATCGAGTACCGCGCTGATGCCGCCGGCAACGTCCAGGTGCGCGTCGGTACCGCGAAATTCGACGAAAAGCAGCTCGCTGAAAACGTCTCCGCCTTCCTCGAGCACGTCGCGGAACACCGCCCGTCCTCGGTGAAGGGCGAGTTCATCAAGAACATCGTGGTGTGCTCGACCATGGGACCCGGTGTCAAAGTCGCCTTCTCGGCGAAGGAGGCCTGATCATGCCGAACTTCATCAACCAGATGATGCTCGCCGAGGTCAAGACGCTGGTCGACGCCAGCCCGTCGCTGATCGTCCTCGACCCGGCCAAGCTCAACAGCGCCCAGACGCTCAAGCTGCGCGCTGACCTGCGTGCCGCCGGTGCCCAGCTGAAGGTGGCGAAGGTCGCCATCCTTGAGCGTTGTGTGCCGGAAGGCGCCAAAGCGATGCTCAACAACAAGTCGACCATCGGCTTGGTGCTGGCCAAGGACATGCTCAGTGCGGCCAAGGTCGTCGCTGAACTGGCCAAGGACGACAAGATCACCCTCAAGGGTGGCGTGATGGATGGCAAGGTGGTCGACACCGCCAGCATCAAGCGTCTCGCCGAACTGCCGGATCAGCTCACGCTGCGCGGCATGTTGGTGAACATCCTGGCTGCGCCGCTCACCGGCATGGCTCGCGTCATCGCCGAGATCCACAAGAAGAAGGCGGGCGACGCGCCCGCTGCCTGATTCCATCCCTTTACAACCGGCTGCGCGATCCACGCGCCAAGCCATTAGCCATCTGATAAGGAATATCCCATGACTGAAGTCGCCAACAGCAAGCTCGCCGGCATCATCGACGCCGTGAAGGGCCTGTCCGTCATCGAACTCGCCGACCTGGTGAAGGCTCTGGAGAAGGAATTCGGCGTCAGCGCCGCTGCCGTCGCCGTCCAGGGTGGTGGAGCTGCTCCGGCCGCCGCCGTCGAAGCTCCGACCTCGTTCACCGTGACGATGGTCGAGATCCCGGCCGAAAAGAAGATCCAGGGCATCAAGCTCATCCGCGAAATCCTCGGCCTCGGCCTCGCCGACGCGAAGGGCTTCGTCGAGAGCCTGCCCAAGGTCGTCAAAGATGGCCTGGAGAAGCCGGCCGCCGACGAGCTGTCGAAGAAGCTCCAGGACGCTGGTGCCAAGGTCAAAGTCGAAGGCGCGTAAGCCTTTCTGGCGGTGGGTGGCAGCAGCCATCCACTGCGGTTTTTGCGCCCCCGGCCAGGAGTCCTGGCTGGGGTGCTTGTCATCGGCTCACCACTTGCTAGCGTCCGCTCCCCTTTCAGCGCAGCCGTCCGCGACGGCCATCCACGAATAGGATGGTTCCTGCTCCATGGTTCCGGTGTCTCCACCGCTGACCTGCAGGTACGATGAGAGGGTGGAAGGTCGTGCTACGGCACGACTGGCGAATGACTTAGCTGATCACTGACTTCGGGAGGTTCCATGCAGACCCGCTCCTTCGGCTCCACCAAGGAAGTCATTCCCGTCCCCAGCTTGGTGAATCTGCAGTCGAAGAGCTACGACGAGTTCTTGCTGACCGAAGCGCCACCAGAAACCCGCGAGAAGACCCGCGGTCTGGAGGCGATCTTCCAGGAGTTCTTCCCGATCACGGGCTACGACGACCAGGTCGTCGTCAGCTACCACGGTTACCTCTTCACCCAGCCGCAGCACAACATCGACGAGTGCCGCGACCTCGGTCTGACCTTCCAGCGCGGCCTGAAGCTCAAGATCCGCGTCAGCGGTCAGAACCATCCGACCTTCAAGGATGTCCTCGAAGAGGATGTCCACATCGGCTACTTCCCGATCCGCATCGGCGGCGGCGAGTTCGTCATCAACGGCGCCGAACGTACGATCGTCACGCAGATCCAGCGTTCGCCGGGTGTCGACTTCTCGTCCGAGACCGGCGCTTCTGGCCGTCGCAGCTACTCCTGCCGCATCATCCCTGAGCGCGGCTCGTGGATCCAGGTCGAGCAGACCTCGAAAGAGCTGCTCCAGATCAAGATCGACAAGAGCGCCAAGGTCGTCGCGACCTGTTTCCTGCGCGCCCTCGACAAGAGCTTCGGCACCACCGCGCAGATCATTCGCCGCTTCTTCAAGACCGACACGGTGAACATCGCCGGCAAGGGCGCGAAGGACAAGGCGGTCGGCCGCATCCTCGCCGATGACGTGATCGACAAGGAATCGGGCGAGTTCCTGGCCAAGGCCTGCGAAATCCTCTCCGAGAACAGCTTCGAGAACCTCAAGGGCCTGGGCATCGAAAGCCTGGAGCTGATCGCCGCTGGCACCAAGCCAGACGACATCTTGCTCAACACCCTGCGCGAAGACGAGGCCACCAGCCACGAAGAAGCGCTCCTGCGCATCTACCGTCGCCTGCGCCCCGGCAATCCCACGGATGAAGCCAAGGTCCGTGAGTTCTTCACCGACCGCTTCCTCAACGAGAGCCGCTACAACCTCGGCGCCGTCGGTCGTTTCCGTATCAATCGCAAGCTCAAGATCGAAGGCGAGAGCCGCGTCTTGACGATCAATGATTACCTCAGCGCCCTTGACTACCTGCTGCAGCTGATCCGTACCAACAACAGCGCCGGTGAAGTCGACGACATCGATCACCTCGGCAACCGCCGCGTGCGTCCGATCGCTGACCTGCTCAGCGACGAGCTGCGCGCTGCGATGCTCAAGCTGCGCCGTGCGGTGAAGGAAAAGCTCTCGCGTGATCTGCAAGCCGAAGACCTCGCCGCTGCACTCGCGCCGCGCAACCTGTTCAACAACCAGGCGGTCGACAGCGCAGTCCAAAACTTCTTCCAGCGTGGCGAACTGTCGCAGGTGGTCGACCAGTCGAACCTGCTGTCGCAGCTGACGCACGAGCGTCGTCTGTCCGCTCTTGGACCGGGCGGTCTCAATCGTAAGCGCGCCGGCTTCGAAGTGCGCGACGTGCACACCTCGCACTACGGCCGTATCTGCCCGATCGAAACGCCTGAAGGCGCGAACATCGGTCTGATCGTGTCGCTCGCCATCTACTCGGCAGTGAACGAATACGGCTTCCTGGTCACCCCGTACCGCAAGGTGTCGAAGGGCAAGATCAGCGACGATATCATCTACCTGATGGCGGATGAAGAGGCCGAGGCGCGTATCTGCCAGGCCACCGTCGACATGGATAAGAACGGCAAGATCACCCAGGACATCTGCCAGGTCCGCTACGCTGGCCAGTTCACTGAAGTCCCGACCGAAGAAGTCACCTACGCCGACGTGTCGCCGAAACAGATGATCGGCGTGTCCGCCGCGCTCATCCCGTTCCTCGAACACGACGACGCCAACCGCGCCCTCATGGGCGCGAACATGATGCGTCAGGCCGTGCCCCTGCTGATCAGCGAAGCTCCGCTGATCGCCACCGGCATGGAAATCGAGATCCCCAAGTCCTCGTCGATGGTCGTCATCGCCGACGAAGACGGCCCGGTCAGCTCGGTCGATGCCAACCACATCACCATCAACGGCCGCAAGTACGAGATGCGGAAGTTCCACGGCCTGAATGAGCGCACCTGCCTCAATCAGACCCCGATCGTCAAACTCGGCGAGAAGGTCACCAAGGGCCAGATCATCGCCGACGGCGGCGGTACGGACAAAGGCCAGCTCGCACTGGGTAAGAACATCCTCGTCGCCTTCATGCCCTACGACGGCTACAACTTCGAAGACGCCATCGTCGTCAACGAACGCCTGCTCGCAGAAGATCGCTTCACCTCGATCCACATCGAAGAGTTCAAGGTCGAGATCCGCGAGACCAAGCTCGGCAAGGAAGAGTTCACCCGTGAAATCCCCGGTCGTAGCGAAGAATCGCTGCGCAACCTGGATGAGCGTGGATTCGTCCGCGTCGGTACCCAGGTCCGTCCTGGTGATGTGCTGGTCGGCAAGGTCACGCCCAAGAACAAGAGCGAACTCAGCCCGGAAGAAAAACTGCTGCACGCGATCTTCGGCCGCGCCGGCGAAGACGTGCGCGACGACTCGATGGTGATGAAGCCCGGTATCCGTGGCGTGGTGACCGCTGTGAAGCGGTTCCAGCGTCGCGCCGCGCTGACTGAGAAGGACAAGAAGGAAGAGCAGGCGCGCATCAAGGTCATCGAGGACCGCTTCACCAAGCAGATGGCCGAACTGGCCCGCGAGAAGTTCTCGCAGATCTGGGAGGTCGCCGGTGCCAACGTGGTGAACATCGAGACTGGTGAAGTCGTCGAGTTCAGCCCGTCGATGACCGACGAGGAAGTCCTCAAGCTCCACAAGGATCTCCAGGTCACCGCACTCAACTTCGTCGGTAGCAAGCGCCGCCGCGCGCGCACCATCTACGACGAGTTCGATCCGCGCATCGACGACATCAAACACGCCTGCGAGAAGGAGATCGTCAACGCCAAGCGCGGCGACGATCTGCCGACCGGCGTGCTCGAAATGGTCAAGGTCTTCGTCGCGCGCAAGCTGACCCTCAAGGTCGGCGACAAGATGGCCGGTCGTCACGGTAACAAAGGTGTGATCTCGGTCATCGTGCCGGAAGAGAACATGCCGTTCCTGGCCGATGGCCGGACGATCGACATCGTGCTCAACCCGCTCGGCGTGCCCTCGCGCATGAACGTCGGTCAGGTGCTCGAAACGCACCTGGGCTGGGCGGCCAAGACCCTGGGTGTGCAGTGTTTCACCCCGGTGTTCGACGGCGCCAGCGAAGAGCAGATCCGCGAGATGTTGGTCGAAGCCAACCTGCCGGTGGAAGGCAAGGTCCACCTGTACGACGGCCGCAGCGGCGAACGCATGCACCAGAAGACCACGGTTGGCATCCTCTACATGCTCAAGCTCCACCACTTGGTGGAAGACAAGCTGCACGCCCGCGCAACCGGTTCCTACTCGCTCATCACCCAGCAGCCGCTCGGCGGCAAGGCCCGCTTCGGCGGCCAGCGCTTCGGTGAAATGGAAGTGTGGGCGCTCGAGGCCTATGGTGCAGCCCACGTGCTCCAGGAGATCCTCACCGTCAAGTCCGACGACGTCGACGGTCGCACGCGCATCTACGAGTCGATGGTCAAGGGCGATGGCTCGCTGACCTACGGCACGCCGATGGCCTTCGAAGTGCTGATGAACGAAATCCGCGGCCTCGGCCTGGATATCCGCCTGCACCGTCCGGAGGACATGTCCTTCGACAGCGCACCGGCGACCCTCGACTTCGGCGCTCCGGCGGCGAAGGGCGAAGTTGTGGCCCCGGATATCGAGTTCGTCGCCGAGCCGGCCCCCAAGGGCGGCAAGGATAGCGAGTAAGCTGAGTTAGCATTTGCAGGATCCGTGCGGGGCTCCCCCGCGCGGTGCGTGACCGACACCTTCTCCTCTCACGGGACACCCAGCACCATGATCGACATGCTCGACCCGACGACCCTGCAGAGCCCCGACTACAATGCGGTCTCTATTCGCTTGGCGTCGCCGGAAGTCATCCGCTCTTGGAGCCAGGGGGAGGTCAAGCGGCCCGAGACCATCAACTACCGCAACTACAAAGCGGAGCGCGATGGCCTGTTCTGTGAGAAGATCTTCGGACCGACCAAGGACTGGGAGTGCTTCTGCGGCAAGTACTCTGGCGTGAAGTACAAGGGTATCGTCTGCGAAAAGTGCGGTGTGCTGGTCACCCACAGCCGCGTGCGCCGTGAGCGCATGGGCCACATCAACCTGGTCAGCCCCGTCGCGCACATCTGGTTCTTCAAGACCATGCCCTCGCGCCTGGGCATCCTGCTCGGCATGAAGTCGTCGAACCTGCAGCAGGTGGTCTACTTCCAGAAGTACATCGTCACCGATCCGGGCACCACTCCGCTGGAGTACATGGAAGTCCTGACCGAGGAGCAGTACCGCAAGGCGCAAGAGAAGTACGGCGATGACTTCAAGGCCATGATGGGCGCCGAGGCCGCGCAGGAACTGATCCGCCACCTCGACACCGATCGTCTGATCAGTGAGCTGCGCGAGGAACTCGCGTCGACCCGTGCCAAGCAGAAGATCGAGAAGATCATCAAGCGTCTGAAGCTGGCCGAAGAGCTGAAATCCTCGGGCAACGATCCGCAGTGGATGATCATGACCACTGTGCCGGTCATCCCGCCGGACCTGCGTCCGCTTGTCCCGCTGGAGAACGGTAACTTTGCCACCAGCGATCTGAACGACCTCTACCGTCGCGTGATCTACCGTAACAACCGTCTGAAGAAGCTGGTCGAGCTCAACGCCCCCAGCATCATCATCCGCAACGAGAAGCGCATGCTTCAGCAGGCGGTCGACGCGTTGTTCGACAACGGCCGCTGCCAGCGCGCCGTGTTCGGCTCGGGCAACCGCCCACTCAAGTCGCTCACCGACATGATCAAGGGCAAGCAGGGTCGGTTCCGTGAGAACTTGCTCGGCAAGCGCGTCGACTACTCGGCACGTTCGGTCATCGTGGTTGGCCCGCGCCTCAAGCTGCACCAGTGCGGCCTGCCGAAGAGCATCATCCTCGAACTGTTCCAGCCCTTCATCATTCGCGCGCTCAAAGAGCGCGGCTACGCCGAGACCGTTAAGGCCGCCAAGCGTAAGCTGGAACGCCGCGACGAAGAGGTCTGGGAAGTCCTCGACGACGTGATCAAGGGCCGCGTGGTGATGCTCAACCGCGCACCCACGCTGCACCGCATGGGTATCCAGGCCTTCGAAGTGGTGATGATCGATGGCTCGGCCATCCAGCTCCACCCGCTGGTCTGTCAGGGTTTCAACGCCGACTTCGACGGTGACCAGATGGCCGTCCATCTGCCGCTCTCGATCGAAGCGCAGACCGAAGCGCGCGTGCTGATGTTGTCGACCAACAACATCTTCTCACCCTCGAACGGCAACCCGATCATCTCGGCTGACCAAGACATCGTGCTTGGTTGCTACTTCCTGTCCCTGGCCAAGGAAAACCAGCCGGGCGAAGGCAAGGTGTTCAGCTCCTTCAGCGAGATGCTGATGGCGCTCGACAGCAAGGTCGTCGGCTTGCACACGCTCGTGCGCATCCAACTCCCAAAGGGCCACCGCATCGATGATGGCGGCCCGGTGAAGAAGACCCTGCCGGCCACCACGCTCGTCGAAACGACGCCCGGCCGCATGATCTTCAACGAAGCGCTGCCCAAGGGCATGCCGTTCTACAACAAGACCCAGGACAAGCAGGGTCTGCGTCGTGTGATCGCCGACTGCTTCGAGTACCTCGACCGCCGCAGCACCATCGAGGTGCTCGACTCGATCAAGGAACTCGGCTTCAAGTACTCGACCCACTCGGGCATGTCGTTCGGCGCTGCCGACCTCTACGTGCCGGAAGAGAAGGGCGCGATCGTCGCCGAAGCGGACAAGAAGGCGCAGAAGTACAACAAGGCCTACCAGCGCGGTCTCATCACCGCGTCGGAAAAGCACCGCAACATCGTCGAGACCTGGACGCACGCGACCGAAGAGCTGTCGAAAGCGCTGATGGAACGTCTGCGCAACGACACGCGTTATGGTGATGACTACATCAATCCGGTGTACGTCATGGCGACCTCGGGTGCTCGTGGTTCGGTGGCTCAGATCCGTCAGCTCTGCGGTATTCGCGGCCTGATGGCCAAGCCGAACGGCGAAATCATCGAGACGCCTATCCGCGCGAACTTCCGCGAAGGCCTGAAGGTGCTCGAGTACTTCACCTCGACGCACGGCGCGCGTAAGGGTCTGGCCGACACCGCGCTCAAGACCGCCGACTCGGGTTACCTGACCCGTAAGCTGGTCGACGTATCGCAGGACGTCATCGTCGCCCACCTCGATTGCGGCACCGTCGGCGGCATCACCAAAGCGGTGGTGTACGAAGGCGACATCATCAAGTTGTCGCTCTCCGACGCGATCAACGGCCGTACGGCGCGTGATACCATCGTCGACATCATCACCGACGAGGTGATCGTGCGCGAGAACGACATCATCTCACGCGACAAGGCCAAGGCCATCGAAGCGCTCGGCTTCGAGAAAATCCGCGTGCGCAGCCCGCTGACCTGTGAAGCCAAGACCGGCATCTGTCAGAAGTGCTATGGCATGGATCTGAGCCGTGGTCTGGCGGTCGAGTTCGGCGTCGCGGCCGGCATCATTGCCGCGCAGTCGATCGGCGAGCCGGGCACCCAGCTCACCATGCGTACTTTCCACATCGGTGGCGTCGCCGGCGTGAAGACCGAAGAAACCAACTACAAGGCGCGCAAGCCGGGTAAGCTGGTGTACGAGAATCTGCGCACCGTCATCAACGACGCCAAGGAAGTGGTCGTGCTCAACCGTAACGGTGAGCTCGCCATCCTCGACAAGAACAACCGCGCGATCGAGCGCTTTAAAGTTCCGGTCGGTTCCAAGCTGCTCGCCAAGGACGGCGCGATCATCGAGAAGGGCTTGATGGTTGCGGAGTGGGAAGCGGCCAACATCCCGATCCTCTCCGACGTCGGTGGTACCGTGCGCTTCGAGCACGTCATCCCCGAGGTCACCATGCGCGAAGAGCGCGACCCGGCGACCGGCATCATCAACCGCATCATCCTTGAGGGTAAGGGCGACCTGCACCCCCAGATCCTGCTGGAAGACGACAACGGCAAGACCATCGCGCACTACCCGATCCCGGAAAAGGCCACGCTGCGCGTGGCCGAGGGCAGCAAGATCGCCGGTGGTACGCTGTTGGCCTCGACGCCACGCGAAATCGCCGGTACGCACGACATCACTGGTGGTCTCCCACGCGTGACTGAGTTGTTCGAAGCTCGTCCGCCGAAGGAACCGGCAGTCATGGCTGAAATCGACGGCACCGTCGACTTCGGCGAGCGCAAGCGCGGCAAGCGTACCATCGTGGTGCGCGGCGACTCGGGCACCGAGGTCGAGCACTCGATCCCACAGGGAAAACACTACCGCGTGCACAAGGGCGACCGCGTAAAAGCGGGCGATGCCTTGGTCGACGGCGTGTTGGTACCGAAGGACCTGCTGCGCATCTGCGGCGAAGAAGCCCTGCAGGATTACCTGCTTGGCGAAATTCAGGCGGTGTACCGCGCGCAGAACGTGAAGATCGACGACAAGCACATCGAGACCATCATCCGTCAGATGCTGCGTAAGATCGAGATCATGGATGCGGGCGATCTGCCGTACCTCCAGGGTCAGTTGGTCGACAAGATCCGCGTCCGCGAAGAGAACCAGCGCGCCATCGCCGAGGGCAAGCGCCCGGCGACCTTCGAGCCCAAGCTCATGGGTATCACCCGTGCAGCCCTGCAGTCGGAAAGCTTCATCTCGGCGGCCTCCTTCCAGGAGACCACCAAGGTGCTGGCCGACGCTGCCCTCGCCGGCCGTCGCGATCCGCTCGCCGGCCTCAAGGAAAACGTCATCCTGGGCCACTTGATCCCCTGTGGCACCGGGTTCTTCACCTACAAGGGCGCCCAGATCGAGAAGCTCGGGGAGCCGGTTGTAATCCCGGAAACCGTTGCTAGCGTCCGCGCCCCCGTTCAGGAGTCCGTCAGTGCCCACGATTAATCAGCTGATCCGCAAGGGACGCACGTCTCAGACCACCAAGAGCAAGAGCCCGCAGCTTGAGAACAACCCGTTCAAGCGCGGCGTCTGCCTGCAGGTCAAGACCATGACCCCGAAGAAGCCGAACTCGGCGCTGCGTAAAATCGCGCGCGTTCGTCTGTCGAACGGCAAGGAAATCACCGCCTACATCGGTGGTGAGAAGCACAACCTCCAGGAACACAGCCTCGTGCTGATCCGCGGCGGTCGCGTGCATGACCTTCCCGGCGTGCGCTATCACATTGTTCGCGGCAAGCTCGACTGCCAGGGCGTCCAGGGTCGCAACCAGGGTCGTTCGCTCTACGGCACCAAGCGTCCGAAGAAGAAGTGATCGTTGTGGTTGGGGGGCAGCGCCCCCCAACAACGGCCCTCCGGGCCTGCCCCCGCAGTTTCGCTTGGGGGGCCGACGCCCCCCAAGAACGGTCCTGCGGACCTGCCCCCAGTTCTTAGTTTTCAATCCGATCTAACCCGCGGCGACAGCCGCAGTACCTCCTGGGCACAAGTCCTGGGATAAAGGGAAACAAACATGGCCTTCCCCCCACGTAAGCCCCGTCACGACGAACCCACCGGCGAAGAGCTGCAGGAAGCTGCCGCCGCCGTTGCTGGCGAAGCTGCGGCCGTTGTGGTCAACGAAGACGGTTCGATCACCGTTGCCGACAGCACGCTCGCGAAGGGCCCCGCGCCCCAGCGTTGGACCGGCGGCGGCGTCAAACCGGATGGCCGTTACAACAGCCTGCTGGTCTCCAAGTTCGTGAACTGCCTGATGTACGACGGCAAGAAGGTCACCGCCGAGGCGATTTTCTACGGCGCGATGAAGCAGATCGCCGACAAACTCAAGGCCGACCCGCTGCCGGTCTTCGAGCAGGCGCTCGAAAACGTCAAGCCGCTGGTGGAAGTCCGTTCGAAGCGCATCGGTGGTGCGAACTACCAGGTGCCCGTCGAAGTGAACCGCAAGCGTCAGCAGACCCTCGCGATCCGCTGGATCCTCGAAGCCGTGCGCACCCGCAAGGGCCGCCCGATCGCCGAGAAGCTCGCGCAGGAACTGACCGACTGCTACAACAAGACCGGCACGACCATCCAGAAGCGTGAGAACACGCACCGCATGGCCGAAGCCAACAAGGCGTTCTCGCACTTTGCGTGAACGGCCGCTGGCGCGGCCCACCGGCTGCGCCAGTGCGATCAGCTTCGCTGATCGGTTGACTAGTTTTCCACGGGGGGAGCGGAAATCCGCTCCCCCCGCTTCGTTCGGCTCCCTGCGGTCGCCTCTCTCCCCCCATGTTGTTCAGTGCGGCTGACGCGGCGCGCCCGGGCGCGCTTTCGTGATCGACGTCCGCGGACACTCCGCTTCGCGGAGCCCGGGTGCTGCGCAACCGGTGATCGGCGTCGCCGATCCGTCCACGTGGTGGGGTGCAATAAATTTCGATGAAAACCACTGATTTCACCAATTTATCTCACTGGGATCGCCGACTGCCAGCCGGCCAGCGGCAATCCGACCCTCACCTTGTCGTGGGCCCACCCTGCACCGGTGACCAGATGAACGCTTGAACCTCGCAGCCTGGGCGTCAGCCTCCGCCACATGGCGGTGCCTTCCTGTCGTTCCCGAGCCGCTCTGACGCTCATCGAGGTCATGATCGTCGTCGGGATCATCGTGTTGTTGGCTGCGTTGCTGGTGCCGACGATTGGCTGGCTGCGTTCCCAGGCCAAGCAGACCGCGTGCAGCAGCAATCTCGCGCAGCTTGGCGCTGCGACATTGATCTATGCCGAACTGGAAGGTGGGCGTCTGCCAGCCAGCCAGAACTGGAAGGCGAGCAAGCCCGAACGCAGCAGCTCGTGGTTCAACCAACTCCCGCGCCTGATCAATGAACGCAAGATCAACCGGCCGGGCTCGATCTTCCAGTGTCCGTCGTTCACCGGTGCCGCCCCCGGACTCATCCGCAACGAGGTGCCGAAGAGTTACAAGATGAATCAGGACCTTGATCGCGTGCGCGGTCCTGGACGCAGCTTCCGTCACCAAGCCTTCTTCATCAACCGCATCAGTGATGGCGAGCAGGTGGTGTTGTTCTTCGACGGCATCACCACCGGTGGCAAAGGTCAGTGGGGTTATGGTGGCACGGCGGAAGTCGACGACTCGCGTCACCTGGGGTGGATCGGCTCGGTGATGGCCGATGGCCGGGTGGTGCGGACCGTGCCCACGACCGAGGCCCGTGCCGGTTCGCCGACGCTCCGTTGGATCAGCGCCGATTGGGAATGACGTCCACCGCTGGCCAGTCCGGCGACGTCGCGTACACCACTGCCCATGTCAACGCAGCGTTACCACTTCTCCGGCATTGCCGGAGCCGGCATGAATCCACTCGCTCAGCTCATGGGCGCCTGGGGCCACACGGTGCAGGGCAGCGACCGCTCCATCGATCAGGGCAAACATCCCGAGCTGGTGGCACGTCTGCGTGCGCAGGGCATCACCGTGCTGCCGCAGGATGGCTCGGCGGTGGTCGCGGGCATTGAGCGCTTCATCTACTCGACCGCGGTGGAGCAGGACACGCCGGAGATGCGTGCGGCGAAGCAGCACGGCGCGACGTTGGTGTCACGCCCCGCCTTGTTGGCCGAGGTCATCAACGCCGGCAAGCCAGGCGTCGCCATCGCCGGCACCTCGGGCAAGAGTACCGTCACCGGCATGGTCGCGTGGATCCTGCGGCAGTGCCGCGTGCCGGCGACGATCCTCGCAGGTGCGCCGCTCGCTGGTGATGACGCGGGTGCGGGATTTACCGCCGGACCGCAGGATGCCCCGGTGGTGGCCGAGGCCTGCGAAGCCAGCGGTGCACTTGCCGACTACCACCCAGGCATCGGCCTCATCCACAACATCACGCGCGATCACGCCGAGCTTGATGAGCTGCATCGCCAGTTCGACGCCTTCGCGGCACAGAGCCGCCTGCTGTTGGTGAACACCGCCTGTTCTGAAGCGATGAAGGCGGCCGGTGCACATCCCAACCAGCGCCGCTATGGCACTGCCGGACGCGCCGACTACCCGCTGGAGGTGATCGCCACCGGCCCTGAGCGTTCGCAGGGCATCGTCGGTCTGCCGCAGGGGGGCGAGGTCGCACTCGACCTGCCACAGCCTGGTGCGCACAATCTGGAAAACGCCGCCGCCGCGTTGGCGGTGTGCTGCGAACTCGGCGTTGCCCCCGTCGCCATCGCCGCGGCGCTGCGTGCGTTCCCAGGCGTCGCCCGGCGTTTTGAGGTCATCGGCACCACCGACACCGGCATCCGCGTGGTCGACGACTACGCGCACAATGGCGAGAAGATCCGCGCGGCCATCCTCGCCGCGCAGGCGGGAGCCGACCGCTTGCTCGCGATCTTCCAGCCGCACGGGTTCGGTCCCGCGCGTTTTTTGCGCCCGGAGTTGAAGGACATTCTTCCGCGTGTGCTGCGCCCGCAGGATCGTTTCTGCTACAGCGAGATCTTCTACGCCGGCGGCACCGTGGCGCAGGACATCAGCAGCCGCGATCTGGTCAGCGATCTACCCGCGCGTCTGAAGTGCGGCTACGCCGCCAACCATCAGGAGGTGGTGCGCTGGGCCGCCGAGACCGCCATCCCAGGCGACACCGTGCTGCTGATGGGCGCACGTGATCCCGAACTCCCGCGCCTAGCGCGCGCGATCCACGGGATGTTGTGAATCCGTCGCCCCTGGGACCGCGGGCCACTGGCCCGCAAACGACATCATGCAGGCCAATGGCCAATGCGAGAAAGCAGACGAATTCCAAAGGCCTTGAAGTTTTCCGTCGAGTGACTGCGTTGGCTTTCCAACTTTGGCCAGCGGTCCAGGCACCAGGGACGAACGTCAAGTGAGTGATCGCCGATGAAAGGTGATGCGCTGGCCGATCTGGCATCGTCACTTCCTGACGGTGACGCCTTCCTGCGCAGCGTCGCCAGTCCTTTCCGCCGTGCGATCCGCGTGCATCCACGTCGCGGTCAGCCAAGCGGCTGGGGCGACCTAGTGCCGATCCCGTGGAATCCCGCGGGCTTCTTCACCACCGCCGACTGCGACCCTGGCGATTTCCTCGACTACCACACCGGCACGATCTATCCGCAGGACGCAGCGAGTCAGGTGCCGGTGCTGTTGCTCGCGCCACAGCCGGGCGAAGTGATCGTCGACACCTGCGCTGCACCGGGCTCGAAGTCGACGCAGATCGGCCTCGCGCTGGGCGATGACGGACTCCTGGTGTGCGTCGACGCCGCCGCGCCACGTCGTCGCGTGCTGGCGGAAAACCTCGCGCGCCAGGGCATCACTGGTGGCGTGGTGACGCCCATGCCGCTCCACGTCCTGGCTGAACGTCATCCCCACGTCGCCGACGGAGTGCTGGTCGATGCGCCATGCAGTGGCCATGAACCGCGCTCGCAGAAGCAGGTTGCGCGCATGGCCGAGCGGCAACTAACGCTGCTCACGGAAGCGGCCCGGCTGGTGCGTGGTGATGGTCGACTGGTGTATAGCACCTGCACGCCCTACGTCGCCGAGAACGAAGGCGTCATCCAGGCGTTCCTCGCCGCGCATCCAGGATGGCGCGTGGACGTGGTGACGCTCCCTGGCTGCGATGTTGATCTCGCGGGCCTCGGTGCCGTTCGCCTGTGGCCGCAACGCCAGGGCACCGAACCGTTCTTCGCCTGCCGCCTGCGCGCGCCCGAAGATCTGCCGGGCTCGGATTCCCTGCGTGGCCGCGAACCGCCTGCCGACCGAGCGCTCAGCCGTTGGTTGCCGGACTCACCGCTGCGCTGCTGGAACAACGGTCGTACCAGCTTCATCGCCACCGTAGCGGCAGCCGCCTGCGCGCTGCCATCAGAGGCGCGTGGTCTGGTGCTGGCGCATGGCGAGGGCGGGCCGGAGCCGTGGACCGCCCAGATGCTGATCGATCGTGGTGCTGCGAGCATCGAGGTCGATGCGACCACCGCGAAACACCTGTGGGCCGGTGAGTCGTTGGCGCTCAGCGCGCCACCGTCGGTGTTCGTGCGTCGCACCAGCGGTGCGCCGCTGGGCCTGCTGGGCGGAGCCGTCGATGCCCGTCGCCTGTCGTTGCCGAGCCGGCTCTTCCGCAGCGCGCTGCGCTGAACGCCTCAGGGCGCTGGCTTTTCCGCCGTCGGTTCGACCGCTGCTGGTGCCGGAGCTGTGCCGGCATCCGGCGCGACGATCACCGGCGGCACCGCTGGCGTGGGCGGTACCGGAGTCTCGGTCGGCGTGGTCGCGGTGGATTTCGCCGCCGGTTTCCCATCCCCACCGAACAGCACAAAGCCGACGATCGCCACTCCGAACATGCCGATGAGCATCAGCCATACGAGTACCCGTTCACGCGTGGTGGTGTGCACCACCGTCTTGCCATCGACCTCGCTGCTGGTCCCGCCCAGGCGGCTTTCGAGGAAGCCGACGATGTTGCGGAAATCCGAAGCACTGCTGCCGCTGCCGTTGCCGCCGGTGGCGGAACTCGACGAGCCGGTTTTCCCGCGGCTGTGTGCGCCGGTGATGATGCGGCGGATGTCGGCGACGATCTCGCGTGCGTGCTGGTAGCGCTGCTCGCGCTGTGGTTGCATCAGCTTCTTGATGATGGCGATGGTCGGTTTGCCACAGCTGGTCGGCAGGCCGAAGTTGGCCTTGCCGCCCAGATGGCCGTTGGCGACCTGGACCATGGTGCCGCTGTAGGGCAGTTGACCGAAGGCGAGTTGATAGCCGATAACGCCGAGCGAATAGAGATCGCAGCGGTAGTCGACGGTGACGCCAGGAGTCAGGCTTTCTGGCGACATGAAGGCGGGCGAGCCGACCATGACCTTTTCACGCGTCAGCGCGGCACCGCCGTCCTCCTTAGCCAGACCCAGGTCAGCGATCTTCAGCACGCCCTTGCGGTTCAGCAGCAGGTTCGCTGGTTTCAGGTCGCGGTGGATGATGCCTTCGTCGTGCGCGGTCACGAGGGCATTGGCCACCGCCAGCAGCACGCGCTGCACGGTGGTCTCGTTCACCGACTCGTCGCGGCGGCGCAGGTACTCCTCGAAGGAGAAACCGTCCACCAGCTCCATCACCATGTAGGGAACACCATCCTTATCACCGAAATCGAGCACGCGCACGATGCCGGGATGGTTCAGGCGAGCCGCGAGCTGGGCTTCACGACGGAAGCGGTCGGTGTAGCGATGGGCGACGCCGTTGGCGCTGTCGATCTTCAGCACCTTCACCGCGACGTTCAGGCCGAGCGTCAGGTGATGGCCTTGGTAGACCACGCCCATCGCGCCTTCACCCAGAAACTTGTCGAGTCGGACGTTGCCGAGGACCTGACCAGAGGAGATCTCGCTCACGCGCGGCCTCCACGGATGTTGCCGGCAATCTGATCAAGTTGCCCACTGGTATGGCGGACGGTATCGAACGATTTCATGATGCGTGGCAGGGCAGAGGTCAGGGCATCGATGCGGCCCTGCACCAGGCGGATAAGATCGGTGAGCATGGCATTGGCGCTGGCCTGTGTGGTGTCTTCGCGGAGGAATTTCAGCACGTTCTCCAACGTTTCATGCGTGGCCTTGAGTTCCTCCAGCGAGGTCGAGGCGGTCGACGCACCTAGGTGCTGCTGTTCGAGCAGCGAATGTTTGAGACCTTCGATGGCCTGAGCCCACGATTCCGCATTGCGTTTGGCCCCGGCGTGGCGGTTGACCAGCACCTTCACCGCCCGCGCCAGCGCCACCAGGTCGCCTTCACGCACGTTGTCGAGCATGACCAGGCCCTTGTCCTTGCCGGCAACGGCGCTCACCACCGCGTTGGTCAGGTCGAGCATCGGATCGTCGACCTTGTGCTCACTGTAGTTCATGCCGACTTCTTCCTCCGCCGGGCCGATGCGCAGCGAACTGATGCGACCGACGATCTTCCACAGGATCAGGCCAAGGACGTAGCTCCACACCGCCGCGGTCGTGGCGCCAATGATCTGCACGACGATCAGATTGCCGCGGCTGATCGGTGAGGAAACGCGATTCGCAGAACACTCCGGTAGCGACCACGCCGGCGAACCCGGCGACGCCGTGCACCGGCACCGCGCCCACGGCGTCGTCCAGCTTCCAGCGCTCCATCAACCGGCACCCGATCACTACCGTCACGCCGCCGATGATGCCGATCAGGGCCGACGCGGTCGGCGTCACACAGTCAGCACCAGCGGTGATCGCCACCAATCCACCGAGCACGCCGTTGAGGATGAGGTCTGCTTCTGCTAGTCCGCCAGTAGCCCACACCACCAGCATCGACGCCAAACCGCCGAAGCAGGCGGCGATCAAGGTGTTGGTGATGATGGTGGCGGTCTGTGCGCCAAGCGGCGCCGAGCCGCCGTTGAAGCCGATCCAGCCGAAGGCCAGGATCACCACGCCGATCGACACCAGTGGCAGGCTCGACGCCGGAATGCGGTGCGCTTTGCCCTGTGCATCGAAGCGGCCGAGGCGCGAACCCAGGACGTGGATGCCGGCGAGCGCCACCCCAGCGCCGACCATGTGTACCACGGATGAGCCGGCGAAGTCATGGTACTTGAGCTGGGCCAGCCAGCCGCCGCCCCACACCCAGTGGCCGAACAACGGATAGATGACCAGCGCCACGCCGAGCGTCACCAGCACATAGGCCATGAAGCGGCAGCGCTCGGCCACGCCGCCAGAGACGATGGTCGCAGCGGTGTTGCAGAAGGTCACCTGGAAGAGGAAGAACGCCATGGTGGTGACGCTGATGGCGGTGGTGGCGGTCTCGATGTTGGTCAGGAACAGCGTCGGCGTGCCGATGATGCCCCAGCCGCCGACCTGGATGCTGGCTCCAAACATCAGCGAGTAGCCGACGACGAAGAACGCCGCGAACGACACACACAGGTCGATGACGTTCTTCAGCGCGACGTTGATCGAGTTCTTGTAGCGCACCGATCCGGTTTCGACCGCGGCGAAGCCCGCCTGCATGAAGAGCACGAGTCCGGCGCTGACCAGCAGCCACGCGAGCTTCGCTAGGTCCGATGCGCCGGTGATCCCTGCAGCGATGGCATCCTGTTCCATGACGACCAGCTCCTTCAGTGAGCACGCGGCTCAGCCGACGTGGTGAAGTGGTCATGGTAGCGAAGCATGGCGGGTATCGTCAAGGCGGGTCGGACTGTCCAATCACGCTGCAAAGTCCGGTGGCTGCTGTCGCCGGAGAGCGACTAAATGCGACGTTGGCAACATTTACGCACGGCGAGTGTCCTGTCCGCCGACAAAAAATGATGATCCATTAAACAAAAATAACGGATGGACGGCACCCGGTCTGCGACTGTCGCGCACATCATCGCATCTGCGCCCGGTCACTCCCGGCACCATCAGCGCATCACCCGATGGCGATCATCCGCTCGATCGGCAGGCGCGCGCGTTCGATCAGCGCCGGATCCAGGCGCAGTTCCGGCGCGCGGTTGCGCATGCACCAGTAGAGCTTCTCCAGCGTGTTGCGGCGCATGTGCGGGCAGGTGTTGCAGTGCGAGCACGAGCCCTGCTGAGTGCCGCCGACTGCCGCCGGCGCCATCAAGAACGTCGCGTCAGGAGCGGCCTTCTCCATCTGGTGGATGATGCCGGGCTCGGTGACGACGATGTAGGTCGCGCGTGGCGCGCCCTTTTTTACCGCACCAAGCAACTGGCTGGTGCTGCCGACCACGTCGGCCAGCGCGCGAATCGGCAGCGGGCATTCCGGATGTACCAACGTCAGCGCCTCCGGATGTTCCTGCTGCAGATCGATCAGCGCCTGCTGACTGAAGTTTTCGTGCACCTCGCAGCTGCCCAGCCACATCACCAGCTCGCGGCCGGTCTCGCGGCTGACCCAGTCGCCCAGGAATTGATCGGGGGCGAAGATGATCGGCTGGTCCTTGGGGATGGAGTTTACCACCGCGCAGGCATTGGATGAAGTGACGCAGAAATCGCTGAGCGCCTTGACCTCCGCCGAGGAATTGACGTAGGTGACGACCACGTGTCCCGGATGGCGATCAATGAAAGCCTTGAAGCGATCCGCCGGGCACGAGTCCGACAACGAGCACCCAGCTTCCAGATCCGGCAGCAGCACCTGCTTGTGTGGGTTGAGGATCTTCGCGGTCTCGGCCATGAAGTGCACGCCGCAAAAGACGATGACGTCGGCGTTGGTGGTGGCGGCTTGGCGCGCAAGCTGCAACGAGTCGCCGATGAAGTCGGAGACGTCCTGGATCTCATCCGACTGGTAGTAGTGCCCCAGGATCACCGCGTTCATCGAGCGCTTGAGGTCCGCGATGGCGGCAACGAATTCGGCGGGGGTCTTCGGGATGGCGGTAGCGATCATGGTTTGAAAAGGCTAGCCAGCGGATCGGCGAGGAAACCCCGAGCCGTGGCAGGTCGAACCCTGGGAGCGCCTATCATCCGGACTGGGGCTGTCCTGGCGTTCCGATTACGGCGCTGAGGTCCAACTAGTCAGGTCATCCGCGGTACCATCGACGCCATCGGGACCGGCGGACCAGATGCCGAATCCCGTGGTGCCATAGATCTTCACAGAGAAAGCGATGCGCAGGGGGCCGCTTCCATGCGTCGAGCGGCTGCTGGTTTTTAGCGAGGGACGATTTTTCAGCAGTGATCCGGTCATCGCGACGAAGCCGCGGTAGCCGGAGGCGAGGATCTCCGGAGTGAATCCCCCATCAACCTCTGTCGAAGCCGTCACACCTGGTGCACCATCGATCAGACCATCACGGTTGAGATCGAAGAGCTGACCACTGCGGTTGCCTCAGGCTTCCTGCCAAGTCCAGATCTTCGTGCTGTACGTGGTGAGCTGCGTAGCCACGGAACTGACCAGCGTATGGGTGGAGCTGATGGCAGCACGCGAACGCAGCATGCCCCAGACCACGAAGCCGATGGCGAGCAACGCCACCAGTATGCAGATGACGATCATCAACTCGACGAAGCTCCAGCCGATGCGGTGATGCGGATGGGAGCATGCCATATGATGAGGATACCTCAGACGGGCATCGTGGTCATCACCGGACACCGGTCGGGATTTCGCCCAGGCGGTTATACGACAGCTATTTGCGATACTGTTTTAGAATCGTCTGGAGTCGCTCGCGCACGGCGTTGTCGGTCTCGTCTTCGGCCTGTCGCTCCAGCAGGGACAACACACCCTCGTGATGATCGACGCCATGGATCAACCGAGTGGCGTCCCGCTGGTGTTCCAGTAGTGTCAGCAGTTCAAGGATGCGTGCGCGATCCCATTGGTGGACGAACAGACCGCCATTCAGGAGTTTGTCTTCGTACATCTGTTGGATGGATTCGGTACTCGGTTGCGTGCTGAGATAGAGCAGCACTACCAACGGATCTAGATTTGGTTTACGACCGTCTGGTCGTGGTGGCGGATACCAATGTGGCGGCAGATCAGCGGGAAAATGTTTTCCCAGGAGCGCAAAACCGGTGACCAGATCCCCAGTCGTCATCGCCTGCTCAATACGTCGGCGGAGCTGCTGCTCGGGTTGAGTGGTGGGCAACCACAAGCACCACCAGGCAATAACTGCGATTGCCACGTACATCAGTGGCGCCAAACGCACCTGCGTGGTGGCGATATTCCAACCCCAGCGTTTACGATCGGCGAACGAAATCAGCCATGCGAGTGCGAGCACGATTAATGCCAGAGTTCCAAGAAATTGTCCGATGAAGGCCGCACCTGCCAACACTCGCTCTGCTTCTCCCAGTTGTACGCCGCCCATGATGGCAAAGATCGACACCGGCACGTACGACAACGCGATCAGCATCAGTACATCGCCGAACAGGAGAACGATGACGCCCGCCAACACCGGGCGGATGCCATAGATCACAGTGAGCACGCGGATCATCAGCACCACGCGCCACAACGCGACCAGTTGCAGAGTCCATAGGTTGGTGGAGGCCGCTTCGCCCGCAGACATCAGGCGCTCGTAAGGGATGCCATAGAACCAGGCGAGCGGCGCGGTCAGCCAGAACAAACCAAGGAACGCGAGGTAGCTGTCGAGTAGACGCGGCACCCGCTTGACCGGTGACCACGCCCACCGTCCGACACCACTCAGCTGCACCAATAACCACAACGCCGTCGCCGCCACCCACGACGCCCCGGGCGCGATCAGCAGGTGCCACGGTTCGGCGAGCAGATCCTCGGCGTCATATTCCCGGGCCAGGCCCGCGCTGAACGTGAACAGCAGCCCCACCAGCCAGAGGTGTCGCGTGGCGGCAAAACGGCGGATGGCCTCGCCGTTCCCGAGGAAGAACAGCCCAAATGTGGCCAGCGACCCGCGTGGGGGACGCTCCAAGTGCTCCACCGGCACGATGTCAGATGCGGGCTTGTCTTCCATAAACGATCGTTTACTTACTCCAGGTATGGACCAGGTCAACCTCATCGCCGGCTGGATCGGCATCCTGTGTGGCATGGTCAGCGGCGCTGTCCATGGGCTGTGGTTCCACCGTGTGGAGTGGCTCGGCGGGTACGCCGCCTGGCCGCGTCGCCTGACACGGCTCGGGCACATCAGCTTCTTCGGCCTCGCCTTCATCAACCTTGCCTTCGCCTGGTCGCTGCCAGCGCTGCCAGCGGCGCATCAGGGACCGGCGTTGGATGTCGCCGCCTGGGCCCTGGTGGTCGGTGCCTTCACCATGCCACTGTGCTGTTATGCGGCTGCCTTCATCCCGTCCGCGCGCCATGCCTTCGTCGTGCCGGTGACGAGTCTGATCACCGGCGTCAGCGTGTTCATCGTGAAAGGATTGCTGCCATGAAGATCGCCTTCATCGCCATGAGTGGCGTGCGCGTCGTCGACGCCGAGCTGCTGCGCATCGGTCTGACGCTTCCGGGATTCGTCGAGCGCGGGCAGGTGATCGCCTCGCTGCCCAGCCTTGGACTGCTGACGCTCGCCGGCATGACGCCACCGTGGCACGAGGTCAGCTACCACGAGGTCGCCGATCTGCGCGCGGTGCAGGGCGTTCCCGTACACGCGGATCTGGTGGCGATCAGCACGTTTAGCGCGCAGGTGCGCGAAGCCTATGAACTCGCGGATCGTTTCCATGCGCTCGGCACGCGTGTGGTCATCGGCGGTCCGCACGTCAGCGTCCTGCCGGATGAGGCTGCGGCCCACGTCGATACGGTGGTCATCGGCGAAGGCGAACTGGTATGGCCGCAGCTCATCGCCGACGCTGAAGCCGGCCGCTTGCAACCGCAGTATGGCCAGCGAGGCGTACCGTTCGATCTGAACCAAGCACCATCACCACGCGTCGAACTGCTCGACGTGGCGCGCTACAACCGCATCACCGTGCAGACCGCACGCGGTTGTCCGCACCGCTGCGAATTCTGCGCCTCGACGCCGCTGATGACACCCGGCTACCGCCAGAAACCCGCGGCCAAGGTGCTGGCGGAGATCGACCGCATCCGCGCCATCTGGCCGCATCCCTTCATCGAATTCGCCGACGACAATACCTTCATCGATCGCGCGTATTGGAAGGCGTTGCTGCCGGAGTTGGCGAAACGCCGAATCCGCTGGTTCACCGAGACCGATCTCAGCGTCGCCGAGGATAACGACTTGTTGTCACTGATGCGTGACGCCGGTTGTGCGCAGGTACTGATCGGCCTGGAGAGTCCGACGCCAGACGCGCTCACCGGCATCGACACCCACGGCTGGAAACGCAAACGCTTCGACCGCTACCGCGCCGCCATCACGCGCATCCAATCCCATGGCATCAGCGTCAACGGCTGCTTCATTCTTGGCTTGGATGCGCACGACGCCGGCATCTTCAACGCAGTCGACACCTTCGTGCGCGAGTCGGACCTCACCGAGGTCCAGGTCACGGTGCAAACTGCGTTCCCAGGCACCGTGCTCTATGAACGCCTGCTGAAAGCTGGGCGATTGATCGAACCGACCAATTGGAACCTCTGCACGCTCTTCGATGTGAATTTCCACCCGGAAAAGATGACCGCGCTGGAACTGCGGGACGGTTTTCGGGGGCTGGTCAGCACGCTCTATTCGCGCGAACGCACGGATGCACGTCGTCTGCGCTTTCGTGAACTACGCCGCGCCGCTCGCGCCGCGTGACCCTGGGAGAGGCGAGCCCTAGCTCGCCTCACGGTGACGAAAGCAAACGGACGACTTTGATCAAAGGCAAGGCGAGCTGGGGCTCGCCTCTCCCAGGCCTATCGACGATGGCGTTCCTGAGCCCGATTCCACGCCACGCAGTCGACATACGTCACGCCGCTGCCACCAAAAATGTCAAGCGCACTGCCGTACGTCAGGTCGACGCGCCCTTTGCTCAGACGATCCACCAGAATCAGATCTTCGATCGACTTGCCGCCGCCGGCGTAGACGCACGGGATTGGCGACCACTTGCCGAGCACGGTGACCAGGTCCTGGTCGATACCCTGGCACAGGCCTTCGACATCGGCGGCATGGATCAGCAGCTCGCTGCACGACGCGGCAATCAGCGCGAGGTTGGCCTCGGTGATGGCGAAGCTGGTCAGCGTCTGCCAGCGGTTCATCGCCACCACCCAGCCGTCGCCGACGCGGCGGCAACTTAGGTCGACCACCAGGCGGTCCTTCGACAGGCGGTTGCTCAGCGCGGTGAGGCGTTCCTGGGCGAACACGCCGTTTGGGAACAACCACGAGGTGACGATCACCTTGCTCGCACCTTGTTCGATCCATGGCTGCGCGTTGTCGATGTCGATGCCGCCGCCGAGGTGCAGGTGGTCCGGCCACGCGGCGAGCGCGCGTTTGGCCGCGTCGTCATTGCCAGGTCCAAGCTTGATCACGTGGCCGCCTTCGAGGCGATCGTCGCGGTACTTGCCGGCAAAAAACTCCGGCGGCTGACTGGCGACGAAGTTGGTCTTCAGTCCGGCACCGCTGTCGTGCAGGCTGCCGCCGACGATCTGTTTCACCTGACCGTCGTGGAGGTCGATGCAGGGTTTGAAGAGGGTCATGGGACAGCCGTCCGAAGGGTCCGAGGGGTACGAGGGGTCCGAAGGGTCCGAGATGCTGGTGCAGTCATCACTCTAGGTGCTGTTCATGGCCGACCAAGTCGACCGTCTACTTCAGCGCATGCCGGATGCTGTCTCTGGACCTTTCGTACCTTTCGTACCTTTCGTACCTTTCGAACCTTTCGAACCTTTCGTACCCCTCGTACCCCTCGTACCCCTCGTACCTTTCGTACCCCTCGTACCCCTCGTACTTTCCAGACCGTGGCATTTATTCGCCGAGGTAGGCTTCCTGCACCTTCGGATCCGCCAGCAGACGTTTAGCGTCGTCTTCCATGACGATGCGGCCGGTCTCAATGACGTAGCCGCGGTGCGCGAGTTTGAGCGCCAGCCGGGCGTTCTGTTCGACCAGCAGGACCGACAGGCCTTCGCGATTGAGCGTGCGGATAGTCTCGAAGATCTTCAGCACCAGCAGGGGGGCGACGCCCATCGAGGGCTCGTCCATCAGCAGTACCCGCGGTTTGGACATCAGCGCCCGACCGATGGCGAGCATCTGCTGTTCGCCACCCGACAACGTGCCGCCGGCTTGGTGCCGGCGTTCTGCCAAGATAGGGAACAGCGTGAACGCATGGTCGATGCTGGCGGCGATCTCTGTCGGATCACTACGGGTGAACGCGCCGAGGCGGAGGTTCTCCAGCACGCTCAGGCGTGGGAAGATCTTGCGGCCCTCGGGAACCTGCGCGATGCCATGGCGCACGATGGCATGGGCCGGCTGGCCGTGGATCGCCTGACCTGCGAAGCGGATCGCACCGCTCGTCGGCGTCACGATGCCGGAGCAGCACAGCAGCGTGGTGGTCTTACCCGCACCATTGGCACCGATGAGCGTAACGATCTCGCCAGCGCGGACGTTCAGGGTGATGCCGTGCAGAGCGCGAATGGGGCCGTAGCCGGCGTCGACGTTTTCGAGGGACAAGAGAATGTCCGGGGTCCGGGGTCCGGGGTCCGGGGTCTCGTTCATCGCGCGCCATTTCTGCGCATGACGCACCAGAGGGATTCGATCCGTCGAACAGACCAGGGCAAAGCAAACAACAACGCTGGAGCACGGGACCCCGGACCCCGGACCCCGGACATCGGACCGTGGCAATTCCCGTTCATCCGAGTTCCTCCTTGCCCAGGTACGCCTCGATCACCTGCGGATTCGCGCGGACCTCTGCCGGCGTGCCTTCGGCGATCTTGTTACCGTAATGTAGCACCGCGATGCGGTCGCTGATACCCATCACCACCTTCATGTGGTGTTCGATCAGCACGACGGTGATGCCGCGGTCGCGGATGCGTTTGATCAGCTCCATCAGCTTGGTCGCCTCGGCCGGATTCATCCCGGCGGCCGGCTCGTCGAGCAGGAGCAGCGACGGACGCGTGGCGAGCGCGCGGGCGATCTCCAGCCGTCGCTGATGCCCATACGGCAACGACCCGGCGGGCAGGTGGGCGCTGGTGCCAAGGCTGACGAATTCCAGTTCGCGCAGCGCGGTCTCTCTCGCGTCACGTTCCTCGCGGCGATGGCGCGGCAGGCGCAGCGCGGCATCCCAGCCACGGGCGTGCAGGTGGCGATCCATGCCCACCAGCACGTTGTCGAGCGCGCTCAGATCGCGGAACAGCCGAATGTTCTGGAAGGTGCGCGCAACGCCGGCGCGTGCCACGGCGTCGGGTGTACAACGGCCCATGCGCCAGGCGTTCCACGCCGCACCGACGCCGATCGCCGCACCGATGGCGAGCGGCACCGTGGTCCAAGGGCCCTGCAGCGCGCTCGCGACGAGGGCGTTCCACGAGGTGCTCCAGGGGAACGGTTGGAGATGCGCACTCTGGTTGATCGCGGCGTCCCACAGGGTGTTGGCGTTGATCGCCACGGCCGCGCCGAGCCCGGTGGCGAGTCCGACGAGGCCCCAGCGCACAACGTCAGCCGGTTCCGGCAGTGCCCGTACGGTACGTCCATCGATCCGCACGCACCCACTGCTCGGCTGGTAGAGTCCGGTGATGGCGTTGAACACCGAGGTCTTGCCCGCGCCATTGGGTCCGATGACGGCGAAGATCTGTCCGCGTTCGACGCTGATGCTGACATCGTTGACCGCCGTCAGGCCGCCGAAACGCAGGGTCAGGCGATCGAGTTGGAGCAGTGCCATTAGTTGGCTCCCGCCGGCGCTTTGTCGCGGTCGCGGTCGCGGTCGCGGTAGCGCAGCTCGGCCGGGACCTCCTTGGCCGGCAGCAGGCCCTTGGGACGCAGCCGCATCATCAGGATCAGTGCGATGCCGTAGAGCATGAACTTCCAATTCCCAGGCGACGCCAACACGTTGTCGCCAGTCCAGCCATTGCGCGACATCATCTCGGTGAGCTTGGTCAACACGATGCTGTTGAAGCCGACCATGATACACGCGCCCAGCAGCACGCCGGTGATGTTGCCCATGCCCCCGACGATGACGATGCACAGGATGATCACCGACTGTTGGAAGTCGTAGAATCCCGGCTCGATGCTGGTGCCTGCCAAGCTGGCGAACATCGCTCCGCCGGTAGCGCACAACGCCGATCCTAACGCGAAGGCGATCTGTTTGATCCATGGTGTTGGCAACCCCATCGACCGCGCAGCAAGTTCGTCCTCCCGCACCGCGACCCATGACCGCCCGAGTCGCGAATACCGCAGGTTGTGGCAGAGCCACACCACCGCGATCAGCAGCACTAGGTAGAGGTAGTACCACGGCACGTAATTGCCGACCGAGAAGCTCACTCCCGGCATTGCTGGCACGGCCACTGGATTGAGTCCCTGGGTGCCCTTGGTCACCGCATCGAGATTCTTCAAGACATCCTGCACGATCTCACCAAACCCGAGCGTCACGATCGCCACGTAGTCCCCGCGCAGTCGCATCACCGGCAACGACAGCAGCAAACCCGCAATCCCGCCCATCGCCGTCGCCGCAAGCAGTCCGGGGAAAAACCCGATCTGGAACGGATAGATCGGACAGGTGAGGATCGCGAACGTGTAGGCCCCAATTGCCATGAACGCCGCGCTGCCCAAATTGAACAACCCAGTGAAGCCGGTGATGAGGTTCAACCCCAACCCGATGATGGCGTAGACCATGATCGCCGGCACCAGCGAGGCGAACTTCCAGGTAGTCGGCAGCAACAAGTCGATCGCGGGAAGAAGTGCGACCAGCAAAAAGGCAGACAACCTAGCCACAGAGGCCACAGAGGCCACAGAGGCCACAGAGAGCACAGAGGGGATCATAGGATCACCCGTCGGATGCCGTGACGGAGCACCTTGACGTTGAAATTAAGCAGCAGCCCGAGCCTCAAGCCTGAAAGCCGGAGGTACGACAACAATTGTGCTTCATGGAGTGATTCGAGACGGTCTGTTGCCTTCAGTTCGCAGATCAACTGATGATCAACCAGGAGAGCAATGCGATAGGCACTGGGAATTTCCATACCCTTGTAACGCAATGGCAGTGCAACTTGGCGTTGGACGTGGTGCTTGGCCAATTCCAATTCGTGAACCAGACACGCTTCGTAAGCGGATTCCAGCAAACCAGGCCCAAGATGTCTATGTACCTCAATGGCGCACCCGAGGATGCTCTCGGTGATGAGGTTGAGCTGTCGGGTCCCCTCTGTGGCCTCTGTGGCCTCTGTGGCCTCTGTGGCCTCTGTGGCCTCTGTGGCCTCTGTGGCCTCTGTGGCCTCTGTGGCCTCTGTGGCTAATGCCTTTTTCTCCATGTCCGACATCAGACCTTCTCCCGCACACGTGATCCCAGGATGCCCGTCGGCCGGAACACCAGCACCAGGATCAGCACACCGAAGACCACCGTGTTGCTCCATTGCCCACCGTTTGGCACCCAGCCCTCCATCACGGCGCGCGCCAGACCGATGCAGAGTGCACCGAGCACCGCGCCTGGCAGGTTGCCGATGCCACCAAGCACCGCGGCGGTGAAGGCATCAAGGCCGTTGCGGTAGCCCATCTGGAAACTGATCGAGGTGGTGTAGAGCGCGGCGACCACCGACGCCACACCGGCCAATGCGCCACCGATGATGAACGTTAGTCCAACCACGCGATTGGTGTCGATGCCCATGAGCTGCGCCGCGGTGGGATTCTGCGCCACCGCGCGCATCGCGGTGCCCAGGCGCGTGCGGCTGACGAACCAGGTGAGCAGGATCATCAGCGGCACGGTAATGACCGCGACCATCACTTCCTTGGAGGTGAGCTGAACCACTGCGTCGTTGCCCAGCAGGTTGTGGTAGCCGAGCAGATCAGGGAACGACTTCGCCGAGGCGGCCTGCGCTCCGCCGCCGAACACCTCCATCGGCAGCCCACCCCAGAACATCCCGAGGTTGACGCACACGAACGACACGCCGATCGCCGACACCAGCACGGTCAGCTTCGGTGCGTTCCTCAGCGGTCGGTAGACGTGCCGATCGATCATCCAGTTGAGGGCGGCACAGAACGGCGGCACCAACAGCAGCATCAGCCCGATCGCCAGCCACGGCGCCGCGACCTCGCCGCCCAGCAGACCGACAATGGTGAGCGCCAGGAAACAGCCGAGCATCATCACATCGCCATGGGCGAAATTGATCAGCTCGACGATGCCGTAGACCATGGTGTAGCCGAGCGCGATCAGCGCGATGATCAGGCCGTTGGCCAGACCGGTGATGAGCAGTTGCAGGATGATCTCCCAGGTGCTCATGACCAGAACCGCCCGGAAGTCCGCTGGTCCTCGCGCTGCATCCGCAGCGTGGCAGGAAGTCCGGAAGTCTCATCGTACGGGAAGACTTCCGGACTTCCGGACCTCCGGACTTCCGGACAGGTGGCCATCACCCTTACTGCCCCAGCAGTTTCACGAACGAGAACTGTCCTGCCTTCACCGTGTTGCCACTCATCACCATCAACGTGGTATCACCGTTCTCATCGAACGACCATTTGCCGAGGGCACCGTCAAAGTCCTTAGTCGCGCGCAGCGCCGCGAGCACTGCCGCGCGATCCTTCTTTCCCGCGCGGCTGATGGCGTCGATGGTGACCTTGGTCGCTTCGTAGGCGTAGATGGCGTACCCTTCCGGCTCGGTCTTGTAGAGCGTGAGGTAGGCTTCGACGAACGCCTTGCCCTTGCCGGTCTGCTGCTCCGGCGGCACGCCGCCGAAGGTGATGAACACGCGGCCTTCCAGCGCAGTGTCGCCGGCGGAGGTCATCAGCGCCGAATTGTAGAACGCGTCCGGGCCCATGAGTTTCGCCGTCAGGCCACCAGCGGCCATATCTTTGGCGAGTTGGCCGGCACCGGTCTCGGTGGTGCCGCCGAAATAGACCAGCTCAGGTTTCTGGCTGCGGATCTTGTTGATCAACGATTTGAAGTTGCCGGACTTGCCGTCGACACCCTCGAAGCCGACCACGGTCAGGCCGAGTTTCTCGGCGTTCAGTTTGAACATCTTGGCGATGCCCTGGCCGTAGAGTTCGCGGTCATGCAGCACGAAGACCTTGGACGCGCCGAGTTCCTTCGCCCACTGTGCGCCCACCGCGCCTTGGATGTCATCGGCGGGAACGACGCGGAAGTAGCTGACGTTGCCCGCCGGACGGTAAACCATCGGCTCGTTGGCTTCACCGATGCCGGGTTTGGTCAGGCCGGGCCAAGTGTTGGCAGGTGAGATCATCGCCAAGCCGGCCTGATTGAGCTTGGGCATGGCGATCTTCGCCGCGCCCGAGTTGTAGGTGCCGATATAGGCCATGACGTCGGCGTTGCGGATGGCCTTGTCGGCATTGGCCGCCTCGACCGCCGGATCCCACGCGCCGCGTTCGGGCGAAGCGTCGTCCCAGTCCTCATAGACGATGGTGTGTTCGACGCCGCCGAGCGTGACCTTGGCCCCGACCTCAGCGATAGCCATTTTGATACCGTTGATCATCGAAGTGGTCTGCGCATTGGCGCTGCCGGTGCGCGGCAGGCTGCTGACGATGGTCAGCGATTCGGCCGCTGCGGACCAGGAGGCGAGCGACAGCACGGCGGCGGCGAGGGCAGTGCGGATCATCAGTCGGATCTCCTTGGCAGGTGCGGCGCAGGGTAGACGAAGAGGTCATGTGGCAAGACGCAACCACTGCTGCGGAAAGGGCTACAGACGACAGACCACAGGCTACAGGCTACAGGCTACAGGCTACAGGTGGTGGCCTCCGGTTAGGCGTGGTACTCATCATGTCACCGGTTTGAGGTGATCGGCAGGGCTGATGATTGGGCTGGCCGATCACGATGCCACGTGTGGTCAACGATCTGGGTCTGTGGCCTGTGGTCTGTGCCCTGCATGGATTGTCTCCGTCCGACGACACGCCGCCGCCTCTTCCGTTCGCGGTGTCCGTTCGCTAGGGTCCTGCCATCATGGCCGTCACGCGATGCGTCTGCTTTCAGAAGACCTTCTGCGATGTGCTCGCGGTCGCGCGCGAGAACGGCTGGAGCACCGCGGCGGAAGTCAGTCTGAACATGCGCTGCGGTCTTGGCTGTGGCGGCTGCCGTCCGTACCTGCAGGCCATGCTCGACACCGGCGCGACCTGTTTCGCCGTGCGCGTCGACGACCTGCCGCCCAAACCGTGCAAGCCGGAGCCGTGGGACATCCAATAACGTCCTGGTGCTGGTTTTCCTCGGAAGCGAAGAAAAACCAAAAGGCAGAAAATCTAGCCACAGAGCCCACAGAGCCCACAGAGAGCACAGAGCAAAGCCCTCTGTTTTCCCCTCTGTGGCCTCTGTGGCCTCTGTGGCCTCTGTGGCCTCAGTGGCCTCAGTGGCAAGCCGTCATGCCTTTCGCATCGACCTTAGCTTTACGCCATTGGGCGGTGCCCCCGACACCCCCCGAGTCCTTGAGAGCGGCGACTTCGCCAAACTTGACTCGGCAGGTCAAAATCGCCGCTCTCAAGGACTCTAGTGAGGCAGTCTCGAGCTGGTGCACCACCCCCACGAAGTGGTCGACGGGCAGTTCCCGGGTATTAGCGTCGGCTTCCGTTGGGGCACCTACCCATCGGAGGGTTATGTCATGAGTGCTGGATTCACCGCTCAGGAACAACAGATCCTGGCATCGTTCTCCGGCAACATCAGCCCGGTGCGGGTATCGTTTGGTTATGGCCTCGCGCTGATGCTGGTCGCTCTCTTGATGGTACTTCTGCCGCTGATCTACCTGGGCATCGTCGGCTCGGTCAGCTGGTTGTGGTGGTGGTATGCGGTCCATGGTCTGGACCTGTTTGGCAGTGTGCAGGGCAGGAATGCCTCCAAGGGAATGTTGCTGTTGTATGTCGGGCCGCTGGTCATCGGTGGCATCCTGGTGTTGTTCATGTTCAAGCCGATCTTTGCCCGGGCGCCGAAAGGTGCGCGCCCTTTGTCGGTCGACGAACGGCGTGATCCGTTCCTCTTCGCCTTCGTCCGCCGCCTGTGCACTGCGGTCGGGGCTCCGGAGCCACGTCGCATCGACATCACCTGCGAGGTCAATGCCTCGGCGTCGTTTCGGCGTGGAGCCTGGAGCATGCTCGGCAACGATCTGGTGCTGACCATCGGCCTGCCGCTGGTCGCCGGTCAGAACCTGCGCCAATTCACCGGCGTGCTGGCCCATGAATTCGGCCATTTCGCGCAAGGCTGGGCGATGCGCGCGAACTACCTCATCCGTACGGTCAATCACTGGTTTGCGCGCGTGGTCTATCAGCGCGATCGAATGGACGAATGGCTGGTGGAGATGGCCAACAGCGATCTGCACTTCGCCATCAACCTCATCCTGCACGCAGCGCGTTTCTTCGTCTGGTTGACGCGTGGCGTGCTCTACCTGTTGATGATGATCGGGCACCTGATGTCGAGCCTGTTGTCGCGTCAGATGGAGTTCGATGCCGATCGTCACGCCTTCCGTCTGGTCGGGCGTGATCCGTTCGCCTCGGCGCTGCGAGAATTGCCGGTGCTTGGTGCGGCGGAGTCCGGCGCGCATCACGACCTGCGCACGGCGTGGCAGGAGAAACGCCTGGCGGACGACCTGCCGCGTTTGATCAGCGCGAACATCGTGCAAATCCCCGATGAGGTGCGTACTCGCATCGTCAGCGAAGGTCTCGGGCATTCAGCCGGCATGTACGCCAGCCATCCGGCGACCAGAGATCGCATCGCCGCGGCCGCGCACGAGCCAGTGGGCGGCGTTTTCTCCGGACCGGAGATCCCGGCGCAGGTGCTCTTCCGCGATTTCCCAGAGATGTGCCGGGCGGCGACGCTCACCTGGTACCGCGACGAGGCCGGCCTGCCGGTACAGAAGGAGAATCTGGTCTCGACCAGCGAGATGGTCGCCACCAGCGAACGCGAAGCCGCACTGGCGAGGACCGCGGAACGACTGCTCGGCAAGTTGTGGCATGGCATGACGTTCTTTGCGCCTGTCGGCAGCGCTGGCGAATCCGGCAATCACGGCGCGCTGATCAAGGACGCGGAGTCGGCCGAGGAGGCGGTCATCGACCTCAAGCGCAGGAAGGCGCTGATGGCAGCCGGAGTCGTCCTTGGGAAGGACGAGGGCAAGGGTTTGCAGGCGGCGCAGGAACGCCGCACCCTGGTGCGCGGTCGCATCGCACGCGCCGCAGCCGCGGTGATGCCGCGCTTGGCTGCACCGCAGGGCGAGGAAGCTGATCGCCTGCGCACCTGCTTGGCCCACCTGGCGAGCGTGCAGGAGCGCGTCGATGGGTTGCGCGAAGGTTTCCTGGTCCTGGCGGCGGAGCTGGAACACCTGCAGACGCGTCAGCAGGACCAGACCTTCATCGAGCACCTGAAGTGGGACCTGCGGGAACAGCGCAAGCACCTGCTCGCGCTGCGCGAGGCCTGCCTGACGCAGCGATATCCCTTCGACCATCGCCAAGCGGACATCACGCTCGGCGATTTCCTCGTCGCCACCATGACGGCCATGCCAGCGGACGACGATATCGGTGGCATCATGGAAGGCAGCCAGTTGGCGTTGCGGAACATCTATGCCACCCATGCGCGTGCCCTGACCCAACTGGCCGCGCTGGCGGAGTCCACTGCTGCGCTCCCGGTCCCGATGCCGGGCAAAGCCATCGACGGGCGTACGGGCAGCAGCACACCCACCGCTGCCCCGATGGTGTTGGGCGGGTGATGCGCCGGCCCTGACGATGACCGTGCCGCGGCTGGCGCCGGAACGCTCACGCGGAGACTGCCGGCAACCATCCCGTGTCCCTGGAGCCCTCATGGTCGCGCGCATCATCTACCACGTGCTCCCGAGCCCCGTTGGTTGGGCGGTGAAAAAAGGTCGTGCCGCTCGCGCGAGCAGCACCCATCCGACCAAACCCAAGGCCTTGCGCGCCGCTGCGAAGTTGGCGCGCAATCATCCGACGGCGCAGGTGGTCGAACACGATGCGGGTGGCGTGATCGTCGCGGATCGCCGCTACGAACGCAGCGACTACCGTAAGGCCAAGGCGAAGAAGCGCACGGTCGCCAAGGCGCGTAAGACCAAGCTTAAAAAACGTCGGCGTGCCGCGCGCAAACGTCTGGTGCGGCGCAAAGCGGCGCACTTGGGATTGACACGTCAGCGTCGGCGTACTGCGGCACGAAGTGCGTCGGCAAAAAAGGCGGCGACGCGGCGGAAGCGGTGACTTTTTTTGGGGGATGCTGATCGGTGATTGGCGTTTGGCGTTTGGCGATCGGCGTTTGGCGACTGGCGTTTGGTGACTGGCGACCGGCGACCGGCGACTGGCGACCGGCGTTAGGCAGAGGACCTGACTTCTTCCGATAGCAATGCAGACAGGTTCGGCTTTCCCTTCGAGAGCGCCAACGGCGCGGCGTTAAGGTAGCCCAGGGCAACGCCCTGGGTTTACCGGGTGATGATGAATGGAGGGCTGAAGGCCCGACTCAATCGTGATGGTCTCGGATGTTCGGCGTTCGGCGTTCGGCGTTCGGCGTTCGGCGTTCGGCGTTCGGCGTTCGGCGTTCGCCGGTTGGTTGTGTCGCGTTGCTAGTGACTGGCGCGAGGCGGGCGTTCGTCTAGCGTGACGCTCCATCTCCGAGGAGTGCATCATGGCCAAGAGCAAAACCCGCTGCATCGGTGTCCTGACTTCTGGCGGCGATTGCCCAGGACTCAACGCCGCTATCCGTGGCGTGGTGAAGGCCGCGATCGGGACCTACGGCATCAAGTGTATCGGCATCCTCGATGGCTTCCGCGGCTTGGTGGAAAACCGCACCATCCCGCTCGATGACCGCGCGGCCTCGGGGATCCTTGCGAGCGGTGGCACCATCCTGGGCACCAGCCGTGACAAGCCGCACAAGATGCCGATGGGTGGCAAGGTCATGGATATGACGCGCACGGCGGTGGAGAACGCCAAGCGCTTGCAGATCGATTGTCTCGTCTGTCTTGGTGGTGCCGGCACGCAGAAGAACGCGATGCGCTTGAAAGAAGCTGGCCTCGATGTGCTGACCCTGCCCAAGACCATCGACAACGATGTCGCCGAGACCGACATCACCTTCGGTTTCGATACCGCGCTCGGCATCGCCACCGAAGCCATCGATCGGCTGCACACCACCGCGACGAGCCATCAGCGCGCGATCGTGGTGGAGATCATGGGCCATCGCGCGGGCTGGCTGGCACTGGGTGCCGGCATCGCCGGCGGCGCGGATGTCGTGCTGCTGCCGGAGATCGCCTACGATCCCGAACGCGTGGCCAAACACCTGTTGGATCGCAGCCGTGCCGGAAAACGCTTCAGCATCATCGCGGTTGCCGAAGGCGCACATTCACGCGAAGAGATGAAGGCCTTGGCCGAGCAGGAACAGGCGGAGGAAAAAGCGAAAAAAGCGGCCAAGAAAGCGAAGAAGGGCGGCGAGCTGAAACCGCAGGACCTGACCGACCCGGATCGCGCCGAAGCCCCGGTGAAAACCGTCACCATCAAACGCGGCGACACCGCGGTGGAGATGAGTTACCACAGTGTGCAGGAACCCAGGGCCAGTCGTCTGGCACGGCATCTGCAGGAACTCACCGGCATGGAAGCCCGGGTCACCACGCTCGGTCACGTGCAACGTGGCGGCAGTCCCTCAGCAGCGGATCGCTTGCTCTGCACGCGGTTGGGCACCACGGCAGCGCAGTTGCTCGCTGAGGGGCACTACAATGTGATGGTGGCAGTGAAGGGCGATCGCTGTGAACCGGTCCCGCTCAAGCGGGTTGCTGGGCTGATCAAGACGGTGCCGGAGGATCACCCGTGGATTAACACGGGGCGGTTGGTGGGGACGTGTTTTGGGGATTGATCGGCGTTCGGCCATCTGCAGCCGTTAGACCGAACGGCGATGAAAAAGGTGATGCGATCTGTCACCTGAATGCATTCGGCATTCGGCATTCGGCATTCGGCATTCGGCATTCGGCATTCGGC
>JACDEI010000085.1 GCA_013816485.1 Planctomycetota bacterium
CCGCCCTTTTCCTTGAGCGACACCAGGTACTCCACCAGCGAGGTGAACTCCTGGACCGTCAGCGGACCGGTGAGGCCGGGGGGCATCATCGATTGCGGCAGGTGGCTTTCCTTTTCCACGTCGGCGCGTTTCAGTTTGAACACTTGGCCGGCGATGTTGCGCAGGTCGATGTTGCCGTCGACTTCGCTGGTGATGAAGCCCATCTGCTGGGAACCGTCCTTCATGCTCAGCAGGAAGGTCTGGAAGCCTTGCGCTACGACCTTGTTGGGGTCGAGCATCGAATCGATCAGGTAGTCGCGGGTGAACTTCGCGCCGGCGGCTCCGAGATACGGGCCCTTTTGTTCGGCTTTGAGGTCCACCGCGTGGCAGGCGATGCAGCCCTGCTGGGTGAACAGGCGTTTGCCGACGTCGGCGTCGCCTTTGCCGGTCATCGCTGCGGCGGCGACATCCTTTACCGCCAGTTCAGCGACCTTTTTGCCGGTGATTCCGCTGTCGGCTGCGCCGCCGCTGGCGAGGGCTTTGGCCGCTGTCGCGGCCTCGACCAGTTTGCGGTTGTCGGATTTCAGCGCGGCGTCGATCTGCTGATCGAAGCCGGTGAGCTTGCGTTCGCTGATGGCGAGGAAGAAGCCGACCTCCTTGGGATTTCCGGCGACGATCTTCTTCACGTCGTTCTTCCAGCCGTCCTTGGCCAGCGGGCTGGTCAGGATGTTGAGCAGGCTGGCCCAGGCGATGCGGCTGACGCTGTCGTTGCCTTCCTTCGCCAGCTTGTGCAGGTCCTTCACCTGCGTGCCGCGTTCGGTCTCGGTGATGAAGTCGTTCTGATGCTGCGCGGCTTCGGCGGGGATGCCCTGCTCCTGCGCCCAGCTCGCGAGGATCTCCAGCTTGCCCTTGAGGCCGTTGATGCCCTCGGCGCGCGTCTGCGCCTTGTAGGCCATCACCCGCTGGGCGAAGGGGCGCTTGGGATCCTGTGCCGCCTGTACCAGCAGGCGCGATGAGGCGTCATCGAGTTTGCCGAGACCCAGCGCCAGTGTCACCGGATCGATGCCTGGCAGCTTGAGGTCGGTGACCGCCAAGCGGTTTTTCGCCAGCAAATCAAGGTACAAGCTCTGCTTGTCCGCGGCGATGTTGGTGAAGTGTTTCTCTAGCGTGGCGATGATCTTGGGGGTCTCCTCCCACGCGATGGTCTCATGGTAGGGACCACGATCATCCGGGCGGGTCTGCCACCAGTACTTGAGATCCCACGGCTTTTCCTGGTAGGTCAGGCGCGCGAGCGCGCCGAGCACGGCGAAGCGCAGGTCGGCGTCCTTGGAGCTGTCGGCGAGTGCGATCAGGCCCTTCACCACGTCGGGCTGGTGCAGGCGCTGGAGCGCGGCGAGCGCCAGGGCACGCGTCGCCGGATCCTTCACCGCGTCGAACAGCGCATCGGTGTTAGCGAGGTGTACCAGCGTGGTGCGCGCGGTGTGCAGCAGGCGCGGCGATACGCCGCCGTCCTTCCATGTTGCCGATGCGGCGATGATGTCGCTGGCGGTCTTCTTGTCGTTCAAGCGTTCAAGGCCGATAAGCGCCTGGAGCACCACGCGCGGATTCGCATCATTCAGCGCGTCGGTGTAGAGCTTGGTGGCCACGCCGGCTAGTTCACTCGTGCGGTCAGTCAGCGCGCGCAGCACATATTCCTTCACCGTGGCGTCAGCGATCAGCGCGCTCAGCCCTTTGATCGCATCTTTGCCGAGTACCTGTTTGTAGGTGAAGATCGCCGCGATGCGCACGGCTTCGGACTGCTTGGCGTCCTTGGCCAGGGCCAGCACGCCCTCAGCGAGCTTGTTTCCGCGGGTGATGATCTCGCGGCTGGCCTCCAGGCGTTGCACGGCGCTGGCGGACGCGAGCAGCGCGGGCAGATCGGCGTCCTTGGCCTTGGTCACGTCGACGTACTGCGCGGGTTTTTCACCTGGGCAGACGATACGCTGGATCCGGCCGACCGGTTTGCCGTCCTTGCCGTGATCGAAGCCACCATCGCGCCAGTCGGCGACGAAGATGCGTGACGAGCCGTCCACATCCATATCGATCGCGCGCGGCAGTTTCAGGAACACGTCCTGTTTGACCGTGTAGCTGGCGAACTCGCGCGTCACCGGGTTGTGGTAGATGTTGCCGGTGGTCCAGTCGCAGGTGAACAGCGTGTTGGTGAACTGCTTGGGAAACCCAGGCTCATCGAGCCAGAAGCCGCCGGTGCCTGAGCCGCCGCCGAAGTCAGCGAGCGGGACGATCGCCTCGTCCTTGAAGTTCTGGTACAGGCGCGGGTAGCCGTGATCGCCCAGGTTGGTGAAGTGGTGGAGGCGGGTGTTCCAGCCCTTGCCGTCGTTGGTGTTGTCGCGGGTGAACATGTCCAGCGTCGGAGCGATGGCCATGTCGCAGTTGTTGCGCGTCATGATGGCGAAGGTTTCGAGTTCGCTGCCGTCCGGGCGCACGCGCGCGATGCCGCCGCCGAACAGTTCGACGCGCGTGCCGTCGGTGCCCTTTGAGCCGAACATGCCGAAGTCGCCCACCGCGATGTAGAGCCAGCCGTCGATGCCCATGCGCACGGCGTTGGTGGTGTGGTCGGCGCCGCGCGGATGCTCGATGCCGCCACCCAGGCCGTCGACCAGTTGTTTCTTCTCGTCAGCGACACCGTCGCCGTCCTTGTCGACGAAGCTGCTGAGGTACGGTGGATGGATGACGTAGAACACGCCGCCGGCGAGATGACCGCCGCGCGGGCTGTCGAGGTCGGGGATGTAGTCGATGAACTTGTCAGCCTTGCCGTCGCCATCGGTATCACGGCAGAGAACGATCTTGCCCATGTTCTTGGCGTGGCCGAGCGAGCCGTTGCGGTCGCTGGACACATACACGTCGCCGTTGGGTGCGGCGCTGATCGCCGTTGGATAGTTGGCGTTCGGCGGCCCGGCGAAATCGTTGATCTGGAACGCGGCGTCGAGCGCGGAGGCGTGGCCCGCGAACAACATCGGCAGAGCGATGGTGGCTGGGGCGATGAAACGACGAAGCGTCGGGGCGAGGATCATGGGCGGAAGGCTCCTGTGGGGGCGTGACGTGGGCCGACGGTCGGACGTATCACGGAATCTGACATCGGACTGGACAGGTGATAAGGGAATGGTGGTCCCCCGCGTCCGTCGTTGGACACAGGTGTGCGAAAGGGTCAGAGATGCGCTCGATTCGCTGGTGAGGCATGAGTTTGAAAGTTACCAGCGGACCGGTGCGGCATTGTCGGAATTCTGCGGGTACCGGGTGTTGACCAACCAGCAGCTGACCGTCTGGCTCGCCTGCAGATATCACTCCAGGTGCAATCGTGCTTTGCCGCTCCGATTCCTGTTGGGGGCCGATCCGTCAGTCCGGCTTATTTCGCGGCGGACCATCGGCACGAAAAATGGCGAATTTGCAGGAGAATTCCCAGGGTTTGGCCTTCCACCCTGCTCCCCTTGCCCGATGGGGGGGCGACGTACAGTTCGCCGACCCCTCCATCGTCCTGTTTGCCGCCTCTAGGAAAGCCCGCCCGCGCTATGATCGACCTCGCTGCCCTGCGCAAGGACCCCGCCTTCTTCCGTCAGGCCTGGGCTGCCCGTGGCGCGGCCGTGGACCTTGATGCGCTGCTCGCCCTCGATCAGCAGGTGCGCGAGCTGAAGACCGGCTTTGAAACCGCTAAGGCCGAGGTCAACACCGCGAGCAAGGCCATCGCCATGGCGGCTAAGAGCGGCCAGGATGTCCACGCGGCCAAAGACAAGGCGCGCCAGCTTGGTGATCATGCCAAGGCCATCGACGAACAGCGCGAGGCGCTGGAAAAGCAGCTTCACGATCTGCTGCTGCACCTGCCCAATCCCTGCCTGGCATCGGTGCCGGTGGGCAAGGATAGCGGCGACAACAAGACCGTCGCCGAATGGGGTACCAAGCCGACCTTTTCATTTGCACCCAAAGCGCACTGGGACCTTGGCCCCGCGCTCGGCATCATGGATTTCGATCGTGCGGCAAAACTCTCGGGCTCGGGCTTCGTCGTGCTGCGTGGCGCTGGTGCCAAGCTGGCGCGTGCGCTGATCAGCTGGTTCCTTGACGTGCATACCACTGCGCACGGCTACACCGAACTCGCGGTGCCGTACCTGGTGCAGCCAGGGCCGATGCAGGGCACCGGCCAGCTCCCCAAGTTCGGAGATCAGCTCTACAAGTGTGCCCACGACGAGCTCTACCTGATCCCGACCGCCGAGGTGCCGGTCACCAACTACCACGCGGGCGAGATCCTTGAAGCCGCGCAGTTGCCGGTGAAATACACCGCCCACACGCCGTGTTTTCGGCGTGAGGCCGGCGCCGCCGGCATCGGCACCCGCGGCATGACCCGCGTGCACCAGTTCGACAAGGTCGAGATCGTCTGGCTGACCAAGCCGGAGAACTCCGACGCTGACCTGCTGACGCTGCGTGGCCACGCCGAGTCGCTGCTGCAACAGCTCGGCCTGCACTACCGCGTGCTTGAACTGTGCACCGGCGACACCGGTTTTAGCTCGGCCCACACCTACGACCTCGAAGTGTGGAGCGCCGGGACGAACTCTTGGCTCGAAGTGTCGAGCTGCTCGACCTTCACCGACTTCCAGGCGCGCCGCGCGAATCTGCGCTACCGTCCGGCCGCCGGCGAGAAGCCGCACTTCGTACACACTATCAACGGCTCGGGCTTGGCGCTGCCGCGCTGCCTGATCGCGTTGCTGGAGACCTACCAGCAGGCCGACGGCTCGGTGATCGTGCCGCCGGTGTTGCGGTCCTATTTGGGCGGGCTGGAACGTATCGGGGGCAAGTCGTGATCGGGGTGTCCGGAGTCCGGAGTCCGGGGTCCGGTGTCCTTCCGGTTACACATCACCCCCTATCCAACCCCACGAACACGATCCCGCAGGACTCCGGACCTCGGACTCCGGACTCCGGACCGGCGCGCGGAGCGCGCCCATGAGCGACCCGATCAAACACGAATGCGGCGTCGCCATCGTGCGGTTGAAGAAACCGTTGGCGCACTACCGCGAGACCTACGGCACACCGTTGTGGGGCCTGAAGAAGCTTTACCTGCTGATGGAAAAGCAGCGCAACCGCGGCCAGGACGGCGCGGGTTTGTGTGTGCTCAAGCAGGGCATGCCGTTCGGTCAGCAGTACTATTTCCGCTCGCGTGAGTACGGCGCCTCGTGTTTGGATCGTCTGTGGAAGAACGTGCATGACGACCTCGCGCGGTTGACGCGCGATATGCGCATTGAGGCGACGGATGAAGTCGGGCTCAAGCGCCACTATCCGTACCTGGGTGAGACCTACATGGGTCACCTGCGTTACGGCACGCACGGCGGCAACGGCATGGACGTGTGCCATCCGTATGCGCGCTCCAGCAACTGGCCGAGCCGTTACCTGAGCCTCGCCGGCAACTTCAACCTGACCAACGTGCATGAGCTGTTCGACATGCTGGTGAAGCTCGGCCAGCATCCCACCGGTGACGCCGATACTTCCACCATGATGGAGAAGATCGGTCATTTCCTTGATGTCGCCAACGAAGCGCTGGCGCGTCAGGCCGATTCCAAAACGCTCTCGGGCGACGAACTGGCGAAGAAGATCGCCAAGGAACTCGACCTTGGTCGTGTACTGCGCAAAGCCGCGCGCACTTGGGATGGCGGTTACTTCATGGTCGGTCTGGTCGGCCACGGCGCATCCTTTGCGCTGCGTGACCCCAACGGCATCCGTCCTGGGTATTGGTACGAGGACGGCGACGTGGTGGCAGTGGCGAGCGAACGCGTCGCCCTGGTGACGTGTTTCAACTGCCCACCGGAACAGGTGAAGGAAGTCACGCCCGGTTGCGCGCTGATCATCAGCCACGAAGGCAAGGCGCAGGAAGTCGAAATTATCCCGCAGCGTGAACGCAAGTCGTGCACCTTCGAACGCATCTACTTCAGCCGTGGCAACGACGCGGACATCTACCGCGAGCGCAAGGCACTCGGCCGCGAACTGGTGCCGGCGATGCTCAAGTCGATCGACTCCGATCTGGCGCGCACGGTGATCGGCTACATTCCGAACACGGCAGAGACCGCGTACTACGGCCTGCTAGAAGGTCTCGAAGCGCACCTCGCCGAGTGGAAGGAACAAGAGATCCAGCGCCACGTCCAGGCCGGCACGCTCGCCAAGGATGTGCTCAAGAGCATCCTGTCGGTTCGTCCGTGGCAGGAAAAAGCCGCGATCAAGGACGCCAAGCTGCGCACCTTCATCAGCGGCGATGATGACCGCACCGATCTGGTCAGCCACGCCTACGACATCACCCGCGGCATCCTGCGTCCAGGCGAAGACAACCTGGTGGTGATCGACGACTCAATCGTGCGCGGCACCACGCTGCGTCAGAGCATCCTGCGCATGCTCTCGCGTCTTGGCCCAAAGAAGATCGTAGTGCTGTCGTCCGCCCCGCAGATCCGTTACCCGGACTGTTACGGCATCGACATGAGCGAACTCGGTCGCTTCGTCGCCTTCGAAGCCGCGGTGTCGCTGCTGCGCGAACGTGGCCAGGGCGAGGTGCTCGACGAGGTCTACCGTCTGTGCAAGGCCGAGGAGGCCGCGGCCAATCCGCAGCCGGTCAACCACGTGAAGCGCGTCTACGCGCCCTTCAGCGATGAGGAGCTCTCCGCCCGCATCAGTGATCTGGTGCGGCCGAAGGACATCGAGTGGAAGGGCGAGGTGCAGATCGTCTTCCAGACCGTAGCCGGTCTGCGCTGGGCCATCCCCAACCACACGGGCGACTGGTACTTCACCGGCGACTACCCGACACCGGGTGGTTTCCGCGTGGTCAACCGCGCCTTCATCAACTACATCGAAAAACGTCACGGTCGCGCCTACGAATCAGCGCACGGATAGTTTCCGCTTCACCCGCTGCGCGGCTCCAGCACGCCCGCTCGCAGCATGCTGGTGAGCGCGCGGTCGAAACCGTCCTCCACCGCACAGGTGACCAAGCCCGCACCGCGACCGGCGAGCGCTGCCTGCCATCCGGCCTGATGGCGCGCCAGCCGCTCGCGGTAGGCCGCGCAGGTCGCCTCGTCCAGCACCACGTCGCCGGCACCGCCTTCGAGATCTTCGAGCCGCGCCGCGCCGACGGCTTGCGGCGATCGCTCCCACGCGGTCAGCACCTGGACCAAGGCGATGCGGCCGGCACCGCTGCCGAACGCCTGGACCACCGCCGCGCCGCCCCCTGGGCAGAGTCCGTCGGAGACGATGAATCGTTCCGAGCCGGCTCCCAGCACCGGTGCCGGTCGTGCTTCCAACCCACTGGTGCCTTTGCACGCGCTGCCGCGCAGCGCCGGCCGCCAATCCGCGGGCAGCCGGCGTGGCGCATCGCTGGCACACCACACCACCGGTCGCGTGCCGTCGGATTCCGCCAGGGTCGCGAGCAGCGCGGCGATGGCGGTGGCGAGGTGGAGCTTGGCAGGAGCACCAGCCATGCTGGCGCTCAGATCGAGGATCACCTCGACGCGCGGACTGACTTCTTGGCGGTGGCGGCGCAACATCAGTTGTTCGGTGCGCGCATACACCGACCAGTCGAGGTGGCGCAGATCATCGCCGGCGATGTAGGAGCGATGATCATGGAACTCCAGGCTCGCGCCCGGACCAGCGCCCAGGCGTGATCCAGCGCCCAGACGACGGCGACGCGCATCGACACCAAGGCGTACACGCTTGGTCGCAGCCTGTACCAACGGTTCATCCCAGCTCGGCATCAGGTCGGTTCTCCCCGCACGGGACGGATCTCCGGTTGGTGGTTGGCTTGACTGGCCATAGCGACCAGGGCGAAGATCCCGGCGCAGCTCACCAGGACCACGGCGGCCGGAGCATCCTGATGAAATGATCCGGCGCCAGCCATGGCGAAGGGGATCAGGCCGAAGAGCGGACTCAGCGAAGCGATGACGGCTGATCCTCCGGTCACGCCGCTGAGGAATCCGCCACCGAGCGTACCGATGATCACGAAGCCCCACACCCAGCGGCGATGCCGGACCGGGCGTGAAACGCTGTGATCGCCGCCGCGGGCGATGGCGTCACAGATCATCAGCAGCAGCGCGCCATAACAGCACGCGCCGACCGCCATCGCGCCGACCGAGCCGGGCAGGTCACCGTAGCCGAAGATCCAGGCGATGATGCCGGCGCCCATCGCCGGCAGGGCGATCAACAGGTGGAACTTGCGCGCCGCCGCCGCGCCCGGATCAAGGAAACGTCGCAGACTGCTAGGCGCTGCGCAGTCCTGTGACTGCCGGCGGGTGAGTGAGAACGGTTCGGCAAAGACATCGATGCTGCTGAAGGTATTCCAGCCCGCGGCGATGAGCGCCGTCCACGCCAGGGCTTCCAACCAGTCGGTCACGCCGAGGAGCAGCAGTCCCAGCATCACCAGCAGCAGGTTGGCGAGGAAGGCGATGGTCAGTACGCGCGGCGCGGTGCAGCGGTTGCCCGCCGGATGGGTCAGGCGCATCGCCGCGTCAACCAGGGCTCCGGCCCCAACCTGCAACGCGAGGTTGCACAGCAGCAGGGCGCCCAACGCCGGGCCTTCACCGAGGGCGCGTAGGCTGGGAAACCCTGGGATAAATCCGCGACTTATGGTAAACATCCACAACAGGTACATCACCAGCAGCCACGCCAGGCTCGCCCCGATGGCGGCGCGCCCTGGGCGCCCCGCCAGGCTGCCGCGTTTGCCGGTGACGGTCGCTTTGATACCGATGCAGACCGACATCACGCCATTGAGCGGGACGATCACGGCGGTGAGCAGGATCACCAACGGGTCGACGCCGTTGAGCATCCACGCCATCACCAGGAACGGCGCCATCATCGCCAACAGCAGGAACTGTTGGATCGCTGCCGCACCCACCAGCCCGCTGAGGACGCGCAGCGGTGGCAGACCAGTGAGATCGAGCAGATCCCAGGTCGTCTCTTCGCGTTCCTGGCGCACGGTGGCGATGAACATCACCGGCTGCACGATCCAGGCCGCCGCACTCCAGAGCGTCACCACGAGCAGGAAGAGGATTTCACTGCGCAGCAGGGCCATGCGCGATCCGAGCAGGTGTTCCGGCGCGATCGTCGCCGCCGCCACCGTTGCCACCACCCCGCCGAGCAGCAGCAGGTGCAGCACGATGGCGAGCGTCAGGCTGCGCGCCTGCTGACGCAGCAGGCGCACGGTCAGTGGATTGCCCGCGTCGGCGAACAGGTCGAGCGCGGCGATCCATCGGCCGAGAGCCAGTTTCATAACCCATCCCTACTGCGCCCGGCCCTCGTCGGTTGCGGCTGCGTCAGATGGTCGATTTGGTGCTCAACATGGCCTACGGCCATGCCTCCGCGCCAAACCGACCATCTTCCTTGCCTCGTTCGACGATGGCTCGGGCTCGCTACGGGATGGGTTATGAAACTGGCTCTAAGCCGATCCGCGCTCGCAGGCCCGCCCACGGCTCATCCCTCCCTGGGATTATGTTCGTCCTGGCGTGCGGCGATCCGCTGGGTGGCGATCCGCAGGCGCAGGCCCTGCATCAGCAGCACGCCGAAACACGCGAGACCGATCAGCAGGACCACGATGAGGACCATTTCACGATGCGGCGAATTGCCCGACATCACTTCGATCATGCCTGTGATCGGGCTGATGTAGGAGAACAGCGAGAGCACGCTTTCGCGCGCCCCGCTGCCGGCCTCGAAAGCCACAATCAGCAACGGCGCGAGGTTGAGCGCTGCGAGCAGCACCAGCAGGAAGCCCCGGCGCAGCGCGGTGGTGTCCAGCCATGACCGCGCGGGCCCACGGTAGAGGTAGTCACCGATCACCAGCCAAACACACAGGTAACCCCCCAGGATCGCTGCGCCGATGCAGGCTTTGTTGGAGAAATCGCGGCCATCGCCCAGGAAGGCTGCCGCTAGGCCGACCAGGACGCTGGCAACCATCAGGACGAGGAAGGCGAGGCGTCCACGCGACGCACCGGGACCGTGCAGCGCGGTCACCCAGCGTCGCCAGCGTGGGGCCTCGGTGATGGTGCGCGCCTGACGTGGGCTAAGGGCGACATCTTCGCTGACGCTGAACAGTCCGAGGATGCCGGCCCACACCACGCCCATGATGGCGAAGACGCCCAGGCCTTCGGCCAGCATGGCGTATCCTGGGCGCGAATAGGCACCGATGCCGATGAACCACAGCAGGCCGTTGAGCCACAACGCCGCCCACAGCAGTCGCGGCGCGCTGCTGCGATCACCAGCACGATGGGTCATCAATGCGCCGCTGAGCACCAGCATCAGTGCGACGAACGCCAGCCAGGCATTGAACCATCCGCCCAGCACCAGCCAGGCATCAAGATTGTTGCTCAGCAGGCCGCCGAGGAACCAGTCGAGCCAACGTAGTTCGAACCACAGGGCGACCGACGCCAGCCACGTACCGGCCAGACCAAGTCCCAGCAGGCCGCCGAAGAACGCACGCGCGGGTTTGTTGTTGCCGACCGAGGCGAAGAACACCGCGAGGGTCGACGCGGCGATGCTGGCGAGCGGCACCGCCACCAGTGCAAAGACGATAGTCAGCAGGTCGATGCCACGCAGCAGGTAGGCCATCACCAGGAATGGCGCGAGCGCCGCGGTGTAGAGTTGCCCCTGCACTAGGTTGGCCAGCAGCAGACCACGCAGCACCGGTCGCGGTCCCATGCCGGTGAGGTCGAGCAGATCCCAGGTGTCATCGTTGCGCTCGCGGATCACCGCTTGGAAGGTGCTCATCGCCTGGATCACCACCACCAGGCTCCACGACCAGCCGAGCACCGAGAAGAGGTTGCGTCCGACCTGCGAATTCACGCTGTCCGACGAGGCTCCGGCTGAAGCGATCGCGGCGATGGTGCACACCACCAAGAGCAAAGTGAACACCCCCAGGAAGGTCTTGCTGCGCAGCTCCTGACGGATGCAGCGCACGAGCATGGGATTGGCGCGGTCAGAAAGCCAGGTCGCGAAGCGGCCGTGGCTGTCTGATGTCCGATGTCCGATGTCCGATGTCTTGTTCATCGGGTGACCTGGGTGACCAGGTGTGGTTGCGCCGTAGTCCTGCGGACTCGATCGGCGGCTTCGTCGATGAGATATCGGACATCGGACATCGGACATCGGACTGAGATCATTGCACCTTGCCCTCGGTCAAGTGCATGAACAGATCTTCCAGGTTCTGTTCGCGGCCGGCGAAGCGGCATACCGGTAGGCCGGCGTCGATCAGGCGTTTGAGCAGTGCTGCCTGGGCTGCTGAATTGCCGCCGCAGCGTGCGGTGATCAGGGTGTTCTCGACCGACACCTCGCTGAGCTCCGGTTGTTCGGCCAGGATGCGCGCGGCGTCTGCATGCGGCGCCGCTAGGCGGATCTCCAAAACTGTAACGTGTTTCTGCGGTTCAGCGTTGGCGCGGTGTTCGAGCGCGGCCTCGACGCTGGCCTTGATCTCGCCGACGCGCCCCGAGCGCACCAACGTACCCTGCTCGACGATCGCCACGCCATCGCACAGCTCTTCCAGTTCCGCCAGGATGTGGCTGGAGATGAAGATCGCCTTGCCCTGTTTGGCCAGCAGACGCAAGAGTTCGCGGAACTCGATGCGTGCGCGTGGATCCAGCCCGGCGCTGGGTTCATCGAGGATCAGCAGCTTGGGATCGTGGATCAGGCAGCGTCCCAGGCACAGGCGCTGTTTCATGCCCTTCGACAACGTGGTGATGTTTTTTTCACGCAGGCCGCCGAGCTGACAGAAATCCATTACGTCGCCGACCGCACGTGTACGCGCCATGCTGCGCAGACCGTAGGCTCGGGCGAAGAAGTCGAGGTACTCCCACACCGTCATGTTGGGATACGCGCCGTAACTGTCGGGCATGTAGCCGATCATGCGCCGTACCTGGTCGGCGTCGTCGACGGTGCTGAGGCCGCCCACCGTGCAGTCGCCCGACGACGGCAGGTCGAGGGTGGCGAGGATGCGCATGGTGGTCGACTTGCCCGCGCCGTTCGGGCCGATGAAACCGTAGATCTCACCGGCGTCGAAACGGAAGCTGATGTCGCGCACCGCCTGGACGGTACCGAACGAGCGCGTGAGCCGGTCAACGGTGACGAAGGTCATGGTGCGCCCTCCACGTTCGCAACGGCGAGCGGCAGATGGCCGAAAGCGATCACCCGCGGCGGCTGCGGATCGCTGGCGGATGGTCCCGGCAACGAATCCATCGGCGCAGCGAGCACCGCAGAGAAGGTCAGCGGTTCAGCGGTGACGCGCCCGAACAACGGCGCAACCTCGCGACCGAGGCGGTTGGCCACGTCGTTCGGCAGCGTTTGGCCGGCTGACAGCGGCAGCTTGGCGCCCGCGGAGGCCTGTCCGTCAGCGTCGCTGCTGGCGGCCAGTGCCGCACTTTCACCCACCGCGATGGCGTCCGCTCGCCAGAGTTTTCCGCTCGCATCGCGCCACGCGACCGACTGCAGGGCGACGCCCAGGCCGTTGACCACCTGGTAACCATCGCCCTGGCGGCTGACCACCAGTCGTCGGCGTTCCGGCAGGTGTTCGGTGTACGACAGTTGACGGTTCAGGCGCGCCGGCAGGACGGTGCCGCTGAGCACCTGTCCCCGGCGCCAATCGAGATGCAGTTGCTCACCATCACCGCGTGAACGCCGCGACCGCGCCGCGTAATCGGCGCGATCGAGCACCCGGAGCTTGGTCTGCGCATCGAGTTCGACCTGCGAACGTGCGAACGCGGCGAAGTAGGTGCAGCCGGTCCAACGGATCGCCTGCTGCGTCCGGTGGTCGAGGTAACACACCTGCACGGCATCGCGTTTGACCGAGATGCCGTCCGCCACCAGGCTGGCGATGATCAGCACCACGCAGGTCGCGAAACTCAGCAGCGGCGTGGTGATAAGGAACAGGTGCCGGGCGTTGCGCTTGCGCACCCACCAGAGATTGAGCGGGCCGACGACGATGGCGAAGGCCAGGGCGAGGACGACGAAGGTCTTCACCGGCACGGTCTCGGTGCCGGGCACGGGCGCATCGAACGGCTGCCAGCCATCGCGACTGATCTGCTGGTTGAGTTCATCGCCCAGGACCGTGGGGACGTTGAGCAGGGGATCGAGCAGCACGGCGGCCTGCTGGGCGCTCCACGTGCGCTCCAACTCGGCGGTGGTCACCACCAGCGTGCCACCACTGCGGGTCCACGTCGCGATCGCTTGGCGCTGCGCCTCCTCAAGGACGGCATCCCCAGGCGGCGTGAGCACCAGCACCAGCCAGTCGGGATAACCCTGCCAACGGTCCGGCAGATCCTGGGGTTGGATGCGTAGGACAAGATCCCGTCGTGAGGAACCGCCGGAGGAGACGAGCTTGCCCAGAGCGCTTTCCAAATCGACTTCGATGACCTGCTGTTTGGGATCGATCAATGCGCAACGGATCTGCTGGTGGTTGAAGCCGGAGATCTGGGTGCTGCCGCTGATGCCGCCAGGGCCGCTCCATTCCAGGTTCTGGTACCGTGTCGAGTCGCTGTTGCTTGGCGGCAGCAGGATGGTCTGTCGTGCCGCGCGGCCTGCGCTCACCCGCACGGTGGCGTGCGCACTACCGCTGTCGCCAGCGATACGCAGGTCGAGGTCGATCTCGCGCGTGGCATCGACCGTCACCACCACCGGTGTGTAGCCGGTGGGATCGTTCCACGGACTGACGGCCTGCATCTGGATGCCATGCTCACCAGCGAACAGGGCACCGGCAAACATGCCTTCGACACGGACGGCATGGATGGTGAGCAGGGCAACGACGAGGAGCGCGGTGAACGGACGAATCATGCCGGCAGCTCACGGACCTCGTCGAGCAGACGCGCGACCACGGTGGCTGCGGTGGTGCCGCTCAGGCCGGCCTCGTAGCCCAGCACCAGACGATGCGCGATGACCGACACTGCCAGCGCCTTGACGTCGTCGAAGCCGACCGCCGGTCGCCCGGCGAGCAGCGCCGCGGCGCGCGCGGTGGTGCCCAACGCGATCGCCGCGCGCGGGCTGGCACCCCATTTGACCGCGGTTTTTACCGAGGCCGGTGAATCCGGCAGTTCGGGGCGAGTGGCGTTGACCAAGCGCGCGATGTAGGCCGCGACCGCCTGCGGCAAGGCGATGCGTTTGACGCCGGCGAGCAGTTCGACGATCTGCTGCGGTGTGGTCACCGATTCGGGCGGTGTCAGACGACCATCCGGGCGTTCCATCAGCAACGTGGTCAGCGCGTCGGTGCCGACGCCGGTGACGGTGGCCTTGATGGCGAAACGATCGAGCTGCGCTTCGGGCAGGGGGTAGGTGCCGTCCAGCTCCACCGGATTCTGCGTCGCCAGCACGAAGAACGGCTGCGGCAGCTTGTGCGTGGTATCGAACACCGTGACCGCGTGTTCCTGCATGGCCTGCAACAACGCCGACTGGGTCTTGGGACTGGCGCGGTTGATTTCGTCCGCCAGTACCACCTGCGCGAAGATCGGTCCTTGGCGGAAGACCATCGTCCGTCCGCCGCCCGCCGATTCCTGCAGCATCAGCGTGCCAGTGATGTCGCCTGGGAGCAGGTCGGGCGTGAACTGGATGCGTTTGTGATCAAGCCCGCTGAGCGCGGCCAACGCTTTCACCAGCTCGGTCTTGCCCAAGCCGGGCAGACCTTCGAGCAGCACATGGCCACCCGCGAGCATGCCGGTCAGCACCAAACGCGTAAGATGGCCCTGCCCCAGCAGGCAATGCCTGTAAACTTAGCCGCCAAGTTCTGTCCACGCAGTCGGTTGCGTATTACTTCCCATTGATTTCCACTTGACAAAGGCAGCTATTCGGGCGGGCGGCCTGCATGGGAAAATCTCATGC